>JAZUIF010000116.1:0-7597 GCA_045642085.1 Paludibacteraceae bacterium | reverse complement strand
CTTACGGTACAGTTGAGGATCCATTCCGTCCAGCAGAGCTTTGCTTCGGTGCAAGAGGTCACTTCTTCGCACGTGCAGTTGCCACTGACGCTGAGGGTACAGTTGCAGTTCTAAAGACAGCTCACGCTCACAAGGGTGCTGCTGTTTGCGAGATCCTTCAGAACTGTGTTATCTTCAACGATGGTACACACGAGGCAGTTTACACTAAGGAAGGTCGTGCTAAGAACGCTATCTACTTGAAGCACGGTGAGAAGATGGTATTCGGAGAGAACAATGAGTTTGGTCTTGTACAGGAAGGTTTCGGTGTTAAGGTTGTGACTATCGGTCAGGATGGCTACACAATGGACGACGTTCTTGTTCACGATGCTCACTGCGAGGACAATACTCTTCAGCTAAAGCTTGCTATGATGGAGTATCCAGTAGCACTTGGTGTTATCCGTGACGTTGAGGCTCCAACTTACGATGAGGCTGTTAACGCACAGATCGAGGAGGTTAAGGCAGCTAAGAAGTACCACAACTTCGCAGAGCTTCTTGAGACTAACGACACTTGGGAGGTTAAGTAATTAATCTTACCATTATAGATTCTAATAGAGACGCGGGAAACTGCGTCTCTATTTTTTTGCATCGGGGCATTAAAATTAAAGTGATACAAACACCATTTGAACTCTTCCTCTGCATAAGAGGGGAAGGCAAGATTCAATGCGAATATGATGGAGAATAAGTGTTTCATATCTGTTTGGGTTGGAATCAAATATAGATATTAAATTAATGATATAAAAATAAGCAATCGAAATTTGGGTATAGAACTAATATTTCTTATTTTTGCACATATTAATAAAGAGAAAAAAGGATATGCGGTACTTAGATCCAAAGAACGATATCACGTTCAAAAAAGTTTTTGGGGTACACAAAGATTTGTGTATGAGTTTGTTGAATGCATTGGTTAGTCTTCCTGATGATGCTAAAATTACAAGCATTGAATACGAAGATACAAGTGTGTTGCCTACTACGGAATATAATAAAAACTCTGTGGTGGATGTGAAATGTGTGGATAGTCTTGATAGGCATTTCATAGTGGAGATGCAGCTTTACTGGTCGGAAAGCTTTATGAGTAGGGCCTTGCTTAATGCTGCCAAAACTTATGTCAATCAGACAAAAAAAGGACAACATTTCAACACTATCAAACCTGTCTATTCGTTGTGTTTGCTAAATGACATCTTCTTGAAAAGTGATAAGTATAAGGATGAGTTTATTCATCATTATGCTTTATGCAATGATCATCATTCCGACTTGAAAATAGAAGGAATTGAGTTTGTCTTTGTGGAGATGCCAAAGTTTAGGGCAGGATGTAAAGCGACGAAAACAGATGCCAATAGTTGGATGTCATTTTTGAATGACGTCGATGGAAAGGAATCAATAGATGAAATTCCTCAAGAGTTGGTTTCTAATCCGTTGATTAAGAAGGCAATCGATTGTCTGGAAGAGTCGTCATACACAAAGCTTGAACGTGCTTATTATGATAAGTATTGGGATGCTGTCTCTCGAGAACTATCATCGTTGGATGATGCGGAGAATAGAGGAATAAAAAGAGGTTTGGTTAAGGGTAGAGCCGAAGGTTTGGCTGAAGGAAGAGCCGAGGGAAGAGCCGAGGGATTGGCTGAAGGAGCCTTCAATGAAAGAATTTCTAATATTGTGGCTTTAAGAAATGTTTTGCCTCCAGAAAAAATAGCGGAAGCTTTCAATATAGATGTAGACGAGGTATTAAGAATCTTGAAAGAGATGTGATTTATATGCAGGGACTTTTCAATAAAGTCCCTGTTTTTTAATTGAATAGGCTATTCATTTTTAATCTCAGTAGATGAGTCTCGCAAAGCAGTTTGATAAATTCCTTGGCAGATTGTTTAAAATAAGAATTTTTAAGAATATGAAATGCTCCTTCCATAGTGTTGCCCTTTACATCGATTGGGATGGCAACCACATCTGGTCTGGTTTTCGTCGAAATTCCAGATAGGATAGAGATCATCTCTCCGTACGACACAAGCATCAAAATAGGAGTTATCTCATTGATTACTATTCGTGGATTCAAGTCGACAGGATGCGTCTTCAATACTCTGTCAATCATACTGCGAGCTTGAGTACCTTCTGCAGGAAGAATAAGAGGATATTCGGCAATCTCTTCTAATGTGATGCTTTTCTTTGTCGCTAAGTCGTGATTTTTTGCAACTATTGCGCATAGCTTGTCTTCAAACAGATTATGCGACTCTATCTGATCGCCAATCACTTCTGGTTTGAATGCTAGAGCCACGTCGATCTCTTTATGCAAAAGCATGCTCTGCAATTCGTCATTAGTCTTATAGAAAATATTCAGTTTGATGTTTGGAAAACGTTTCACAAACACGTTTAATGTATCAGAAGTAAGGATGCGGAAGGAGTGTGTTACTCCTATATTAAGTGTACCGCATTTCATATTCATAAGGTCATGCATCTTATAGACGCAATTGTCAGACTCTTCAATAGTCCTTCTTGCATATGGCAGCAACGCGTCTCCAGCTTCAGTTAGTCCTACATTATGATTGTCTCTATGGAACAACGAAGCTCCGAGTTCCTCCTCCAATTTTTTCAAACTTTGAGAAAGCGCACTTTGCGTTGTGTAAAGTTCTTTTGCCGCTAACGAGAAATTGCAAGTCTCTGCAATTTTAACGAATGCCCTTAATTGTCTTAGTTCCATAATCTCTAATAATCTTGCGGCTGCAAAGTTACTCCTTTTAGTATTCACTATGATTATCGTCTGCATTAAATCTACTAATTATGACTATAAGTTTAAGTCATAATGGCTGAATTGGACTACAAAAATCGCTAATAATATCTATTAGATAAACTCATAACGAAAATTCAAACTGAAATCTAAACAAATCTAATTTTGCGACCGTCTTCAAAAAATAAAAGCGTTTACGGCGGTTGATTTTAGATGACATGGAGAGTGAAAATAAAAATTGAAAAAAGTAAAAAAGATAAATCATGGTTGCATTATTAGTTGTGATTGCTGCTCTATTTGTTTGGAGAGCTGTTTCAAAAGTTTCAGAATGTGGAAAGAATAACGGTTTCGTTATCGACGGTGATTCAGTGGATGTAGTGTCAGCTGAGAAGGAGAACTCACGTGTTGAGTCGACATCAGAAACTTCTAAATTCCAATATAAGTATTATGGACTTTTCTTGGCTGACTAATCTGTTTACCAATAACGAGTCTGTAGCCCATATCGCATTGTTGTATGCCATAGTTATTTCTGTCGGCATATATCTAGGCAAAATCAAGGTTGCTGGTATCTCTTTGGGAGTCACGTTCGTGCTTTTTGCGGGAATTTTGGCTGGTCACTTGAAGTTTACAGCACCTGTAAGCATACTCACATTCATTCAAGACTTTGGTCTGATTCTATTTGTGTTTATGATTGGTCTGCAGGTCGGTCCGGGATTTTTCAACAGTTTCAAGAAGGGTGGAGTGACGATGAACAAGCTGGCTGTGTTGACAATTATGCTCAACGTGGCTGTGATGTTCGGATGCTACTACTGTTTTTTTGATACTACGGATAAGAACAATCTACCGATGCTTGTCGGCACACTGTTCGGTGCTGTTACCAATACACCCGGTCTTGGTGCTGCTAACGAGGCCCTTAATGCCGTCTTTACAGATGGAGACGCTCCGTTGATCGCGAATGGATACGCTTGTGCCTATCCATTAGGTGTGGTAGGTATTATTATGGCGACAATAGCCATACGTTTTATCTCCAAAACTGATTTGGCTCAGGCTGAGAAAGAGCTTGATTCTGACGGTGAAGATACGGAGTCGAAGCCAAAGAAGATGTGCATCACGTTGAAGAATGAGAATTTTGATGGAAAGTCCTTGAAGCAGTTGAGAAGCACACTTGATAAGGAGTTTGTATGCTCTCGTTTGCTTCACGATGGCGAGATGATTTCTCCATGTGGCGAGACTACGGTATCGTTAGGTGACGTCCTTTTCATTGTCAGCATGGAGAGTGAGGCTAATGCGCTTGTCACTATTCTAGGTGAAGAGTGTGAGATGGACTGGAGTGATGTGGGGGAGGGAAAACTGACTTCCAAAAGTGTAGTCCTTTCTAATCCTAAGTTGAATGGTAGAACGCTTAAGAAACTGCATCTCAACAGATTATATGAGGTTAATGTGACACGAATCACTCGTGGTGGTATAGAATTATTTGCGTCTCCTTCACTTGAGTTGAAAATGGGAGATAGAATTAGAGTTGTTGGACGTGAGGATGCGGTGGAGAGAGTACGCAAATTGTTCGGTGATTGTGTGAAGACACTTCATGCTCCTAATTTGGCAACAATCTTCGTCGGTATTTTTGTCGGCATCATGTTTGGAAGTATTCCTATTGCTATTCCTTCGATGCCAGTGCCATTGAAATTAGGTATTGCTGGAGGTCCGTTGATTATTGCGATTCTGATTGGTCGTTATGGCCATAAGATAGGACTCGTGACGTATACTACGACATCAGCCAATCTGATGCTTCGTGAGATTGGACTTGTGTTATTCCTTGCTTCGGTAGGAATCAAGGCAGGTGCAAGTTTTGTGGATACAGTTGTGGCTGGCGACGGTGGTTTGTACGTCTTGTGTGGATTGCTTATTACTGTAATTCCAATCTTGGTTGTCGGCACAATTGCTCGATTGTACTATAAACTAAACTACTATACGGTGATGGGAATGCTTGCTGGAACGTACACAGATCCGCCAGCATTGGCCTATGCTAACAGTGTTTGTTCGAAAGATGCTCCGGCGGTAGGATATTCCACCGTCTATCCATTATCGATGTTTTTGAGAATTTTAACAGCACAGCTTATTGTGCTATTGGCATGTGGGTAAAATAAAACCAATTTTGATATTTTTTAAGAGGCGAGGGTTGTGAAATCCTCGCCTTCTTATTTTATTCCTCCATCATCTTCCAGCACGCCACTTTGCGACTCTTCTCGTCGAAAACGATGCCGATTGTGTGGACTTCCTCACTTTCATTGCTATACTTTTCCGCATAACCTTTATTTTTTGCCTGTTCCAACGCAGATTCAAGCAACTCCATCTTTTTTGTCTCCGGATCAGACTCGTCTTTGCTCAACATCTTCAATTCAAACACAAGAGCCATCTTTACTGTTTGAGCCACAATGTCAACACGTTGGCTCGCCTCCATGATCTCGCACTGGTTTGGAATGCCGAACAAGCAGAACAAAGTGCGGAGATGGTTGCGGAAATATCCCTCTGTGATTTCACCTGCATTCTCGTATGGAATGCCAGAGAAGAAATTGCACACTTTCTCCATGAAAGCGTTTGCATCCTTATTGTAAAGGTCGTCTGACAAAGAAATCAACAAAGGATTAAGTGCAAAATTAGATTTTCGCTTTAGAGTCAAAATGTTTTTATACCAACTGTCGCGAATCTCAATGTTAGGGAAATCATATCTTATAATCCACTTCGTAGGTGAATACTTTTTCCATTCAGCAATGGATAGATACCCAGTTTGGAAAGCGACACTTTGTAATCTCAAATCATCTAAGTCATATTTGTAATCATTCTCGTCCAACATCCACTGCTGGGTGATATCATTCAACTCGAATGGGTTGTTTCTTACCATATCCAGTAAGAATCTTGGGGTGCCAGTATTTATCCAATAGTTGTCAAAATCCTGTTTGTTGAAAAACTCTCCTATAGATACGGGGTTGTATACAGAGTCGCAAGCTCTAACAAACCTGACTCCATTATAGTTCAATTTTAGATTATGAAGAAGATCGTCACGACTCATTTCCAATTCTGAAGCGGCAGCATCAATATGTTCACTGAAGTTGTTTCTCATTTCGACCTCAGTATAGCCCAACATAGTCGCAAAGTTTTTGTCTCTTGTCAAATCCTTAATGTTGTTGGCTCCAGAAAAAAGCGACACATGAGCGAATTTGGTTACGCCGGTAATGAAGACAAAACGTTCTTTGTCATTAGCTGATTTCAGTCTCTGATAGAAATCAGCCATTAATTCAAGAATATCATTAATATATGGCTTATTCATAGAGTCGAGAATAGGTTTGTCATATTCATCGACAAGAACTACCACATTCTTCTTGTATTTTCTGTATACCGAGTCAATAAGATTATCGAACATAGTCGGCACATCTGAATCTGCGATTTCAACGTCCAAATCTCTGCATGATTTAATCAACTGCAACTTCATCGCTGATTCTATATTGCTTATACCCTCATACGACGAGCCACTTGCCAAATCCAGATGGATCACTGGATAAACATCCCATACATCAGTAGCAAGACGTTCGATTTCAAGACCTTTGAATAAATCCTTCTTGCCTTGGAAAAAAGCTTTGAAAGTGGAAAGCAACAGACTCTTGCCGAAGCGACGCGGACGTGAGAGGAAGAAACTTTTAGCTTTTCCCATCACTATCTTTGCCACAAATGCCGTCTTGTCGACATACAAAGCATCACTTTTGATCAAATCCTCAAATGTGAATATATCCGTTGCAATTTCTTTCATTTTCTTTCTTCTTTATTTCAACGCCACAAAGATACGATTTTCAATTCATAATGCACAATGCATAATTCGTAATGGCATTTATATCGCATTTGACCCAAAAATCGGTAATTTTTTACACGCACGTCCGTGCGTCTCTACGATACACAGCAGGAATTATACCCCATCAGCATTGTGTACCGTTTTCAAATTATTGGAATTACCCATTTGTATCGATATCGCACAGTCCAAATCTCGTAGAGACACACGGACGTGTGCGTTACTCTGTGCCGACGCGATTATCTTACATACGTCAGCATAGAGTCCTTCCGATTTTCCTTGAATCCTCAAAACTGTTTCTGTGCTCATTTATATTGTTATTATACCGAAAAAACTACTACTATTCAATATCATCACTCTCTGCCCTCGCCCACAGCGGAAGACAGACAAGAATAAGCAATAATATTTTTAATTTATGTAGCATAAGTTAGTTATTTTCTTTCTTTTATATCTTTGCCTCAGACAATTTCAAACGTATTTCTTCGTCGATCTCATCCAGAATTTTATTTGCATAATTTATGACTATTCTTCCTCCTCATAAATTTTACCATTGATATAAGACTTGAATTTACGAGGTGTCTTATATCTTTCTATTTCTTCTCGAGTAGGATTCCAGTTAAGAACTTCTGTTACACGAGCATACCCATCTGAAACACGAAGTAACACTGTATCATTTTTTTGTAGATCAATGTTTTTATATTTTACATCTGAAATATCATGCATTGACTGATAATTTTCATCAATACCAACCCACACTTCTTTATGATATGTTCCTCTACCTATTGGTTGTCTAATTCTATATACACATCCAATCCGCACAGTAGAATTTTCAAACATTTCAATCCTAACATTTGCTTTATAATTATTGAAAATTTCACAATAAACGAACATCAAGATTACGGGCTGTATTAAAGCCAATATTATAAATGTCCAACTATCTATTGGTACTCTCAATAATACCAACACTAATTCAGAGCAAATATATATAGAGAGAAGTAACAAAA
>JAZUIF010000115.1:0-79132 GCA_045642085.1 Paludibacteraceae bacterium | reverse complement strand
GGATATAGAGACTGTAAAGTCGCTTATTCAATTCAATGAATTCTTTTTGCATATGAATGGCAATCGTTACGGATGGGTTTGTGAATGTGCATGGGATAAGGTTTATGGTCTATCAATTTTTTACGACAATAGATACAAGGGAGAACTTTTAATAGGCACATTGGATGATTTGATTGTCTGATAAAATGGCTGTGGGCCAGTTTCCCAACCGTGGCAACGGTTGTCCTAACAGGCCATTGTTGCCGAAAAAGGCGAAGCCTTTCGGCTACTGTGGCCGATGATGTGGCAATGATGCGAATTGATATCGAATGAAAGAAATTTAATTAAAAACAAACAATAATCGAAGTCTCCTTCCGCATTAAAAAATATTTTATGGAAAAAATTGATTATAATAAGCTTACTGAATACTCAAAGATTAAAGTCAAAATCGGAGAGGTGGATAAGGAGTTTGATATCACTACTGAAGCTACTCTAACTCATGGGCATGGTATGCCAGGTCAGTATGGCTTTGATCTTTCTGATAAGGAAAAGTCAATAGTAAAGTGGTTAGTCGAAAAATTCAAGATTGAAGATTATAAGCAGATTGTCGATCCTTTTTTTGAGGAAAATGGATTGAAATCGTCAAACTTGAATGGGTTCATATCGGGCATTAGTTATCTTAAACTATGGACTAAGATGGCTGAAAAAGAGTCTGGTTTTCCTGACCTGACTCTTTCTGGAAAATACGGAGAGATCAATTTTACATTGAACTTCAGAAAAAAGAAATTGGTTCAAATCATAAACCAACGTCGCCTAAAGTATAACGACAAGAATCAAGTGGTCGAAATACAACATTATGGAATCACTGGTAATGCTGGTTATAGAGAAACATTCAAGTACAACGACGCCGGAAGAAAAATCGAAGAATGTCAATATCATTCGGATGGAGAATTGTACCAAATAGCAAAATACAACGACAAGGGCGTAAGAATTGAATATCGTCATTATGAGGATGGAAAACTACTCTCTAAGCAGATATCAGACGACAATGGCCGTATGTTGGAACAGTATTCTAATTATAGTAAGAGAGAGTCTTACCATTATTTCTATACTCGCGACGTCGACGGTGCTTTGATTGAATCTAATAAATATACTATTGATGAAAAACTGGTATTAAAAACGGTGTATGATCAAGATGTCCATACTTCCTATTTTTATAATGAAAAGGATGGACGTCTTGAAAAGGTTTGTAAGTTCGACAAAGAAGATAATTTGATTGATGAGACTACTTACAATCCAGACGGAAGCGTGGAATATGAGACCAGCAACTCTTTGAAAGTTACAGCTATAGCTAGTAATGTCGACAGGAAAACTCCATCTGAGGCTCAACCTCAGCAAAACACGAAAGAGAATAAAGGCAGATATTTTATTGTCCGGATTAAGAATAGAGAATTTTTATATCAAGAAAAAAAAGGTAAGATTATAGGCATTGATCCTGAACTATTAAACCTTGGGTTTGAGAAGCAAGAGCAGATATTAACCAATGGTGATCCCTATTATTACCGTCATCTTGATAATCCCAATGAGATTGAGTCTGCGTATTCTGTATCCAAGACCTATGCTGTCTACAATGGTTGTCTGGCTGATTATTGTAGCCATGAAGAGAAGTATGGGGAGGTTTATATCTGGTTTCATGACGACGAAGAAGGCAAGGCGTCAGGAATTGAACCGGAAATTGATCGTTCCGAAAAATATCCTCCTACTTTTTATCGTGGTGGAGTGCCAGATTCAGAAGTGACGGATATCTACGAGATTCGAGAAATGGTGGTCGGCTATCCATTTAAGACTCCAAAGATTGTTTTTCTCAAAAAAAACGGAGTTTGGCAGAATAAGCCTCTTCTCGGCACTCTTCTGGATGAAGATGAGGAAAACGTTGGTTTTAAGCCATTAAAAGTCAACTATCAGCAAAACTCATTATACAACAGCAGCATTGAGCAGTTGGAGGCAGAGGCAGGCAAAGGCAACAGTCTTGCACAAATGACTTTGGGTATATATTACCAATTTGGAGCCAATGTGAAGCAAAGCTACACAAATGCTTTTAAGTATTTTAAGCTTGCTGCGGAGCAAGATGAATATATCTCTCAAAATTGTGTAGGATTCTACTATAGTCAAGGTTTGGGTGTGAAACAAAACGACCAAGAGGCATTCAAATGGTTTTCTGAATCTGCACTTTATGGATGTATGCAGGCTCTATGTAATGTAGGACGATGCTACCGACTTGGAATAGGAGTGGAGCAAGATTTGGAGAAAGCGGTGGAATGTTATAAAAAGTTGGGCGACATGGGAAATGTCATCTATGGATATCGAAATTTGGCCCATATTCACTACTCCAAAAAAGAATATACTAAAGCCATAATTTATTGGAGTTTGGCCGCTGAGAATAACGACGTGGAATCAAACTACAATCTGGGTGTTCTATGCTTTTATGGAAAGGTTAGACCTGTCAACTACTCAAAGGCAGTCTCTCATTTTACTAAAGCGATGCAATTCGGAAGCAGACAAGCAGAATTTATGCTTGGATACTGTTATAAGGAAGGTTACGGAGTGAATAAAAATTTAGAAATGGCTGAGTCTTTGTGGCAAGACGCAGCTGAAAATGGAAATAAAGACGCAGAAGAAGCACTCAAGGAACTAAAGAAATCAAAGAAGAAAGCCCCTTCCGGAGAGAGTCAAAAACGAGAGTATGACATCTGTTTTGAAGACAAATTCATAGGATACGGAATGTGATTCTGAATATTGAATTATACGTGTAGAGACGGGGCATGTCCCCGTCTTTGCTGTTTCTTCAAATGTCCCCGTCTTTGCTATTTTAAATGAATGGAATATTTTATTTCTCCTTCGCAAACATCAAATCCAATTCACTCTGAGGAAACGGACATGGCTCCTGAAGCATCTTAGCTTTGTAGAATTGGTCGCAGGCTCTCTCTACAGAAGCCTCCTCAAAACAGTTGAAAAGAGACTCTTTCAAGTCGTCAAGATGAGCGGCGTCGGCATCAGAGAATTTGCCACAATCCTTGTAGCTCATAGTCTTAGACGGACGGATATCGTGGTAGTAGTACGACCAAACAAGGAATCGCATACACACGTCGGGAGTCATTATTATTTCTTGCATAGATATTGGTATTATTGTGAAAAAAGGAACAGATTTCTCTGCTCCTTTATTTTTCTTCAAAAGAAAAGCGAAGATTTGCACCTTCGCTTTCTATGAATGTATATTAAATGTCCTTTGCTTCGTCTGCGTGGTTAGTGTAGAACACTCTCAATGGAACTGAAGTCACCTTGATGAATCCCTTAGCGTCCTCGCTTGTCCATCCCTTGTTCATCTCACCGTACTCACCGAACTTAGTCTTAACCAAGTCGTCCTTAGAATCAACACCGACTGTTGAGAATGTGTAAGGACGAAGCTCAAGAATAACCTCACCGTTTACGTGGCGCTGGCTCTCCTGAAGCATAGCCTCGATGTCGCGCATTACTGGCTCAAGATACTGGCTCTCGTGTAGGAACATTCCGTACCAGTTAGCAACCTGATCCTTCCAGTACTGCTGCCACTTAGATAGTGTGTACTTCTCCAAGAACTTGTGAGCACCGATGATTACCATTGGAGCTGCTGCCTCGAATCCTACACGTCCCTTGATACCGATGATAGTGTCACCAACGTGCATATCACGACCGATACCGTATGCTGCTGCGATCTTCTCAACCTCCTGGATTGCTGCGATCTTATCTGTGTACTCCTTACCGTTAACTGAGCAGATCTCACCGTTCTTGAAACCAAGCTTCAACTTCTCGCTTCCAGTCTTAGTAACCTGCTTCAAGTATGCTGTCTCAGGCAAACCTTCGCGTGAGTCAAGAATCTCACCACCACAGATTGAAGTTCCCCAGATACCTACGTTGTAAGAGTACTTCAACTTAGTCCAGTCTGCCGCGAAACCATGCTGGTTCAAGTAGTCGATCTCGTACTGACGAGTAAGTGCCATATCACGAGTTAGAGTGATGATCTCTACGTTTGGAGACATAACCAAGAATGTCATGTCGAAACGTACCTGGTCGTTACCTGCACCTGTTGAACCGTGAGCGATTGCGTCTGCACCGATCTCGTTAGCGTAACGTGCGATAGCCATACCCTGGAAAATACGCTCTGAAGAAACAGAGATTGGGTAAGTACCGTTTCTCAATACGTTACCGAATACCATGAACTTCAAGCTCTTCTCGTAGTACTCTTTTGTAACGTCAAGAGTGACATATTTAACAGCGCCCAACTTGTAGGCGTTCTCCTCGTTCTGCTTTAGCTGCTCCTCGCTGAAACCACCTGTGTTTGCGCAAGCTGCGTATACATCGTAACCCTTCTCCTTAGCTAGGTACATCACTGTGAAAGATGTATCCAAACCTCCACTGAATGCTACTACTACCTTTTTGTTTGCCATTTTTATTTAGCTTATTTAAATAAAGACTTTATCTTATCCAATAGAGTCTTAGACTCCTTTGCTGGCAACTTGTATGGCATAGGTCCATACTTTGCCTCGATTGTTTCTTTGCATGTTGGGTCGAGATCCAACTCCTTCTGAGCGATCGCTAAACAATCAGTATCATTTGGATCGAACAACATACCTGTGCAGATGCAGTATCTTCTGTCTGTACGCTGAAGCACATCGAAGTTCACACATCCCTCACAACCATGCCAGAAGCTCTCGTCGTTTGTCAACTGAGCGAATGTCACTGGTTTGTAGCCATGCTGAGTGTTAAGCTTCATCACAGCAGCTCCACTTGTAAGACTGAAAATCTTTGCCTCTGGCCAACGTGAACGAGCCAATGAGAATGTCATGTGCTTGATGCGACGAGCCAATCCCAAACCACGATATCTGTCTGGTACAATCAATCCTGACGTTGTGACATATTGCTTGTTGTCCCACGTCTCAATGTAGCTAAAACCTGCAAAATCATCACCACACAAAGCCAATACTGCCTTGCCCTCAATCATCTTTTGCTTTACGTATTCTGGATTACGCTTGGCAATACCTGTGCCTCGCACCTTAGCCGCAGCGGCTATAGTCTCCAAAATCTCGTCGACATAGTGCACGTGGCTCTCGTCGGCAAGCACAATTCTTATTTCTGGTTTTTGCTTTTGATCTTGAATCTGATCCATTGCTAATGAATTAATCTTTCTTCAATGTTGGAATAAACTTGCTTAGCGACTCGATTACAGCGCGCTTTGTCATTCCTTCTTTCATCACACATACTACAGTGTCCTCTCCCGCTACAGTTCCGATAATGACATCCGATGCCTCGTCGTCGATTCTGTATGCCATGCTGCTTGCATATCCTGCACGCGTATGGATAACGAGAATGTTTCCAGAAAAATCAATGGTCACGGCCGCACTGGTTAGGTATGCTGCTTGTGCCTCTGCCTGATCATCGTTGGCAGGTAACTTATAGCAATATCCTCCGTCGACAGATGGTGTCTTGACCACCTTCATCGCTTTCAAATCACGCGACAAAGTGGCCTGAGTCAAGTTGAAGCCTTTGCTTGTCAAAATCTGGAGTAATTCGTCCTGACTTCCGACTTTTGTTGTTGCTATAATCTCCTGTATTACCGAGATTCTTCTGTTTTTATTTTTCACCGTTGCTCTAATTTATGCTCACAACGACCAAATATATGCTTAAAATATATAATAACACGTTGCTAATGAGCAAATTAAGTATCTGTGATGCGTTTTGCTGATTTTTATGTTGCAAAACACTATGCAAAAATATACAAAATCATTATTCAATATTCATTTTCTGTATATTTTTTGCAAAAAAAGCGTGAAAATTTATCTGTTGTCGACTGTCTCCGGATTCATGTCATGTCTGACAAGTCGGTACTCTGCCATCTCCACATATTTGGTGCCTGGCTTTCCGTAGTTGCAATACGGGTCGATACTGATTCCTCCACGTGGCATGAACTTGCCCCATACCTCGATATACTTTGGATCCATCAGTTTGATAAGATCCTTCATGATGATGTTGACACAATCTTCGTGGAAGTCTCCATGATTGCGGAAACTGAACAGGTAAAGCTTCAAACTTTTGCTCTCTACCATCTTTACATTTGGTATGTAGCTGATGTAGATAGTAGCGAAGTCTGGCTGACCTGTGATGGGACAGAGACTTGTGAATTCCGGGCAGTTGAATTTTACCCAGTAGTCGTTGCCCTGGTGTTTGTTGTCGAATGTTTCAAGCACCGATGGGTTGTAGTCAGACGAGTATGTCGTCTGCTTGTTACCAAGTTGAGTAAGTGACATATTATGACTATTTCTTTGTCTGCAAATATTTTTCCAATCCGGCTTTACGTAGTCGGCATGCCGGACACTCTCCACATCCGTCTGCTGGAATGCCGTTGTAGCAAGTAAGTGTCTTGTTTCTTACTAAATCAAGCACTCCAAGTTCATCTGATAGCTGCCATACCGCTGCCTTGTCTCTCCACATTAATGGAGTGTGGATTTCAATATCGTAATCCAAAGCAAGAGCTACTGCCGCATTGGCTGCCTTGATGAATGTGTTTCTGCAATCTGGATAACCGCTGTAGTCGGCTTCCGAGACTCCAGTGACAAGATGATGAGCTCCGATTGTATATGCATATACGGCTGCGTATGTTAGGAAAATAAGGTTTCTGCCGGCCACGAATGTGTTAGGCAACTCGTCGGCTGGTTTCTCCTTGCATACGTCAATTGATGAGTCAGTAAGTGAACTGTGGTGAAGGTTGGCGATGGTGTCGATCTTATGGATGACGTAAGGCACTCCTGCCTCTTTTGCTATGGCTGTCGCAATCTCATTCTCCAACACATGTTTCTGACCATAGTTGAAACCGATTGCGTATACCTTGTCGAAATTCTTTTTTGCCCAATATAGGCAAGTTGTTGAATCTTGTCCGCCGGACAATAATACCACCGCTGTTTTTTCCATATCTTTATGATTTGACGGTGCAAAGTTACTAAATTTTTTGCAATGAATTGTATTTAACTTTGTTTGGATTTGACAACGGTGTCAATTTCATATTGAGGTTATAGATTGTTGGTGAAAATAGAAAAGGCATCTTGAAAAAGACGCCTTTTGTTGGAAATATTTATAGTGGAATGTTTCCGTGTTTCTTTGCTGGGTTCTGACGATTCTTTGTCTGCGCCATATCCAAGCTCTGAATAATCTTCTGACGAGTCTGAGAAGGAAGGATGATCTCATCAACATAACCAAGCTCTGCAGCTCTGTATGGATTTGAGAATGTCTTCTCGTACTGAGCCAATGTCTGAGCTCTCTCCTCGCCTTCCTGCTTGCGGTAAAGGATGTTTACTGCACCTTCTGCACCAAGTACTGCGATCTCTGCGCTTGGGTAAGCCAAGTTGACATCAGTACCGATGTTCTTAGAAGCCAACACGATGTAAGCACCACCGTAAGCCTTACGAGTGATAAGAGTAACCTTAGGAACTGTTGCCTCTACGTAAGCGTAAACGATCTTAGCTCCGTGACGGATGATACCGTTGTGCTCCTGTGTGCATCCTGGAAGGAATCCTGGAACGTCCTCAAGAGTTACGATTGGAATATTGAAACAGTCGCAGAAACGAATGAATCTTGCTGCCTTATCTGAAGAGTCGATGTCAAGTACACCTGCCTGGAATGCTGGCTGGTCTGCTACGATACCAACTGTCTTGCCTGCCATGTGAGCGAAACCAACGATGATGTTCTGCGCAAAGCTCTTGTGAACCTCGAAGAAGTTGCCGTCGTCGACAATGCTCTCGATTAGCTCGATCATATCGTAAGGCTTGCTTGGATCCTCTGGGATCAACTCGTTCAATGACTCATCCTCACGCATTGGATCATCCATAGTTGCTGCGAATGGACACTCCTCGAAGTTGTTAGAAGGCAAGAAGCTCAAAAGCTCACGAACCATCATCAAAGTATCCTCTTCTGTGTCACCTACGAAATGTGCGACACCCGACTTAGAAGCGTGTACTGCTGCACCACCTAGACCTTCCTTGTCGATATCCTCATGAGTCACTGTCTTTACAACATCTGGACCAGTAACGAACATGTGGCTCTTCTCCTTCACCATGAAGATGAAGTCTGTCAATGCTGGAGAGTAGCAAGCACCACCAGCACAAGGTCCCATGATTACTGAAATCTGAGGAATAACACCTGATGATATTGTGTTCTGGTAGAAGATGTCTCCATAACCTGCAAGGGCAGATACACCCTCCTGGATACGAGCACCACCAGAGTCGTTGATTGCGATGATAGGAGCACCCATCTTCAATGCAAGACGCTGCACCTTTGTGATCTTGTTCGCATTAGTACGGCTCAATGAACCACCAAGCACAGTGAAGTCGTATGCGTATACGTATACCAAACGACCATCGATCTTACCGTAACCTGAAACGATACCGTCGCCGCTAATCTTTTTCTTATCAAGACCGAAATTTGAACAGTTGTGGATAACAAACTTATCGATCTCTACAAATGTACCCTTGTCAAGAAGAACATCAATTCTCTCTCTTGCTGTAAGCTTGCCCTGCTCGTGCTGCTTGTCGATCTTATCCTGACCTCCGCCTAGCTCAGCGATACGGCTAAACTCGTTAAACTCTTCGAGTACTACTTTTCTGTCTCTCATAGATTAATTATTTGAATTAAGCATTCTCAGGAGCATCCATCAATGTGATAAGAGTTTGGTCGCCGTTGATGACGTCTCCCTCTTTCACTAGGATATCCTTGATAATGCAATCTCTTTTCACCTTGTAGTCGCTCTGCATCTTCATGGCCTCAACAACGATTACGCTCTGTCCGTTCTTTACTGCCTCTCCCTTCTCCACTAGGATCTTAACGACCTTACCTGGCATTGGCGAGAACACACGGTCCTGAGACTCTGCTGAGTCACCCTTCTTTCTGTTCTGCAGATATTTTGCCTGCTGGTCTACGATTTCAACTGGGAAAGTGTTGAAGTGAGTGTTCACCTGATAGCTCTTTCCTCCCTTTTCTCTCTTAAACTCAGCGTTATAACTACGTCCGTTGTTTGTGATGATTGAGCAGCTTCCGTTCTCTGCCATCACGATGTCAACTTCGTAAGTCTTATCGTCAATCTTGATTGTGACTTTGTTGTCCTCTTTGCTGATAAGTTCAACTTCAGCCACACGGTTTCCTACATGTACTTCCATTTTATCGACTCGTTATTAGATTCTGACCATACTTGTGCGCTTTCCGAACTCTCTCCATCTGCTGATAGGACGGTTGTCGCCTGTCTTTGGAGAGTTCTCCTCCAAGTTCACAATATAATCCATATATGATGCGATGATTGCGATATCCTCAACCTCGCTCTTCTCTGCCTCGTAAATCTTCTCCTCGCTAAGTTTCTCGCCGTTTTCTGCGATGAACTTAGTGTTGTACTTTCCTTCTACGAATGCTGGCACATCCATGATCTTTCTTAGATAAGAGATGTTTGTCTTCAAACCAGTGATCTTGTATTCGTAAAGCACACGTCTCATTCTCTCGATAGCGAACTCTCTTGTTACAGCCCAAACGATAAGCTTACCGATCATTGGGTCGTAGTGTACTGGGATTTCGTAACCCTCGTAAACGAAGCTGTCTACACGTGTTCCGATACCAAGAGGCTCCTGAAGCTGCTTGATCACACCTGTATCAGGCATGAAATTGTTCTCAGCATCCTCAGCACAGATACGACACTCGATTGCATGTCCTCTCTGCGACAAATCCTCCTGCTTGAATCTCAATGGAAGACCGTTTGCTACGTTGATCTGCTCCTTTACCAAGTCGACACCAACAACCTCTTCTGTGATTGGGTGCTCTACCTGTAGACGAGTGTTCATCTCAAGGAAGTAGAAGTTCAAGTGGTCGTCGACAAGGAACTCGATTGTACCAGCTCCTTCGTAGTTTACTGCCTTTGCGGCGCGTACAGCGATCTCTCCCATCTTGACTCTTACGTCTGGAGTCATCAATGGAGATGGACTTTCCTCAACTACTTTCTGATTTCTTCTCTGGATTGAACACTCACGCTCGAATAGGTGGACGCAGTTACCGTGCTGGTCTGCCAACACCTGGAACTCGATATGGTGTGGAGTCTCGATGAACTTTTCAATATAAATAGTGCCGTCGTTGAATGAAGAGATGGCCTCGCTCTGTGCTGTGTTGAATGCGTCGGCGATCTCCTCCTCTTTCCATACAAGGCGGATACCCTTACCACCACCACCAGCACTTGCTTTAAGCATTACTGGAAGACCAATCTGTTTTGCTACCTTAACCGCTTCGTCAGCATCTTTCAATGCCTCCTGTGTACCAGGTACTACTGGAACTCCTGCTGCGATCATTGTCTGGCGAGCCATAATCTTGTCTCCCATCTTGATCATAGACTCTGCTGGAGCACCAATGAAGATGATGCCTTCTTTCTTACAACGCTTTGAAAACTCAGCATTCTCACTCAAGAATCCGTATCCTGGGTGAATTGCGTCTGCACCGAAACGCTTTGCTGCGTCAATAATCTTATCTATGCAAAGATAGCTCTCTCGTGATGCGGCTGGACCTATACAGCAAGCCTCGTCTGCATAAAAAACATGCTTCGATGTTCTGTCGGCCTCGGAATATACTGCAACTGTCTTAATGCCCATCTCTTTACAAGAGCGCATTACTCGCATTGCGATTTCTCCTCTATTGGCAACTAAAATCTTTTTAATCATATTTTTTTGTCTTTTTCTGTATCTAAAGTCCACCGATAATGATGCACTTTAATTCCAAAAACGGTGCAAAGATAACAAATAAATCATATTGTGTATCGTTTTTCTATACATTCAAGCAATTTTTATGCAAAATTCTGCACAGTTTCATATCTTTTGTGCAATACTTATAGGTGCAGTTTTAGGTCTATTTGCTGATTATTAACACATTAGTCATTTTTGACTTTTTTTAACAAATTTGAGATTTTTTTAAACTTTTTTAAGGTATTTGTATATTACAATATTTATAATTATCAACTAAATAAATTCAAAAGAAAATAAATTGATTGTTTTTTTGCTTTGTGTCGTTAAAAAAGATATTTTTGCGACTGAAATCAAATATCGAGAGTTCGTCCCCTACATTCGCTATAAATGCTAATGGATTATTAGGAAGAAAGACTCCAGAGTGATCTAAACTTCACTATTGACAGCAGGAGTTTCGATGGTGAATTAAAGGTTTCTCCACGTGAGAATATCGATATCAAAGACTATATGGATAAAAAAGTTCAGCCACAGAGGTTGAAACTGTAGAATACGAATCAACTAAGAATTTACAACCCTTTTTATCTTGCCGCAGATTGCATGTGATGTAGTCTGCGGCTTTCTTACCGACATTAAATCCCTAACGGGATATTGGGTGTGTGATGCAGTCACGTTAATGACATATGCGAAACATGACGTGGTACAAAAAGAGACGCTGCATTATTTTGCAACGCCTCTTCGTCCTATCTGAATTCAGGTTGGGTTATTCCCAAGATATATCAAAATAAGTAAATTCTGAATCCTCATCTTTATAGATCATTTTTATTGGATACTGATCTCCATCTAATACCCATTTAAAATCATATTCTTCTGTTTCGGTAGTGTCTATGTAAGTGTTGGTTTCGTCATCGAAATCAGAGGCAGTATAATATTCTATCGCATGCACTGGAAGATTTTTAGGAGCAATACCTAAATTTGAATAAATAGGATCCAAATCAAAATAATTTGACTGCATTACTGAAAGTTTAGCTGTATTTTTGACAGGAGTTGGATGCTCCGAATTTGTATACTTAAAAATTATAGAATCAGCACTTTCGTAATCGTCACTTTTATAATATTCTGTGATTTTAGAGATATTCCCAACCTCCCATTCAAATGTCAATGCTCTTGTTCTATAGTCGTTGGTTCTTGTTTCAGAAATCAAATGACCTTTGTTGTCATATTTGTAAGTGTAGTTGTCCGAACCGTCTAAATCTTCATATTTTTTTGATATTAGATTATCGTTAGAATCAAACGTGTAGATACATGAGAAAGGTTTTCCATTGTACGTCCACTCCTCTGTCATCGTATTTCCTTCGTATGTGCAACTGTACGTTGTTGATTTGCCATCGTATGTACGAGCAGTGGAGATACATCTTCCTTTGTCATCGTACTCGTACACGTATATCGATTCGTCAGAGTCACCTGGGAATTCGACTACTTTCGCTATCCTTTTTTGAGGAATAGACAGTTCGTTCTCGTTTTCATTTTCATCATCTTTGCTACATGACGAAACTAATCCTGCAATCAAAGCAAGGATACCAAAAAAGTACAAAAACTTTTTCATTGAAATTAATTTTGGTTGCCACGACGACTCTTGTGGCGGGTAAACAATAAATTCATAAGTGAGAATCGTCATACTTATTGCCTGCGTTTTTGGACTAAACAAAAGCATTACACTTATGTTACTCTTGAAAAGATACTTTTAAAAGTGTTGCAAAGATAATTGATTCCTATGAAAAAATCATGCACTCAGACAAAAAAAGGAGACGCAATTTCTCGCGTCTCCAATTATGCATTATGAATCTGCAATTATGCATTACATATTCATACCACCGTCTACCTGGATAACCTGGCCTGTAACGTAGCTTGAAAGGTCTGAAGCAAGGAATGTTGCAACGTCTGCAATATCCTCTGGCTTACCACCACGACGCAATGGAATCTTCTTAACCCACTCCTCACGAACTTCGTCCTTCAAAGCAGCTGTCATAGCTGTCTCGATGAAACCTGGAGCGATAGCGTTAGCACGGATACCCTTTGAACCCATCTCCTGAGCAACACTTTTTGCCAATGCGATCATACCTGCCTTTGATGCAGAGTAGTTAGCCTGACCTGCGTTACCGTGTACACCTACTACAGATGCCATGTTGATGATAGAACCACCACGCTGACGCATCATTACTGGTACAAGCGCGTGAGTGAAGTTGAAAGCAGACTTCAAGTTTACACCGATAACTGCATCCCACTGCTGCTCTGTCATTCTCAACATTAGACCGTCCTTTGTGATACCTGCGTTGTTAACCAAGATATCGATGTGGCCGAACTCGTTCTTGATAGCCTCAACTACTGTGTGAGTCTCCTCGAAGTTAGCGGCGTTAGAAGCGAATGCCTTAACCTTTACACCTAGTGCAGCGATTTCCTTCTCTGTCTGCTGTGCATCCTCGTTGATAGCCAAGTCTGTGAATGCGATGTCAGCACCTTCGCTAGCGAACTTAAGTGCGATTGCCTTACCGATACCTCTTGCAGCTCCTGTGATAAGAGCTACTTTTCCTTCTAGTAACTTCATATTAATATAATTTGTTTTCCGCATTAAGATGTCAGTTTCACTTTGTAGAGTGTCCATTCGTCAAGACACGCATGTCTGTGTGTCTCTACGAGTCTGAATCTTAATCCATAATTTTTATTTGTAGTACAAAACGTACTGATTTTTCGTTTTCGTTAACGTCAACGTCATCGTTAACGTTACACAACGTAAAGATAGTCGCAGTGGATAAGTGGTTTGTCGGCCTTCTTTCCGATCAACTCCGCAACCTCTTCGTTGGAATAGTCTACCTTGCCTAATGCGATCTGTTCGCCCGACTCAGACACTACTCTGATGATGTCGCCACTTTCAAACTTGCCGCTTACACTGATGACTCCCACTGATAGCACAGAGCATCTCTCGTCGGCAAGAATAGCTTTCTCTGCTCCCGCGTCGATCTTGATCTCTCCTTTGCAGAATCCTTCGCTGTGTGCGATCCATTTCTTGACGCTGCTCACCTTCTCGTCTGGAAGGAAACGTGTGCAGATGATATCTTTTGTGTCGTCAAGTAGGTCAAGGATGATGTTGTCACGCTTTCCGTTGGCGATGATCACCTCAACTCCCTCGTCGGCTACCTTGCTCGCAATTCCCATTTTCGACTGCATTCCGCCACGTCCGAAACTTGATTTGCTTGTCTGCAAGTACTGCGACAAATCTCTCTTGCCAGGCAACACCTCACGAATCACCTGGCTTTCAGGATCTGCAGGATTGCCATTATAGATTCCGTCGATGTTACTCAAAATGATAAGTGCTTGAGCATCAATCATTGTGGCAACCAATCCCGACAATTCGTCGTTATCGGTAAACATCAACTCTGTCAATGAGATTGTGTCGTTCTCGTTGACGATGGGAATCACGCCGTTCTCTATCATCACCTGCATACAGTTGCGCTGGTTGAGATAGTGCTGGCGAGTGTGGAAACTCTCCTTTGTTGTCAACACCTGTCCGCAAGTGATGTCGTTGTCGCGGAAAAGCATGTAATAGCGGTTGATTAGCTTTGCCTGTCCGATCGACGAGAAAAGCTGACGTTGGCTCACTGCGTCTAGTTTGTCCACAAGAACCTTGTTTCTTCCGGCTGCCACAGCACCTGAACTGATCATCACAACCTCCACACCCTGCTTGTGCAACTCCGACACTTGGTCGACAATCGAAGACATACGAGTGACGTCCAATGTGCCGTCCTTTTTAGTCAGCACATTAGAACCAATTTTGATAGCTATTCGTTTGAATTTCGACATTAGTTATCTTTACTTGTTTGCAAGAATACCCTGAATTACGGAATTTGTGAATCCGTTTTTCTCCATTGCGTTCAATCCCTTGATTGTCCAACCACCAGGAGTTGTCACCTTGTCGATCTCAACCTCTGGGTTAGTCTTATTCTGAAGGATCAACTGAGCGGCACCGATCATAGTCTGAGCCACAACCTCGTGAGCGATATCTGGGCGAACACCAAGTTCACATGCTCCCTCAGCAGCTGCACGGATGAATCTAAGCACGTATGCGATACCGCATGAGCTTACAGATGTCATAGCACCCATCTGGCCCTCAGGAATGATGATAGCTTTACCAAGGTGGTTGAAGATATCAAGCACCACGTTCTCCTCCTCTTTAGTTGCGTCAAGAGAGCAAACGAATGACATACTCTCCAATAGAGCGATTGCAGTGTTAGGCAATACACGGAAGTATGAAACATTCTTGCCGATGTATCCCTTAACAGTGTCAAGGCTAACGCCAGCAGCGATAGAGATCACCTTATGCTGCTTCTCGTCGATAGCCGACTTGATATCGTTGCATACAGTCTCAACCAACCATGGCTTAACTGCGATAAGCACGTAGTCCGCCTTTTTAACTGCCTCTTTGTTGTCCGCTGTAGTGAAAATTTTGCTGTCAAGAGCTGTGAAAGCGTCTCTGTTAGCCTGCATAGGGTCAGAGATGAATAGGTCCTCTGCCTTGCACAATCCTGATTTATATAAACCTTTGGCGATGGCACCACCCATGTTGCCGGCGCCGATAAATGCTATTTTCATTTTTATGAAATTTTTTGCAAAGATACTAAACAATGTGAAATGCGAAATGCGAAATGCGAAATTATTTTAAATCAAAGGGTGTATGGTAGTTGATCAAAATGAGGATTGTTAAGGGCCCATGTCTGATTTATTTGGGTCCTAACCATCCCCATCACCGCGAGCCTGTAGGGCGAGCGTATAAAAAAACAAGCGTATTTGGACAACTCGTTTATAATTGCCTTTATCTTTATTATAAAGAGAAGATCACTACCTATAGTTTTTCAATCTCCTCCAGAGAAACGTTCGTTAATTCATGGATTAAAGCAAAATCAAATCCTTTTTTCTTCATGTCAGTGGCGATTCGGAGAGATTCCGCTTCAACACCCCTTTCAAATCCATGTTCCTCCATGTCGATCTCGTCCTCCAAACGTTTCATACTAGCTTCGTAGTAATTAATCTCTTCGTCTGTTAGAGCCGCTATGTTGGCTTTTTTGAGCAATCTGAGTAAACCTTCGTCTGCTCGCTCATATACTGATGGGTCGATATTTTCCATGTTGCCTAAATTTTTGAAACTGTACAACCAGATATCCTTCTTTGTGATGTCACCGCCATCCAACTTGAATTTCTGCAAATTTACAAAATATTTTCGATGTCTCGTTTATACGCTCGCCCTTACGGGGCTCGCGTTTGAGACATGACTATCAAATAATTCTACCAATATTAAATCCCTATCGGGATAGAATACATAAAGCCAACATAGAATAACGTTACGCCTTTAGGCGTTAAATGTTGGTAGATTTTCAATCATTCGCCAACCTCTACAACCGTGGACACGATTGTCATATCAGGCCATGGTTGCCGAAAAAGACAGAGTCTTTCGGCTACCGTGGCCGCATCATTTCAATCGTTTTGCCGGTAAGTACAAATAGTTAAATTCCAAAAATCACACCTTATATTTGCTAAACTAAATTTTGATATCTATATTTGTGACTTTAAGTTAATTGAAAAAACGCATAATAAGATAAAGACATGAAGGCTTTAGGAGAATTAAAGATAGGTATCGCTAACGACCACGCTGGTACAGATTTGAAGAAATACTTGGTTGAGCAGTTGGCTCCACTTGTTTCTGAAATCAGAAATTTCGGTACCGACACTAACGATAGCTGCGACTATCCTGACTACGCTCACCCACTTGCAGAATCAGTTGAGAAGGGCGAGGTTGACTTGGGAATCGCAATCTGTGGTAGCGCCAACGGTATCTCTATGACTTGCAACAAGCACCAGGGTGTGAGATGCGCACTTTCTTGGGAGACTGAGATCGCGTCGCTTGCACGTCAGCACAACAACGCTAATATCGTTGGTTTGCCAGCCCGCTTCATCAGTAAGGAGAAGGCTTTGGAGATTGCTAAAATCTTCCTTACAACAGACTTCGAGGGCGGTCGTCACGAAAAGCGTGTCGCTAAGATCGCTGTGAAATAATATTGATATTTTAAATGTGTAAAGACGGGCATGCTCCGTCTCTACACATATACATAAACACTATAACTAACTAGGGTATAACAATTAATAGGGATAGCTTATGAAGAAAATATACTCATCTATTGCAGTAAAGGCGACAGTTGCCGCATTGGCATTGGCGTCGGCAAGCGGAGTGTCGGCACAGGGCAAACCAGTGTTCGACAATGAGCAGTATCAGAAGGCTCTTTGGATGACTGGCCGTTTCTACGGTGCACAGCGTTCGGGTGCCGGACACAACTGGCTTATCGCTGAGCATGAACCAACCCAAACAACTGGAACAACAGGATCTAACCTAAAAGCTTTTGTTAAAGGTCAGGACTTCGTAAAGGATGCCGACGGATCATACGATTTGACTGGAGGGTGGGTAGACTGTGGAGATAACGTGAAGTTTGGACAGACAGAGTTCTACTCTGGCTATATGCTTGCGTTGGGTTACTCAGAGTTCCCTAACGGATACGATGATTTCTATTCTCAGAACTATGAGGGCTACATCGGAGCAAGCGACTATACATGGGAAGGAAAGAAAGGTAAGCCAAACGGTATTCCTGATATCCTTGACGAGCTAAAATACGCTACAGACTTCTTTATGAAGTGCGTGCGCGACAAGAGCACATTCTACTATCAGGTAGGCGACGGTAATGCAGACCACATGGTTTGGTGTACTTCACCAGTCAAGGCCACTCTTTCAACATCTCAAGGTGGTGAATCTAATGGTTCTCGTAAGGTATGGAAGGCGACAGGAAAGACTACTTCAATGACATCTTTCTGTGGAGCTACACTTGCAATTATGGCTCGTGTCTATCGTCCATACGATTCAGACTATGCCGACAAATGCTTGGAGAAGGCTAAGGTGGCATACGAATATGTGATGGGAACAGCCAAAGGTAATACAGGTAGTGATTTCTACCCTGCAAAGCCAAAGTATGAGTCGGATATCGTATGTCTTGCAATGGAGCTTTACCGTGCGACAAACGACAAGACATATCTAACAGCAGCCAGAGAGCACGCCACTTGGATGTCTGACGAGGATTCATACAACCACAACTATTCACTTAACTATAACAACACAGAGGATTTGGCTTGCTACTTGATGGCCATGTACGACAATGACGCAAATGGAAAGAAAGCGTTACAGTTCCTTTGTGATTTGTATAAGCCAGCAAGCGGATATTTCCTAAACAAGCAGAATGGAGGTTGGGGTATTCTTCGTTTCCCTGCCAACCAGGCTTTTGTCTACGCTCTTAATGAGAAGGTAAAAGGAAACACAACAACATTGAATCCATACGCACTTGCTTCTATCGAGTATATCATGGGTAGCAACGGTAAGAAGTTCTCTTACATCGTAGGATTCGGACAGAATTATCCACACTTCCCTCACCACCGTAATTTCTACGGTCTTGACAACGATTCAGAGGCTAACTTGACTACTCAGGACAAGTTCATGCAGTTTGGCTACATGGTAGGTGGATCTATCAATGACGGAGCATACACAGACTCAGAGAAAGAGTATACATTCTCAGAGGGAGGTATCGACTATAACGCCGGACTTGTAGCTTCTCTTGGATATATCAACTCAATCTTGAATCCAGTAGGTCCAAATAAGTTTGGCCACCCTACTCCAGACCTTGGTGCAGACCGTTCAATCTGTGGAGAGGGATCTATCAAACTTGATTCTAAGATTGCCGCTGACGGAAAGAAGAAATTCACATGGAAGAAGGATGGCACACAGGTGGAATCTAGCACATCTGCTTCGACTTATGAGATTAAGGAGGCTGGCGTTTACGAATGTGTAGTTGATTCAGCAGGTGAATGGGAGACTTCAGCAAAAGTGACTATCTCAGGAGAGCTTCCAGAGGTAAAACTTGAAGGTGGAGAGTTGTGTAATCCAGCAACAATGACATTGGACGCAGCAATCGACACTAAGGGGGCGACTTATCAGTGGAGCATCAATGGCAGCCAAGTTGCCGGAGCTACATCAGCTACATACACTGCAACTAAGGCAGGAGACTACTCTTGTAAGATCTCTGTTCCTGGTTGTGGAAGCAAGACAGTTGAGGCTGAGATCACATCAAAACTTCCTGTCGTAGCAGATGCTAAATCAGGTGGTTCAGGCAAGATCACATTCACTGTAGAGGGTGATGGCGACTACGAGTGGTACGACAAGGCTGAAGGTGGAAATCTTCTTGGTTCAGGAAGCACTTACACAACAACAATCAGCAATGATATCGACGTCTACGTGCAGAACGCAGGTAGCAGTGCATTCGTAGCTGGTCCGGAACAGAAAGTATACTCATCAAAGACAACTCAGGATTGGGGTGAGACACAGGCATTGTTCACAGCCTTCAAGCCATTCATGATCACAGGAATGACAGTTTATGTGTCGTCTGTTTACACTAAGGGTAGCCAGGCAATCACATTCACACTCAACCACAACGGCAAGAAGTCGACATTCAACTCAGACGCAGTTGATTTGCAGAACGCAGGCTGGTACACAGTCAAGTTGAGCAATCCTATAGAGATCACAGAGAAGGGTGAATATGGTTTGTCAGCAAAACCAGCAAACGGATCTATCCCATTCTATCCTAATGGAGATAGCTACAAACTATTCGCTAATAATTATGACGTGCTCGTATTTACAGGAGCAGACAAGGGTCAGGCTGCAGACATGCCATTCCCAGCAATGTGTGACTGGGAGATCCAGGCAGGATCAGGTTGTGCAAGAGCTATGGTTCACGGAACATTTGACAAGGATGCAGCAACACGCACAATTGACGCAGCTGCAGATGCTGATTGCAAATTGTATCCTAACCCTGCATCAGACATTTTGTTCATCGAGATGTTGAATGGTGACACAGACGTTAACGTACAGATTATGAGTGTCGACGGAAAGATCATCCTTTCTAAGCAGATGAATGTGGAGACAATCAACAGCGTAAATATAGCACAACTTGCTAATGGAATTTACACATTTCTTGTCAACTCAGAATCGACAAGCCAGACATTAAGATTGATCGTGAAGAAATAAAATCTAAATGCAGAATGATAAATGCGGAATGCGGAATTATTTCGCATTCCGCATTTCTAATTTATATTTTATAAAATGAGCAATAAGGAAGAATATAAAAAGATATGTCGACAACATCCAGAGATACCTGTATTCTCACAATACTGGTGGATGAATGCGAGCTGTGGCGACAAATGGGACGTACTTATCATACGAGATAAAAACGACATCGTCGTCGCTACTATGCCTTATGCCATTTATAAAAAATTGGGATTTACTCTGATTTCCCAACATGAATTCTGCCAACACAACGGCCCTTTCATTTTCTATCCTGAATCTTTCGACACAAACACATCTACTTATAAAAGACTAAGTTTTGAGGAGAAAATCTACAAAGAGATCATCTCACAATTGGAATCTTTGGGAGCAGATATGTTCTGGCAAAACTTTTCTCCACGCATCACTAATCATCTTCCATTCCACTGGGCTGGCTACAAACAGTACACCCGCTACACCTACCGTCTTCCCAACATCGGAATCTCGGAGGAGTTGTTCTCCAGAATCAGCAAGTCGAAGCAACAGCATATACGTAAGGCTCAAAAACTTGGTTTGGCTACCACCTTCGATTTATCAGTCGACGAGTTCCTAGATTTCCATCGTCGTTCATATAAAGAGAGAGGACAAAACGATCTTCTTGACAAATGGAATTGCAGACGCTTCATTGAAGAAGCTCAGAAAAATGGTCATGGCACATTGGTCAGCACACGTGATGCAGAAGGAAAACTGCTTGCAGTATGCTTCATTGTTTGGGATACCGAATGGGCTTATTACCTGTGGAGCGGCATAGATCAAAGCAGAAGAGGTGAAGGAGCCCCTGCACTTATGATTTGGGATTCATTACAGTTTTTGAAAGACAAAACCAAAGGTTTCGATTTCGAAGGAAGTATGAATGAAGCCATCGGCACAGCATACCGTGAATTCGGATCCGAACTTGTACCGTTTATCCATCTACACAAATATTACAGCAGAACATTCAAAATCTTGGATTATCTGAGAGGAACAGGGTGGAAACGATGACGATAAAATGATGAATGATAAAACGATAAAACGATGAAATCATTAATCGTTAATCATTAATCATTAATCGTCGTAAGCCATTTTACAATTTTCTTCAGATTTCTCAATGGAATCACAGCATAATTATTAAGATTCAGACCCTCGTAGAATCTGACTAACGTAGAAGCGTTGGATTCCTTCAAAAAATAGCCGGCGATATTATTCGATGGATTATCAAGTTTATACAACTGAGTCAACACCTTAGGTTTATCAATAAAACTCTGAAGAGTGATTACCGCATCGCCCTTAGAGCCAAGAGCAATATACATAGCCTTTACCCTACCCTGCTGAATTCTTATCACATATTTCTCCTCGTTATCCTTTGTAGCACGAATAACAGAAGCGTCTCCCTTTTTATAAACTTCACGAAGGGAATATTCAGAAATATTAGATTGTGCGACAATATTCAGAGTCGAGCACAAAAGCATTATAATAAAAATCAGATGTCTCATTTTTTTGAAATTTGCCACAAAATTAGAAAATTTAAAGTGTAAAGATGCATTTTTTTGTTGTTCGACATAAAAAAACTCCTTTTTTGTTTTGTTTTACTGAAAAATTCCATACCTTTGCACCGCAATTCGGAAATATACGGTTTGCGGTATGGCCCGTTAGCTCAACTGAATAGAGTATTTGACTACGGATCAAAAGGTTACAGGTTTGAATCCTGTACGGGTCACAAAAACATAAAAACAAAATCGGGAATGGCCCGTTAGCTCAACTGAATAGAGTATTTGACTACGGATCAAAAGGTTACAGGTTTGAATCCTGTACGGGTCACCAAGAAGATCTCCAACTGATTGAATTTCAATAGGTTGGAGATTTTCTTTTTTTTGTAGTGTAGATTCTTTTGAGACAAAGAGCATGATTTTTTTAACTTCCACATCAAAGGAACTACATTTCTTCATACCACACAACTTTTTGAAGGTAACGCAACTTTGCCTGTACTCTGGTGTTGTCTGTGGACACAATAGTGTCTGATATAGTTACCCTAACCTAATTTCAATCCTCACAAAACATTTTGTGAAGAGTCTTTCTCAATTGATCAGCTTCATTTTCAGACAATTCTCCTAACTTTTCAATTGGGGTTCCAAATTGTTTAATTGATACAGTTCTTATTTGTTCGCACATCAATTCTCCTTCTTTTCCCTCAACCATACATTTCACCCTAAATGAAAAATTTCTCACTTTTGAAGTTATTGGGACAATTGTGTATGTACTTAGATTTTCATTTAATACATTTGGAGAGACTATTGCACACGGTCTCCTTTTAGCTTCCTCAGAACCAACAGTAGGATCCAGCGTCACTTTATAAATTTCATATTTCTTCATATTACCAATCCCATTCGCCTTTCATATCGTCTAAAGAATCGTCAAATTTTTCTTCCTCATTTAATGCACGCAGTCTCTTTGCGTCTTCGGCCCATCCTTTATGAGGTGTGCTTTCTGACACAATCAATTTGCCATTCTCCACATGCAATTCTAGATTTGAATCTTTTGTCAAAGACAATTCTTTCAAAATGCGTGCTGGCAAAATCATACCTAAGCTATTACCTATTGATATCACTTTCCCTGTCATATCTGATGTGTTTTAGTTTTTACAAAATTAGCAAAAAGTTATAACTAATTATAACTACAGGACAAAAATTAACAAAGAAACTACATTTGATGAAAGAGGAATCTTCAAAATATTTGAGAAACGTGAATAAGAGTATTTTTCAATTAATGAAAATTCGTGGGAAATTCATGATAATTCGTGTTCTTTTAATTTTACGAATCATTTTCTAGAAATTTTACGTTCTCTCTATCTCCCCAAAAATCCAACAGGATTTTCTCTGTGTTCTCAGTGGCTCTGTGGTTTTATTCAATTTATAATATCCTATTTCTCACGAATTTCTCCCCCTCTCCCCTCCTTTCTCCAATTTTTTCCTTATATTTGAAATCACGTCAAATAAAGGAAAATATTATGGCAGAAAAACTAGATAATATCATTGATCTTCTTGACCGTGGAGTCAAGTTGTTTCCAAATAACACTCTTACTCTTGATAAGCGTAATGGTAAATGGGAAAGTCTGACTTTCACTCAGGTGAAGGAGCAGGCTCGACAGTTTGCTGCCGGACTTATCAAGATGGGTGTGCAGCCAGGCGACCGTATCGCTCTTATGAGTGAAGGGCGATGTGAATGGCTGATCTCTGAACTTGGCATGCTGATGGCTAAGGCTGTGAATGTACCGCTGTCTATCAAACTTAATGTGGAGGGTGAGGTGTCGTTCCGATTGGCTCACTCTGGTGCCCGCTACCTTATCCTTTCCGCTCCTCAGGCTAAACGTCTTGCCGACGCGGGATTCGGTCCGGAAGGTGTCTCTATGATCCTTCTTGATAAGTTTGATGAATTGGGTGATGGTATTCCGACTTACGACGACATCATTCGTGAGGGTGCTGAATGGCTTAACAATCCTGATAACGCGACTCACTTGGACGCTCTTATTGCGTCGATCGATAAGGACGACATGGTGAATATCAGCTATACGAGTGGAACGACTTCTGATCCGAAGGGAATCATGTTGACTCATGGCAATTATGTGTCCAACACTCTACAGTCGTGCTCTCTTGTTAAGATTACTCCGAACGACGTCACTCTTACTATCCTTCCTTGGGATCACAGTTTCGCCCACACTACTTGCCTATACTGCTTCATCTACTACGGAGCAACAATCGCGTCGCAGATCATAGGCAAAACTCCTATGGAGACGCTTAAACTTATCCCTCAGGCGATCAAGGAGGTCCGCCCTACTTTGCTGATGAGTGTGCCGGCATTGTCGAAAGCATTCAGAAAGAATATCGAGGCGGGAGTGAAAGCGAAAGGCGACGCCGCATGGAAGATGTTTGAATTCTTCCGTAAGAATGCGTATGCATATAATAAAGACTATTTCCACAAGGGTTCTGGATTGAGTTTCTTGCGTAAACCACTTGTGTGGCTTGGCGACAAGATACTGATGAGCAAGATCCGTGAAAACTTCGGTGGACGTCTGCAGTACTTCATCGGAGGTGGAGCATTGCTCGACGTCGAGCTACAACGCTTCTTCATGTCTGTCGGCATTCCAATCTTCCAGGGATACGGTTTGAGCGAGGCGTCGCCAGTGATCAGTACCAATATCGGTGGACGTGCTAAATTCGGAAGTTCAGGCACACCTGTTCATTTTATGGAGATCAAGATCTGCGACGCCGACGGAAAAGATCTGCCAAGCGGAGAGAAGGGAGAGATCGTCATCAAGGGTGGCAATGTGATGAAGGGATACTGGAAGAACGAGGAAGCAACACAAGAGACCATCGTCGACGGTTGGCTTCATACCGGAGATATGGGCTACATCGACACCGACGGATTCTTGCAGGTACTCGGACGCTTCAAGAGCCTTTTGATTTCAAGCGACGGTGAGAAATACTCACCAGAGGGAATTGAGGAAAGCATCGTGGAATTGTCGCCACTTATCGACCAGTGTATGCTATATAATAACCAGTCGCCATACACAGTAGCGTTGATCGTTCCAAACGCATCGGCATTGAAAGCAAGGTTGAATGCAGAAGGACATGGAGACTTAAGCAAACCAGAGAATCAGAAAATCGCAGCCGATATGCTATGGAATGAAGTTTGCCAGATGCGTAAAGGAGGCAAATACGCGGGATTGCATCCAGAGCGATGGTTGCCAGCCACGATGGGAGTGTTGAGTGAAGGATTCACAGAGGCGAACCACCTGTTGAACTCAACAATGAAGATGGTGCGACCAAAAGTTTGCGAGAAATATGCCGATTTGATCGAGTTTTTGATGACAACTGACGGAAAGAACATCAGTAGCGACAGAAACTTGGATTCAATATCGAAATTATAAAATCCGACACGGATTGTTTTTGAACGTAAAATTTCCGGAAAATTTACCATAAAATTATTCGACCTCCATTGGCATAAGATAATTTTACGAACCATTTCCGAAAATTTTACGTTTTCTTTTTCTATAAATTTCATAATTTTACACGGAATTAAATAAAAGCATATTTTTTGGCGAAAAATCATATCTATGAAAAGACGTATATCAATGTTATTGGCAGTCTTATTCTGCCTAAATCTATTTGCACAGACAAAGCCAAGCAAAGGAGACGGAAGTGATGCAGATCCTTACAAGATTAGCGACGCACAGGAATTGCTATGGTTTGCAGAATTGGTCAATGGCAAACTTAGCGACGTCGACCAAAATTTGTCAGCTTGTGCTGAACTTACAAGCGATATTGATCTATCAGAAGTTTGTGGAGAAGGAATCGGCAGTTGGAGTCCAATTGGATTTACGGACAACCAATATAGTGGAACATTTGATGGTAAAGGTTATGGCATCAAAAATCTTTATATAAACGGAACATCATCTGGTCTAGGGTTCTTTGGATTGACAAAATATGCCACTATTTCCAATTTATCGATTTTGTCAGGATCAGTTTTTTCGCGAGGAAACACTATAGGAGCGTTAGCAGGAAACGCATACCAGTCGACAATCACCAATTGTCATAATTACATTTCGGTGTCAGGAGGAAAATTCACAGGAGGAATTGTAGGATATACAAATGGATCTACAATCAGCAAGTGTCATAACGAAGGAGGCATCAAATTGAATTCAGATTTTGGATGTGGAGGAATTTGTGGTGCCACTTATGGAGCAAAAGTCAGCTATTGTTACAACATCGGAAAAATCACAGGAAGTGATAGAACTGGAGCTATCGTCGGTAGTCATGAAAACGGAGCTTCACTAAAAAATTCATTTGCTTATAACAGTAGTGTTCCTTTGATAGGATATAACGCCAGTTCATATTCCCCCAAGCAATGTTATCTTTACGACACAAAAAACGATTCTTCAAAAGATCAGTTTGCAAGCGGAGAGATATGCTATTTATTGAATGACGGATTGGTAGAACCTGTGTTTTTTCAGTCTATAGGTTCAGACGAATACCCTGTATTGAATGGCAGTGACATCGTCTTAAAAGATGAACTTGGATATTATAATAAGTCACAGCTGACATGCGAGCATAAAGAGAAAGGAACAGTGGCTCCGACTTGTATGGCTTGTGGTTATAACTATTGTACGAAATGCCATGTGAAATCTGATACAGTGCCAGCAATACCGCACGACACTGTTGTCACTGTAACAAATGCACCAACTTGCACAAAAATAGGATACAGCACGGCCCAATGTGGTATGTGTGATTTGAAATATTATAATTGTGATACTGTGCCAGCTCTTGGTCATGATAATACACTTAAACACTTTGAGAAAACATGCCATACTGAGGCAAGAACAGATACGACATGTGGCAGATGTTCTGGAATTTATAAAAGGGGCGTGACAGAAGAAGCACCAACAATGCAGCATAATTATGAGGATGATATCTGTATCGTTTGTGGATTGCCTAGATCTGAAAAACCAGAATCGAAGGATGGCTATTTATTGATAAAGAATGCCCGTGAACTTCTATGGTTTTCTGAATATGTTTATGCAGGAAACACAAAAGTTAATGCAAAACTGACTGCAGATATTGATTTGTCTGAGGTTTGTGGAGATAAAATTAAAAAGAATTGGTTGCCTATTGGAGATATTGACAAAAAGGAATGGGCATTTGCTGGAGAATTTGATGGACAAGGACATACTATTTCTAATTTATTTTTTAACAATAAATATATAACTAAAGATAGTTTGTGTTATAGACATCCCGAATTTGACGGTGATGATATCGGTTTGTTTGGTGGAAATTCAGGACTTATCAAGAATGTGAAATTAAAGGGTCTATCAATCACAAGCGTCCGCTATGTTGGTGGTATATCAGCAAATAATTACGGAACGATAACTGATTGTTCTATTGAAAGTTCTAACTTAAAAACTGTCGATACCTATATAGGCGGAATTGTGGGGCATAACGAAGGGGTAATTAGCAAATGTGTAAGTGATGCGTCTCTAACAGGAACTGGGAAAAATCCCCAAATGGGTGGAATCGTTGGATATAACGAAGAAAACGGGAAAGTAAGTAAATGTGCAAGTTATGCCTCTTTGGTAGGATCAGGAGAGACTCCATACATTGGCGGCATCGTAGGATATACCAAAGATACCATATCTAATTGTATCAGTTACTCTTCTATTTCTGTGGCTAGTTCATCTAGCACTCGTTATTTAGGTGGCATTTATGGTTATAAACCGACTCCCGTACATGAACGATTGTATCTATCATACAATTGTTTTTACGTGCCTAAAGCAAATCAGAATTATGGAGTTGCAGGTTATTATGGATATGACAAAAGCTCATATTATACGGCAGATAAAGAAAATACTAGCATGTACTCATCTGGAACATATATACCAAAACAAGATGTGTATGCTGGAAAGGCATGCTATTTATTAAATACTGATAAGGATCTAAAGGAGCCGGTATGGGCGCAAACTTTGGGCGAGGATACATACCCTCATTTGAGGAGTGACTCCCCTAACGAAAAATATGTCTACAAATACTATGAAAAATACTGTCCAAAATTAAAAGAAGTTGAAAAGTATGCAAACTGTAGCTTTGACTCAATTCCTGATGGTTTTGCTCATCTAGTCACTTATCCAAACCATTTGAATGAGGATGATGATCCAGAAAAATATGATTGTTGTGGATTATATACAGAAGAATATTTGTCTCAATATTCTGACAAGGATTTTGAAATAAAGAGTGTTGAGGATCTGATAAAATTCCGTGATGTAGTAAAAAATGGAGGAGAAAAGATAAATGCTACTCTATTGGCAGATATTGACTTGTCTAGTGTATGTAGTGAGTCCAAAGGTTCTTGGTCCTCTATCCGTACATATTTTGGCATATTCAAAGGTAATGGACATTCTATTAAAAATCTTTATGTCACCGGCACAAATTCTGATGACATTCAAGCTTTGTTTTATTGTGTAGTTGGTGAAGTTCGTGATTTAAGAGTTACTGCATATATAAATTCAAAATATTCAGCAGGTATTTCTGGATTATGTTATGGCAAAATCTCAGGATGTATTTGTGAAGTCGATGAAAATTCATATGGTTATGAAAATGGTATTTCCTATAATTCTTGGTGGGGAAAAATTGAAAATTGCAGTACTTTCATAAATGGAACAGATCCTCAAAGGAAAGGAATTTGTTACGGATCGCCTAAAATGATTTGTTATGGCACACCGTATTCATATGGGGAGAGCACTATCAGGTATAATTTTATTGCAAGAGATGGAGATTTGTATGTATTTGAAGATGATACTCTGTCTCCAGAAATGATGTGTTTGAAATTGAATTCGTATGAAATAGACTGGGGTCTTGCAGAAATCAATGGAGTAAAGACGGCAGTGCCTGCTGCATTTGCATCGAAATTAATTTACCCATCAGGATTGGTCACTTGTCCATTTGATAGAACCTTTCCTGAATATTCTGATACAATGCCGGCTCATACCGAATATCGTTACCCTGAGCACATTGATGCAGATAATGATGGTGTGTACGATTGTTGTGGTTTTCATTACGCATTTTTGAATACATACAATGATGGAAATTTCGAAATTCGCACTGCAGAGCAATTGAAGGCATTTGCAGATGAAGTTAACTCAGGTCGTTTTATAAAAGCATCTGTAAGTTTAATGTGTGATATCGATTTGTCTTCCGTATGTAGTGAGAAAATTGGCAACTGGACTCCTATTTACCATTTTACAGGAACATTTGATGGGCATTTCCATAAAATCAGTGGTCTATATATAAATAAGAATGGTGATCTTCCTGAGGAGTGGGACGTTGATATGTATAGTGGACTAGGATTGTTCAGTGGCAACTACGGAGAAATAACCAGAGTCGGTATAGCAAAGAACTGTGTGATTAAATCAGATAACCTTTGTATTGGTGCTGTTTGTGCTGTTAATCACGGATTGGTTTCATACTGTTATAATGAAGCGGATGTCGAATCAAAACATGGTATTGCTGGTGGAGTTGTCGGTTTTGTCAAAGGTGCTAATGTTGTAAGCTGCTATAATGTAGGTCAAATCTCGGGAGACAAAGTAGCCGGTATAATAGGATGCAATTATTGTAGTGCGGTGTCTAATTGTCATAATTACGGACCTATTCAAAGGGAAACGTCTTATTATGGGGATAATGATATTTCTCACTTGTTGGAATGTGATAATCTTGTAGACAACTACATTTTGGCTAACACTATATGCGACACTGTCATTGATAGTTATGATAAAATCATGAAAATGGTTTACACGTCAGAGATTGCGTTCGCTGACGGTTCAGTATGTTATGCATTGAATAGTACTCAGGATTCCACAGTTTGGTATCAGACTCTTAACGTCGACCCTTATCCGGTGCTCGACCCAACTCATGGAAAGGTGCTTTACGACGAGGAGAAGGGAATCTACTATAATTATCCTGATATAGAATATTCAGAAGTCCATGAGATAAAGGATGAAAAACAAACTGCCTCATTGTTGACATTTGTAGTGAACCGTCAGGTGATTGTCTTCGGTGTTGACTCGTTCCGCATCATAAATATGTTTGGACACGACGTCACTGCTCTAAATGGTTCTCTTGCCGAAGGTGTTTACGTTGTGTTTGCAAACGGTAATGTGGCGAAAGTGGTAGTGAAATAACTTATGAACGATTTACTTGAAAACATAGCAAAGATCCACACCACAGAGATGGGAGTCGGCAGAATCCGTCGTAATCTCAAACTAGCTGATAGCGTCGACGTCGTGAAATATTGCGTCGACGTGATTCTACGAGACAACTGCGTCATCACCAAACAAGGCAAGAATTGGTATGCTGAATCAGACGGAGAAATCATCACCGTCAATTCGCATTCTTATACAATCATAACAGCCAAAAGGGGAAAACTGGAATAATCATATTTTTCGACGAAACATCCACAATTTACCTCCAAACTTGATATTTTATCGACAAAACTTAACATTTTATCGATAAATTCCTTCTTTCTTTTGATTTTTTTCTTACTTTTGCACCAACGTTGATAACAAATCAAAGGATATGAAACACACTTACAACTTTACCCAATTTCTAAAACCGTTATGCTTGTCAGCGGTTGCGGCTGCCTCTTTGTCGGCTTCAGCCAAAGTGACTATCACTGAGATTATGCCAAGCAATATCGCGACAGCAACAAGCGACAAGTTTGACTACAACGGTTACGTCGAGTTCTACAACGACGGAGATCCAGTCAATCTATACAGTTGGACTGTTAGAAATGTCAAAGAAGGCAAGTCTAATTGGAAAATAGAACTTGGCAAGGGTCACCTTTTGCCTACAGGCTACAGCGTGATGTTCTTTGGAAAAGAAGAGACTTCGAGCGATGCGGCCAAGAAAGTACATCCTCTATATGTAGGAAGTGTGCCTAAGAAGTTGACAGCAGATGAAGGAGAGTTGATCTTCGCCAACAACAACGGAGACACAATCTCTATTTCATATCCATCACAGTATACTCACCTTTCATATTCGAAAGAAGGTTTCATGGAGCCAACTCCAGGAGCTAAGAATGGTCCTGCATACAAGATCGAAGGAAGAGTGGCAAAACCAGAGTTTGGAGGAACAACTCCAGGTCTAATCGAAGAAGGAAACACAGCCACAGTAGAATTGACATGTAAGACAGAAGGAGCTAAAATCCTTTACACTTTAGACGGCAGCATTCCTACATTGGAAACTGGTATTGAATACACTGCACCAATCAAAATCTCCGACAACACATTCATTCGTGCAAAAGCATTCAAAGAAGGAGCTCTTTATAGTGAAGTTGCTACAGCATCATATTTGTATTTAGGAGAATATTACGAAGATTGTGGAGCGACAACTCTTCCTGTTGTGTCAATCGTTGCAGACAGCATCGATTTGTACAGCGATTCATTGGGTAGCTGTGTAGTAGGAACAAACGGAGCTCGCACAATCTGTTCGTCAGACAAGATCAAAAAAGCAAACTATCACCAGGAATGGTACCGTCCAGCCAACTTCGAGTACATCGTCGACGGAAAATCAGTCAACAGCCAGGAGGTAGAAGTTGCATTACAAGGTGGTTGCTCTCGTTCTCACGGAGTAAAGAGTTTCAAGATCAAGACAAACAAACGTACAGGAGACAACAAATTCCAATACAATAAGTTCTTTGCCGACAGAGACTACACTAAATATAAGGCTCTCACATTGAGAAACGGAGGAAACGGATTCGGTTACCTTTTCCCACGTTGGAGAGACGGATTCATGCAGAGTCTAGGCAAGGGAATGAACATTGACTTGCAGGCATATACGCCAGTAGCATATTTCTTGAATGGTAAATTTCATGGTATGATGGGATTGCGTGAGAGAATGGATGAGACTTACTTATACCAGAATTATGGAATCGAGGAAGACGAGATTGACTTCTTGAAGGTTGTCAACGGAGACGGTTTCGTTGCGCAGTATGGTTCTAACGAAGATTACTATGCTATGCAGGAGTATGCAAGAGACCACAATCAGGATCCAGATTTCTTCAACAACATCTGCAAGATGATGGATATGGACGAGTATGTCGACTATATGGTGCTTGAGCAGTTCATTGGAAACACAGACTGGGTGATCAACAACATCAAAGTATGGAGAAAGAAAAACGGAGGAAAGTGGCGTTGGATGGTTTACGACACAGACTTCGGTTTGTCTCAGCACACTAGTGTTTCAAAAAATATGATTACATGGATGGAATCAGCTAGCAAAGACGATGTTTACAATATGTTGTTTAGCGGATTGATCAAAAATGATGACTTCAAGCACAAGTTCTCTGACAGATTTTTGTCTGCAATGGAGCAAAACTTCAACAAGAATCGAGTTAACACATTAGTTGATTCATTGTATGACCTTACTCAGAAAGACATCTGCGCAACAATGGCTTGTCCGGACTTCGGATGGGTTGGCGACCAGAGTAAATATGACGCTGGAGTTGAGAGCATGCGTGATTTTGCCATCCGTCGACCTAACAACGTCAAGAAGCAGTTGGCTGCGCTACTTGGATTGGAAAACAAATTTGCTGAAGTTTCCGTCAGAATTGAATTTGATGGTGATGAAGAGCCAGAATATGTGTTCTGGGTAAACAAGAACGAATTCAAGAATCAGGTTTTCAACCAGAATTTATTTGTTGGAGAGCGAGTAAAAGTAGACGTCAGAGTTCCTAGAGGATACAAGATCGCTTCATGGACAGTCAACGGAACATTGACAGAAGATCCATCTGCTACAATGACAATCGACAGTGCAAGTGTAGACGGCACTGATATCCAGGTACTATTGACAAAAGACGAAGAGTACTCAGTACCAAGATTGTTCATCAACGAGGTTTGTGCATCCAACGGTTGTACTGTGGATGAGTTCGGTATGACACCAGACTGGATTGAGATTTACAACAGTGAGGCATACGACGTTGATTTGGCAGGAATGGTTGTAAGAAATGTAACTGCAGGATCAAAGACAACAATACCTTACGGTAATCCATCTACTATCATTCCAGCAAAGAGTCATAAGGTGCTTTGGGCAGACAAAGGAAAGACAGCTAGTCCACTTCACTTGGATTTCAAGTTGAATGCTGATTTTGGACAGAAACTACAGTTGATTCTTCCATTGACTACAGGCGACACACTAGTGGATGAGATGACATATGAGATCCATGGTCACAACTACTCATTCGGTAGAGCTAGCGATGGAGACACTGCAATGGTAATCTTCTCAGAGTGTTTGGACGAAACTCTATACGGCAAAATTATACACTCTCCAAATGCTGCAAACGGAAGCCTAATCTGTTCATTAGAGAATCTTGATGATGTAGGCCAGATAGAGTCGATCCAAGAGATTGCCATCTATCCTAATCCAACAAACTCAACATGGACTCTTAACACAGAAGGTTATTTTGTAGTGACTAACATGCTTGGTCAGGTTGTTGAGTCAGGAGAAGCTGAAATCGGCACTCAATTTGGAGAAAACTATCCAACTGGTGTATATATGTTGCGAATGAACGGAGTGACAGTAAAAATTGTAAAACAGTAATTTCTCTCATATATCCAATTAATTTGATTGCGGTGGCGAATCCTTCGTCACCGCTTTTTTATATATTTGCGTAAGTAAAATACGATAATGACTCCAAAAGAATTCACAGAATATATCAAGCAAGAGGCGGACGGCTGTCCTATCCTAATAATCATGATGGGCATTCCAGCGTCGGGGAAAAGCACTTTTGTCGCCCGTCATCTTCAAGATTTCTCACGAATCAATCTCGACAATCTTCGCACCCGTGAAAGAGAAGATGCGATGCTCCATGCGTTGTTTGTCTCAGAAGAGAATATTGTCGTCGACAATACAAATGTCAATCCAAATGAAAGAGAAAAATATTTTCAATTAGCCGACAAGAACGGCTATATGGTCGTAGGTATTTTTATGGAAAGTGTTCTGAAGGATTGTATTAAAAGAAACGCACAAAGGGAAGGCGACGCAAGAATCCCAGACAAAGGCGTTGAGGCTCGTGCAAAAGAACTAATGATGCCAACGGAAAAAGAACCTTTCGACTATCTCTTTTTCGCCAGAATGAAGGACGGAGACTTTGAGGTAAATGCTTAAAAAAATGCGGAACGCTAATTTAGCATTCCGCATTTTATATTTTGAATTTTATTTTACTTCATCTTAACCTTCATCTTGATGTCGTTCTTTGGACGATCACCAGGATTAGTTTCAACAGCTGCGATCTTGTCGATTACATCTAGACCTTCAACAACCTCACCGAACACAGTGTACTCGTTGTCAAGGAATGGAGTACCACCGATCTCCATGTAATCCTTACGCATCTGCTCAGGCATCTTCACGCTCTGCTTGTCCTTGAACTCATCGTTGACAGTCTTGATCAACTGATCCTGAAGAGCCTGTAGACCAGCCTGATCACGATTTAGACGCATAGACTTGATTGAATCTTTGTTCTCCTGAACCAACTGATCGAATCTTGCCTGCATTGCCTTCTGACCAAGAGAACGCTCCATCTGATTCAACTCATTCTCGTTGTATTTCTTACCCTGAACGATGTAGAACTGGCAACCTGAAGATCTCTTCTCAGGATTGACCTGATCACCCTGACGTGCGGCAGCAAGAGCACCCTTCTTATGGTAATGAGTAGGGAAAACGAACTCAGCAGGCACTGTGTAGCCCACATCACCAGCACCAAGCTGCTTACCGGCAGGAGCACCCTTTGAATCTGGGTCACCACCCTGCACCATAAAATCCTTGATCACACGGTGGAACAACAAATCGTTGTAGAATCCCTCCTTCACAAGTTTCAAGAAATTGTCGCGGTGCTGAGGTGTATCGTCGTAAAGACGAACTACCATTGTACCATACTCACACTCAATCTTTACCAAGTTCTCTTTTTCTTTTGCTTCCATTCCCATAATGCTAGCCATAAAAGTGGCGATGAATAATATTAGTTTCTTTTTCATTAGATTTTCAAGACATTAAATTGTAAAACGACAAAATGACAAAGACGATATAATTTTATATGTCGTCTTATCTGCTACAAAAATAGAAAAAATTGGCATATCTAAAGGAGAGATTGTTTTGTAAAATACAAAATCATCCATATATTTGTATTCATAATGTTTTGTTAGTCGCTTTGGATTATACAAACAAGTACAAATTTTATTTAGTAACAAAAAAATGAAAGTAGAAAAATACATCGATTTAAGATGTGATTTCGGGTTCAAGTACTGCATGTCGGACCCAATCGTTATGAAATCCTTTCTAAATGCCATTTTAGGCGAGGATGAGGGAACAATCACAAGTGTACAGTTTGAAAACACAGAGGAACCACGCAGGTCAGCAGACGAACGAGGAGTAATCTTTGATTTATTATGCACTACCGACAAGGGAGACACGATTCTGATAGAAATGCAGAATTCCTATCAAAAATATTTCAAAACACGTGCGAACTTTTACATATACAACCTTTTGCGTAAAAAGATTGATCGAGGACATGTATGGAAGAACATGAAGCAAGACATATCTAAGATCATCGGAATCTTCATTATGGGAGAAGGGTTAAATGGCATAGACAAAGTAATCACACGTACAGCAGAATGTGATTTGGACACAGGTGGAGAATTTTGGGACAGACATCGAAAATATTTTATATCTTTGCCCCTGTTTACGTTGGATGTCAACAACATGACAACCAAAGACATTTGGATTGATTTTCTCAAAAACTTAGGCAGTATGGACAGAATTCACCCATCAGTATATGAGCGAGCAGACGAGGGATTACTTAAATTGCTCCAAAAAGCTAACATTGCGGCTCTTACAGACGAAGAGATTGACTACTACGAAGCCAGCATGAAACGTTTGGAGGATGAAATGGACATGAGAGAAGTTGGCTTTGAAGAAGGTGTGATCTCAACCATCAAACAATTCATTAATGGTGGAATGCCAATCTCAGAAATCTCTAAACATTTGAATCTACCAGAAGACAAGATCAAAGCTATGATTAAGTAAAGAGTAAGCATAAGAGCAAAGAGACACAAATTTCTTTGCTCTTTATCATTTAAGGTCTCGTTTTTATCAACAATCGACATTATTATAGCAAAAAAAGCACCAAACATTTTTATAAAATGAAAACAATTCTTAATTTTGCACCCGCATTGCACATAAGTTACCAAAGTTAAGTGAAATAGTAAAAAAATTAAAATTCAAATAAAATGAAGAAAGATATTCATCCAGAGTCATACCGTCCTGTAGTATTCAAGGACATGTCTAATGGCGATATGTTTATTTCTCGCTCTACAGCTGCTACAAAGGACACTATCGAGATCGAAGGTGAGACTCTACCATTGATCAAGCTTGAAATCTCTAGCTCTTCTCACCCATTCTACACAGGTGTTAAGAAGATGGTTGACACAGCTGGACGTGTTGATAAGTTCCTTAGCAAGTACGGTAACCGTAAGAAGTAATAAAGGACTTGTCTTTATACAGCATAGGGGACATTTACCATTTTTGGTGAGTGTCCTTTTTTAATTTTATCTTTTTCATCACCTTAACGTCAAGGTTAAGGATAATGTCAACGTCACAGAAATATGAAAGTAGCTATTTTTGGAAACGTAAACCGCGAGGAGGTTGCTATCTACTCTGCTAAACTCATCTATGAGTTGAACAAACGTAATGTGGCTATCACTTGCGAACCTTATTTCTTGGAATTTCTCGACAGAAATGGTGTCAACACTCAAGGAATCACCACTTTCACTGAGAACAATGAGATAGATGCCGACGTTGCATTCAGCGTTGGCGGTGACGGTACATTCATCCGCTCCGTCGCTAAAATTGCTCGTCGTGAGATTCCTTTGCTTGGTATCAATGCAGGTCGACTTGGTTTCTTGGCCGACGTCGATGGAGAGAAGGAGATCACCAAGGCTGTTGAGGCTATCGCGTCTGGCAACTATAAGGTGGAGGATCGTCCGTTGCTCAAACTGCATACCGACGGAAAGAAGTTTTCAAAATTCAACTACGCAATCAATGAGATCGCAATCTTGAAGCAGGACACCTCTTCTATGATCGCAATCAATACTTATATCAATGGTGAGTTCGTCACTAAATACCAGGCCGACGGTCTCATCATCGCCACTGCTACTGGTTCCACTGCCTACGCAATGAGCGTCGGTGGACCAATCGTGGTGCCTAACGCATCCACTTTCATCATCACTCCTGTAGCTCCACATAGTCTCAGCATCCGCCCTCTTGTAGTGACTGACGACTGCGAAATGGAGCTATGCGTAGAGAGTCGCAACGGTCAGTTCTTGATCTCTCTCGACGGCAGAAGTGAGGTTTTCCCCGAAGATATCCGCCTGAAAGTAAGAAAAGCAGATTTCTTCATGAAGACTATCCGTCTTCATAACCACTCTTTCTATACTACTATTAGAGAGAAATTGAATTGGGGATCGGACCAAAGAAAATATTAAATGAAACATATACGGGCAGGTTTGAAACCTGCCCCTACGAACCATTGATTTGAACGTAGGGGCGGGTTTCAAACCCGCCCGCCAGAATCTACATAAGCAATTTATGAACAAGGAAGATCTTAAAATCGTATATATGGGTACACCCGACTTCGCGGTCGAACCGTTGAAGCGTCTGGTGGAAGATAAATATAATGTTGTGGGAGTTGTCACTATGCCCGACAAACCAGCCGGTCGTGGACACAAACTACAATTCTCTCCAGTGAAGCAGTATGCTGTCGACAATAATCTACATGTGATGCAGCCAGAGAAATTAAAAGCTGAGGAGTTTGTGAATGAACTTCGTTCTCTCAACGCTGACCTTTTCATCGTAGTTGCATTCCGTATGCTTCCTGAGGTGGTCTGGGCTATGCCTCGTCTTGGCACATTCAACCTTCACGGTTCCCTACTACCTCAGTACCGTGGTGCTGCCCCACTCAACTGGGCTGTGATCAACGGTGAGACAGAAACTGGTATCACTACTTTCTTCCTAACTCACGAAATCGACACTGGTAAAATTATCCAGCAGGAAAAAATCGCTATCAATGAAGAAGATAACGTCGGCACAATCCACGATAAACTTATGATTATGGGTGGAGATCTTGTGCTTGACACTGTGAAGAATATCATCGCTGGAACTATCGCTCCAAAGCCACAGGAGGAACTTTACGCTTCTGAATCCGAGTTGAAACCAGCGCCAAAGATTTTCAAGGAGACTTGTCACTTGGATTTCAATAATCCGACAGAGAAGATCCACAACCTTGTGCGTGGTCTTTCTCCATACCCTGCCGCTTGGGCAAATCTTGTAGCAGAAGGCAAGGAGGAGATGCAGATGAAGATTTACGAGACAAAGAAAGAGATCTGCGCTCATAACGTAGAGCCAGGAACACTTGTGACTGACGGAAAGAAATTCTTGAAAGTTGCGACTGCAGACGGTTATCTTCACCTTTTGCAGATTCAGGTTCCAGGCAAAAAACGCCTTTCCATCGAAGATTTCCTACGTGGATTCCGCTTCGACACAGAGTATAAACTAAATTAATTGCATAGTCGGGCAGGTTTGAAACCTGCCCCTACAAATATTCAACCATTAACTATTAACTATCAACCACAATGATAGATAGAGACAGCACGATTTGCGCCATAAGCACAGCAGCCGGAGTCGGTGGAATTGCAGTGATCAGAGTATCTGGTCCGGATGCAATCAGTATCGTCGACGGGGTATTCTCTTTCAGCAAATCGAAAAAATTGAAAGATTGCCCCACTCACGTATTGAAATACGGAGTGATTGCCGACGGAGACGAGACAATCGACGATGTGGTTTGTGCAATTTTCAAGGAAGGCAAATCCTACACTGGCGAGGACACAATCGAGATTTCTTGCCACGGATCTATCTATATCCAAAAGAGAATCATTGAGTTACTACTTCGCAAAGGTTGTAAGATGGCAGGACATGGTGAGTTTACTCAACGTGCCTACCTCAACGGCAAAATGGATCTTTCCCAGGCAGAGGCTGTGGCAGATCTTATCGCGTCGACTTCAGCCAAAGCCCACAACATCGCTGTGAAGCAGATGAAGGGCGGATTCTCCAACGAGTTGATGCAACTCAGAATGTCGCTGCTAGAATTTGTGTCGCTTATCGAACTTGAATTGGACTTCAGCGAAGAAGATGTAGAGTTTGCCGACAGAGCCAAGCTACGTGAGTTAATCGACGCTATTGAGCAGAGAGTCAGCAAGTTAGCAAACTCATTCAAAGCAGGCAACGCCATCAAGAACGGTATACCTGTAGCAATCGTAGGAGAGACGAATGTAGGAAAATCCACACTGTTGAATCTACTTCTTGGTGAGGAGCGAGCAATCGTCAGCGATATACACGGCACAACTCGCGACACTATCGAAGACACGTTGCAAGTCGACGGCTACACACTCCGTCTGATCGACACAGCCGGTATCCGCAACACCGACGATGCCATCGAGAACCTTGGAATCCAGCGTTCGTATAAGATGATGGAGCAGGCTGATATTGTGATCTTTATCGTCGACGCATCACGTGAGGAGAATGAGATAGTCAACTTCATCAACTCCCAGCAGCTACAAGATAAACTTGTACTCCTACTGTTCAATAAATCAGATATTTGCGAACAGGAAAAACTAGAAAGACTACTCAACAATAAATATAATTTCGATGCCACTACTCTATCCGTCTCAGCCAAGAACGGAGTCGGCAAAGAGGAAATCGAATCAGCGTTGGCAAAATTCGCAGAGAGCATAGCCGGCGAAGAAAACGACATCATCGTCACAAGTGCCCGTCACTACGCAGCCCTTTGCGACGCACTTAGCGGAATCAACCGTGTGAAAGATGGTCTCAACACCAACCTTTCAGGCGACCTCATCAGTCGTGACATCCACGATATCCTTGATGCTCTTGCGTCGATCACAGGTGGAGAAATCACAACCGACGAGGTTCTCGGAAATATATTTGCACATTTTTGCATCGGTAAATAAATCTATCTAAAAAATAATAATTGTTATGCAAGAAAAAAACATTCCATCCGATGTTATGGAAGAAAAGAAAGAAATGTTGGAAGAAAATAATGTGCCACCTGCCACAAAAACGAAAAAAAGACTTCCTTTTATTGACGCCATAAGAGGATTAGCAATCTTCCTGGTTGTTCTCGGTCATTCATTTATGTTTAATGGAATATATCCAGTCAATCCAGAGCTTAAAGCTCCAATAGCTTGTATTTGGTATAATGCATTGATGTATTTCCGACTACCTTTGTTCTTTTTTATTTCTGGATTCTTCTTATCGGATTCCCCTCTAACCCTAAAAGAAACATCACTGCAAATATGGAAAAAAGTTAGACAATTAATCATACCGTATATTATCTGTTCCTCTTTATTAGCAATGTGGAAAGGATACACATATTGGTTCTTGACTACACTATTCTGTTTCTTTATGCTTTGCTTCCCACTCAGATATCTAAAGTTTAAGTTTAATAGCATAGGAATAAAGTTTTCAGTCGTATACTATGTAGCGGCAGCCGGAATTGGAATGCTTTTAGCAAAATATAATATTTTTGAGTTCAAACTAGAATTCTTTATCTTTTTCTTGCTAGGATATCTAAACAAAAAAATACAGTATGTACGTTTCGTTTCAGAAAAAATTGCTGCGGTATTTATCTTGATCTTCTGTGTGTGGTGTTATGCCTACAATGCAAATCTATTTGACAATAAGATTCTCAATTACTTTGTTGGATTCTTGTTAACCACTGTAGTATGGAATATATTCAGCAAGTCGGATGAGAATGGTCGCGTCATGAAGTGGTTGACATTATTAGGAAGAAGAACTATAGAAATATATATACTACATTTCTACTTTGGATTCCGTATTCCAGGATTAAAAGAATATATTGTAGAAAACGTGCTATCTGGGAACAGTAGTATGGCAGTTACTGCGCTGACATTTGAACTTATTGCGTTCACTATACTCGCAGCCATTATGACATGTCTATCTCTAATTGCTCATAGAATACTAAAATCAAACAAGTATATTGCTTTACTATTATTCGGTAGAGAGTAAAAACAAGGATGTATTCGACATGTTATATTGTCGAATACATCTTTTATAAGCTAAACCTGCCATGGTTTTGATAATTTTATAAATAATGAACAAACTAGCTAAAATCTTCAAAGAAGATTCTCATTATCAAGCACTATTCCTATCATTGCTTTTCTCTGCAATCGGTTTCGGATTATATAAAGGCGTCATCGACAACTATATGGCAGAGGTTGTGCAGATCGAGGAATTCGACCGTGGACTGACGGAGTTTTTCCGTGAATTACCAGGATTACTACTTGTACTGATTCTTGCGATTTTCTACAAATCGTCGGCAGAGAGAATGTATAAGATAGGTATGATTATCATGGTGATTGGAATGACGATGCAGGCATTCATCACTCCAACCAAACTATTGGTGATTGCGGCAATCTTCTTCTATTCCACAGGTGAGCATATACAGTTGGGAATGAAAAACACCCTTTCCCTTGAATACTCAAAAGACGGCAAGGGAGGCGAAGCACTTGGTTATCAAAACTCTATCTATCAGATTGGCAACCTGTTTGGCTACGGAGTAATCATTGTCGCCTTTGCTATTGTGCAGAGTTCGGCTCTCTTCTCACCCACTTTCATGGCAGCGGCAGTATGCATGCTCTTAGCAATGTTGGCCAGTCTGAAAATGACAGGACAGAGCAAAACCGACAAAAACAAAAGTCGATTCTACTTCCGAAAAAAGTTTTCAAAATACTATATGCTGGAGGTGTTCTACGGAGCAAGAAAACAGGTGTTCTTCACCTTCGGTCCATACGTGTTGATTCTATTCTATGGAGCCGACGCCGGAACCATCAGTCTACTTTTCGCCATCTCCGCAGTGGCATGTTTCGCAATAGCACCTCTTGTCGGCAAGCTAATCGATAGGATTGGATATAAGCCAGTTATGATTGGCGACACATTGATTCTTGTCATCGTATGCTTCTTCTACGGATATGCACATCATCTTTTCGACATGCACACAGCCATGATAATCTGTTGTGTGAACTACGTGCTCGACTCCATCATCTCACTTGCGTCGATGGCATCAAACGTGTATGTGCAAGACATATCCGACAACAAAGACGAGATGAGAGCAACCATCTCCACAGGCATCTCCGTCAACCATTTCATCACCATCTTCATCGCCCTACTTGGAGGCTGGATTTGGAAAGTGTTGGGCATAGAGACACTATTCTTGATTTCCGCAATTCTTGGATTATGCAATAGTGCGTATGCGGCAACGATAAAGACAAATAAGAAAACTGAACTTCCAAACCAATAATCCAACAAAATATAATTAGGGTTAACGGAGCAGGCATTTTATACGATTAAACAATATTTTATCTACAAAATCGTATCTTTGTAATCATAAAAGACAATCAAATTGTTTAACAATAATGCTTAAAGATACTCTTAGTATAATCCGACCTCAACAATGGGTTAAGAACACATTCATCTTTCTGCCAATATTCTTCGACAGACATCTGTTTGAACTTGAATATTTGGTGCCGGCATTTGTAGTGTTCGTCGCCTTCTGTGCTATATCAAGCAGCATTTATTGTTTGAACGATATCTTCGACGTGGAATCGGATAGAAACCACGCAGTGAAATGCAACCGTCCAATCGCTAGTGGAAAAGTAAGTAAACAGACTGCATACCTCATCATGGCTATATGTGCGGCAATATCTTTCTTATTGATCACAATTGGCGACTTCTCCTTAGGAGGCAATACGATGATGCTATACGCTATTATCCTTGGCTATTTTGTGATGAATATCGCATATTGTATCAGTCTAAAAAACAAGACCATAGTCGACATTTTCATCATAGCTACAGGATTTGTGCTACGTGTGGCAGCAGGTGGTTTTGCCACTGGCACATGGCTATCACAATGGATCATCCTGATGACATTTCTTCTAGCAATCTTTCTTGCCTTGGCGAAGAGAAGAGACGATGTGGTGTTTTTCCAGGAAACTGGAGCCAAGACTCGCAACAATGTTGACAAATACAATATTCCATTCCTCAATGCGGCAATCAGCATCGTCGCAAGCATCACACTGGTTTGCTATATCATGTACACGATATCGCCAGAAGTGACTGAACGATTCGGAAGCAAACACATTTATCTGACATCTGTATTTGTGCTAGCGGCTATCATGCGTTACATTCAAATCACATTTGTCGACGAGAAAAGCGGATGCCCTACAAAAGTCCTATTGCACGACCACTTCGTACAATTATGCATCATCTGTTGGATTCTTTCATTTGGAGCCCTAATATACCTATAGTCTATGGAAGAAAAGAGAATAGTGGCAGTTTTTGATTTCGACGGCACGCTCACTACGAAAGACACCTTTGTGGAGTTTATCAAACATTCGTGCGGAACCATGAAATTCATCTTAGGATTCCTGCTATACTCTCCTCTTTTGGTTTTGATGAAACTCAAACTGTATCCAAATGACAAATGCAAGCAGAAAGTGTTTTCGTTTTTCTTCAAAGGCATGAGTCTTGTGGAATTCCAACACCATTGCGAGAGTTTCTCTCTAGAGATTGAAAATTTCAAAAAGTCTTCTGTATTTTCAATATTCCAGCGACATATCTCAGATGGTGCAGACGTCTATATTGTCAGTGCCAGCATAGAAGATTGGATAATTCCATTCAGCAACAAGTATGGAGTAAAGAAAGTGATTGGCACAAAAATAGAAGTCGACACAGATGGCATCCTGACTGGAAGATTCTCCACTCCAAATTGTTATGGTGCGGAAAAAGTCAATCGTTTCATAGAACATGAACCTAATCGTCAGGATTACAGTCTGTGGGCTTATGGAGACAGCCGTGGAGACAAAGAGATGATTGACTACGCAGACAAAGGGAGCTGGGTTTAGTCGGCCACAAAATTAATTTACAACCATTTATCATGACAAGAAACATCAAAATATTATTTCTTCTCAGCATTCCAGTTATTCTTTGGGGACTACTTTTGATTCTCCCAACATTCGACGACTGGACCTATCTGACGACTCCATATTTCGGTGATTTTTTTGACAACAAAGGACTTTTGCCAATCAAAAGCTATTGGCGACCATTTGATGCGACAATAGGCTACATATTAGGGTTGAATTATAAATTGTTCCCTGCGTTGAATCACGTTTTGATTCTTTTGGGACACGTGGGCTGCACAGTTCTAATCTATCTTCTTTCAAAGAAGAACATTCTTGCAGCCTCATTTTTCTACCTCTCGACAGCAATACTCGGAACCGTGTTGGATATCGACTCCATCAACCAGGTCTATTCTCAATTCTGGGGACTAGCCGCAATGTGGTTCTACCAGAAAGATAAGAAATGGCTTTGGATAATCTGCTTCCTGATTGCCACACTTGCAAAAGAAAACGGCATCGTGTTTGCCGTCATTCCGATAATCATTAAATGGGGAGAAGAAAAAGAGTTTACCATTTCTCGACGCTACATCAAAGATGGTATTGCCGCATTAGGAGCAATAGCATGCTACGGAATTGCAAGAATCATTCTCACTCCACAGAACAACGTGCAGAATACCGAGTATATGGACAACAGTCTGCTGGACCATGTGAAGGATTTCATCCAATATTCCACAACATGGATTCCTATTGACATGGCGGCTATAGCATACCAGCCGACGCGTTGTTTGCCGTTGGCTATCTTCACTCTGCTTCTTGCACTTCCCTTTCTGTTTGTCGTCGGCAAAAAAATCATTCTTCACAGAAAAGAAAAAATGATGTACGTTCTCTTGCTAGCATTCGTTATAGCAGGAGCACCACATCTTGTGACGCTTGTCACTGTAATGCATGCGTATGCCGGACTCGGAATGCTAAGTCTTCTGCTTGCCTATCTATTCCCTGTCGATAGCTTTAAGAAAAAAGAGATTATTATATTCTTGTCTTTTATGACAGCGAGCCTTATCTCCGACGTTCATCACTGGCATGAAGCCTACAATTCCGGATTAATAGGAAAAGAGATGGCTACGAAAGTCTTGGAAGAAACTAAAGGTAAGCCACAGATAGTCAGAATGATTAGTGTCGACAATAACGAACCAAGATATTCCATCTTCAACGTTATTCCTAGAGAAACATTAGGATGGGGAAAGGCCGTGAAATATGAATCCGGATACACCATTGGAAACGAAGAAATCAGCGATACTCTTATAGGTCCATTCGACTCTCCTTCAGAAAAAGCTATAGGAATAGAAAATATGAAACAGGAGATATTGTCAGAAAACAGATACGACGCAATTTGGGTGATTGACAGCACCGATGTCAAAGTAATTCCTATAAAGCAATAAAACATTTCATAACCATCTTCATCGCCCTACTCGGCGGATGGATCTGGAAAGTATTAGGCATCGAAACATTGTTTCTTATATCCGCAATCCTTGGATTGTGCAACAGCGCGTATGCGGCGACGATAAAGGGGAAAGGAGAATAATTTATTTTTCCTATCGTCACATATTATATTTTCAATATCTTTGCCTATTATGAACATCACAATTACTGACATGAAAAAATACATAGTAGCATTGCTTTGCTCACTATTCTATAGTGTAGCGTCATTCTCGCAGAATGCAGGTGATAAAATCATCGGTATTTATCTGTTGAACTACGAAGGCCACGAGTCGAAAGTGAAAATCTTCAAATATAATGATGGCTATAGAGTCCAGAACCATTGGATGAAGGAGCCAAACCTTCCAGACGGCACTCCAATCAAGGATGTGAATAATCCAGACAAAGCAAAACGCAACACTCCAATGTCAGAAGTCGTTTTCGTCGATAAGGTTGTTTATAAAGATGGAGAATGGTGCGACGGTAAAATCTATGATCCAGTCAGCGGCAAATACTTCAATGTCAAGATGATGTTTGACGACGACACAACACTACATGTAAAAGCCGGATTGTGGGGATTATATCCAAAATCTCTATACTGGAAGAAACTGCCTTCAGATAAATGAAAACAATACTATTCCTACACGGTTTCTTTGCCAGTGGACAATGTGTCCCTGCCAATGCTTTGAGAGATGCCCTCGGGGAGACGGTGCGAGTGTTGACTCCGGATTTACCTATTCATCCGAAACAAGCGTTGGAACTCATCCATAAGATTTGCGACAAGGAGACTCCCGACTTGATCATCGGCAACAGTTGTGGCTCGTTCTACGCTCAGATGATCGCACCCGTCGTCGGCATACCTGCCCTTCTTGGAAATCCCTATTTCAAGATGACGGAATTCTTGGTGGAGCGTGTAGGAGACCATCAGTATAAAAGCCCCCGTGTCGACGGGAAACAAGATTTCACTATCGACGAGAATCTAATCAAGGAGTTTGCGGAGATCGAGAATGTGCAGTTTAACTTCACGTCGCCTTTCTATAAAGACAAAATCTGGGGAATTTTCGGAGACAATGATCCAATCGCCCATTTTGAGCCGACTTTCCTTGAACATTATAATAAATCACACCATTTTCCCGGAGCCCACACTCCCACAGCAGATGAGGTGAAGGAGTATTACGTGCCGTTGGCAAAGAAGATGCTTGAGGAGTTTCCAAAGAAAGATACACGATTCTTCCAACACTTCAAAGGCGGAAAATACCGTTTTGTGAGAACGGCATTCGACTCTGAGACTCAGGAAAGAATGGTGGTTTATCAGGCACTTTACGGAGATGAGAATTATTGGGTACGCCCAGAAAAAATGTTTTTTGAGACAGTGGAGAGAGATGGAAAGAGATTTCCACGCTTTACGGAAATAGAAGAGTAAAATTCTATTGTCTCATAACTTTGTTCAACACCCATGTTCCCACCGTCGACCATGATGGCATCTTCTTGACTCGACGTCGCACTCCAGGACGATCCAATAGGAGGAACACTACAATGAACGCAAGACATGCGTAGATCATCCAACCATATAGAATTTTGATGGTCTGGGCCAACAACCCTTCCACCATTCCTTCCATATAATGCGACATATCAAAAGGCGACGCAGTAAAGCCGACGAGGTTGATATAACCATTGTAGCGGGCGAATCCGTCGCCAACATAATATCCTATGCCATTAGCTAAAAATGCAGCTCCGACGGTTCCTCCTCCAAACATGTGGAAGAAGTTGAAAATGCAGAGTGCCTGGAAGAAATGTTCGAACGACATAACCTCATCCAACGACCACATCAATGCAATACAGAGGATGGCATAACCGAAACCTCTAAAGATAAGTGGCGGCACAAGTTGATAATAGCCAACTTGCGGATCTACAAGGAAATAGAATCCGACGCAATACAAACAAATCGCCAACATCCCTATGATAATCAGTCGGTACGGTTTCCACGTCATCACTTTCAACCAACCAAGCGAGAAAAGGCAGCCTGTCCACGCACCTATCAAAGACCACTGGTTGAGTGTCTCGTAGGTAAGGTCGGAATAATGCATCACCTCTTCATAATATATCGTCTCCAACACATGCTCCACCGACATGATAAGCTCAAATATCATCACAAAGAATATGATCGGACGGAAATAGCGGTAGCGGACTATCTTCCACTCGATATACGAATGCGGATTATTCTTCATTCGTATCATAAGTGCAGCCAACGTGATACATGCTGCCGCTGTGCATAGCTGTATGGTGCTTGAATGCCACCACTGTAGCCAGTCGCCATAGTTAAGCACGTAGGCACAAAGAAGGAAAAACAATATCCAACCCGCCGCCGACAACCAGTCGATTCCCTGAAGTGGCACTCGTCTCTCGGGTGGCATCGGGCAGAATGGACGTGTAAGCAACGCCTGTATGGTTAGGACAACAAGCATAAGTCCGACCACAAACCAATGCATCATAGTCCAGTGCATGTGGAAAGCAAATGTTGCGGCAAGCCAACCTGCACCCTCAATTGCAGTAAGCAGGATTATATGCAATATCGGAAAGAAGACGCCAAAATTACGCGTCGGAGTCATCCACAACTGGATATTGGACATGCATTCAAATGTTCCCTGTATCTTGGCACAACCTGCGATGATACAAACTATCCACATCATCGGCAATGGCAATTTGTGCATAGTAAGCAGATTGCAGACGAGGATGACAGAGGCTGCAGTCATCAGCAAAAACTTATTGCTAAAATGAAATTTCATTCTGAAAAGCACGGGAAACCATGCCGCCATACCTGCCAGATTACAGTAGAGAAGGAACACCACGTCTTCCCTCATCCACGAATGCTCGCCAATCATGTCATTCATTGCGCCAAGGTAAACGCCTCCACTAAACTGAAAACAGAATGCCAACAGTACATATATCCACGGACGTATTCCTTCTGGAACCCAGTCGTGGTACATCGGCATTGAAAATGGGGGAATTTTCTCTTCCATCAGTATCTCACTTCACATTCCACATTCATGCCTGCGCAAAGTCGGTCAGACACAGCATTCTTAGCAAACTTGATACGTACTGGTATGCGTTGCTCCACCTTGACAAAATTACCTGTAGCGTTATCCTGTGGTATCATCGAGTAGGCGGAACCTGTAGCGTCACTTATACGCTCCACCTCACCCTCAAACTTGGCTCCTGGTACAGCGTCGACGGTGATATCAACCTTACTTCCTACTGCGATATTAGGCATCTGCGTCTCTCGATAGTTTGCCACAACCCACTTCTCAGAATTGTCGACGATGCAACACATTGTCTGGCCGGGATTGACCAACTGACCTACGTGGATATCCTTTCTTCCGATCACTCCATCAGCTGTGGCGACGATAACAGTGTACGACAGATTGAGTTCAGCCATCTCCACAGCAGCACGCGCAGCCTCGATCCCAGCACGCGACTGTGATAGTCGGTGTCCTTGCTCATTCTTCACACTGGCAAGCGAACTTTTCTGATTATTCACCGCCTCGTAACGAGCCTTGGCAGAAAGATAAGCAGTATGCACGGCATCGTATTGCTGACGTGTGACGGCATCTTTCTTCAGCAAAGCAGCGAAACGATCCTCCTCACGTTTGGCATTCTCCATCTGCACCAACGCCTCCTCCACAGCAGAGTTTGTCACATCCATATTGGCAGCGGTTGTGGAGATGCTGGCTCCCGTAGCCGAACTTCCTGCCTGTGCGTTTGCCAAACCAGCTCTTGCTTGTGCCAATGCCAAACGGAACTCAGCATCCTCTATGATAACAAGTGTATCGCCCTTCCTTACCTTCTGAAACTCGTCGAAACGGATCTCCTTGATAAAACCTGGCACTCGTGTGTTGACTGGAGTGATATGCTGTTCGATATGGGCATTGTCTGTAAACTCCACATTTCCAAAGTGGACGAACTTATTGATTACTATCGCTATTCCTGTTATCAGCAACACTGCGATGATAATGTTGTAAGCTAATCTTACCGTCTTTTTATTATCCATTTGATTCTAAATTATTGACTAAGTTGAATATTAAAATAAACGAGGATTATTAAGGGTGGAACGCCCTAACTCCCATCCTCATTCGCAAACTCGAAGGGTGAGTGACAATTTTCTTATAAATTGTTAGCTATAAACTTAAGTTTATGATAAGCGAACACAATATTCACCAAAGCATCGACCTCACGAAGTTCAGCCGACAGTTTGATATTACTTGCGTCGAGCATATCGGTGATAAGAGCCAAGGAATTGAGATAACGCTCGTTGATGACATCATAGTTTTGAGTGGCAAGTTCCACACTCTTATGCTGTGTTTCAAGCTCCACATAACTCTGCATATAGAGTGTGTAAGCCTCCTGAATTCTATTGTTAAGCATTTCAGCGACAACCGATTTCTGCGACTCTGACAATTCAAGATCAGATTTTGCCTGACTGATTTTCTTGTTTGATCTCCAGATATTGCCAAGCGAATACTGCACTCCTATTCCCACATACCAGATATTGAAATTCTTGTCGACGGGAGGAATATCATAAGTGAATGGTCCACTGAAATTATCAGCTGCGACGAGGGCAATTTTTGGCAACAGGTCACTCTTGGCAATCTTCAGTTTCTGCTCTGCCATCTGTGTCCCCAGCTCTACCTTTTTCAAATCCGTCGACTCGGTTGACGATAATGACTGCCAATGAGCTTCTCCCTCTTGGCTGTATTTTAAATCTGTGATGGAAATGTCAGGAACAATAGTCTCGTCATCCAAACCTAACGCATTGCATAACTGATGGTTGACAATAACTCTTGCATCCTCCACCTTACGCTTTCCCAACGTAAGTTCCTGAAGTTGCAACTCATATCGAGTGATATCATTGCGGAGTGCCATACCCTCGTCACGCTTGGCGTTGACCTGCTCGATAAGATGGTTCATCAGCTGGATGTTCTCATCATACACATGCACAGCATTGTCAAGTTTGATAAGTTCAAGATATTGTGCAAGTGCAGAAAAACGCACATTATTACGAGTGCCTGATAGATTTGTTTCCTCCATCTCCTTGGCAAGTTCAGCCAACTTTATTCCAGCGTTGACTGCTCCTCCCGCATAGATGGTCTGTTGAGCCTCAACCACAAAAGAGTTGCCCCAGCGAGGCTGACTGAAAGAAGTAGCATTCGAAAAATCACGATCCATCATCACCACATCACCATTAAAACTTCCAGAAAGCTGAGCATTGACGCCCGGCAAACGACTGCTCTTCGCTGAAGCAACTCCATGTGAAGCTGATTCTACACTTATTCTTCCGCTTTTCAGCTGACTGTTGTTCTCCTCTACAAGAGAGAATAAATCATCAATACTCAACTTTCGTTGTGCATTTGCCGACGTAATCAAGCCAAGCAACAACAGCCACATTAGCGTTTTATTTCCCATTATTTCTTCATTTTTATTTCGGAGTGCAAAGGTAAAGGCTTCACATTAATGTTTGATTTACGATTTTCGGCAGATAATGTTTGAAACTTCGCAATTTAGCTATTCAACTATTTTATCAAACGCGACAATAAGTCAAATAAAACATCACAAGCAAAATACAACATTCTTTTTACAACAATTTTGTTTATCTTTGCTATATGGTAAACAACATCACACCCAACATTCTTTCGACAACTCCAGGCGTTATTTGTTTGGAAGACGACTTCGCACTTGTCGACAATCTCTCAAAAGTTCCATATATCAATGGAGCGTTCCAATCGGAAATGCTCATATTGTTTATTTGCATAAAAGGCAATATGCAACTGACGATTTCTGATGAAAACAAGCAGATGACTGCAGGCGACGCTTTTCTATGTAAGCCTCACCAGCCAGTGCTTCAAGTGTTGAGCAGCAGCGACTGCCAAGCTTGGGTACTGTTCTATTCTCCTCATATTGTCGACTTTATTCTGCCAGCACGACATAATTTATCAAAAGTGTTGGAGGGAGAGTTTCATCCACTGATCCATTTTACAGAAAATGAAGCAGACGAAAATATCTTCGTATTGCTCAATATGTTACGTCAGAGAGGGAGTGATCCAAACCTAACATTCAGGAGCAACACCATCTACCATCTTTTCAGCACTCTGCTGTTTGAAGTGCTCAATCAATGTTGCAAACCATTGCGTCTACAAGAAGACACGACAAACAATAACGATCAAACAAGCAGAGCAGACACGATTTTCAAAGATTTTCTCAAATATTTGAATGAGGATGGAGGTCGCCACAGGACCGTCACTTTCTACGCTGACCGTCTGTGCATTACACCCAAACATCTATCGAAAGTGATAAAGGAGAAAAGCGGAAATCGTGCTCTTGACGTCATCAATAAACATGCAATGCAACAAATAAAGCTTGATTTGAAACTCACGGATATTCCAATTCAGCAAATAGCCATCAAATACTGTTTCTCCAACTTCTCCTTTTTCAGTCAGTATGTGAAGCAACACCTTGGAATGACACCTCAGGAATATAGGGGTAAATAAAGTTTTCACTACCTTTGCATATATAAAATTAGTATTCATGGAACTAATCAAAATTCATTCATCTAAAGATCCGTTGATTGCCCGCGCGGCACAACTTTATGAATCGGCTTTTCCTGCAGACGAGAGGACTGAGACAGATAAGTTCTTGGCAATGATAGACAACTGTCCGAAGATGACGTTCAACGCTATTGTCGACGACGGGGATTTTGCAGGCATGGCTGTAATCTGGGACCTTGGTGTCTGCCGCTATCTTCTCTACCTTGCGGTAGAGGAAGAGAAGCGAAATAAAGGGTTGGGCGGCAAGACGTTGCATCTTCTCCAAGCGGAGTCGGAACTTCCGATAATCGGTGAAGTGGAGAGGCCCATCAACGAGATGAATTCCAGACGAATCGAGTTTTATAAGCGTAATGGATTCCACGTCGAGACGGAAAATCCAGAAATCCTAAACGCCTGCCACACCTACTCCACTTGCGTCCTACAGTTGATTTCAACCAAACCTCTTGACAATCTTGCGGAATGTCAACGACGCGTCGTCGAGACGGTTTATAAATCAATGCATTAATTCTCCTCCATGACCATTCGCGAACGTGTAATAAACGACAAATCCATCACTGAGTTTCAACGCAAGGTTTACTTGGCATTGCTGGAAGTGCCACGTGGAGAGACCATCTCCTACAAGGAACTTGGACAGAGAATCGGTTGCCGTAGTGCGCAGGCCATCGGTCAGGCTCTAAAACGGAATCCTTTCGCACCAGAAGTGCCATGCCACAGAGTCATAGCCTCCGACGGATCCATCGGAGGCTTTCACGGTCAACGTGAAGGTGATATGATTGAAAAAAAGATCAAATTGCTGAAGGAAGAGAGTTCACTCCACAACTAATCATGCCAACGTCGCCAAGAATTCGTCGTACGACATCAGTTTTGTTCCATTCTTTGCTGCCTTCTGCAGTTTTGAACTTCCTGAATTAGGATCAGCACATACCAATATACTCAAATCCTTAGTGACCGCATCCTTCACATCATACTTGCCTTTTGCCATCTCCGTAAGCTGACCACGTGAATAGCCTGGGCAAGCACCTGTGAAACAAACACTTGGTAAAGATTCTGAGCTTTCATCAGCTTCCATTTCGTTGACATCCTTGAATATGAAGAACTTCCTCAAAGCTTCGATTTCGCTTGAATAAGAGTCTAAAAACTCAAGCAATGCGTTGGCTGTAGTGTCGGCATATCCATCAATAGCGACAATCTCCTCATACTTTAGAGATAAAATATCGTCAAGAGACTTACGTCCCAACTGGTTAAGTTTCTTCTCATCAAACAACTTCAAGTCGAATGTCGCCAAGAACTGTGACGCTGTGATTGGCTGAGCTAACGCATCTCGCATCTGGGCGTAGATTTTTTCTCCATTCAATCCGCCAGCATATTTGTTTAGAATACTCTTGTCATCAGACATACACATAGCCAAGAAATCTTCCACTGGCAAGCTTTCGTCCTCCAAATTTTTAAGGAAAGCTTCTCCAGCACCCTTCACTCCGAACACTTTGAATAGTCGTCCGTAGCGATGGCCAACCTTCTTAGGGCATGCAGGATTAGTACAAACTGGAATTCCGGAGCTGTTTACCTCCACGTCGCCTCCACATACAGGGCAAGTCGACGGTACAACAAAGGCATTCTGCTTAGGATGCAACACTTTATCAATCTGTGGGATTATAAGTCCATGCTTCGTCATGATGACCTCAGCACCCTCATACACACCCAACTCATTCATAATATTAACGTTAGCCAGACTGGCTTTAGATACCGTTGTCCCCTCCAACTCCACAGGTTCAACCTCAGCCACAGGACCAAAGTACTTGCCCCTAAGCTGCCAAACGATACGTTTGACTGTAGTGACCGCAGACTGACAATTAGGTTTGTAAGCCACATTATTAAGCGGAGTGTGACGCATCAAATCTTCTTTGCTGACTACATTCTGCTTGATAACAATACCATCACACGGAATCTCACCATTAGGATCAAGAGAATCTTTCCATTTCTTTAGACCATCAAGCGTAGGATTGGTTTCATAACGTGGAATGTCAAATCCATTTTCTTTTAGAAATGCCAGTTTGCCTGATTCAGAAACATCAAATTTGTTGTCCTTGTCGAAAAGGTCGTAGGCTATAAAATTAAGTTTTTCACAATCTTTACCATCAAGACGTTTGATGATTCCGGCTGCCATGTTTCTTGGATTCTTACCCTCCGGGAAATGTTTTTCAAACACAGAACGGAACATGACCACCTCACCACGAATACTGCCATTGAAATCTGCAGACAACTGTGTAGGCACACCTTGCACTTTTGAAACATTAGCTGTGGTATCGTCGCCATACTCGCCATCTCCACGAGAACGAACATAAGCCAACTTACCATGCTCGTAAGTCAACAACTGTCCATTACCATCGATTTTTAGCTCGGCGATCAAATTATCATGTGGATGCTTGCTCCACCACTCTGCCATCTCCTCATCAGTGTTACACTTCTCAAGTGTACCCATAGTGGCATCAAGTTTATATTTAGTGGAAACACCTTTTAGATCACTACCTACTACATCATTCAAAAGTTTGGAATCAGGCTGTTCTTTCTTAAGTTTAGCGATTAAAGCATCATAATCAGAGTCGCTGATAAGTTCATTTCCCTGATAGTACGCATCTGCATATTTCTTTATTTCAATTTCTAATTCAGTCATAGACACCCTCTGTATTTAACAAATTAATATGGAAATTATATGGCAGTTGTCCAAAATGAGGATTGTTAAGGGCGGAACGCCCTAACCTCTCCACCAACGCGAGCCCGTAGGGCGAGCGTATAAAAAAAAGCGTGTGTTGGACAACTCGTATATAAATGCCATTAATATTGACAACAATGCAAATATAATATAATCGTTTTGTATTCACAATTTCCTTCATCAACAATAAAATCAAAAACAAGCTGATTGAAAGAAATCAGCTTGTTGGAAGAGGAAAAGGATTAATCCTCATGATCGTGTTCGTGTTCGTGCTCGTGCTCGTGCTCTGCCGCATCATGAGAAAGAACGATATCTCGAGCTACCAACGATTGATTGCCTGCAGCATCCGTGCAATATACCACCAAATGATATGCTCCAAGAGTAGCATTCTCAGGTATCACAATGTCGTGATGATGAACATGAGAGTTGCGAAGTCCACCCAAATCATAAGATTTTTTGAATGAGAAAGGTTCATCAGCACGTGTAGAAGCAGAATGACCATGACCGTCAAAATTGTTGTGAATCTCTACCAAATAGCTACCCAACGCTTCATTATCAGAGAAATCCGCCTCGAAATGAACATTAGCTCCAATCAAAAGTGAGTCTCCATTTTCTGGTTCATGCAACTGAATCTCTGGCTTTGTTGTATCTGCGTCGTCATCCGAACAAGCAGAAAATGAATATCCCATAACAAGGGAAGCCGCCAACAAGAAAAAACTTTTTTTCATATATATAAAATTAAAAATTCAAGCGAATAGTGGTTTGAATATCGATTCCCGATTCTGGCAAATCGATTTTCCTGTAAAAATTCAGATGATTAAGATAGAAGGTGTTTAGCAAATTACGCACATTCACAAGAAACGACAAATTACGCTTATCCATCGGAAAATCCACCTTTCCACCTACATTCATCAAATTGTATCCAGGAGTCTCATCCTCATTATGGCAAACACGTTTTTGCGACGCCACACTATGACACTCCGCATAAGTCTGCCATCGTTTTGCCTCCCAACTTAACGTATTGCGCATTGACGCAGGAGGTGAGAATGGAGTGGCTGTATGCGAATCGTAATCAAAGGAGTTGACATATTCTCCAGAGAATTCATAATAAAAGTCACGCACAAGTTTCACCTTCACACGTGCCTCTCCTCCACAAAATGTAGCCCTTGCGTCGACATATTGATAGATTTGCCCCGCGTCTGGCAACTCCGACCATCTTCCTGTCGGATGAAGTGAGATGAAATGAGGATAGTAACTAAAAAACGGGGAAACTGACAAATCCCATCTCTTGTTTTGAAATGAGTAAGAGACGTCTGCCTGCCATCCCCGTTCACCAACTAAACTACTATCTCCTAATTCATGTCTGAAAGCACCATGATGCACACCGTTGGAAGTCAACTCATTAGCAGAAGGTAGACGGTAGGCTCGTCCAAACGAAAGATGCCATTTCTGTTGCGATGTCGGAGAAAACGCAGCACCTAAAGCCAACGAATAATCGTTGAAATTTCGATCTACAGCCCCAACATCACTACCATGCTCATTTGTTTGAATATGTCCGATATCATAGCGGGCACTCGCATTCAGCACCCATGTATTATTCAGCGTATAGTTGGCAAGATAATAGACTCCATATTCACTTCTACGATAAGAAGGAATCAGAAAACCATATCCGCCAATTCCATTTTTCTGCCACATAGAGGAGATTCCGACGTAATGTTCCCAAACATCGGAATGAGTCAGACGTAATTGCAATTTCGATGAAACAGTCTGTAAGTCAAGCATCAACTCTTTATCAGGATCCACCTCCGGAGCCTGTTGCCCCACCACATGCGTATGGAATCGGCTCCACTCCTCACGATGATTACGTTGATAGGTCCAAACAAACGTCGTCTGGAATTTATCCGTCGTCCACCTGTTATTGCTTGACACTTTCAAATGGTTGACCACACTATACGGCAAATCGATATTCCATCTGCTATCGTCCGGCTGGAGATTATTATGGTCGGGGATGCCATGTGCACCACTGAAAAATCCTGATTTCTGATAATTATCACTGAAATTCAGGCGACCTTCATACTTTTTACAACGATACGCAATCAAGCCATTTCCACTTCGCTCAATGCCAGCGGTATTCTTCAACCGTCTACCTATAATTGGAAGACGCATAGTCAGATAGGTAAAGCTGTCGGCTGGGACATAATAGTCGCCCCAATGTCGCTCCGTATAACGTATTTGAGAGAAGACGCGACTCTTTTTCCATGCGAGCATCGCCGACCCACTCAACCCTGTGCTTACACTTTGATGCTGAGCCAAACACTCTCCATACAACGTATCTCTTAAAGGAATCTTCGTCGGTAAAATCTCTATCACGCCTCCCATAGCATCACTTCCATATAAGACCGAAGCCGGACCCTTCACCACTCTCACTCCGTCAACGTGGAAAGCGTCTATCTCCAATCCATGGTCCGCACCCCACTGCTGTCCTTCCTGCTTCACTCCATTCTCCGTCACCACCACACGTTGAAAACCCAATCCTCGAATCATCGGTTTGCTAAATCCCACTCCAATATCCATAGACTGTACACCCTCCGTATGAGAAAGAGCATCCATCAGACTATGCCCCATGTGTAGACTGAGCTCACCAGGAGAAACACTGACAACAGGTAACGTCGCCACCTCAACCCTTGGTGCAGCCGAACCCGATATTACCATCTCATCAAGTTGGATAGTTTCCAAAGAATCAATCGTTTGAGCCTCAACAGACACTGCAAAAATGAACGACACCAACGTCATCCATGCCCATTTTGCAATTCTATCAAAACTCTTAAACCTCATATTTTGCATCGTTTTCTAAATTTCGGCGCAAAAGTAATGCAACCACGTTGCATTTGCAACATTGTTGCATCACTTTTTGCAACATTATTGCAACAAATAGCACAATTAATTGATTTATATGCATTATCTTTGCATTAGAAAAACGTCATTGATATGAATGCAGAAGAGATAATTCGTTTGAAAGGACTAAAGAGTACAGTTCAACGACTCGCCGTCGTAAGAAGTCTGCTTAATGCCCAGCAACCGCTTTCCGAGCAGCAGATCAAAGAATCCATCGGAAAAGATTTTGACCGCGTCACATTCTATCGCACAATGAAGACGTTGCAGGAAGAAGGCATCATCCATCCTATTTTAATTGAAGAGAAAGACACTGTGTATGCGTTGAGTATCAATCACGAGAAAGATCACGCGCATTTCGTTTGCGATTCATGTCATAAGACAATGTGTCTTGAGGCGGATCAACATCTTGTAGCGTCCCTACCTAAAGGATTCCGTCTGCAACATAGCCGAATCCTAATCCACGGAATATGTGATGAATGTTCAGCCAACGGGAAATAACGAAATCATAATGAATATAATCAAAATACCTAATTGGATAGCGTCGCATATCACACTGATTGTCATTGCAGTAACTGCGATTGCTTTATCTGTACCGTCGTCTTTCCTATGGATAAGTCCGAAGGCCATCACTCCTATGCTCGGAGTCGTGATGTTTGGAATGGGATTGACATTGAAGCCGTCCGACTTCAAACCCGTGCTGATGCATCCAAAGGAGATTATGATTGGTGAGTTGGCACAATTCATCATCATGCCACTTGTGGCGTGGGGACTATGCAGTCTGCTTAATCTGCCTCCGGAACTTGCTTTGGGAGTGATACTTGTGGGATGTTGTCCAGGCGGAACAGCCAGCAATGTGATTTGCTATATAGCCAAGGGCGACGTCGCTCTTAGCGTTGCTATGACAGGTGTTTCCACCCTACTCGCTCCTTTCGCCACACCAGCATTGGTATTATTATTAGCCGGGAAGACGGTGGAGGTAGATATCGTTGGAATGTTCATAAGCATCGTTCAGGTGGTGATATTGCCGATAATCGCAGGACTTTTCATCAACCATCATTTCAAGAATTTCACACAGAGAATCACCCCATATCTGCCGATGTTTTCGACGCTTGCCATTGCTGCTATCATCGGAATCATCGTATCCCACAATGCACAAAACATCATCGGATGCAGTATGCTTGTAGCAGTCGCTGTAATACTACATAATATTCTTGGTCTATCTCTTGGCTACGTCGCAAGTATGCTGATGGGATTGCCACCAGAAAAACGAACTTCCATAAGCATTGAGGTGGGAATGCAAAACTCAGGCCTCGCCACATCACTTGCCACAGCCCACTTTGCAATGTATCCGTTGGCTGCGGTGCCAGGAGCCATCTTCTCTGTTTGGCATAATTTTTCGGGCAGTATAGCGGCACAAATCTTGAAGAGGTGGAATAAGTAAAACGTTGACGTTAACGTTGACGGGAGGGTTTGAACCCCTCCCCTACGCCTAAATGATAAGCAATATCGTAGGGGCAGGTTTCAAACCTGCCCGTACAGACTCGAAGCCAACCTCATTTTCTCTTTCATAAAAGAGACTGCACGAGGCGGAGATACAATCTTAATTCCTGGGCCATAGCTCATGAAGACGGAATACATTTCAAAATTGATGACTACATCTATTTGAAACAAACAACTTCCGTCTTCAGTATTCTCTTCTATCAATTGTTGAGAACAATGAATTGGTTTGGTTATTATATACTTGCTCTGCTCTGGAGATGCCCAAAATTTAACCCTTCGTGGTGTATCTTTGATATTCTTGCTAACTCCAATCACATCGTCGAAAAAATGTTCTGAATCAAAATCAGGATTTTCACAAAACAGAATATCATCGACAGCCTCAACACTTACTATTCTATCAAGTGGCAGATTATAAAGCATCATATCCCCAGCTCTCGAGCCAAATAGGAACCATCTATTACGAAACTCTTTAAGTATGTATGGAAATAATATATATTCAGACGGTTGCTTCGCGTTAAACGACTGATATACAACTTTAAGAGTCTGTTTCCGTACAATATAATTATATAAAGGCTCGAGAAGTTTCAAACCTTTTAGATCAGGCACACTATCAAAATGAATAATAGGCTTACGATTATTACGAGAAATAGAGAGCTTATCCTGCAAACGACTTACCACATCTGACATCTCAGAGAACTGATCAAAACCTTCTAGTTGACGCAGCATATCCACCGCCTCTTGCATCACCTCATAATCATTCTGCGACAACGGCATCGACATTATGGAATAATCCGCGTCGGCATAACGATAATATTTATGATCATACACCACAATCGGAGCATTGTACCCCAACTTATCTGAACGCATCATCTGAATGTCTCCCTGAACAGTACGCACAGAAACATTGTCACTTTTATTCTCCAAATCGCCAAGAGCCTCACTGCATGCATCCACCAAATCGTTGAGAGTCCAACGTCTGCCAGTGTTACGCAAACATCTATCAATAGTTTTATAACGGATTAGAGCATTCTTATTTGCAGGCATAGTTTATATTTTTACAACTTATTGATATTTAACAATGCTAAAATAGGGAAATTCTACGCAACCTATTTGCGTAGTTGACGATTTTCGCATTTTTTTCATCATTTTTCGCATTTTTTTCGCACTACGCAGAAAGATTGCGTAGTCAGTATTAACCTTTGTATTGTCAATTTGAAACACAAATCAGATTTGACAAAATTGCGGCGGTTTAGCATTGTAATTACCATAACAGTTGTGTGGCATGATCTTGCAATAAGCATAAGTGTGCGCCAACCGAATGGTTCAAACATTTGCTTACTTCTAGTGGTCATACGCTGGTTCGAATCCAGTCCGCCGCTCAACAACCGGTCCCGTAGCTCAATTGGTAGAGTGATAGATTTTGATGATGAAATTACCTCATTCGATGCAGGTTCAATCAGCATCTACTCCTGTTCCTATATGTTATCGGTTCGAATCCGATCGGGACCTCTAAATATTATTATATGGTACGGTAGCATATAACTCCTACCCGTACCACAAAAAAAGAGAAGGTCAAGAGCGACTTACTTCACAAACTTTTGTTCGAAAAATGCAGCAGTTGCTCAACTACCTCTCTTAATTTATTAACAAGGTCAAGGCAAGGCAGGCATAAAACCAGCCCCTACAGCCAATTACCTTTTATATTTATGATTATGAATAAGACATTAACAAAAATAGCTCTACGCTACCGTGCAATCTACCTCGATATCAACAGAGATGAGATCAACATGAAATCCGAGGCGACAGTGCCAGTATTAGCATTTGTAAAGAGATTGAAAGAAAACGGTTTTTGCGTTAGCGAAGAACTTCTTCATGCACTCAATGCTGTTTCCACCAATACTTTGGCAGAGATCACAGAGTGCATCAATGATGTAATGGGAGTGAAACTCAACTGGGCTTCACTCGTGAAAGGATGGAATGTGCCTACTGATGAAACTTTAGTAGACCGTATAATCACTTGTATCTCTAACTATTTTGGCGGTGAAAAGGCAGGTTTTAAAGGAACCACACTTCCTTGTGGTCACTTCATTCCGAACGACACTTTCCCTCTAGAGCGTTACAATGGATGTCCATTCTGTGGTACACAATTCGAAACTGCAGATTTCGTATATACTGGTCAGGGAAGCAAGTTGAAAGAACTACGTCTGTTTACTGACAAGGATATGCAGAACGTATTCGCGTCTCTTCTTAATTCAGCAACTCCACTTGACGCAACACAGAAAAACTCTTTGGAATTGTTGTTAAACGAATATGCTCTTCCTGAGGATATCAACATTTCCATAAAAGAGACAGCCATGCTTGTAATCAAACAATTGGTTGCACACGGCAAAGATGAAGACGCTTCAAGGTTAATGAAAACGCCTACTGACGTGCTTCGTTATCTATGGTTTGAGAAGACTGGATACGTCCAGATAATCGAACCAAAAACTCTTGTCGCAAATGCACGTAGACTATATAGTCATATCTGGGGGCCACTCGACAAAGGTGCTGATGCTGCAGAAAATATGAAGCAGAAACTCATGTTGAAATACGACCGAAAGGCTTGTCTCCGTACAGCGAAATGGCTGAATGCAATTCCTATGTCTGCGATACAAGCGGCAGAAAACATGAATCCGAAACGAGGGATGTGGGTACGCATCACCCGTGCTCTTCGTCTTGGTGAATACTCTCGCAAGAAAGGTATGGAACATCTTGCAGAGATTCTTGACGTATTCTACAAGCAGGAATACTCTACTTGGCAAGGGGATCTGGATAAAGCTCGTTTAGAGAATGATGCAGACAAAACATTGGCTCTGCTTAAAGAACGTCCAGGCTTGTTCGCACGTTGTCTGTTCGCAACAATGCTACGATTCGGAAGCGACAAAGTACTTGCAGCTTTTAATGAGATTTCAGACAAGTTGCCATCGCGTCTGCTTCTATCTTTAGGCAATGCAGCTGAGTTTTATTTCAATCAAGGAGAGGTTCGCATCGCACGTCCAATCACTGGCGTTGTCCGTCGTTTGGAACCAAATAAATTATTGGTGCTATACGACAAATATGCACGTCAAAAGATGGTTCATGACGTGATGGAAATCTATAAAAGTTCTATGGAGCGACGTTTCTCTGCACAGAAGACAGAATCAAATACAATCTACATTGATCCGTCTCTCTACAATATTCCAGTAAGCATTGGAGACCGTTCTACAACCATTCAGGACACTTCATGTGCACTGACAGGAACTCGTTTCCCAGTGGAAGGCAACGCTGTTAGACTATTCCTACAGTGGGGTGAAGGCCTACACGCTCAGCACCTTGACATGGATTTGAGTTGTAGGATCGCATATCCGGATGGAAAAACTGAGATATGCTTCTATGGCAATCTGACAGGTACAGGAGCTAAACATTCTGGCGACATCCGTACTATTCCAGAAATGGTCGGAACAGCAGAATATATAGAGTTGTCTCTCCCTGAACTTGAGAAAGCTGGAGCTAAATATGTCACATTCACATGTAACGCGTACTCTTGCGGAGCTTTATCACCAAACCTTGTTGTAGGATGGATGGACTCTGCTAATCCGATGAAAATCTCTGAGACAAAGGGTGTTGCCTACGATCCATCATGTGTTCAGCACATGGTAAGGATCAGCGAAAACAACCTTTCTAAAGGATTGGTGTTCGGTATTCTAGACGTCGCAAAAAGAGAAATCATCTGGCTTGAGATGGCATTCACCTCACAGACCATCCACGATGCTGACAATGCTTCAGTAGAAGCTCTATTGCGTCGACTTGAGGAAAAGCTTTCCGTGGGAGAACTTCTTGAGATGAAAGCTAAAGGCCAGAATCTTAAGATTATTGACATCGCAGACGAAGCAGACGAAGCCTATACTTACGAATGGGCACTCAACCCTGCAGATGTGACAAATTTGCTAAATATGTAAAGAACTATAACACTTGACCTAATCTTAATTTGAAAAGCAGAGACGGGGCGTGTTCCCGTCTCTTTATGCCAGACTTACCAGAGTGGTCAAATGGGGCGCGATAACTTCAAGCTGATGATGTCTTCGCCGGTTCGAATCCGGCAGTCTGGCCTATTTGAATAAAATTTTTTCCTACAACGCAAAAAGATTTCGTTGTAATGTTATAATTTTGCAGACGCTTTCGGGCAATTAAACGTATAATTTAGAATCCTATAAGGAATGAGACAATTGGTACACATAACATCATCATCGTTTGTTCATAGCTATCGACGCTGTGGGCAAAGCAGTTATGTGCATTCATGTAGTTATCCACGCACGAGCGATATAGGATTCTCTTATCATCGACATAGTTATTTCTATCAGGCTTCGTAAACTCAGATCTTAACGAGCCTATTCGTGAAACTAACCCAAATATGATAGTTGGAAATCCATACCGGTATTTCCAACTATTTTTTTATGTTTTTAATGAAGAAGAAACAACTATGCCAGCAAATAAGAATGCCTTGATAAGGTACAAAACTATTGATAATTGTTTAAGAAACAGATGCAAGAGATGGACTCTCGACGACCTTGTCGAAGCATGTAGCGATGCCCTATACGATATGGAGGGTATCAGAAAGGGAGTGTGCGCCAGAACGGTGCAGATGGATATTCAGATAATGAGATCCGACAAACTCGGTTACTTCGCCCCAATCGAGGTGTACGATAGAATCTACTACAGATACTCTGATCCTGACTACTCCATCTCTCAAAACCCACTATCGTTGGATGACTGTGAGTTGATCAAGAAGGCTATTACACTTCTCAACAATAAAAAGGATTCCGACAATGATGAGACGAGAAAGGTTTTGACGAAGGTTCAAGACAGATTAATGACAATTCTGAATTTTGTATAACCGTCTGTAAGACGATATTTCTGTAACCGGGGGTGCCGAAGACGCTACGAAGTAGAGTCTGGCACCCCCGGATTTTATGTGCGATCAACCAAAATTAAATGCAAAAGACGGGGCATGCCCCGTCTCTACGTAATCCATATTTATTTTGTGACTCATGAGAGATTCGAACTCCCGATCTCAGCGTCCGTAGCGCTACGTTCTATCCAACTGAACTAATGAGCCATTTTAGGGAGTCCGACGGGATTCGAACCCGCGACAACCAGTGCCACAAACTGGTACTCTACCAACTGAGCTACAGACTCCATTTAATAATTTTTGTTGAGGTGGAGGGACTCGAACCCCCGAAAGCCGAATGGCAGCGGATTTACAGTCCGCCCTCGTTGCCGCTAGAGAACACCTCACTATATTCGTGATGAGGGTGGGATTCGAACCCACAACCGGCTGCTTCGTAAACAGCTGCTCTATCCAGTTGAGCTACATCACCATTGCGGAAGCAGAAGGATTCGAACCTTCGGAACCAATCGGTTCAACACGTTAGCAGTGTGCCGCTTTCGACCACTCAGCCATACTTCCTTTCCTTTTGACAATACAAAGGTAGAAGGGGCAAATGCAGCCTTTTTTCGTAGCAGAATTTTTTTTGATTTTTTTGGGAAAAAATCAAAAACACCCTATCATTAACCATCAACAACAAACTCCAATATCAGGAAAAATGTAGATTTCCAATCGACATTCGTCAGAAAAAGTGTAAGGTAAAGCTATTTTGTCGTCAAAAAAAATGTAATTTTGCACTGGAAATTCATCAAAAAAAAATGTAACGATATGGAACGCACCTTATATAAGTCGTTAATAAAGTGGAAGATAAAAGAGAATAGAAAGCCTCTTATCCTTAATGGTGCTCGTCAGGTAGGAAAAACATATCTGATCAATGAATTTGCAAGAAATGAGTACAAGAAATTCGCATTCTTCAGTTTAGACAGACAACCGCTTGTACGTGAAGTGTTTAATCATAGAGGAGACACAGACAAAATCATCCGTAACCTATCTGCATTGTCAGAAATAGATATAACGCCACATGACACACTGATATTTCTTGATGAAATACAAGATTGTCCCAAAGCACTTGAATCTCTTAAATTTTTTTGTGAAGACGCTCCCGATTATCATATAGTTGTAGCCGGATCATTGTTAGGCATATCTCTGCACAACGGAATTTCGTTTCCAGTCGGGAAAGTTGACATGCTACGTCTATATCCAATGTCGTTTGAAGAGTTTCTTTTGGCAATGGACAAGCCAAAACTTGTGGAGGAGCTAAAACGTGGAGATTGGGAGATAATAAACGCGCTATCTGACGTTTACAAAGATTTGTTACGTCAATATTATTACGTGGGAGGTATGCCCTCAGCGGTTCTTGCTTTCGTTCAAAATATGGGACTCAACGAAGTACGAGCTCGTCAAAAACAAATTCTTTTCGACTACTCACGTGATTTTTCAAAACATGCTCCATCATCCCAAGTGCCAAGAATCCAAATGGTGTGGAACAGCATTCCGTCACAACTCGCAAAGGACAACAAAAAGTTTATATATGGAGCGATGAAAAAAGGAGCCAGAGCCAACGAATTTGAGCTTGGAATTCAGTGGCTGATCGACGCTGGTCTGATATATAAAGTAAATCGCGTCAACTCTATAAAAATGCCTTTGAAATTCTATGAGGATTTCTCTGCGTTCAAATTATTCGTGCTCGACGTGGGATTGATGGGAGCAATGGTAGACGTCCCCGCCTCTTCAATCCTCATCAACGACCAAATTTTCTCGGAATATAAGGGGGCATTCACTGAACTATTTGTTTGTTGCCAACTTAAAACTACAGCCATTCCTTTCTATTATCATAGTGTCGATAACTCTACTATTGAGATTGATTTCGCAATCCAACTTGCGGATAAAGTTTATCCTGTAGAGGTAAAAGCAGAGGAAAATGTGCATGCGAAATCGTTGAAAACATTTATGGCAAAGAATCCAGACCTTGAAGCCATTCGCATTTCAATGAAAAACCATATCAAACAAGATTGGTTGGAATGTATTCCTCTTTATGCATTTACAGAAGAAATAGAGAGACGAATCAATTGAGCATTCTTTTATTCCAACGCCGACATTAGTTTTGTTTCATTTTTGGCTGCATTCTGCAGTTTTGAGCGTACCCATAGTGGCATCAATTTATATTCAGTATCTTTGCCATAGAATCAACAATCGCTACTACCAGAAAAATATGAAAGTCCTATCAAATTCACTACGATTCATAATCACGACAGTCGCAATAATCATATTGAGCGGATGTGATCCCAAGTCGACGACGGGAATCTTCACCGTCGAGGCAGACTCCATCTATGCGAAAGAGGCGGATGCCTTTATAGCGTCTGGTGCGACAAAGGGGCAAGCGGCTCAGACCGGAGCCATCCGTAAAGCCATCGCAGGAGATTCCGAAGCGTTGAATGCGATCCGTAATGGAAGATCGAAAAAAGATTATGTCGACGGAAGAGTCGCCGTCAACGATTCATTGCCAAACATCCGAATCTATACTCCGTCGGGGGAGAAGAAAAGACGACCAGTGCTTCTATATCTACACGGAGGAGGCTGGTGTTTCGGAAGCATCAAGAGTTGCTCACGTTTCTGCACAGAATTGTGTGCCAATGCCGACATTGTCATAGCCGCGTTGGATTACCGTCTTGCACCGGAGAATCCCTACCCGTCAGCCATCAACGATTGCGTCGACGCCATCAAATACCTGTCTGCCCATGCCGACGAGTTGGGAATCGACACCACACGAATCTCCATCGGTGGTGATTCGTCAGGAGGCAACTTGGCTATCGTAAGTGCGTTGAAATCAGAAAATTCTATCCATTCGCTTTTGTTATTCTACCCAGTGACAAACGTGAGCAAACCATACGGTGAATCGTGGCAGACCTACGGAGAAGGCTATGCCAACGACGCAGAAATCATGGAAGCATTCACCGACGCCTATATTCCACAGGAGCAAAGAGCAATAGGTTTGGTGTCTCCGTTAAATCTCAACGACAACGAATTGAAAAGATTGCCAAACACACTACTCGTCGCAGCGGAACGAGATGTGCTTTACGACCAAGGCAAGAGTTTCATCCACAAACTCCACGATTTGAAAGTCCCAGCCCAACATATCACCATCAACGGTTCGGTGCATCTCTTCATCACAGTGCCAGGTCAGGATGCAGCGTTCTATAAATCAGTGGAATTGGCGAAGGATTTTTTGGCAATTCAATAACACTCAAGGATTGGATTTTGGAAAAAAATCGGAATTTTCGGCAGTTTAAGATGCCAAAAATTGGAATTCTCGGCAGTTTGAGACATCAAAAATTGGATTTTTCGGCAGTTTGAGACATCAAAAATCGGAATTTTCGGCAGTTTGAGACAAAAAACAACTATTTTTGTCTTACAAAAATTCAAGGAATCATGGTTGAATTATCTGTTATAGAAACAGTTTTAGAAGAGCAAAGAGAGGAAATGCTTTCCAAAAAGGAAGAGAGAACATGTTCTCGTATAGAGGAACCGCTGATCAATCTTAATAGCAAGTTAGCCCAGGTTGCTATTGGAGTCAGACGTAGCGGTAAGTCTACCCTATGTTTCAATGTATTGAACAAGGCAGAAGTCAAATATGCCTATGTCAATTTTGATGATGATAGATTCTCCCAGATAAAAATTTCAGATCTTGATAATGTACTTTTGATTTTGAACAAACTATACGGAGATTTTAAGTATCTGTTCATGGATGAAGTTCAAAACGTGGAAGGTTGGCATCTGTTCGTCAACAGATTGCAAAGAAGAGGCATTCACATCATTATCACGGGAAGCAATGCAAAACTGCTAAGTAGTGAGCTTGCAACACACATGACAGGACGTAGCTCTGAGATACCATTGTATCCATTCAGCTTTAAAGAATATTGTGAATATTTTAATGTAGACACCACGTCAAAGACAACTGCAAAAAAAGCAAGCAGACTAGCTTTATTTGATGAATATCTTAAGGTTGGCGGATTTCCTGAATTATTAGAGGATAAAAACAACCCCACTTATATTATAAATCTTGTAAACGGTATTATCAGCAACGATATCGTGACTCGTCATAAGATTAAATTCAAGGCGACATTTGAGGATATGATAAACCATATTCTCAATACCGTTCCTTGCGAAATTTCGTATTCAGACCTTCAGTCTTTGTTCAAATTCAACTCCCATCATACTGCCGAAAATTATATTTCTTATGCAGAAAAAGCATATTTGATTTGCTTGTGTAGGAAATGGTCAACCAAGAGCAGACAGAGGGTCATGAGTCAAAAGGCATATCCTATTGATGTTGCATTGATGAACAAGAGAAGCGACGCTTTTGTTGGAGACAATCTTGGTTTTAGACTTGAATGTATAGTATATATTGAACTTCTTAGGCGTCATAAACATCTTGGAAGAAATGTTTTCTTTTTTCAAGAAAAGGCAGGAGAATCAGATTTTCTTGTTTGTGATGGCAACAATGTCCTTGAAGCAATACAGGTAAGTTACGACATTTCTTCAGAAAAAACCCGCAAAAGAGAAATAAAGGGATTACTGTTAGCAGCGAAAGCGACAAATTGTAAAAAACTAACGCTTGTAACTCGTCATCATCAAGAAACAGTTGATCTAGACGGGTTTTCTATTGATATCGTTCCTGCTTACGATTGGTTGGTTATGAATTAAAAAGGGAAATTATATAGAACTTGTCCAAATTTGATGTATTTTTACTGAACCCAGCGTGGTATAAGGAATAACCAAGTCTGGATGAGTGTGTAAGGAGGTCAAGTAATTGGCATATAGGAATAGACAGTCCTTCCAATTAGGAATTTTGTGAAAATCGCATTAAAAACACCTGGAATTTTGTGAAATCCAAACCGAAAAGTGTTGGAATTTTGTGAAAATAAAATATTTTTGCGTTGGAATTATGTGAAATAGCGTCAATATATGATTGAAAGAAAGATAGATACTTAAACGAGTGGAAAGTAAGCAGCAACAAAAAACCGCCGACGCAGGTATCGTGTCGCCATGCTATTGTTTGGAATCACTTGAATTGCCGCTAAAAGGGAATTATAATCCGAACAACTACAAACTTTACTATAAAGAGACATCTCTTCTAATCGCATCTATGGAAGAAGAAGCTCAGGAAGATTTGCGAGCAAACAAGAATTTCAACACCTATAAAGGAGCAATCTACGAAAATATCGTCGCAGATGCTCTCACAAAACAAGGATACGATCTTTATTTCTATAAAAACGAGAAAAGCACCGTTGAAATGGACTTTTTTGTGAGAGACACCGAAAGTTTAATTCCTATAGAGGTAAAAGCCAAAGACAATCCGACGCCATCTCTCAACAAACTAATCGAGACTGAAAACGTGAATTATGGCATAAAACTTTGCTATAAAAACTATGGTTTCAATGGTAAATTCTACACTATCCCATACTTTGCTGTGTTTTGTTTGAAAAGATGGATTAAAGAGAAAAAGTAATGTTCGAGGGCTGTCCATGTCCAAGACCAGCATGGTATAAGTAATAACGTATTAAATAATTATTTATGAACAAGATTCAAGAACTAAGCCGTGCATTAATCAAATATAATAACGGCGATCCTCAGAGAATACAACATACGACAAAAGTGCATGCATACGCCTCTATGATCGGACTAGAAGAGGGTTTGGACGAGGAAACTCAATTCATTCTTGAGAGCGCGGCCCTCGTCCACGACGTCGGCATCAGAGCAAGCGAAAAGAAATATGGTCATCAGAACGGTAAGATGCAGGAGCAGGAAGGTCCCACCGTCGCAACTGAACTTCTGACTCAACTCGGAGGCTATACCGACAAACAAATCGAACGCATCTGCTGGCTTGTGGCTCACCACCACACCTACCACGTCTGCGAGGATCTTGACTATCAGATTCTTATCGAAGCCGATTTTCTTGTGAATCTATATGAGGACAATGAGTCAGCCAACGCAATCAAAGCCGTACGCAAGAACATCTTTCGCACGAAAAGCGGTTTGAAGATGTTTGATGATATGTTTGGAATAAATTAAAATAATAAGAACAAGATTATGACACACGGACACGAAGTTTTGGAGATGATGTTTGGAAACAGCTATTCATCACGCAAGGAATTGATCGATGCCATCATAGCAAAATTCGGTTCAGAAGAACGCTTCTACACATGTAGTGCAGAGAATATGACAGCATCAGAACTGGTTGATTTTCTTGAGGCAAAAGGCAAATTCATGCCAGCAGAAGCAGGGTTCACAGCAGACAAAACAAAAATGTGCAACCACTAATAAGGAATTTGTAAAGTCGACCATCTATTGTATTTTTGCAAAAAGAGAAATCACATGCAACATATCAGAAAAGAATCAAGAGCTATGGACAGCGACTGGGCATTGGAAGTTATGCAAAAAGCTCCATACATCACCGTAAGCATGATTGACGCAGATGGCAATGCTGGTGTGCATCACACTTACCGAACCACCGACAGGCAAAAGAAAGCGGTATGACGAGCATGGTGAAGAGATGAAATACGGAAGAATGAAGTAAAATATCATGTCTAAGATAGAAAAAGAAAAGAAGACAGTCGAGCAGATGATTGAGCTATACTGTCACAAACATAATCACACTAAAGAAGGGCTTTGCGAAAAATGTGCATCACTTCTTGAGTATGCACACACCAGACTAAGCCATTGTAAGTTTGGTGAAAACAAGACAACTTGCAAAAAGTGTCCTGTGCACTGCTATAAACCAGAAATGAAGGAGAGAATGCGTGATGTCATGCGATTTGCAGGACCACGAATGATCATCTATCATCCTGTAGCCGCAATCCGTCATCTTATTAAAGAGATGAGATAGAAGAGTTCACGGCAAAAAATCTAAATTATATGAAAACAACACTTCAAGAAAAACTCTTTGAGTTACAAGATAAAGAATACGCAGCGTTTCAAGCGAAACTGACTCCTGGCATACCGGAAGAATCTTTTATCGGCGTGAGAGTCCCTGCTCTACGTGCTTTTGCCAAAGATTACGTCAAGAATCCAGAACACGAAGCGTTTCTGCAGGAATTTCCACACAAATATTACGATGAGAACATGCTTCATGGTTTGCTCATCTCGCTCTACAAAGATTACGACAAATGCATCCAACTTACCGATGCTTTCCTTCCATACGTTGACAACTGGGCTGTGTGCGATATCATGTCGCCCAAAGTGTTTGCCAAGCACAAAACTGAGATAATGTCTAAAATCAAGGAATGGAGCGCGTCGCCCCACACCTACACTTGCAGATTTGGCATAGAAATGCTCATGAGTCATTTCCTCGACGACGATTTCAAAGCCGAGTATTTGGAGATCCCAGCCTCAGCGCGCAGTGAAGAATACTACGTCAAGATGATGGTGGCGTGGTTCTTTGCCACAGCGTTAGCCAAACAGTGGGATGCCACTATACCATATCTTTTGAATCGTCGACTTGCTCCGTGGACTCACAACAAGACTATCCAGAAAGCGTGTGAGAGTTATCGTATCACTCCTGAGCAAAAGGAGTATTTGAAGACGTTGAAGGTGCGTTAACGTTGACAGTTATAGACTCCGTCTATGATCGCATAGACAAAATCATTCGTTCATCAATTGCCTGATTAATACTTTTGCATTGACAAAAAGTTATTAATCATTAAACTCAAGATTCGCATGTTATCAATGTGTTTAATATAACAGAAAACAGCGTTTTATAAAAAATTTCACGCTTGGAAAACCCACAAACTCGTTTGTTCTGGAAAACCCCAAAACGGGGAAAACATTAACAAATGAAACCCATGTTCAATGTTTTCTTATGTTTTTGTTTTCCGAGTTCGGTGTTTTCAAGACATTTGGATGTCTGTTTTCCAGTGCCCACAACGAAGTTGTTTATTTTCTGGGCACGTTTTCTGTTCAAACCACTTGCGAAACTTAAGGCATTAAAATTAAACAGACATGGAAAAATTCAACGACATTATCAAAAGTGAGAAACTTACATTGGTGGATTTCTTTGCAACGTGGTGCGGACCATGCAAGATGATGCACCCTGTGTTGGAGCAATTGAAAAAAGAGATGGGCGACGCAATTCGCATCATCAAGATCGACGTCGACAACAACGAGGAGATTTCAGCAGAATACAATATTCAGTCAGTTCCGACGCTGATGCTTTTCAAAAACAGTGAGGTTGTTTGGAGGGAAAGCGGAGCAAGGAGTCTGAATGAACTTAAGATCATCATAGCTCAGCAATCATAAACATACATACAAAATGACACAGAAGATAAGAAAAGAGTCAAGAGCAATGGATAGTGAGTGGGCCTTGGAAATAATGCACAAGGCTCCCTATATCACCGTCAGCATGACAGATTCTGATGGTCTTGCCTATGGTTTGCCACTTTCATTGGCAAGTGAAGACAACGAGAATTGGTATTTCCACGGAGCCTTGGAAGGCAAAAAACTTGAGGCAATCAAAGCACATCCTGAAGTTTGCCTGTCAGCAGTGACAACTTGTGCTCCCACCGTCGGCCCCAAAGATGGTTCATTCACTTTGCAATACAAGTCGGCAATCGCCTTTGGAAAAGCAGTAATCGTCGAAGACGACGCGGAAAAGATCCAAGCTCTACGTATTATATGCGAACGCTTCCTGCCTAAACACATGGATGCATTCGACACTTCAATAGCCCGTAGTCTTGCCCGTACTGCAGTGGTGCGCATCACGTTGACCGAACCACCAACAGGAAAACGTAAGCAGTATGACAAAAACGGAGATGAAATGAAATACGGAAGGATGGAATAAGCGCAATTATTCAGGCAATTGAATTTACACGTTAAAAAACACCCCACATGGAAGATACAATAACAACAATGGAGAGTGGTATGCAACGTCGTACCGAACTTCTTTTGGGTCAAACAAACCTAGATAAAATACAATCTGCACGAGTTCTCATTTTTGGAATTGGAGGTGTAGGTTCATGGTGTGCAGAAGGACTTGTTCGTAGCGGTGTTAGAAATATCACAATTGTCGACTCCGATCGTGTCTGCGTGACAAACTGCAACCGCCAGCTCTTGGCTACAAGCAAGACCATAGGACAAGTAAAAGTAGAAGCTTTGAGAGAACGTCTTCTTGAAATTAATCCAAATGCCAACATCACAAGTATCCAGAAAATTTACGAGGCTGAGAGTGCAGAGTCATTTCACATGGAAGAATATGACTTCATTGTTGATGCCATCGACTCACTAAAAAACAAGGCAGACCTTATCTTACGAGCAACTGCTTTGCCTAAACATATCACATTCATCTCATCTATGGGAGCAGCACTTCGCCGTGACCCTTTCATGGTACGTAAAGCTGAATTCTGGAATGTGAATGGTGATCCATTAGCTAGAGCCATCCGTAAAAAATTCAAAAGTCAGAAAACATTTCCCAAACGTAAATTCCTGTGTGTCTACAGTGAAGAAAAGCCTATGGAGAACATGGGTATCAGCCAATCATGCGGAACGGATTGTTGTATTTGTCATAATAATAACAAAGAACAAAATCCTAATTCTTCTATCAACGCCAATTCAGAAGAACAGCGTCTGGCTGAACATGATTGGAATAGCACAAAAGCTCAAATCAACGGTTCTCTTTGCCATATCACCGCCACTTTTGGCATGGCTATCGCAGGAATAATCATCAATCATATTATTGATAAAGAAGCATAATAAATCCTTTACAATAAGACAATGCACAGAAGGTAAGACGAATATTCTCCGTCTTACCTTCATATTTTTATCTTCTTCTCACCGTCAAACTTAAAGACCTCTTAAAATCAGAACCTGCAATTTCAGCTTCCGCCTTAAATTCAATCTCTTCTATAAGACCGACAGCATCAAACAAACATTTTCCTTTCGACTCTATAGTCAAGTCATCCAAGTCATTGATATCCATACCCAATGATGATGCGATTGCTTCCATATCCGACGCATCTCTATTCAACTTTCCAGAAATCGCCACCTGTTTTTTACCATCTTTTTCCGACGCAGTCAATCTATCAGTCAGTACCATTAATGCATTTCCAAACATAGCAGGAAATGATTGATTCTTAACCAACTGATTATTCAAACTATAATTCATCCAATAGCCATAGAAGAATCGATTGTAAAAAAGATCATTCTCAATTGTCTGGATAAATTGATTTTCATTCTTGACAGTCTCCTCTATCTGCTGAGTCCAACCTTTCAACGTCGCCATCACATTTTCATCCTCACTGACAAAATAATTATCGAGGTAAATTTTTATGTATTCCCAATTCTGAAGAACCTCATCTCTATTCAATACCCTTTGAATTCTGCCATCCGTTGAAAGCGATAAATCAAGTTTATTCAGTACTTCTCCCGACTTTATAAAATACTGATTGATTGGATTATCAGGTCTTCGTTTTCCATCTTGCTTGACGTCGCTTATCTCCACTTTAGCAATAGGCTCCAGTGCATTAGATTTGTCAAAAGTGATGGAGACATCTTCCGTAATACTTGAGATATCTAATCCACTTGGATTCTGTGGATTACTAAACTCGGTTCTTTTCTCTACGCTGTACTCTCGCGTTTCAATCTGCGAAGTAAAATCAAGTTTCATACCGTTACTTTCAAATTTAGATTCATTACTTTTTTCTTCAACATTAACAACATCTATGTTTCTTGATTTTACACAAGATGCCATTAACATCAAAAAACTAAACAATAATAATTTTGCTTTCATATTATCCTCTTTTTTTATCTCCTATAATCAACTAAACCTTAGAATAGATTGACCTTCCCTTTTGCCTGTGTATCAACGTCGCCACCAGTAGCAAGCACAAGATTCTCCTTAGTGCTGTCAATTCCAATTTTTTGAGAATTGATCTCAGTCTCCGTATTCGACGTCAATGAAAGAGTGTCGGAAGTGTGCTCTGATTTCTCCGAAGCCGACGTGGATATATTTTTAGCAGTCAGGGAAAATTCCTCTCCTGCCATAACACCAACGTTTTCATTGGCATAAAGGTTCATCTCTTTACTTGAATTGAGCACTACATTTTCTCCTGCGTTTATCGAGACCATTTGTGCTGCATCAATACTTATGTTGTTGGCAAGCAGAGAGATGGTTTCACCAGCCGACAATGTTATGTTTTTGCCTTTAGTATCAAGTTTGATGACGTTGCCGTTTTTGTCGGAGATAGAGATTCCCCAGTCATCATCGTCGTCATTGAACACAATCTGATGTCCGCTCTTGGTGAGGATGCTTTTCACGTTATTCTCATTTCCTCCACCCTTTCCATTGCTACCACTAAACACGCTGCCCATGACGTATGGACGACTTGGATCACCAAACTCATACCCGATCATCACCTGATCTCCTACTTCTGGAATGAAAACCAACCCTCTGTTAGCCATTCCACTACCTCCTGCATCTGGAGTCTGCACACGAATCCAATTTGTGGTCTTTCCGGTTCTTTTCTGCCAATCAAACTGCACCTGAACACGTCCCAATCCATCTGGATCATTGTTACTACTCACAACAGCCATCTCCGGATACGCTTTGATACTTCCCAGATATCGCTGAGTTATAAATTCACTGTTTTCTGGAGTAGCCACAAAATGGTTGCTATAATTGCCAGACTTATCCACCTTATGCACAAGTTCAACCACTCTATATCTACCCAACGACGGAATATTTAGTTTATCTTGGAACAACACTTCCACGATTCCTCCCAACTTTAATCGGCATGTGCGAGTCTGACCTTCTATACTAAGCATCGCTCCATTCAACGTTTTACTCTTCTTGTCTACCAGTGTTTTCAAATCAGTGTCGGACGTCACAGGCGATGAACTTGCCATCATTTCCTGGTCTTCGAATAATCGCTCTGCTCGCTCCCTAACATCTGAAAGGAATCCACTTCCTGAATCATCTGATCCTTCTGCGTATACTTCAGCATCACCATCATGAATATAATCGTAAGCAGCAACGTGATGAGGGACGACTTTCGCATTCGTAGTGAGGCAGAACACATCATGGTCATAAAACAATGTCACCTCCGATGAATTTTTCGGCTGACCAAAATGGAGTGTCTTACCATCATAGAAAAACATCTCATTATATGTGCTCGACAATCTGTTCAAAAATCCAAACACACTCTCTTGATAACGCATCATATAGGGGATCACGCCGTTAAAATCAGGATTGCAGTCGACGGGGATATCCACGTTCTGAGTTGATTGCGAAATGATTGTAGCCAACTGACAATCAACAAAGGAATCCATGCCTCGTGATCCGTTCAGTCTCACCACATCTCCTTCTCCTATGAAATGGACATGAGTGTCTATCCTGACATCTGTAATCCAACCGTTAAATTCATACGGAGTGCCTGAATCCCGATGTTCAAACGCAATAGTAGTACGAGCACCTATACGTTTCATCAAATTCTGTGGCGTTTGTCTCCACATTTCATGCTGTGACAAAAACTCACACACCACCTCGAATCGATGGCATGAATTCACACTCTGCTCTAATACCAACGACTCAAAATGAATAATCTCTCCATCAAGTCGCACCGTCGGATGTACGGGATTCAAATTCAGTAACATTCTATAATAAACAAATTAAATCATTAACCTTGTGCATACTCACTATTCCAGCTTGCCTCATCGTCTCCCTTAGTTCCGTCGAGCTTGATCACAAAACTTTTAGCTGGGAAATATGGGGTGATGTGGATATCAAGATAGATTCGATCTTTCTGGTTGGGATCTTGCTCCAGACGAATGACTTTTGATCGTTCTATCAGTTTATCCGGTCCTTGTATTCCATCCAAAAACTTCACAATCTGTGAACGTAGATCTCGCTCAGTCTTTCCATTCCAGTTTTCAAATGAGCGACGGTTCAAGAAGTCAAACAATACCTTTGTCACATAATCGAAAACTCTGACTACGGAGTAGGTCTGCAAACCTAGATTGTCTCCGTTAAACAACGTCTTGGCGGAGAATGCCATCACTTTGCCATACTCGTTGACCATCGGCACCAAACCCATCGATTCCAACTGTGATATCTCACTCTTTCTCAACGGGAAAGCCACAGATTCAACCTCATTCAAACCTCCGTATTTCTTACCGGCTGTCACCTGCGACATCAATGTGGTGTAGACTTTTCCTGCAAGAGCTGATGCTGGTGAGACGTGGAGATCCTCATCCTCACCCAACTCTTTATACGCGTTTCTTCCCACCAACCAGTTGCAGCACATGACTGTATTGCTCTTGAATGTGTCTCCACCTGCGTGGTCTGCCGAAGTGAACATATCCACCACGTCGTCGGGCTGATCCAAGTCGGCAAAATCAGTGAAGAGCATAACCTTGTGTGCATTTGCAATCTTCGACCATTTGTCGAGCACCATGTTTGAGCCAAGATAACCAGGCACAACCAGCAATCCATAGTTGTTGCGGAGATCAAGTCTATCATAATTCTGCTTCAATTCCTCCTCCACATGGTCGATGAAACGGCTGTTGTCCAAATCTGTCAACTGCTCCATCGACGCGTTCATCACCGATATATTATTTAATTTAGATTCTTCCGTATTTTTATAGAATAGTTGGATAGAACGGTACGACTGCTCCAAATCCTTTACCGCATTCACCGCTGTCAACTGATTCTTCGACAAAAGAGATCCAACTGTAGAAATCTTCGTTTCACACTGATCGATCATCTCAGATATATTTTTGCTATTGGAAAGCATCTCAATCCAAAGATCAATCTTGTTAGCCAACTCTTTTCTGTCACTCTTCTTCTGCTCCTCCACAAGGAACATCTTCTTACGAGCCTTACGCTCTGGATTCATATTCTGGAGTCCATCAATTGCGCTTTCCAAAAAAGAAAATCCGCCAAAGCGAGCCAATGAGCCCAACGATTCCTCCAATGATTTTTTTGAACCTACCTTCTCCTTAAATTCAGGTGCAGCTTGTGTCGCTACCTGTTGTGCTTGAATATCAGCCATAAATGTATTGTAACCTTAAATTCCAGTTTCTTTTAACTCCTCTCTTAGTTTTGCAAGAGCACCAATCATACCTTGACGAGCCTCATCATTTTCTAAAGCCTTCTGAAGCACTTTGTTAGTACGAAGTTGCTTAACCAACTTTTCGTAAAACTCCTGCTCCATAGATAATCCGTTCAAGAAATTGCTATGCTCAGTCATCTGTTTCACTTGGAAATCAGCGGTATTAGAAAATATGAAGTTTTCTTTAACCGACTCACCATCAATAGTTTCAAATTCCACGTCGACATTAGGCTGAAACTTAGCATACACGTCGTCGATAGTCTTCAACCCCTCTACTGTTTCAGGGACAATCGGATCGTCAGCAGTCAATTTGCCGACGAATAAAGTTCTGTTCTGCGGGATGTTACCAATCGCTTCTGAAGCCTCAACAGGACGCTCATTGCCACCAATCCCATAATTTAATATTCCCATTTTCCGTTTATTAAAATTCAAAAATCTTAGTAAATAGGAGAAAGACTTTAGCAAGTCCTTCCCCAAGAAATTCAGATTAAGCCTTTGGCCAATTCTCCTCATACTCTGCGCCACCAATCTTAATGATCTGAGCAGAAATAGTCACATTGATCGACATGGGAGCTGTACCAACAATGTCGATACCCTCGGCAAACTCGATGATGTAAGCGTTCTCGAAAGTAAGCTCCTTCATCTTGCCCTCCTCGTCGCCTTTCTTAAACACAATGCTACCGTTGAATGGTTTGAACTGGTTGACCATTGTCTCCAAAATGGTCGTGTCTTCTGTCGACTCTACTCTTACCGAGATTCTACCTCCGTAAATGTTGGATGATGGACGTCCCTTAGAATCAACATCACGCTTAAGGGAATAACTGCAGTCGAGCACATCGTACTCCTTACCGCCAAGATTTAAAGTGGATCTAAATGCCATAACTTTAAAAATTTATAAATTGATTTAACTAAACATTGGTCACATTCGTAAAAAACTAATCCTCTAGTTTTTTGCTGTTACCTTAATTTCGATTGCAAAGATAGAATTGAAATTCTTACAATCCAAACAAAATTTAATATAAATTTAACAAATTAAATAAAATAATTATCAAAATTATAAAATTCAATCACTTATAATCAATGCACAATTCCAACTATAGTCTCATATAGGCCTCTAAAACTTGACACAGGAAAATACCTCCACGTCGTCTTCTAAATTTACATTGAAAAAGGATTTCATTACAATCGGGCTTAATATGCAGTATTTGAACCCGAATTCACATCGTAGATCGATGCATTTACCATTAATAATCATATATTTATTATTTAATTTGTACTTGTTGGTGTAATCCATATGACTAAACACAACCTTATTTTCTG
>JAZUIF010000114.1:0-38951 GCA_045642085.1 Paludibacteraceae bacterium | reverse complement strand
TAGGGCGTTCCGCCCTTAACAATCCTCATTTTAGCACAACCTATAAAATCTCCTAAAACTCTCAAATCAACTCCAATTCAACTCATTCCCTCATATAAAAGTCGTAGACTTTCTCTGTGATCTTTGTGTCTCTGTGGTGATAATATGAGATTCTGTGAAATATAAAAACACAAAAGGCTGCCTCGTTTGAGACAGCCTTTATTTTGTTTGTTAAAATCAGATTAGTCTTTGTTGCAGCTTCCTGAGACACAGTTCCATACTACAGCTGCAAGTGCTGCACCAGCGAATGGTCCTACGATGAATGCCCAAAGCTGAGCCAATGCCTCTCCACCCTGGAATACAGCTGGAGCGATTGAACGAGCTGGGTTAACAGATGTTCCTGTGTAGTGGATACCTACCAAGTGAACAAGGATTAGTGACAAACCGATAGCAAGACCTGCAAGGTTGCCAGCACCCTTCTTAGAATCTGTTGTTCCAAGCACTACAAGTACGAATACGAATGTCAAGATAACCTCAGCGATACATGCTGCAACAGGTCCGTTTGCACATGCGTTAGCTCCTGTTGTTGTACCTGCTGCACCAACCTGGCTGACTAGCAATGCCAACAAACCGCTTCCGATGAATGCTCCGATTGTCTGGAATAGCATGTACATACCTGCATCCTTGCCTGAAATACGCTTTGAAATCAAGCAACCAAGTGTGATTGCTGGGTTGATGTGGCAACCGCTGATTCCACCGATTGTGTATGCCATCGCTACTACTGCCAAACCGAATGCTACGGCTGTACCTACTACTGATGCAGTGTCAACACCACAATTCAAACTTACGGCTGTGCCGCATCCCATGAGAACAAGCACCATTGTGCCTATCATCTCAGCTAAATACTCCTTTTTCATTTCCTTTTGTTTTTATTAATTAAAATTCAGTCTCCAATATTCTCTTCAATACCACCTCTGCAGAGATCTCTCTGTTGGCTGCCTCTGGGATAACCAATGAACGTGGTCCTTCGATCACGTCGTCTGTAACGATCATGTTACGACGTACTGGCAAACAGTGCATGAAGTGTCCGTTGTTTGTCAATGCCATCTTCTCTGTTGTGATTGTCCACGACATATCCTTGCTCAAAATCTGTCCGTAGTTAGGATCCTGGTATGCACTCCAGTTCTTTGCATATACGAAATCAGCTCCGGCAAGTGCCTTGTCCTGATCGTACTCTACCTTTGCTCCTCTTACAAACTGCTCTGCCAACTCGTATCCTTTTGGATGTGTGATGACGAAATCTACGTCTGCCTCGTTCATGAAATCAGCGAATGAGTTTGGAACAGCCTGTGGAAGTGCTTTTGGATGTGGTGCCCAAGTCAACACTACCTTTGGACGCTTAACTTCCTTGAACTCCTCGATTGTGATAAGGTCTGCGAATGCCTGTAGTGGGTGGCAAGTAGCTGACTCCATAGAGAAAACTGGTTTGCCAGAGTATTTGATAAACTGGTTGATGATTGTCTCCTCGTAGTCGAACTGCTTGCTCTCGAAACGTGCGAAGCTTCTTACTCCGATGATGTCACAGAATGAAGCCATAACAGGGATAGCCTCAAGCAAGTGTTCGCTCTTGTCGCCATCCATGATGACGCCACGCTCTGTCTCAAGTTTCCATGCTCCCTGGTTTACGTCTAGAACCATTGTGTTCATACCAAGGTTCATACCTGCTTTCTGTGTCGACAAGCGAGTACGCAAACTGTTGTTGAAGAATACCATAAGCAATGTCTTGTTCTTTCCAAGATGCTGGTATCCAAACTTATTTTTCTTTACCTCTAGTGCCTCCTTAACGGCTGCGTTCAAATCGCCAAGATCCTTGACTCCTGTATAATATCTCATCTTTTTTTAAATTATAAATTATAAATGCGAAATGCTAAATTATTACGCATTGGGCATTTTTTGATTCTTTTTTTTGTACGCTCGGCCTACGGCCTCGCGTTGGGGGGAGGGGCAAGGGCGTTCCGCCCTTTGCAATCCTCATTTTTGGACAACTGCTATATAATCTCCTAATTAATTGCATTCAGCATTTACTTTCTAACTTGTCCGTTGCCCTCTATGATCCACTTGTAAGTGGTGATCTCCTCAAGTGCCATTGGACCACGTGCATGTAGCTTCTGTGTTGAGATTCCGATCTCTGCTCCTAGTCCAAACTGTGCTCCGTCAGTGAAGCTTGTTGGTGCATTCTGGTATACACATGCTGCGTCCACCATCTGGATGTATTTTGCCAACGCTGCTGAATCCTCACTGATGATAGCCTCTGAGTGCTTTGATGAATATATGCTGACGTGTTCAATGGCTCCGTCGATACTGTCGACAGTCTTGATTGCCATCTTATAGTCTTGGAACTCACATCCAAAGTCATCAGCAGTGGCGTGATTCTTCAACTCTGCTGGATATTGCTTCAATGCTGCGAATGAAGCCTCGTCGCAGTAAAGTTTGACATTGCTTGCTGCAAGTGGTGCACATAGAGCATCGATGTCGCAAAGACGATCTTTGTGGATGATCAAGCAGTCGAGTGCGTTGCAGACACTCACACGACGTGTCTTTCCGTTGTTGACAATCGCCTTACCTTTCTCCAAATCTCCGGCTTTATCGAAATATGTGTGGACAACTCCAGCTCCTGTCTCGATGACGTTCACCTTTGCGTTCTCTCTTACGAATTTGATCAAACCTGCGCTTCCTCGTGGAATAAGTAGGTCGACATAATCACGTGCGGCAAGCAAATCGGCGGTAGCCTCACGTCCGGCTGGCATCAATGCCACAATATCCGGATTGACATTATGCTGCTTCAACACGTTGTGGATGACATTGACGATGGCTGTGTTGCTGTCGAAAGCGTCAGTACCGCCCTTTAGCACACAAGCGTTGCCCGATTTCAAACATAGGCTGAATACGTCGAATGTTACGTTTGGACGAGCCTCATAGATGATTCCGATTACTCCGAATGGTACGCTGACACGTTTGATCTTCAAACCGTTTGGAAGAGTGTTCTCCTTTGATGATTTGCCAAGTGGAGAAGGTAGGGTAGCGACGTTGCGGATATCTGATGCGATTCCGTCGATACGCTCCTTTGTCAACTTCAATCGGTCGTACATTGGGTTGGCTGGATCCATCTTTGCCAAATCTTTCTCGTTGGCTGCCAATATTTCTGCACAGTTGCTTTCTGCCGCATCTGCCAAAGCACGAAGAATCTCGTTGATTTTGCTCTCGGATAGAAGGTTAAGCTCTGTTGATGCCTTCTGTACCTTTTTGAAAATATCTATATTGCTCATAATTCTTTGTAGTTAATAGTTAATGGTTAATAATTAATCGTTAGTTAAGTTGGTTAATGATTAATGCAAGATTTGAATTGCCCTTAATTATTAATTGTTGACTATTAATTATTAATTATTTAAAAATGTCTTCTTTTGACAAAGGTCTCTCTTCTTCTCTCCATGTGAATCCTCTAAGGGTGCGTTCCTTTTCTGGGATTTGTCCAGGAGGATACATTGTGCCTTTGGAATCCGGAGTCATCTTGATTCTGTCCATTTTCCTGTTGTACAAGAAGATTGATAGCATTTGTCCTTCGCACTTATTGATACCAATTAGTTTATTGTATTCATCTTGTGCGTAGTATACCGACATTGCGTTGCCCATCATATCCAAGTGGTCTAGATTACTTCCTTTGAAATAACCTTTAGCTTCACGTCCGTTTAGCTGGTCAAAACATTCGATTGCCTGTTGTTGGATAACGAATGCGTTGCCACGGATGTACATCCAATTGGGTTTGTTGTCTTTTGTGAAAATCTTGATGGTGTCTCCTGTGATTTGACTCTCATCCGACCATAGAACGGGGTTCCCATCTAGCTGAATCAAAGAATCGATTTCAATGTACGACATTGAATCTCCTTTAGCCTGCATGTCGTTGCTGAAAAGTTTGACATGATAGTAAGCGTAAAGTTCTCTTTTGGTAGTGTCGACTTGAGACTGTTGGTATCTTATTGTGTCGCCATGCACAAACAGAGTGTCGTCGGGATTTGAATAGTCCATCATGCACGCTTTACCTACGACAAGACCTTTGCCTGGATTGTTCTGCATCCATGCGTAGTCGCCGGAAAAACCGGTATGTGAAGAGTCGTCAAGAGCCAACGCATCACCCCACATCTCAACAACGTTAGTCAAACTAGAGAAGTAGATAGAGTCGGCGGTCATCTTAGAACCATTCTTGCTTGTCAAGACGGAATGGTTGTACAGACGTCCGTATCTGTCGACTGTGTTGGTCCAAGCATATGTTGTTTCGATTGTGTAGTCGGTATGGTAGATTGTCGACGGTCCGAATACAGATGATATGTTTCGTGTCTGGTCGAACTTCAATGAATCGGTAAGAATCTTAGTCTCTCCGCTCAACATTGTGACATCTCCTTTGAAGAACGATACTTTAGAATTAGGGTAGTAGTATCCTATTTTTGATACGATGTCGAATTGCGGGTCGACAAGATGACCTTTGTCTGCGTAGTAACCATAGTTGGCATCACGGTAGAAGTCGAGCCAATCGGTAGTCAGAGTCATACTTCCGTTTTTTAGGAACACGTTGCCTCTTACTTTGATTATACGAGTGTTTCCGTCGTAGTACATTGTGTTTGACGTCATTATCATGGTGTCTTGCACCACACGGCAATTGCCAAACGCGTCAAACGAATTGTTGGTGTCGTAGAAGTATGCACTATCGCAGTACATTAATGCGTTGTCGTGACGGAATCTCACGTTGCCTCGCAAAATCTGATAATCGCGTCCATGTTCCTTGTCGAAAGATAGCTCCTCGCTATGCTCAAGAATCACGTTATCTGCTGCGTTGGCTGACACTGCAAAAATGCACAGCAATAAAAATAAATATGTCTTTTTAAGTAGACTCATTGTCTTTTAATAACGTCGTTTTAACGAATCGCTTATTTAATCCAACCTTCGTGCTGGAAATCACATTTTCTCCAGTTCTCGTCGATGCGGACGTATGTGTCTTTCTGCTTCTTAGCGATCCATTTGTCTAGTTTCTCTTGTCTCTTGTGCACCTCGTACATCTGCTTAAGAAGTGCGAAGTCGTGACTCATATCAGCCTTGTGTGCTTTTGTCTTACTCTTTAGCTTTGCGATGCAGTACACCTGTCTTCCTGAACGATCGACCATAAGGAATGGCTTTGAAATCTGTCCTTCTTCCAATGAGTAGACTGCACGACCCACTTCTTGAGGTAGTTCTTGCATCTCATGCTTTGTTGTTCCAGTCTGCATGTTTGTAAGAATTCCCGAACAATTACGTGTGTTTCTATCTGAAGAGTAAAGTGCTACACACTGCTCAAATGTGAATTTCTTATCGTTAATGACATTGGTAATACTGTCGATTCTCTCTTTTGCTTTGTTCATATTCTCCAATGATGCCTTTGGCTTAAGCAAGATGTGACGCGTATTTACTTTGTCATCCTTTCTTTCGATTAACTGAATAAGATGGAATCCGAACTCACTCTCTACGATTTTAGAGATTTTGCCTGGCTCATGCATTGCGAATGCTACGTCGGCAAATTCTTTTACCAACTGACCTCTACCCATGAATCCTAGCTCTCCGCCTCTCTTGGCACTTTCTGTATCCTCAGAATAGAAGATAGCCAAAGTAGAGAATGATGTTCCTCCTTCATCACAACGTTTCTGGAAGTCACGTAGCTTGTCTTTTACCTCTTCGATTTCCTCTTTTGTGATGAATGGCTCGACAGTCAAGATCTGCACCTCAACCTGGTTTGGAATATTAGGTAGACTGTCGTCTGGAAGAGAATTGGCGAATTTGCGGATTTCAGCTGGAGTCGACTGGATTGTACCAACAATCTTATTCTGTACCTGCTGCACCAACTGCTGTGTACGGACCATCTCTTTCAATTCGCTGCGGATATCTTCATAGTCTTTCATGAAATACTCTGCAAGCTTCTCTTTTGAACCGATTTGTCCCACCATATAGTTTAGACGCATCTCTACCTGCTGGTCCACATTCTTCTCATCTGCCTCGATACTGTCGATTCTTGCTTGGTCGAGAAACAACTTAGTAAGGGCCATTTGCTCAGGAATATAACAGTAGGGATCTCCGTTGATCTTCTCTCCCTCCATTTGCATACGTATTCTCTGCTCCTCCACATCCGACTTCAGGATGATCTCGTCGCCGACAATCCATGCAATTTCATCAACTATATTGTTGTTCTGCGAGTATGCCATGAAGACAATATCTAGCAAAACCAATATTGATATAAATTTAATCTTTTTCATTTTTTCTCGTTTCTGATCAAAGCTCCCGACTTGATAGCTTCGTTATAAGCGTCATCAGCCAATTTGCGTAAGAAGTTAGCTTTCTTCTGTTCTACCATCATGTTCTCGATTCTTTCCTTTACGTAAACGAAAGGCTGTCTGTCGCCAACATTGATGTGGTCTTGAACGACTAGAATATAAACATTCTCTTCGTCTGTGCTCTCGAAATGGTTCTTGTGCTCAAAAGAGTGAGTTCGAGAGATATCCGACATTCCAAGACGCTGCACTGCTGCGATTGGAGTCCACTCATTGTCGAAATACTTCAATTTAAGACCATATTTAGTGGCTATCGGCTCAATCGCACTGATGTTGATGTCTGTATATTTCAACAGACCGTTTATCTCACTCTTTGCCTGGGATTTGACAGGCATTGTGATGAAGATTCCGTTGAATAGAGTCTCGTGAGCAGTGTAAAGGTCGGAGTTGTTGTTGTAGAATTCAATCAAGTCAGCCTCTTTGATTGGATTGCTGAGTTTCTCACGAATCAATTGCTGTTGGTATTCGTAGATCATCAATGATTTACGGTATTTCTCTACAAGCAAGTCCACCTCTTCTGTCTCTGTGATGTTCTCTTCTGCCTTTAGATAAAGAAGCTCTTCTACAGCCCAGTTGCGAATATAGTTGTCAATGCTCTTGACACTGTCCTCATACGACATGTCTGGAGTCAGTACGCTTTTCACGTCATCCTCGTATAAGGGTTTGCCGTTCAAGACGACAACAGGCTCGACTCCTTTACTGAAGTATTTACATGACGAAAAGCAGCACGTTGAAATTAGTGCTGCTATTCCGGCAAATTTAATTATGCTTTTAGTGTGTGCCATTTTAATGGTTGTTCACTGTTTTGTATACATCTTCTTTTATGATAACTGGACAATTTTTATGGATTCTGTCAATCCATGTTTTCTCCAATTCTTTCTGATAGTCAGAAATGACTTTTCCTTTTACCAATGTATGCCATTGAGGCTTCTTTGTCTCTTCACCATACAAGTATACATATGGATATTTCTCTATTTCTACTGTAGAGTCAGCAGGAATTGTCTTGAAGTAGTATTTATCCAAAATTGAATTCTCTCCTGCTTTCCAAGCTCCTTTCTTAGTTTGGTAACCATTGTCTACCTGGTCCTGAATAAGAAGATTGAATTCGAATGCATCCATGTTTGGATTCTTTGCTGCAAGTTTTTGGATCTTCTTCAATGTGTCTTTGTTTGTTGCTGAGTAGATCAACCCGACCCATTTAGTCTCATCCAACTGATAGTTGTCCTGGTGGGCACGGAAATATTTAGACAAGCTGTCTGACTTTGTCGACTTGCTACCCCAAACGTGATACTCGCTTACTGCATATACCAAAAGTCCGTCATTGTACTCCTTCAATGCATAGACGAAATCTTTATTCTTGCGTGCGATATTCTTCAACTCTTTGTTCAAAGCGTCAAGATCAACTATACTGTTGATGTATTCCACTAGATTTTCCTTGTATGTCAAGTTTGTATCGATTGGAATCTCAGTTCTCAAATAATCATCTACAGTTTTCTTTCTGTAAGAATCGTGGAATGTCAGATACTTGTTTCTGAACTTGTCAGTTGAGTAAGTCTCTCCATCATATTCATACCATGTTCCATCAATCTTTTTAATTGAGTCGACCATAAATCCCGTATCAACATTCTTCAACTTAGCTACCTCGTTGATTAGAGAGTCGTTAAGTTTGAATTCACGGCTTTCTCTTAGTCTTTCTGCCACTTTTTTCTTGACAGCTTCGTATCTGTCTCCGCTTAATACCTTTTTCTTCAAAGTCTCATACTTTGCACTGTCTAGAGGCTCTGCAGTCTGGATTTCGTTGACAAGGAAGATGTGGTTTCCGAAAGAACTAGTGAATTTCTGAACATCTCCAAGAGGCATCTTGAATAGCTTGTCGATAACCTCCTGTGGATACATACCGTTGTTCTTGACTGTACCCATGTCACCTTTATCTTTCTTGGCATTACCTTTCATAGAGTATTTTTTTGCCACTTTGCCAAAATTCTTGCTCTTTTTAGCAATGGCAAAAACTGAGTCTACATAAGACTCTCTTGTCTCCATTGGAAAGAATATCTCCTGAGCCTTTACTGCAATTGCTTTTGGTCGACGATCGTGGATGTATACGATGTGGTATCCAAATTGTGTTGTGAATGGCTTGCTGTACTCTCCAACTGGAGTGTTGTATGCCATAGTCTCGAAGTTGTAAACCATGTCGAATGCAGAGAACTCTCCAAGGAAACCTCCTCTAAAAGCACTTCCACAATCTGAATTTTCCTTTGCTAGATCAAAGAATTTCTCTCCTTTCTGTAGTCGATCGTATATCTTATCGATTTTTTGCTTTGATGCCTCACCCAAACCTTTCACCAAAATGTGACTGGCTGTGATGAACTCTTGCTCACGGTTGTAAGCCTCCTTGATGAACTTGTCTTCCAAGTCGCCGTTGATAAGATATGGGTATGCTAGATGCTTAACATATGACTCTAACTCTTTTGTATATGTGTTAAGCTTCAAATCAGGAAATCTTCTTGTCGCATCATAAGATTTCAACTTATAGCTGATGAACAAATCTTTGTAGTCGTCTACGCTCATTGGTCCATCAAGAGAAATGCTGTTGTTCTTATTGTACATATACTCAAACTCTCCACGTGTGATTGTGTCAAGTCTGTAATCTTCTTTTCCCACTACCATTAGGACTGGATCGTCAGATTTGTTGAGTGTCTTCAACAATCCTGGGACGTCTATATCCATTGCCGAAACATTGATGCTTGTTAGCGCACAAACTGACGCTATGTATTTTGCTAAACTCATCTTTCGTTAATTTTTAATTTTTGCAAATCTACCACTTTTTTCTTTTTATTCATAATGAAAAACTAATTTGAGCCTCAAAGAAGTGCTCTTTTTGTATTAACGTGAAATTTTGGTTCTTTATTTTGTGCTATTTTGTGCTATTCAACATTATTTGTAAACTTTTTTTCTTACATTTGTCGCCGATAATATTTATGCTAAATGGTTTATGGCGAGGTATGTATCACTGTTGTAAAAGGGGGTGAGGATGTTTCGGCCATGAATATAATCTTTTTTTGATGGCAACATTCGAAGAGTTGGGTTTCAAAAATGAAATCCTAAAGGCTGTTTCCGACATGGGTTTTGTCGAAGCAATGCCGATCCAAGAGAAAGTTACTCCTTTCTTGCTTAGTGATGACGATAGAGACTTGGTCGCTCTAGCTCAAACAGGTACTGGTAAAACCGCTGGTTTTGGTCTTCCTGTACTCCAGCTTACAGATGATTCTCGCAATCAGATCCAAACGTTAATTCTTGCTCCTACTCGTGAGCTTTGTGTGCAGATTAGCAACGATTTAAAGAATTTTGCAAAGTATACTAAGGTTAAGGTCGTTCCTGTTTACGGTGGTGAAAGCATCATCCGTCAGTTTAAGGATCTTGATGTGCAGCCGCAGATTCTTGTGGCTACTCCTGGTCGATTGATTGATCTTATCGATCGTAAAAAAGTTCATCTTGAAAATGTTAAATTCCTTGTCCTAGATGAGGCTGATGAGATGCTTAACATGGGATTCAAGGATGATATCGAAAGAATCTTCAGTGAGATTCCTGAGGATCACCGTACTCTTCTTTTCTCGGCTACTATGCCTAAGGAGATTGCTAATATCGCTAAGAACTACATGAAGAATCATGTGGAGATTGCAATCGGTAAGAAGAACTCTGGTTCGGAGAATGTAAGTCACATATATTATATGGTGGCTGCAAAGAATCGTTATGCTTGTTTGAAGCGTGTAGTCGACTTGAACCCTGATATCTATGGTATTGTGTTCTGCCGCACTCGTCAGGAAACTAAGGATATCGCTGAGGCTTTGATGAAGGATGGCTACAATGCCGACGCACTTCACGGTGATTTGTCACAGGCTCAGCGTGACGCCGTGATGCAGAAGTTCAGAATCAAGAATCTTCAACTATTGGTTGCAACTGACGTAGCAGCCCGTGGTTTGGATGTTAATAATCTTACTCACGTTATCAACTACTGTTTGCCAGACGATGTGGAGAGCTATACTCACCGAAGCGGCCGTACTGGTAGAGCTGGTCGTACTGGAGTATCAATCAGCATCCTTCACCTACGTGAGAAGAGCAAAATCCGTGAGATTGAGAAAATCATCGGTAAGGAATTCGAGAAGAAGGATGTCCCTTCAGGAATAGAGGTTTGCTCGGCTCAGTTGAAGTCGATCCTAAATAAATTGAAGACTGTTGAGATCAACGAAGATCAGGTGTCGCAATATCTTGATATGGCCTACACTGAGCTTGACGGAATGAGCCGTGAGGATATCATCAAGCATTTCGTGTCGTTGCAGTTCAACCAGTTCATCGAGTACTATAAGGATGCTGAAGATATTAACATCTCAGAACGTCCAGAGCGTGGTGAACGTGGCGGTCGTGACAGAAAGGGTAGACGTGGCGACGATTTCGAAGGCAAAGAGAAGAAGGGATTGCGTGGTGGATATACACGCCCTGATTTCACTCGTTTGAAAATCAATAAGGGAGAGAACGTAGGATTCACTCCAAAGAAGGTGCTTGGACTAATCAACGATACTGTCAATGATAAGCAGATAAGCATCCGTGATATCGAAATCACTCCTCGCTATACATTCTTCGACGTGCCAAACTCACATGTTCAGAAGATGTTCAAGGCATTCAATGAGGTTCACCGTGGAAGCGATATCGTCTTGGCTGAGGTTCAGGGCGAGCAGCGTGGACGCAGCCGCAACAGCGAACGTCGCAACAAAGATTTTGGTGATAAGGAGTTCGGCGGTAAACGTAAGCGTGAGGAGCGCAAGCACGATGACGACGAATGGGCTTACAAGAAACCAAGACACGAAAGACGTGGAGCTCCTTCTGACAACAGAAAACGTAAGAAGGAAGGACAGCGTCGTAATAAGTATAATTAAAAACGATGACGTTAACGCTGACGATAACTTGTCAACGTTAACGTCAACGTCAACGTATTAAATGGAAGACAAGTATCTGACAATAAGTGCTCCTGCAGAAGGATTATACAAGGAAAAGGGTAGTAAGTTTATTGCCTTTGCAGTCCCTGTGTCGAATGTGGAGCAGATAAAAGAGATACTTGAAGAGAAACGTAAGGAGCATCATGATGCCCGCCATGTCTGTTATGCCTATATATTAGGTGTCGACAAAGCCGATTATCGTTCCAACGATGATGGAGAACCGTCGGGTACGGCTGGGCGTCCGATACTTGGATCGCTGCTTTCCGCTGGAGTCACAAATGTGATGATCGCAGTGGTGAGATATTTTGGAGGCACAAAACTTGGTACGAGTGGATTGATCAACGCTTATAAAGTGGCGTCGGCTGATGCATTGGAAAATGCAGAGATCATTGAGAAAACAGTTGACGAGGAAATCCATATTACTTTCGATTACCTTGTGATGAATGATGTGATGAAGATAATCAAAGATGTTGCCCCACAGGTGTTATCGCAACAGTTTGATAACGACTGTAAAATGGTACTTTCCATTCGCCAGGGTGATGCTCCGAATCTGATAGAAAGGCTAAAAAAAGTGGAATCACTTATAATTGAAGACTGATATGAAAAAAATCTTTATTCTTGTATTGTGCTCGTTAGTCGCTTCTTTTGCTATGTCGCAAGAGAAGAAAAAGACAAGTTCAGCGGAGATTCTCGCTAATATCCTATCCAACACAGGAGGTGGATATTCGTATGATACAGATGGCAATGGAAAATCGCAGGGCTTTTGGTTGAGTACGGGATATACCTTACGTGTTGACAACAAATTGTCGGTTTCTCCACGCATTGTATACAATTGGGATAACTTCAGTTGCAAGGACGGCTATTCAGCTGAGTATAAGTCGTTGCGTATTCCGGTCAGAGCCGACTATTCTCTAATCAATGCCAGTGGATTCGTGATCGGAGCTTATGGAGGAATCGATGCAGAGAAGATCATGAGAGTATCCAACAACACTTATGATTTTAATGTTCGCCCATTCCAATGTTCTGTCTTTGCAGGAGCATCCGGACGAATTGCAAATGTTGTTTCTGTCAATGTAGGATATAGAGTAGGTTTGCTTTCATTCTATAAGGACGGCACAGGAAGAAATAAAGGTTTTGAGTTTTCATTCAATTTCTAACGATAAAGAATCAGTTTTTGAAATAAAAAAACTATTTTTGACGGAGATTTTAAATAAATTAAGGACAATGAGCTTTAGTTCAGACGCGAATAAGATTTTTGATCAGGTTGTCGCAGACTATCATAAAAGCGACGATGTTGATGCACAGATGAAGAATCCGTATCAGGCAGGTACGATAGAGGCTGTGCTATATTTGAAGAATTGGATTGATTCGGTCCAGTGGCATTTGGAGGATATCATCCGTGATCCACAGATCGATCCAGTTGAGGCGTTGAAGATCAAGCGTCGAATTGACAAATCAAATCAAGATCGTACAGATCTAGTAGAGAGAATAGACAGCTATTTCTTAGAGAAGTATTCATCAGTGAAGGCAAAGCCAACTGCTGTAATCAACACAGAGTCTCCAGCATGGGCTATCGACCGTCTATCAATTTTGGCGTTGAAGATATATCATATGCAGGTTGAAGTTGATCGTAAGGATGTAGACGCTGCACATATTGATGCTTGTCAGAAAAAACTTAATGTCCTACTTGAGCAGAGAGTTGACTTGTCGTCAGCTATCGATCAGTTGATTTCAGACATTGAAAACGGAGATCGTTACATGAAAGTCTACAAGCAGATGAAGATGTACAACGATCCAAATCTTAACCCTGTACTTTACGCGACAGGCAAATAAGATCAATATGTGATATATGGCAAAGAGAGTATTGTTGATGAGATTGTCGGCGATGGGCGATGTCGCGATGACGGTGCCTGTTGTGGCTTCATTCGCGAAAGCCTACCCGGAAATCAGTATCACTATGCTTTCTGCACCTCGTTTGCAGCCATTATTCGCAAACATTCCCAATCTTAAGTTTGTAGGTGTCGACAAGAAAGGACGTCATAATGGAGTCGGCGGACTTTTGCGTTTGAGCAAGGAGATCACATCCGATGGAAAGTTTGATCAGATGATCGACCTTCATGATGTGTTGCGTAGCAAATTGCTCCGCACTTTTATGCGTTTAAAAGGATCAAAGATCACTGTTGTCGACAAGGGTAGAGCAGATAAAAAAGCATTGGTTAATGGGTCTTCAAAGAGACAGTTGAAACCGATGATTCAGCGTTATCTTGAGACTTTTGAAAGGGCTGGTTATAAGTTTGATCTTGACTATGCAGGTTATGATGCCAGCACAGAGATAGATTTCGATAAGGAGTTGAATCTGTCGTCTTGTGTCGCCAATATAGGAATCGCACCTTTTGCACAGCACGAAGGAAAGATATATCCGTTGGATAGAATGGAGAAGGTTGTGGAAACCTTATCAAAAAAGAATATAGGAATATATCTTTTCGGTGGAGGCAAAAAAGAAGAGGAGGTTTTTGATTCGTGGGTAGGTAAATATTCCAATGTAGTTTCTCTTGCAGGAAAATTCAAATTGCAGGAAGAGATGGCCGCGATGAAAAAAATGAATCTTATGATCACTATGGATTCCGCGAATATGCATTTGGCATCATTGTGTGGAACGAAGGTGATCTCGATTTGGGGTGCTACTCATCCATATATGGGATTTTATGGTTTTGGCCAGGATCCCGAAAATGCGATTGTGGCGAACCTCGACTGTCAGCCATGTTCCGCATATGGCAACAAACCATGTAAGTTGGGAGATCGACGCTGTATGATGCAGATCACACCCGAAATGGTTTGCAAGAAACTTCTAACCATTCTAAAAATTGAATAATAGATAAATATCGTTTGCATAAAACGAAAACTAAGATAAATAATGGAAAAAATCATATTAACAGGAGACAGACCAACTGGCAAATTGCACCTCGGTCATTATGTAGGCTCATTGAAGAGACGTGTCGAGTTGCAGAATTCAGGATTATACGACAAGATATTCATCATGATCGCCGACGCACAGGCTTTGACTGATAATGCGGATAATCCAGAGAAGGTACGCCAGAACATCATCGAGGTGGCACTAGACTATCTTTCTGTAGGTCTGGATCCAACAAAGTCGACTATTTTCATTCAGAGTCAGGTAGCAGAACTATGTGAGTTGGCTTTTTACTATATGAATCTTGTGACAGTGTCTCGTCTACAGCGTAATCCAACAGTGAAGACAGAGATTAAGTTGCGTAACTTCGAGGCTAACATTCCTGTAGGCTTCTTCTGTTATCCAATATCTCAGGCTGCAGATATCACAGCGTTTAAGGCTACTACAGTTCCAGTTGGTGAAGACCAAGCTCCAATGATCGAGCAGACACGTGAGATTGTAAACAGATTCAACCACATCTACGGAGAGACATTGGTTGAGCCAAATATTCTATTGCCAGACAACGCTGCATGTTTGCGTTTGCCAGGAACAGATGGAAAGGCTAAGATGAGTAAGTCGCTAGGCAACTGTATCTATCTTTCCGACACAGAGGCTGATGTACAGAAGAAGGTTAAGTCGATGTTTACAGATCCAACACACTTGAAGGTGTCTGATCCAGGTAAGCTAGAGGGAAATGCAGTGTTCACATATCTTGACGCATTCAGCCGTGACGAGCATTTCGCAGAGTTCCTTCCAGAGTATGCCAACCTACAGGAGTTGAAAGATCATTATACAAGAGGTGGACTAGGAGACATGAAGGTTAAGATGTTCCTTAACTCAATCCTACAGGAAGAGTTGAATCCAATTCGTGCAAGAAGAAAAGAACTTGAGAAAGACATTGAGGAGATCTACAGAATCTTGAAGAAAGGTTCTGATGAGGCAAGAGAAAAAGCCGCTCAGACATTATCTGAAGTTCGAAGCGCGATGAAGATAAATTATTTCGACGACGCAGAATTGATCAAAGCTCAGGCAGCAAAATACTCAAGTGCTGAGTAAATTACCCCATATAAAGAGTCAAGAATTCGAAAATGTTTGGATTCTTGACTCTTTTTTTTAATTTTGCCGAATGTATATTACCATCCGGCTAGAGAAAGGAGGATTTTTTAAAGTCGGTTAGTCCTTATATCCGAAAGCGTCGTTTGTCTGCAGATATTTTTGAAGCGTCAAGAAAGTTTACGGAATGAAAGCCAGAAGCGATCTTGGAGACAAAAGATTCTTTCGTCAAACAACACTATTAAATCTATATTACAAACACTAATGCCCATGAAACAAATCAACAGAAGTTAACAAAAAGTGTGAAAATGTGTTAAATAACATTTTTGCGACATTCTTTTTTAACAAACGGAATGTTTTTGCTCTATTATGCTAAAAAATATTAGTAAATTGAATATATTTGTCGCATTTTAGAGATAGAAAGTAAAATAAATTAATAAAAATAAATTAACTAAAGGTAAAGATGAGGAAGATTTTTTTATCTGTCGCAATGATGTCCTCAGCACTTACTGTGATGGCCGATAGAACCATCAAGGGTGTTGTGAAAGATGCGAAAGAACCTCTACCGTTCGCCAATGTAGTAATCAAAGGTACTACAATGGGTACTAATACCGATATGGACGGTAATTACGAGATTGATGTGCCAGAAGGCGCTGTACTAGAGTTCTCTTATTCAGGTTACGAGACACAGACAAGAAAGATCACTGCAAAGACAGGATCTACTCTTAATGTAGTTTTGTCTGAGGAGATGCTTGAGGAGTTGGTCGTTACTGGTTATGGTGTTCAGAAGAAGAGTGACGTTACTGGATCAGTATCATCACTAAGCGAGGACAAACTAAAGGAGAGCGTTGCTACATCAATCGACCAGGCTATGGCAGGTCGTGTATCTGGTGTAAGCGTAGCTTCTTCATCAGGACAGCCAGGACAGGCAACTTCAGTACGTGTGCGTGGTGTCAGCTCATTGTCTGGTTCATCTGAGCCATTGTACGTTGTAGACGGTATGCCAATCGGAGGTGGTGATGCTTCTCACTCTGCATCTTCTAACCCATTGGCTTCAATCAACCCAGCTGATATCGTATCAATGGAGGTATTGAAGGATGCCTCTGCAACAGCTATCTATGGATCACGTGCTGCTAACGGTGTCGTAATGATCACAACACGTAAGGGTAAGAGCGGTGATGCTAAGATTACATACGACGGAAGTTTCTCATTATCTCAGTTTACAAAGAGATATAATATGATGAACCTTAAGGAGTATGCACAGTACGTAAATGACAAGGGCGTTATGGAAGCCTTCAAGTCTGAGCCAGATGTACTTTTGGTTAACCCTGATGAGTTGGGTGAGGGTACTAACTGGCAGGATGAGTTGTTCCGTAACGGTATCGGACACAGCCATCAGGTAAGTGCTAGTGGAGGTACAGATAAGACTACATACAACATTTCATTGGGTTACACAGGTCAGGATGGTGTTATGCTAAGCTCTGACTATAAGCGTATCAATGGACGTGTTAACTTGGAGTCTCAGGCTAAGGATTGGTTGAAGGTAGGTATGAACGTCGGTATTACTCGTCAGGAGAAGACTTCTATCCGTAATATCCTAGACTTGTCTGCAAACCAGGCATCAATCGGTAGCTTCGATAACATGGACGAGTCTGTTATCATGCAGGCTTTGCTTTCACAGCCATACTATTCACCATATGGTGTAGATGGAAGACCATTCGGTCCACAGACATCTGATGGTGTTAAGATGAACCCTATCGCTGAGCTTAACATGTCTCCAGTAGAGAGAACAGAGTTCAACGTATTGGGAACTGCATTTGTCGACATGACATTGTTCGATAAGAAGAAGAAAGATCAGGAGAGATTGGACAAGGAGGCTCAGGAGACAGGAACTACAGCTGAGAAGACAAAGCTTGGCGAGAACAGATTGTCTTGGAGAAATGAGTTCGGTATCGACGTTACAAACGCAGATGAGAGCTACTACCAGCCATACTACTTCATCAACTCGGCATTCAACCGTCCTGCTGAAATGGCTACTCTAACAACTGGAGATTACAAGAACAACTCAATCCGTTTCTCTTCTTATGCAACTTGGTTGCACGACTTCAATAAGAAGCATAACTTGACATTCATGTTGGGTACTGAGTTCAACAAGTACAACTACAATGGTATGGTTATGAAGTATATGGGTTACGATGAGGGAGCTCTAGCAATTCCATCTGCATGTACAGAAGGATTCTCTATCGTTTCAGACTTCTTGGGAGACGGAGCTATGGCTTCATTCTTCGGACGTGCTAACTATAGCATCGCAGGTAAGTACTTGTTCACAGCAACAGGACGTTTCGATGGATCTTCTAACTTTGCTCCAGGTAACAAATGGGGATTCTTCCCATCAGTCAGCTTCGCATGGCGTCTTGAGGAGGAAGAGTGGGCTAAGTCTAGCGAAACATTCCAGAAGATTTTCTCTGCGTTCAAGGTACGTGCTGGTTACGGACAGACAGGTAACGCAAACTGTGCTCAGGCTCACTTGAATACAGTATCTAACGTTGCTGCTTCTGGTATCTACGCTCCATCTCAGTACATTAACACTGATTTGACTTGGGAGACTAACTCAATGGCTAACTTAGGTTTGGACCTTGGATTCCTTGGTGGTAAGATGAACGTTACACTTGATGGTTACTACAAGAAGAATACAGACTTGCTTTTGAAGCAGGAGCTTCCTACTTATGTAGGTCAGAGTGGTTACCTAAATATCGAGCCTTCTTTCGTTAACGCTGGATCTATCCAGAACGTCGGTATGGACTTGACAGTTGGTGCACAGCTAATCGACAAGAAAATTAATGATAGAACAAGATTCACTTGGGAGTCTGACTTGACATTCTCTATCGTACGTTCTAAGGTGCTTGACCTAGGATCTTCATGTGAGGCTATCTGGAATACAGCTGGTTCTCCACGTGGTAGATACTTCTTGTATACTAACGAGTACAAGATCAACAAGACAGTTGTTGACGAGGCTCCTGGTAAGTTCTGGGGTTACAAGTATCTAGGTGTAGCTTCAAACGAGGAAGAGGCTAAGGCTCACAATGTAAACGTTGGTGACATGATGCTTTCTGATGAGGAGACATGGATTGGAGATCCAAACCCAGCATTCACTGCAGGTTGGAGCAACACATTCTCTCTAGGTCAGTGGTCATTGAACGTACAGTTCAACGCAACAGTTGGTAACGATGTTTACAACCTAGTTCGTATGAAGCTTGAGAACAACTCAGGTGACGCTAAGTGGTGGAACCAGTTGGCTGATGTTTTGAACTATGCTAAGGTTGAAGAGGTTGATGGTAAGAAGGTTGTAACTAACGATGCTTCAATTCCAGTGCCAACAGCTATCGATAAGGGACAGAAGTCAGTATCTGACCGTTATGTAGAGAAGGGTTCATTCTTGAGACTACAGAACGTAGGTGTTTCTTACAAGTTCCGTCCAGAGGTTAACCAGAAGCTACATATCGAGGGACTTCGTCTTTCTGCTTCTTGCTCTAATGTTTGCACAATTACAGGTTACACAGGATACGATCCTGAGAATCCAGGTAGCGCAATCCGTCAGGGTGTGGATGAGGCTCGTTACCCAACTCCACGTACTTACACTTTGGGCTTAGGCTTTAGTTTCTAATTCTAATGCAGAAAATTAAATCATGAAAGCAATTTATAAATCAGCAGCTCTATTATTTGGAGCAATGTCGTTCTTCTCTTCGTGTGAAGATTTCTTGACACGAGATCCTCAGGATTCATATTTGTTGGAGGATTACTTGAATACCGACGCTAAATTGGATGGTTATACAAGACAGATTTGCGGACCTTTGACTTGGAATGGTTTTGACGATAAATTCTCTTGGTGTGTAGGTGAGCTTTACTCAGGTAATGTTTACCATAACTTCGCCGATGAGGGTCAGTTCCACTTCATGACATTTACACCAAACAACGCGCATATCAGCAACGGTTATACTTCATTGTATAGTGTTATCGCTAAGTGTAATCATATCATCAACGATATTCCAGAGGTAGCTAGAAAGAATGGTCTTTCAAGCGCAGCAGTAAACAAGGCTATTGGTGAGGCTAAGATGTACCGTGGTATGGCTTACTTCTTCTTGGCTGAGTATTGGGGAGCTTCTCCTATCATCCTTAAGAACAAGGAGACAGTTTCTGGAGATAGAGCACCAGAGGTTACAAAGGCAGATAGAAAATCTTTGTATACTTTGATTGAGAAGGATTGGATGGAGGCATACACTTTGCTACCTGAGACAAGACAGCCAGGATGCCGTGTATGGAAGGCTTCAGCACTAGGTATGCTATCAAAACTTTATGTTACTATGGCATCATGTCAGGCAAATTTGACAGAGCCAGGTTCATATAAGTGTCCAGATCCAAATGCATACTACCAGAAGGCAGTTAAATATGGTAAGATGTGTCTTGATCTTTGTGGCAACTATATGGAGCAGGGTTATGAGAACTACGATCGTATGTTCCAGCCTGGCACAGAGAGCCCAGAGATCTTGTTCGGTTTGCTTTTCGAGCAGGGTGTTTACGCTCAGGGATGTTCACGTCAGATCCAGTTCGCAAGATCTAAGTTCGTTGCTGGTGGTGGTAATGCATACGGTGGTGAGAAAGGTTTGACTTCAGTTCTATTCGATTCATACGATAAGAAGAATGATATCCGTTTGCATGCAACTTCTTACTACTGGGGTGCAGATGATCTTTACACAGATACTAAGACTAAGGAGGATGCTCTAGCATACAGAGGTCATTACTACACAATGAATGATAACTCTATCTACTACTACTTCTTGAATCCAAACAAGAGCTTGACAAAGGCAGAGAGAGATTACTTCTTCGGTAATGAGCCAGTTTCAGCTGTATTCAATCACTGCCGTAAGTTCGTTTATGGTGTTAGACCAGTTGATTCAGAGTTCAGTATCGATTTGACAATTCCTTTGCTACGTACAGCAGATGTAAATCTATTGATCGCAGAGGCATTGATGGGTATCAAGGAGAAGGATGTTACACTTACAACATCAGACTCAGAGGTTCTTAAGTATGTTAACAATGTACGTAAGCGTGCGGGTCTAGGTGATGTTGAGGGTGGTAAGATTGCATTCTGTTTGCCTGATACAGTTGACCACAACGCAGACGTTGCTGAGGCACTTATTCAGGATCCTGATGGTAATGACGTTACAATTACAGAGAGCTGTGATAAGATCAACGTTTCTTACGACTTGATGTTGGAGCGTCGTCACGAGTTCGCTCTTGAGAACCAGTGCTGGTTGGATATCAAGAGATTGTACTACCGTAACCCATCTCAGGCTGTTGATTATATCAAGACTCAGGGTCGTGAGATTATCTACGGTGAGAAGTTCGGTTCTCAGATTCCTGCTGCACAGAAGAGATCTGATTATCAGCGTCAGTATTTGATCCACGCTCTTTCAGTTAGAGCTCACGAGGTTAACCCAACATATGCTGAGCAGGCTTCTGAAGGTGTAATTGAGTATGACAATATTCAGTTCTTCTTGCCAACTCCTGCGTCTGTTCCTAACACTGCTAACTTTACAAAAATCGTGGATTACAGTGCACAGATCACAAACAATCAGTATCCATATTAATTTTGTGAAACTTAATAGTTATTGCGGTTGAAATCGCAAGAAAGTAAACCGCAATAATTTGTTTGATTTCAAAAAAGACAAAAATGAATAAAAATAAATTTTATACAATCGGTCTTATCGCTGGTTCTCTATTCGCCACTTCTTGTGACGATATTGTAGACTGCGGTTGCGACTGTAACATGCCTAAATTCGACAAGTGGGAGATCTTGAAGGCTGGTCAACAGAAGAATGAGGAAGGTACAATTGAGTCAGGTACAGCAATCGTAGTTTGGGGTTCTAACCTTACTGATATTACTGAGATTTCATTCAATGGTATCAATGCTGAGCTTCAGCCTGCATTCATGGGTGACAACAAGATCGTTTTCCAGGTTCCAGAAGGTATTTCTGAGGATTGTAAGGCATTTGTAAGAACAGCAGGATGTGATAAGGGATTTGAAGTTGAGTTGTTGAAAGTTGTTGTATCTGCTCCATGTGCAGCAATGTGTGACAATGAAATGGCTGTTAAGACATTGCGTGTTGTTGGTAACTCATTCTTCGCTCCTCTTACTGCTAAGTTCTGGGATGGTGAGAAACATTCAGTTGTTGCTTCTACTGAGGATGGAACAATCTCTATCGATGACCAGAATCATATGACAATCACAATTCCTGAAGGTGTTGCTGATGTTACTGTTGAGGCAGCTAAGAAAAACCCAGATGCAGGTAAGATCTTGTTCGAGAGCAAGGCAGGTGAGAGTCTTTCAAACTTCGTATTCCATGATACAAGAAATATGTTGATCACTCATGATGATGAGGAATACTTGAACTTGTTCAACCAGCAGAAACCAGACGTTGAAAGCTACGATGAGGAGAATGATAGAGTAATCGGTCTTGCTACTCCTAAGGAGGTTTTGAAGGAGACTGTATTCAAGTCTGAGAATACAAGAGGTGAGTTCTCGATCTTCCATGATTTGGCTGGTTACACAGCTTGGACTTATTCTCCAACAGGAGAGGCTAATCCAACTGAGGTTAAACCTAAAACTCCAACTCCATTCGGATGCTTCTCAGAGTCTATCAACAATGAGACGACTTCATTCAATGATTACGTAGTTAAGTTCGAGGTGTTCGTTCCATCTGAGAATCCAATCAGTGGTAATGGTCTTGCAATCGGATTCTATACTACAATCTGGACAGAGATCCGTGACTTCTGTGCATTCTGGCAGCCTTCAAAGGCTTCGTTTGCTAAGGATGCTGATGGTATCTGGCAGCAGAGTGCTACATTTGATACTTGGAACTCTGGTGGTGATTGGTTGACAATTACTGTTCCATTCAGCGAGTTCAGATACAACTTCACTGCTAAGAACTATTACTGTAGTGCACAGAATGATCGTAAGATCATCGATGGTTCAGATTCTGAGTATGCTGCATTTGGTGATCCTGATGACGGTCTACCATATCTTGATTTGATTGGTGAGGATTTCATCGGCAACATGTTGTCTAATAAGGTTAAGCCAATTGCAAATATCGGTATCGAGTTCGGTAATGCCGACCAGCCTAACACTAACAACGAGCCATTGATCGGTGTGGATAACCTTCGTATCGTTCCAAGCGACAATAATGGTGGTGTTTGGCCTTTGTTCAAGTGGGGTCAGCCTCTACGTGATTTCTACGTTGCTCCAATTATTTCTTGTAAGTAATTTGGACCAAAATAGATAAGAAAAGAAAGAGACATCGAAAGATGTCTCTTTTTTTGTTTTAGTCACAATTGATTAATTTATGCAGATTTATACAAAAAGAATGTTGTTTATCATATTTTGTTGGTAAAAAAATCATTTTGATGTATTTTTTTTTACTAATTTGTATGATTATAAAAAAAAGAAAGTATATTTGAGAAAAATAAACTTAACTATTAGCTTATATATGAACAAGTCAGAATTGGTAGATGCTATGGCATCAGCGTCTGGTCTTACTAAGACAGACAGCAAGAAGGCATTGGATGCTTTCATTAGTGTTGTATCAGACACATTGAAAAAGGGTGATTCAGTTAATCTAACTGGTTTTGCTTCATTGTCAGTTAAGGAGAAACCTGCACGTACATGCCGCAATCCTCGTACTGGTGAGCAGATGACAACTGAGGCAAAGAAGGTTGTTAACTTCAAAGCTGGAGCTGAACTTGCAGATGTAGTTCGTTACGGTAAGTAATATTGATTACTCATTTGCAATCAAAATAAGAGGCAGCATCGTTTGATGTCGCCTCTGTTTTTTTTGTTTTTTTAGAGATAAAAAAATTACGTCTATTTATTGTTTTCTAATCTCAGGTCTGCATTTCACTATATCCACATCATATAGTTTTATCCTTGTCCCTTTTTTATTGAATGTCACTTTAGCCATCTGTCCTTTTTGCCCCTCCTCTCTTTTGGAATCAAAAACAAAGTTGCCAAGACTATAGATGACGGTGCATTTATTGATTTCCTCCACCTGCTGCACGACGTGGGGGTGATGTCCGATGATTATGTCTGCTCCCGCTTTGGCAAGTAGTGTGGCATCTCTCTTTTGTTTGCCCGTCGGCTTGTTCATATACTCAATCCCCCAATGCAGTGACACAATTATCTTACTCTCTGGATTCCTCTTCTTGTAGACGGTGATGGCTTTGGCTAATTCGTCGGCGTCGGCATTACAGATGCCAACCATTCCGTCTGTCTGGACCCATTTGTCAATCGGCAGCAACACACTGCTGAATATGGCTGTTTTTAACCCATTTTTAGAGATCTCGACTGGCTTTATGCGTTCTTTATCGGAATGTCCAACCCCCGTCGCTATAATGCCGTTTTTCTTCAACGTGTTTGCCGTATGCTCCATTCCGATTCTTCCCTGGTCGTAGGAATGGTTGTTAGCTAACGACGCATGGGTGATACCGTTGGCTTTCAACGACGTCGCCCATTCTTCATTCGCTTTGAATACAAATTGCTTTTCTTGTGGATCCTCGACGTCAGTCAACGGACACTCTAGATTTATCACCGTCGCATCGGCTGCGAGGAATGAATCTTTTACAGCAGAAAAGATATGGTCGATACCTTTCCTTTCTATCTGTTGCCTCACCCCACGATCCAGCATCACGTCACCAGTGAAAACGAGGCTTATTTCCCCATCGTCTACAGATGAGCATCCACTAATGAACAAACTGCTCCATAAAGCTAGGCACATAATTACAATGCCCATATTGTCCATAGGTGAAATATTTATGGTCTTCATAATTATTTTTATCAGAGCTTAACATTAATGGTGCCATCCAATCTGGGATCTTCGGACATTCAACGCTAGAGTTGATTCCTTGCCATTCTTCATCAGTAAGTCTGGAATTATTGATAAACTCATAATAGCTTAATGTGGCTCCACAAGTGAGATAGAAATGTCCGTTTATCTCAACTGTAACATAAATTCTATTTGCTCGTCCTACCGCGGTATGTAAAATTCCATTCTTCTGACAGTCAGGAACATTTCTTGTGTAGATGTCTGCAACAACAGGAATCTTTTTATCCACTTCTGTAAGACCTGACCAATCTTCATACACCCATCGATTACACAACAAACTAAGCGTTTGTGATTCGATTTCACCTCCAATATATCTTAATCTCTCATATTCTTTATATGTAAGAGTCTTTCCTTCTAATTCCTTGTCGCTTGCTTTGATAAAAAAGTCTATCATTTCAAGCAACGGCTTAGTGACACTTTTGAGAGTTCTTGATTTGACGATGTAATCATCCTCTCTTTTACGTTCGTATTCTTTGTCTACCTTAAACCCGGATTTTTCCGCTAAATCGTAAGTCTGCGATACGGCTTCCTTTAATGTCTTCCAAAACTTCATATTAGGTTCTACATAACCCAGAAGCATAGGTTCAGGCAATTCATCCTCTCCACCACCACCACATTCTGCCGCCATCGGTTGCTTTGTATATAGCACTGAATTATGTTTCAATTCCGACCATGAAGCCAGAGCTGTGTTTAGATTCTTTAGTTGCCAAGCACTGGTGTGCATGTGTCCTGGATAATTCTTTTCTGTCTTTTGCAAAACCATCAATAAATGAAGCCATTTGTTGTAGACGGTCTTGTTCCAATCAGAGAAGTTGCCAAATTTCTCACTTGCCTTCTTCCTTTGCGTTTCATACTCTTTCCATTCTTTGTTGTCAGTAAAGAAAGTGTCGTTCAGTGCCTTGGCGGCCTTGATTCCGAATGCATCAAACACATCCACGCCACGCGGGTAGGCACGCACTGCATTTTTCATTGTGTCTGCCATCATGTTTAAGATATCACCATCTGGCACATAGCGTTGTGGCATGAAGTTGATCTTTGGCTGACAAGTGATTTGGATTTGTGGCTTAATGCAACTTTTGCCCTTGGTAGCCTCGGTGATTGCCGACGATGCTTTATCCATAATGTTTTGATCGAGCAACTGTTTGAATTCGAAGATACCCCAATCATTTAATTTGCTGGCCAACTCAAGTATAGGGACATCGTTTGGCTCGCCCATCAAGTAGTTGATAGGTCCGAATGTGTTCTTGACAGCACTTTTGACCTCTTCATCGCTGTCGTCATACACTTTTGCCATGAACAATGCTTTTTCTAGGCCATCGTTCTCTGCACATAGATAAGCCGACTGCAGCCACATCATTCCTCTAAAATAACGTTTGCTCGCTTCTGTTCGTGTATATTGTGCACGTGGCTTAAATAAGCTATAGTTGAAATATCTTGTCGTGCCTAATAATGGCGACAGTTCGTCAACTGCAGCGTCGATAAGTTCTAATTCTGCGACATATTGATTTTTCATAGACTCAGGCACGTCGTATTTCTCACCTTTTAGTAGAGAAAGGGCAATTGCGTAATATGTGGTAGAAAAATCAGCTATCTCCTTTAATTTTGCGTCGCTTAGTGTGTCAGCTATCTCTTTTGATCTTTTGTAAAGACCTTCACACATCTTTTGTAGGTTTGGCACAATTACCTCTTCTTCGATTGCGTCAAGCACAAAACGGTTGTAATGATTGAACAACTGGAGCATGACGTCGGTAGTGACGTAGTTTGGCATCCAATCATAGTCGTTTTGATCGTATATTTGGAATAATTGTGTATAGTTTGTCTTTTGTATTGCAAAACCGTTCTTTTTCAATAATGAAAACAATTCTGCATCTTTTGATGGATTGCTGTTGACTATGAAATTTGGATTGCAGATATTGACACCGTCCACTTTGACGTGTTTCTCTTTCTCCAATTCTGCCATACGTGCCCTCACTCGTGTCACGAATTCTTTTTCCTTAGGATCAAGTTTTGTCTCAGCTTTCAGTTTGTCATAATCATCAATCCATCTACGCCAATATGTTCTATCTAAATCTTCTTTTAGCCACCAGTTTCCGTCTGTTTTATAGTAATAAGTTTCCTGGATGATATCACTGTACCATTTTAATCTATTATACCTAAAATTTAGTTCGGGTTCCCTAAACCAGAATGCGTGTTTTGCGTATGGGTAGTTGAGTAGGAGATATAGATCGTTGTACGACAATTTGCTCAAATCCATGTCGTAGTCTAAATCGTCTATATCTATAAGCAAACTGTCTTGACCTCCCTTATTTTGCTTTTCACTGACCGTAATTGAATCAGATCTTGAGTCTGTATTTGTATTGCTTGTATTTGTCTCGCTGCCGCATGATGCAAATGTCAGCGCTGAGACTAGGATGCTTGCTAAATATGGTTTTCTCATTTTTTGTCTTATTTAATCACATAGTTTTCAAACTCAAGTCCAAATTCGGCTAACTTAAATCGGATTCCTTTTAATCTTTCTTTGCTTATAGTGTCCGGGTACATTCTTTCTTCATATACATTCTGTGTGATGACGCGGGCTGGGAAGGAATCTCTCTCCACACGAAAATCAATTATCTCACTTCCAGCTCTTGATCCCATCCAAAGCCGACGGATTTGATTGTGCGAGTCAATGTTATAGATAAACAATCGCTTGGCTTTATTCTTGAAAAAACGGGTGCTCTTTACGACTCCCACGGCAATCTCATCTTTCCCGTCGCCATTCAAATCGCCATAATCCAAACGGTAGACTGGATATGGAAGCCTCCATTGCGATAGTAAAGAATCATTACGGATAAATTTCAGATAATTCAAACTGTCGTGTATATGGTCGATTTTGGCGATTCCTCCGTTGCATGGCACCTCATATGGATCCTCTTTAGGAGAGGAACAGGAGCAAAGGAACGCCGTGATTATCATGAAAGGAGACGCGGCTATCCTCGTCTCCCAATATTTCGCATTCAGCATTTCGCATTCATAATTTCCATGAACTCCTTCATACCTTCCGACGCTCCCTTTGCAATCACGTTGATCGAACGGTTGAATCCTGCTGTGTTGGGCTTCGGATCTATCAGATACATCTCGGCGTTGCGTGGGGCATACATTGAAAGACCTGCCGCTGGATACACCTGTAGCGATGTGCCTATGATTAGCACAATGTCGGCTGTCTGCATCAATTCAATGGCTGGCTCTATCATCGGTACTGCCTCGTTGAAGAAAACGATAAACGGACGCCACTGTCCGCCGTCTGGAGCCTTGTCTTTTCCTGAAATCAAAGGATTGTCCAATGTGCTTCTGTCGACGATAAGATTCTCATTCTTCATCGAGCACACTTTGGTTAATTCTCCATGTAGGTGGATGATGTTTCTGCTTCCGGCTCTTTCGTGTAGATTGTCGACGTTCTGAGTGATTATCTGCACGTCGAACTTATCCTCCAACGTCTTCAATGCCAAATGTGCCGCATTAGGCTTCACTGTGGCTAATTGAGCGAATCTGTCGTTATAAAACTGCACTACCATATCGTAATTGCGATACAATGCTTCGTGGGTGCAAATTTCTTCCACAGAGTGTTTCTCCCATAATCCATCTGAATCACGGAATGTGCTGATTCCGCTTTCTGCACTTATGCCTGCTCCTGTGAGCACCACTAATCTTTTCTTGTTCCCCATTATATTTAGTATATGAAATTAAATTGCGGGCAGGTTTGAAACCTGCCCCTACGATCAAATATAAGAACGTAGGGGCGGGTTTAAAACCCGCCCTATTGTCGTTGATTTGATTGTATTAAATCAATGAATTCAATTTCTCTTCAATCACCTCTTTTTTGACTGCTCCTGTCATCTTCTCTGCCAACTCTCCATCCTTGAAGAATAGTAGGGTAGGTGCGCTCATCACTCTGTACTCCATACAAAGGTCATCCACGTCGCCACTTCCCATGTCGCCATCGAAGAATGCTACTTTGCCTTCGTATGCTGGCTCAACCTCCTCCATAGTCTTCTTCAATGCCTTGCAAGGTCCGCAACCTGGAGCTCCGATCTCTACCACCATCACTTTATTCTCGTTTAGTTCACTTGTGAAACTGTCGTCTGTAATTACTTTTGCCATATCATTTCAAATTATAAATGCGGAATGCGAAATGTTGAATAGTCGCTCCCGAATTATTAATTATTAACTCTTAATTATTAATTAAATCAATCCTTCTCTACATAATCTATCTACGGCATTCGCTATGCCATCGTTGTCGACGTCGTCTGTGGTGAATTTTGCCACCGCTTTTAGTTCATCGCAGGCATTGCCCATCGCGATTCCCATCCCCACAGATTCGATCATCTCAATGTCGTTACCTCCGTCGCCAAACGCCGCAACTTCATCTTTGGTGATGCCGAGATGCTCAATCATCTTCTCTATGCCCACCATCTTGTTGACGCCGTTGGGAATGATGTCGCTGAAGAGCGGACTCCAACGTGGAGCGTAACACTTCGGAAAGATAGGCAAAATTTTTGAATTTTCCTCTTCCGTAAATGAAATAATCATTTGGTAGACGTCGGAATCGGCGTAATCGTCGAGATTTGCCGACGGTGGAACAGGGAAATCGAGTATTTCAAACACCTTCTCCATCTGCTCGTCGATGAAGTTGAGCACAATGTCATCTTTCAAAACAAAACATGTTGAGCGGGGTTCTTTCTTGATGTGCTCAAGCCATAGCTTCACATCTTTCTTCGACATGGTGACGCTATGCACCACTTTGTCGCCATACGTGCAAAGGGCTCCGTTGACCATTACATAACCATCGAAGAGTTCGGCATGGGGAGTCACTTTATCCATGCTGGCGATGTGACGTCCGCTGGCTATAAAAAGGCGGACTCCAGCCTCACGCAGACGCTTTAATGCGTCTAACGTTGAAGCTGGAATCTGATGTGTATTGAAACTTACTAATGTTCCGTCAATATCAAAGAATGCTGCCTTAATCATTTTGTGGATTATATTTTTGCAAACTCACTTTTGATATTAGCCCAAACATCTGCTGGCATCTTTGTGCCGATATGCTCTACGATATTCGCACCGACGATTGCTCCATATTTGGCTGCGACGGTGATGTCGTTTGTCGATAGCAATCCATATAGGTAGCCCGACGCGAACAAATCTCCGGCTCCTGTAGTGTCGATGCAATTTCTGCCTTTCAGACCTTCTACGAAAGCAATCTCGTCGCCACGCTTTGTCCAAACTCCCTTGGCTCCACATTTCACGATTGCCACTTCGATCTCTTCCGACATTATCTCAGCCGCACGTTTCAAATCGTCAACTTTAGCGAACGAGTGTCCTTCATCTTCGTTGGCAAACGCGATGTCGACATAATTCTTGGCAAGGTAGTGCATGAAATCAAAATTATCGTCGACTACATTATAACTAGCCAAGTCGAGCGAAACCTTCACTCCACACTCCTTTGCTGTCTTCATCACCTTCTCAATCAAATCATGGCTCTGCACAAGATATCCACCGATGTGGCACAAGTCTGCTCCTTTGAAATGCTCTGGCTTGACATCGTCAGCAGAGAATGTTCCCGTCGCACCAAGGCAAGTACACATTGTACGCTCGCCATCAGGAGAGATAAGCGAGATGCAACGGCCTGTAGGAAGAGACGAACGGATCATCTGTGCCTCGATGCCCGACTTCACAAGATCAGCCTCAAAGTAGTTTCCTACCTCATCATTTCCTATTTTACCAAGAAAACTTGTTTCAGCTCCAAGATTAGCAAGACCGCTTGTAGTGTTGGCAGCTGAACCACCAGCCACAAACTGACACTCCAAATGTTTGATATCATTTGATATTTTTAGAGCCAAATCATCGTCGATTAACTGCATTCCTCCCTTAGGAAGATTATATTTTTTGATGACATCTTCATTGGGCAATCGACACAACATATCCACCAATGAGTTGCCTATACCTAGTATTTTCATATTTTTTTCACTTTTTTTGTTATTTTTTTAGCAAATATATTGTTTTGTTTCAAAAAAGCACTACTTTTGCATCGCAATTCGCAAGAAGAGGGTTGCACAACATAAAATGCTTCTTTAGCTCAGTTGGTTAGAGCACATGACTGTTAATCATGGGGTCCTAAGTTCAAGCCTTAGAAGAAGCGCAACATCGTGAAACCGATGTAAAACAGTTTCGGAATGCTTCTTTAGCTCAGTTGGTTAGAGCACATGACTGTTAATCATGGGGTCCTAAGTTCAAGCCTTAGAAGAAGCGCAACATCGTGAAACCGATGTAAAACAGTTTCGGTAATGCTTCTTTAGCTCAGTTGGTTAGAGCACATGACTGTTAATCATGGGGTCCTAAGTTCAAGCCTTAGAAGAAGCGCCTTCAAAAGAGATGTAATGAAAATTGCATCTCTTTTTTTGTTTTGCAGATTCTCCGACGCAGATGTTTTTTGAAATCTTTTTGTAAAAATGGAAAATAGGATTGAATAATCAAAATTAAAAGTGAAAAATTGGAGTGAAGAATGTTTAACGACATAGACGATATATATTATTTTGTTGCCAAATTCATGTTAAATCCTTAAAATGTTAGTGTTTCATGTATTTTTCATTACCTTTGTGGAAAAGGTTATTTAATATTTAGTCATGACAATGCCTATAATGAAACATTTTTGGCGTTTATTGCCAACTCTTAGTTTATTTGTGTTAGGAACGTCCTCTTGTATTCAAGATGAGTTGCCTAATTCAGAATGTGATATAGAAAAGGTGATCCTTCATCATCCAAATCCGGAATCAGTTTTTTATCGTCTATCCGATTCTATCAGAATAGTTCCACCTGCAGACAATGAAATCAAGTTTGAGGTTCGTTCAGACGCTGACTTATCATTGATGAGCATTGAGTATGTGCTTACTGATGGTGCCACACGTAACAATGTGTCGGAATATAAGTCGGATGAAATCAAAATCCAGACCACAAGTGAAGATGGAAAATGGAACCGTCTTTATACAATATCATTCTATGTTCCAGACGATGCGTTTACTCGTGAGAAGAAAATCATAGAGTTTAATTTTGAGGATCATCGTTTGGACAACACTGGAAAATTCAACGTTTGGCTTAATAATGATGATGCCGACTATTGGGCATCAGGAAATCCTGGATATAAGTTGAGTAAGTCGACAGCATTGCCTAATGAGTACCCTACAATCGTAGAGGAGAATGGATACTCTGGTCATGCTGTATCTCTTGTCACTTGTACGACAGGTAAGTTTGGTGAGATGGCGGGAATGCCTATCGCAGCAGGAAACTTGTTTGTGGGCTCATTTGATGTGAGCCAGGCATTGAAAGATGCGATGGCAGCCACATTGTTTGGAAGACCATTCCAACTTCGTCCAATGAGAATCAAGTGTGTGGCTAAATATAAGGCAGGAGAGAAATACAGACGTTTGGTGAATAAGAAGTTAGTCGACGTGCCAGACATGGTGGACTATCCAGATTTGTATGCTGTCTTTTATAAGAATACAGATGCTAATGGCAAAACTGTAGTCCTACATGGAGATGACGCAAAGACAAATCCTAATATCGTGGCTCGTGCGTTTATCAGCAAGGAGGAAGCGCAGCGTATTCCAGCCGACAAGTGGACTGAGATCAACATTCCATTTGAGATGTTGGAGGAGATTGATGAAGATCGTTTGGCAAACAGAGGCTATAGCTTCGCAGTTGTGTTCACTTCAAGTTTTGAGGGTGCTGAATTCTCAGGTGCAGTGGGCAGTACATTTACAGTTGATGAAGTACGACTAATTTGTAATGAAGATGAAGAATAAATATTATATCATATCACTTGTGGCGATGCTTTTCATCTCCACATTCTCGGCATCTGCTCGTCGCCACAAGGCATCTGATTCAGTTGATGTAGTTGCGACTCAGGTAATAGAAGAAAGAGTGGCTCCGACTGAAAAAGAGGCTTATACAGAGGCTGACACTGCGGTAGCAAAAGTCAGAGTAAAACCTACTTTTGAGGATTTCACAACAACATTGAAAGGGTTCGGTTATGGTTATAGAGCTGGTTTCACAATCGGTGGAATCACACCAGTTCCACTGCCTGCTGAGATTCGTTCGATGGAGTCGTTCAGCCCTAACGGAGCTTTCATGCAGGAGATTTATGGCTACAAGATGTTAGGAGAGAAGCAGAGACTTGGTATTTATTTTGGTGAGCGTCTTGCTATTGAGGGTATGAATGCCGAAGCAAGTGTGAAGAATTACAAGATGAGTATCGAGCAGGGTGGCGACTATATCAGTGGCTATTTCACAGGTATCGACAAGACAGAGGCTCAGCTTATCTCGCTTAAGATGCCTCTTGAGTTTATGGTGAGAGTATCTCCACGTCTTGATTTCCGTGTAGGTCCATACGTACAGATTAATCTTAACAAGGAGTTTAAGGGAGAGGTTTACGACGGATATTTGCGTGAAGGAAATCCTACAGGTCAGAAGATTGTCTTTAGTGATGGATCAACCGCATCTTATGATTTTTCTTCTGACGTAAAGAAAAATGGATTAGGTGCTGAAGTCGCAGCTGATTTCAAAATCAATAAGTATTTCGGAGTATTCGGAAATCTTGACTTAGGTTTTGGAAGTGTATTCCCTGAGAATTTTGAAACAATCACTTTTAAGATGTACCCAATATTCTTCTCTGTGGGATTATTTGTTGGTATATAATAACGAAAAAAAAGAAAAAGTATATGAATAAGATAAAATCGATAATATCATTGTTTGCGGCTTCCGTTTTGGGTGGTGCTGCATCTTACGCTGAGGGCGTGTATCAGATTCCAAACGGTAATCTTGATATGGATTGGACTACTGCCAACGAGCCTGGCAATGGTCTTCACTCTTTTTATAATGCAAGTCTTGGTACAGCACCATTGTTGAGCACAGGAAAAAAGACAGCTTTGACACAAACGACCAAGGTTGCCGGTAGAACAGGCAATGCTGTTCAGTTGATATCTAAATCAGTTATGGGTATTGCCAAAGCCAACGGTAATCTTACCACTGGTAATATCTTCATGGGAAGTACGACTCCAACTGATAAAAAAAATCATAATGAGACTAACCGTAATATGGGTGCCGACGGTAGCCTTGAGTTTATTGGTCTTCCTGACTCTCTTGAATTTTATGCTAAATATACAAGAGGAGAGAAGGGTGATTATAATGGAAATGTGAACGCGTTCATTCATGGTGATGTCGATTTCGCAGATCCTGCTCCTGATGGTTATCCAACAAAGGAGGATTATGTTGTTGCGTTCCTAGAGTTCCCAATCACACCATGTGAGGATTGGACTCGTTTCACTGGAGCTTTCGAGTATTACACTCCTGCCAAGGTGGATATGGAGAATGATACTCGTTACATGTTGATGAATATGACGACTAATCCTATTCCTGGATCTACTGCTAACGATAAGTTGATTGTGGATGATATCCGTTTTATCTATAATTCGAAACTTCAGACTTTGACTTACGATGGCGAGGATTTGCTTGACGGTAATAAAGATGCCTTTAAGTTGACTGTTGAGGGTGAATATGATGCGTCTAAGTTGTTTTATAGTGTAGACGGTAGAGGTGCGACTTCGGAATCTGCTTATGATGAAGCTGCTCGTCTGCTTACAATCACTGTTAAAGGTAATGATATCGCAGTCGATGCGGATAATTTCCACACTTACGAAATACAGTTCGTTGATAAGCAACCTGAGGTAGCTAAACCAGTGCTTGTCTCTGCAATGGAGTTTATCCAGTGGCTGGTAGTAAAGGCAGAAGAGGTATTGGAGCCAGTAAAGAAGGCTTTGACTGTTGAACTTTACGACAACCTAAAGGCAAATCTAAAGATTGATGACTCGACTCCTGCAATCAAAGCAGATAGCGTTGCCTACACTAAAGACGGAGATTTGACGTTGATTAAGGGTACTGCAGAGGACGGTACAATCGTTGATCTTGTGGCTGGTGCTGACACTGCATACGGAACAATCACAGTAGGAACAACTGTCATGGAGTATGGTAAGTATGTTCTACCTAAGATCATCAATACTCTTTCTTTTGAGGATTATTTGACTGCTGAGGGTGACGTTCCTGCATTGAAGAATCTTTCAATCGATCTTTACGATAACAATTTGGCTACAGTGAAACTTGAGTCGATTGTGATTGAGAAGGTTGGATACACTTCTTCTGAGGCTGGAATCAAGTTGGCTGGCAATGGTGTTGATTTGGCTATCTCTGCCGACAATAAAAAGGCTTCAGGAACAGTTGTGAATGAGAATAAGACATATGAATTTGGTATCTACACTCCTCCAACAGTTGTTGATTCGGAGGTTTATTCCGACACTATGTATGCTATTGTAAATGGTGTGGCTTCTGAGGCTGAACTTAAATCTATCTCTGCTGAATACTATTCAGATAATAAGGTAATCTTGACTATCGAAGATTTGACTGTAGGTTCATTTGAACTTGGTAAGATTGTGATGCCTGATTTGAAGTATGAGACAGTAGGTGATTCGATTGTGATTTCTGGTTCTGCTAACGTTGCAACAGAGATTGGTCCTGTTATACCAATGACAATCAAGGCTGCTAAGACAGATGCTGAATATAAAGGTTTGAAGGCAAATATCGGTGTGGATTTGAGCACACTTGGTTATATCGCTGAACTTAAGTTTGGTTATCCAACAGAGAAGAAGTCAGAGGAGACTGTAGTGCCGGAGGTTATCTTAATCAAGGAGGCTTCTTACACTGATATCATGAAGCAGGGCAAGACTTCTAGTAAGGAAACTATTGTTGTGTCGTATTACTCTAACAACTTAGCCACATTTGTTTTAGCTGACAGAAAGATGTTTATCGATAGCGTCGCATACGAGCGTTCTGCTGACAGCATCCGTTTTTCTGCAACTGACATCATCGTTTCTGGTGCGTCTTCATTAGACTATAGCAAACTTCAGATGGTATTCAGCGATGGCAGAACATTCGGCTATGCTCCTGACACAGTGTCAAGCAAGACATATACTGATCTAATGCTTACATATTCTGGAAAGAAATATGGTGTGGAGAAGAGCAAGTCTATTTCTATCTCATATTTGTCAGACAATACAGCTACTATCGACATCAAAGATTTCAACCGTATCATCGGAGAAGAGAAGAAGATGATGGGTGATTTCCACATTGAGGGAGTTGATATGACTAAGTCTGGTGATTCAATCACTCTTTCTGGAGAAGTGTTGGCAGAGGTGACAAATGAGGGTAAGGTAAGTGATGTTCCAGTGAAGATCTCAGGAACATGTACCGCTGGCGACTTTGCAAACGTAGTGTTGAGAATGAATCTTGACATGAGCAATACTTTGATTGGTGAGCCTGTAGAGGCAACATTTGGTTTGCCAATCCCTGTAGAGTTGGTTAAATCGGTAGTTTACAATGATAGCCTAATCGTAAAGTCTAATGGAGAGCTCGTGACAACTGGTCGTGAGGATTTGAAGGTAGAGTTCTATGATAATGGTTTTGCTACAATCTCATTGTTCGATTTTGCTGTCGACGCTGACATCGTAGTCGGTGATATCGTCGTAGATAGCGTTCCTTACACTGTTACTGACAGCATCAGAATGAGTGCGACAAGAAATGTGACAATTGCTCCAAAACTTGGTACTATCGGTGCTGCTCTTGGAGTATTGCCAGTTGAAGTTACTCTTGCAATCACTGATTTGGAGTACACTACACTTGATGCCGAGATCAACCTTGATTTGGTTGAGATGGGAGAAAAGGTGAATGTTATCTTCGGAGCTGAGAAAACAGAGATAGAGGAGAGCCCAGAGGCGACAGTTGTGATGAGCGCAACTTACAATGATGTGTTGAATGCTAATGGAGAGTTGAAGAAGGCAGCTGCTAAAGTCGACTACTACAGTGATAAGTCGGTTGTAGTTAAGGTTGATAATATGACATTAACTGGTTTGCGTTATGTGTTAAGTGATAGCTTGAGAGCAAACGGAAAGGCAGTGCTTAAAATGGCAGGTAATGCGACTGATGTAAATGTAGATAAGTTTGTTTCCGACAGATCATTGTCGAAGCTATATATGAATATCACTGCAGGAACAAACGTATTCCGATTTGGTTACGATACAATCACAGTGACTCCTGAAACTCCAGATACTACTAATCCTGTTGTTCCTGTGATTCCAGGAGAGAATGGACCAAAATTGCTTCGCAAAGTTGTCTACACAGATGATCTTGTAATCAATATCTCTGGCGACGACATGCAGCCACAGACACAGGATATCACTGTTGCATATTACGACAATGGTTATGCTACACTTTCAATCATGAACTTCATCATGGGTGAGGGTGAAGATGGAATGCTTGTAGGTGATATCATTTTGGATAGCGTACCATATACAGAGTCGGACAGCATCAGAATGCAGATTCTAAAGAATATCTTCATCACTTCATCTAATCCGGATGCGTTAGGCAACTCATTGCCTGAAATTCCTGTTGAGATCAAGTCGGCTACATCATCAAAGAATTTTGACAAGTTGAAAGCCGTTATCGGAATCGATTTGGAGGATATGTATGTGACTGTAAACTTCGGATTCTCTAATAAGACAAATACTGGAGTCGTAGAAGAGAACGTCGGACCAAAATTGCTTCGTACAGTTGTCTACACAGATGATCTAGTGATTAATATCTCAGGCGACGATATGCAGCCGCAGACACAGGATATCACAATCAAGTATTACGACAATGGAATGGCTACACTTTCGATCATGGACTTCGTGATGGGAGAGGGCGAAGACGGAATGCTTGTAGGAGATATCGTTTTGGAGAATGTGCCATACACAAGTGGCGACAGCATCAGAATGCAGATTCTAAAGAATATCTTTATCACATCAAAGAATCCAGATGCATTAGGCAACTCATTACCTGAGATTCCGGTAGAGATCAAGTCGGCTACATCATCAAACAACTACGATAAGTTGAAGGCTGTGATCGGAATCGATTTGGAGGATATGTATGTGACTGTTAACTTCGGATTCTCAGATAAGACAAATACTGGAGTCGTGGAAGAAAATGGATCAAGCGATGATAAGACGATATACAATTCAGTCGTTGATAATCTAGTTGTGGCTGTGAATGGCGAGTTTTATGGCATGCGTCAAGGCAAGACTCGTCTAGCATATAACAATAACAAGTTGACTTTGACATTGGTTGATTTGACAGTCGACTTAGGCGATGGCGATATCACTGTTGGAGACGTAAAAATTGAACTTCCTACAACAACAACAGATATGATCTGCTTTGAGGGAGAGGATACAGTAAAGATCATCACAGATGATATCTATGAAATTGGTAACCAGACAGAGTATGCAAGAGTAAAGGTTACTGATGGAAGGTCAAAACTAGGTTTGACTAAGGTGTTCTATGATATGGAGGTTGAGCTTATCGATCTTGGTATCACATTTACAGTCAACTTTGGTGATTCTCTAACTTCTGTTCCTGAGCTTCCTGTTATGCCAAATAAGGTTGTTGACACAAGAATCTTTACAATCACAGGAGCTTTTGTCGGCGATAATATTATTGACAGAGATATGTTGCCAGCCGGAATCTATATCCAGAATGGCAAGAAATTCATTGTGAAGAAATAAAACCGTAGGGGCAGGTCTTTGTGCCTGACCTTATTGAAAAAACGAAAAATGGGCGGTTTTTATAACCTGCCCATTTTTCATCTATATAGCTGAATTCGAAGTTCCTGTTTTATAAATATAGAATTTAAAACATCGTATATTCTACCTCCCCATCTCTATCAATCGCCCAACCGTCGATGGTGCGGATCTCATTGTTGAAATTGACTGCTATCTTGACTATCTTTCTGCCATCGGATTCGTAAGGGATTGGATAACCCTTCTCGTCTATCTGAAGCAAAGCTTTGTCTAACTTCCCTTGAAACTTAAATTCAAAGACGTAGATATGACTCTTTGTCTTCATGACGACGTCACTTCTGCCAGCTGAATTGTGGACTTCAGATTCGACGTGGGAGCATAATAGGTTTGCGATCAAGAAGAAAATCAAATGGTAGCTCTTCTCTCCGTCTTGATAATAAATATAGTCGATTCCCGACAAGAACGAACGCATCAGACTTAATGCTTCATCCACTTTGTCGTCGTTCATCTTCCAACCGAAATTGCCGATGAAAACGTCTTTAGCCTGGATGTTTTTCGTGACATAGTATGGCATAAGATTGTCGACCAGCCCCACCTTGACCTCATTGTTGGGGAAAGCGAGAGTGAACAATTTTGTCCTTGGATCGTAGCTCTTGATTGTCAAGTATCCGCTCTGGAAGAGAATAGGCAATGCATTAGTGGCATTTTCAGTAGCCACGTCAAAACTTGATATCGCGGCTTGCGAACCACCCAAATCCTCGATCTTAAAATTGAGTGTCCTCAGCTGATCGATTAGCCAACTTGGAGTGCCGCTGTCAAACCAATAATTGTCCAGTAAACTGTCGCTTAATGCATTCAGTAGACTGAATGGATTGAATATATCTTTAGAATTTATGCTGAAATGGTAGCCATCATATTGAGCGGTTAATTCTTCAACCGCTTTA
>JAZUIF010000113.1:0-10138 GCA_045642085.1 Paludibacteraceae bacterium | reverse complement strand
GGATTGTCCAATGTTCCACCACGCAAAATGACCTATAGAGACATTCTAATATTCAATTTGTTGTTTCAAAACTTTGAATTGCCCCTCTGCCCTTATGCCATAAGGGATTATGGGCATTCATACCACGCAATTTGACCTATAGGTCTAATTAAAGGCATGCGAGCCAATATCCGTCACATTAAAAATTTTAAAGCCAATCAAAACCTTTCCTTTTATTACTAGATTACCTTTTTTTACTTTGGAATCCAAACTTTTATAACCAGTAACCATGACATTAGATTCAGATATTAGTTCATAATATAAATTAGAATTGGATGCATCATCCGCATCATAAAGTTTTACAATACAGAATTTAATCCAATTTAAGCTGAGTGGTATAAACAGACAAATCAGAATGCCAATAATACATTTTTTATAAAATCCTTATTCTTCATCTTACATTTCATTTAGCACTCAAAAAACATACTCTTCCCATCTTTCCCATCCAATCCTTATGTTCATTATAGCATTTTTCGTCAGGCAAAACCCATGCAAATTTGGCACGTGTGAAGAAATCAATTTGTGGCTTCGACGCGTAGCCATCCGTGAAGATGATCATACCGTCGTAGAAATTATGGTCACGTAGATAATCGAAGGCGACGTGGAAATCAGTTCCTCCCCTACCCTTCACACCGTTAATTTTCAACTGTTTGGCATTCTTCAGCGTTATAGGCTTTGGAGTTTGGAGTTTGCAGTCGAACTGGATGACGTCGATTTGCGACACTCCGTATCTAAACATTCGTTGCATGACACCATAGAAATTCTCCAAATCAGAGTTTGATATCGACGCACTCGTATCAACAGCAATCAGCAATTGCGTCTCCAAGTCATATTTGCTTCCCATCTGCTGAAATTCAAAACGGCGGTTTGGACGCATACGAGTGAGATGACGTTTTGTCGACAAGATGGATGCTCTGAATCCAGATAACGTTTTTCTATAATCAATCTTTGCTCTTGACGATGCGACAATCTTCTCTTTTAGTTCTCCTGGGATTGAGCCCCAACTATCTGATGAATTTAATTGTTCTATAAGTTCGTTTATCGCATCACTTCGTTCATCATCCTCTTCCCACAATGCCGACCTATCTGATTTACTACCAGGAACATCAGAATCACAACCAGACGATGCATCTCCTTCATTGTCTGATGACGTAGATTGATTATCATCACTTTGCGATGTAGATTGGGATTCTTCACTTTGTTTAGAATCATCATCACCGTTTCCGTCGTCGGCATTAGCATTAATATCAGATTCTGGTTCAGGAATATTGGTCAGATAATATTCATACGACTTTCCACATTCAAGCTCAAATTCACCAGGATCGACAAATTTATACTCCACAAAGTCGTATTGCCCATGAAGTGTCATGTCGCTAGCCAAAATCATCTTCTCATTTGAGCAATTAATTGGTCTACGTGAATAAGGATGCTTAAGGAAAATGCGAATCATTTCAGCCTTCATCAGCTCTTCCAACTGATTATCATTCAACGGCTTTATATAATCAGCATTATATTCCACCCTACCCTTTCCACAACGGATAGCGCAATCCATGTGAGGATTTTCTCTCAGTTCATTGATACAATAGATGGCAAAGAAAGCCGGCTCACGGAGATACCACATCTCTGCAAGGCGACTAAATCTATCTATTATATTTGAACCTTGTGCCATTGTCTATGTTTAGTGCCGGAGACACCGTCTCACGGATAATCACCGTCTCACGGATATTAAATATCAAATCTTTCCCACAAAATCCTGAACCTTCACCAATAATTCAGGCATCTTCTCCACAATCATCATCACTGAATTTGGATAAATTCCTCCGCTGAACAACGACGACCAATGGGCAAATGCCTCATTCTTCCCGTCTTTTTCAAGCATCTCAAGATATGCAGGAAGATTTTTCTTGATCTTCTCTTTATCCTTCTCGTCATTTACTGACGTCTCCATAAATCTGAACAGTGATTCATTCACCATCGATAATTCATGTAGTTTCAACGATTTAAGAGTCTTCTCACATTTCTTATAATTGAAAAGGATTTCTTTAGCCGACGGAAGAGACACTTTGTTGATATAATCAAAGAATAACGTGCCAGCCTGATTGCCTATAATTCCGGAAATCAATTTCTTATATATATCGTCGACATTAGAGACACCGGAAATCAAATCACTTACACGTTTCCATCCACGTCTGTCTGGAGTTTTTTCTAAACCGTTATCTATGTCAACAGCTGCGCCATCAAGCTGTTCGGAATGCTCTTGAATAAAGTTAATCACTCTCTCATCGATTCCATTTTCCGCAGCCCACAAGAGCCATTCGGACGGTGTAGGTCGGAAATTATAAATATTAAATCGAGACACAAGTGCAGGATCTAAATCAGTAAGTTGATACTCTTCTCCTGAATTGACAGCCGATATAATACGGCTTCCCTCAGGCAACATTTTTCCTGCCAACTTCTTATTCAATGCCAAATCCATGATTGTCTGTAAGACCTCAGGACGTGCACGATTCAACTCGTCAAGAAATAGCACAATCGGTTTTCCATCGGTTGGAAACCAATATGGTGGCATGAACTCTGTATTCCCTGTCGACTCATTCTTGTATGGCAAACCAATCAAATCTCCAGGATCACTCATCTGTCCAAGAAATAGAGAAACAACCTTCATTCCTTTAGACGCAAAATATTTAGTAAGTATCTCCGACTTACCTATTCCATGCTTTCCTGACAACATAATATTCTGATCTGCAGGTGTGAGCTCAAGCAGTTGTATAAGTTCCTTTGAATTGACTGATATTGCCATAATCCATTAATTTTATGTCAACAATTTTATTTATTTTCATCCATAGCATTAATCGCTATTTTAAGACTATCTATCTTATGCTTAAAATCTTTTGATTTCTCTTGATCAATTATGCATACACGATTAAGGAAACAGCTGTCTGCAGACGTATTCCACTCTTTTTTCCATGTGTCTTTTAGTTCAAGAGAGACAGCGACAACACCCAAATCTTCATAAACATGAAAATCTTTTAGCTCGTAAACAAATTCATCAGAACACAATTTTGAATGAAATTTCTCCCAAATACCGTCATTTTCGTATAGACAAAATTCACCTGAATTAATATTTGTTATTATACCATCAGGAATATCACGTATCGCATACCGTGATGAATCCGCAACTTTTGGATGGTAAAAATATATCAAATAAAGAATTAGTGTTGCTGCTATAACGATTCCTGAGAAGAGAGATAACAAATGTTTTTTCCATTTATTAATATTCAAGACAAATATTAATATAGACGTAAACGAAGCGATTCCCCAACAGATCAAGTTGATATTCCATCTCAAATAATCACAACCAAATGACATAATTGATAAAACAATGCCTGAAACTAATGAGACAAGAAAAAGAATATCTATAATGTGATTCAATTCATTTTTCATCAGCGGCAACTTCTTTTTCATATTGTTTAATCAACTTAGCGCACAATAACAACGGCAAGATTCCGAACAATCCGAATGAGCAATCAACTAAAGTCCAAAAAAACGGAATTGAACGAATAGGACCACAAATGAATGCAAGAGGGAATATTGACACACAACAGAACATAGCCCAATAGATCACCCATTTGTTTTTAATTGGATCACGGTATGGACCGACAAACAATGCGGCTATCATCAGATGTGCGTAAGCTAACCAGTCGAATCCGTATGCCAAATATGGATATTTAGCGTTTGTTTCTATCATACCTTCTTTCACACCATATAGCCAAGCAAACAATGGTTGCATTGTATCATTCATCTGAGAAATAGTATCTGGGGTTATTGAAAATAAAGAACACAGAATATTTAATTCTAATTCAACAGGAAAAGCAGTCACACCAGCTACAACCAATGCAACCATATAGAACACAATCAATATTCTAATTTTCTTTAATGTTGTCATATACGTTCTTTATTTAACTAGATTATATTCCTACCTACAAATATACAAAAGATAGATAGTGATTCATAATTAATTAGATAAAATCTAAAGATGCTCTGTCGACTATATCCTGTAGATCAGAGTTCGCATTCTATTATTCGATTAAATAAAAAATAGAGGCGTAGTTTTTACGCTACGTCTCTATCTTTTTCATATCATTTCATTTTGCATTTCATCATACTAATGCCAAATTGAATACATCCTGTACATTATCCACATAATGGAAAGTTACACCTTCTAGATAATCAGATTTGATCTCCTCAACATCCTTCTGGTTATCCTTACACAAGATGATTTCTTTGATACCAGCACGTTTAGCAGCCAAGGTCTTCTCACGAATTCCTCCTACTGCAGTAACCTTGCCTCTCAATGTGATCTCTCCAGACATTGCCAAATTAGCCTTCACTTTTCTGCCTGTGAATGCAGACGCAAGAGCCGTGGCCATTGTGATACCTGCCGACGGACCATCTTTCGGTGTTGAGCCATCAGGCACATGGATATGCACTGCTGTGTCATCGAAAACTGTTGGGTCGATACCAAGTGTGTCGGCTGAACATTTCACATACTGCATTGCAAGCATTGCAGACTCCTTCATCACATCCTTAATCTGGCCAGTGACTGTCAAAGTTGGATTCTTGCTCTTCGACAATGATGTCTCAACAAACAAGATCTCACCACCGTAACTTGTTACAGACAAACCTGTTACAACTCCGATATTTTCGTTACCTTCATATAATTCGTGAGGAATTTCTTTCTTACCAAGGTATTCCTGAATATCCTCAACCTCAATATTCTGCTTCATCTCCTCCTTCATCACAATCTTCTTGGCAAGTTTGCGATAGATCTTACGAATCTGCTTCTCCAATCCACGCACTCCACTCTCCATTGTGTAGCCAGAGATAATCTTATTCAAAGCGTCGTCTGTAAATGTCACCTCCTCAAGCGAAACTCCAAGTTCAGCAGCCACTTTAGGTACAATATGACGCTTAGCGATCTGCAATTTCTCCTCCTGAGAATAACCACCGATATTGATAAACTCCATACGGTCTTTCAACGGCTGGCTGATGTTGCTGATGTCGTTAGCAGTCGCAATGAACATCACATTAGACAAGTCGTAATCAACATCAAGATAATTATCGTGGAAATTCTTATTCTGCTCAGGATCAAGCACCTCAAGCAACGCAGAATCAGGGCTTCCGTGAAAACCATCTGAATGACTTACCTTATCAATCTCATCAAGAATAAAGACAGGATTGTTTGATCCAGCCTCTTTCATTGCTTTAAGGATTCGTCCTGGCATAGATCCGACGTATGTGCGACGATGACCACGAATCTCACTCTCATCATGGATACCACCAAGTGCAACACGAACATAGTTTCTACCTAATGCTTCAGCAATTGATTTACCCAAAGATGTCTTTCCTACTCCTGGAGGGCCATACAAACAAAGGATGTTCGACTTCATATTACCACGAAGTTTCATCACAGCAAGATGCTCAAGAATTCGGTCTTTGATATCCTCCATACCATAGTGGTCACGGTCCAATACCTCTTGTGCATTCTTCAATGAAAGCGACTCTTTTGTCTTTACATCCCATGGCAAAGCAAGCATATTCTCAAGATATGTCACCTGAGTAGAATAGTCAAGAGACTGCTGAGGAAGACGGTTAAGTTTGTTCAACTCTTTCATAAACACATCCTTAACCTTCTTGTTCCATTTCTTCTTCTCTGACTCACCAAGCAAACGAGTATAATCCTCATCATCACCATTCTCATCAAGTTCATCCTTGATAGTCTTCATCTGCTGCTGAAGGAAATAGTTGCGCTGCTGACGATCAATCTGCTGATTGGTCCTCTCTCTGATATTCTGCTTTAATGACGCAAGCTGCATCTCCTTGTTAAGCAATGATAGAAGCTGTAGGGCACGCTCTTTCAATGAACCGCACTCCAACATCATCTGTTTGTCAACAACAGAGAATGGGAAGTTTGAAATTATATAATTGACAAAAGACAAACTGCTTTCTATATTACGAAGAGCGAAAAGAGCCTCCATTGGGACAGCTCCTGAATTTGCCTTTAATATTTGCTCTGATCTCTCTTTTACAGAGTCGAGGATTGCATCAAACTCTCGTTTTTCCTCATCTTCAGGAAGCATCTCTTCTAGTAGTACAACATCAGATTCCAAATAGTCAGCCTGGACTCTTAAATCCTTTATCATAACACGGCGCATACCCTGGATAATTGCTGTGCTCTGACCGTTTGGCATATCTAATATTTTCACTACATTACCAACTACTCCTATATCATATAAATCCTTTTTAGTGGGATTGTCCTCACGTGCATCCTTTTGAGTAATTACTACCAAAGGTTGATTTAACGATTTAGTACGTTTGGCTGCATATTTCGATTTAGCTCTACCAAGTTGTACTGGCAAAACCACACCTGGCATAAGCACAACATTGCGTAAAGCTAACGTCAAAAGACCTTCTGTCTTATCTAATTTGTATTCATCTGGCACACCGCCATCTGCAATCACTGGAATGAATTCTCCGTTTTCTTCGTTCATGTCGTCGAAATTTTTCATACACTAAAAAATTATATATACTACGCCTTATAAAAATCAAAAAGTGTGCCAATTTGAAAATACGTCAAAATGGCACACTCATATTGAATTGATATGACAAATTGCTAAATTTTATTTCGGATTATACCCTGACATCTCCAAAATCTCTGAAGCATCGTTGATTTCCATAAGATCCTTTAAAGTAACTTCTTTGTTTGATTCTAAATAAGATTCAATAATTTTATATCCTACAAACAATCCGCTTCTTCCAGGAGAATCTTGTGGAAAGAATGCCGTCGACGGCGCTGGATCACAATATTTGCCGACTGTCAAACGATCTGTAGAGAAAAGATGTTTATATTCTGCCATATAATGCCACATCTGAGCTTCATTCTGGCAACACCACTCATATTGATCTTTTGTGTATCCAAGAATTGTATGCATATCTTGCTCTGGCAAAGCGACCGATGTCAAATACATCATTTTGCCTAGATAAACTATCTTTTGTAGCAATGTCGGTGCAGCTTCCTTAAATTCGTATTCTGTCGACAACCAACAGAAGATACCATCAGAAACTAATTTTTCACGTCGATAGTTGCAGACCATATAGTCGTATAAACCGTCGACATACTTATAATTAGGATAATTGGCTCCAAGATAGTATTCAAGAGAGAATCCCAAACGAGTCTTAGTGCAAAGCACATTTGAATAGAATCCAGAAATAAATCCTACATATTGCTTAGGCACATCAATCTCAGGCAAATGAGTTTTCAAAATTGAAAATGCATTGTCAAGTTCTCTCTTCTCTTTTGTGACATCTGGGAATACAGAATCCGCATCCTGGAAAAATTCACAATATGGTTTACCAGTAGCAAATTTCTGAAGAATATTTCTTGTCTCCATCTGCTCTACATCTCCGATATTCAACACTGCTTCTGTGTAGATATCAAGGAAATTCTGATCTGTAGTGTCATTAGCAGAATAAGCCTCCTTAAGTTTGGCAAACTCCGACACAGATTGAGCATAGTTCATATTCGTCAACTCTTTATCCAAGCGACGGAACTCCACGTCTACCCTATTCTCAGCAGGAATGTCAACCTTTGAAAACCTATCCTCCGATTTTGATCCACAGCCAACTAATGTGGCTGCGACTAAAATCGAGATGGAAATCTTTGAAATTATACGTCTACCGGCAAATTTCATTTTCTGATTATTTAGCGTACATCTTAGCCTTCAACTCCTTGATTGAATCATCAGTGATATAGTCATCGTAATCCATACGCTTGTCGATGATTCCGTTTGGAGTAAGCTCAATCACACGGTTGCAGACAGTCTGGATGAACTCGTGGTCGTGGCTCGACATCAAAATCACACCCTTGAATGTCTTCAATGTATTGTTGAATGCCTGAATTGACTCCAAATCCAAGTGATTTGTAGGTGAATCCAAACATAGAAGGTTAGCATCCTTAAGCATCATACGAGAGATCATACATCTCATTTTCTCACCTCCGGAAAGCACATTACACTTCTTGTAGATCTCCTCACCTGAGAACAACATTCTACCCAAGAAACCACGAACGTAGCTCTCTGTAGTATCCTCAGAATACTGAGCTAACCAGTCAACAAGGCTCAACTCATTGCTGAAGAACTTAGTGTTGTCCATTGGAAGGTAAGCGCTTGTGATTGTATCCTCACCCCAGCTGTACTGGCCTGCGTCTGCCTTGATATTACCATTGATAATCTCAAACAAAGCTGTCATTGCACGTGGATCGTGGCTTACGAATACGATCTTATCCTCCTTCTCTACCTGGAAGTTAACATCCTTGAATAGAACATCACCTTCAATGCTTGCAGCCAATCCCTTAACCTCAAGCACCTTGTTACCTGGCTCACGCTTAGGAGTGAAGATGATACCTGGATATTTACGTGTAGAAGGCTGGATCTCCTCGATGTTAAGTTTCTCCAACATCTTCTTTCTTGAAGTAGTCTGCTTACTCTTTGCAACGTTGGCAGAGAAACGCTGGATGAACTCCTGCAACTCCTTCTTCTTCTCCTCAGCCTTCTTATTCTGCTGAGCACGCTGACGAAGAGCCAACTGGCTCGACTCATACCAGAAGCTATAGTTACCAGCGAACATAGAGATCTTACCGTAGTCGATATCAACTGTGTGAGTACAAACGCTATCCAAGAAGTGACGGTCGTGGGAAACGACAAGCACTGTATTTTCGAAGTTTGACAAATACTCCTCAAGCCACATTACAGTGTCAAGGTCAAGGTCGTTGGTAGGCTCATCAAGAAGTAGGTTGTCTGGTTTACCAAACAAAGCCTGTGCCAATAGCACACGCACCTTCTCCTTACCACTCAACTCCTTCATATACTTGTAGTGCAAATCCTCCTTGATGCCAAGACCAGAAAGCAAAGCAGCGGCGTCGCTCTCTGCGTTCCATCCGTCCATCTCAGCGAACTTCTCCTCAAGCTCACAAGCACGGATACCATCCTCGTCTGTCATCTCAGGCTTAGCGTAGATCGCGTCTTTCTCCTGCATCACATTCCACAATGGCTCGTGACCACGAAGTACAGTCTCGATTACTGTACACTCATCGAATGCGTAGTGATCCTGACGAAGCACAGACAAACGCTCACCTGGAGCGATTGTGACTGTACCCTTAGTTGGAGTCAAATCACCACTGATTGTCTTTAGGAATGTTGATTTTCCAGCACCGTTTGCTCCGATGATTCCGTAGCAGTTACCTGGTGTGAACTTAAGATTTACATCTTGGAAAAGGATACGCTTTCCAAATTGAACTACAATATCAGACGCTGTTATCATTATTTGTTTCTATTAATTTCTAACTGATTTCATAATTTTCTGCAAATATACAAAAAAATATTGATTTATAACATAAAAAAAGGAGCATCCGAATTATCACGAATGCCCCTTGATTAAATTTTAAATTTAAGTCAAACTAATTTTTTACATACACTTTCTTTCCTCCTACAATGTAAAGACCTTTGCGAAGTCCGTCAAGAGCGTTCTCTCTCAAGACATGATGTTTTAGAAGATGTCCGTTGATTGTGTAGACGTTAACATAAGCGTCTTCAAAAGTTTCATTTTCAGCTGTTATTTGATCTACATCAATCAAAAAGTGATCTGCAAATGAGAAAAATAAGATATCAATATCATTATTGACAACAAACTTCATTTCTTTTGGCAGCTCAAAATATTCAACATTTTCATCAATATTTGTATCTAGGAAGATACCATCATATACAACGTAAATTGTATCGCCTTTAGCATAACGGCCATTTCCTTCCCATTCCTCTTTAACAACTATAGGACTGTTATAAAGTGAATGCGTATAAACAATATTTACATTAAATGAATCACCCTCTGCCTCCGTCAATTCAATTTTTCTGGTTTTATTGTATAAACTAATATTTTCATATATAGTTGTTTGAGACGGATCAGTATATGTAACCGTGTATACAGAGTCAGATTTGAAATCATCTTTTGTTATAATGAAGAATGATATAGTATCTCCCAAAGTTAG
>JAZUIF010000112.1:0-13288 GCA_045642085.1 Paludibacteraceae bacterium | reverse complement strand
CCGCAGTTTCAATCCACGCCCCCACGAAGGGAGCGACCGAGACGACGATGGACATCACACTCGACTACACGTTTCAATCCACGCCCCCACGAAGGGAGCGACTTGGTCGGAAGATAGAAAGTGCAAGTCCCGTTTGAGTTTCAATCCACGCCCCCACGAAGGGAGCGACCTAATAGGAGTTGCAAACACAGAATCAGCAGGCCTGTTTCAATCCACGCCCCCACGAAGGGAGCGACTCACACCAGTAACGTTCAATGTGCGACCACCAGGTTTCAATCCACGCCCCCACGAAGGGAGCGACCTTGCAATGTGCCTTTGAGCGGATAACAATAGACAAGTTTCAATCCACGCCCCCACGAAGGGAGCGACTCTGCAATGCTCGCACAATAGTTTCTTGCAATATGGGTTTCAATCCACGCCCCCACGAAGGGAGCGACTTTGTATCCTTCCATACTCTAGCATTATTTGTAGTTTCAATCCACGCCCCCACGAAGGGAGCGACTATGCCAGACGTGTCGGTCTGCCCTCGCTGAAGGTTTCAATCCACGCCCCCACGAAGGGAGCGACGCGAACTTATCCTCAAAATTGTCGCAAAGGATTGTTTCAATCCACGCCCCCACGAAGGGAGCGACCTGATCTCTCCTACAGCTAACGTGTCCAAGACTGGAAGTTTCAATCCACGCCCCCACGAAGGGAGCGACGTAACCGATTTGATTGTGACGGGTCTGCTCAAAGTGTTTCAATCCACGCCCCCACGAAGGGAGCGACCCAGTAGTTTGCCATGACCAAATTCTACAAACCAGTTTCAATCCACGCCCCCACGAAGGGAGCGACGCTAATAGTTGTTCATATACTTGCTCATTAACAGTTTCAATCCACGCCCCCACGAAGGGAGCGACAAACCGAGACGGCTGACGAGGTTCGTGAAACGGTGTTTCAATCCACGCCCCCACGAAGGGAGCGACGAGGACGTCCAAGAGTGTAGTACGGGCGGATTGTTTCAATCCACGCCCCCACGAAGGGAGCGACTCTTCTTGTGCCAAGAGAGCGTCACAAGCATCAAGTTTCAATCCACGCCCCCACGAAGGGAGCGACGGAAGGAAAGCAAGATAAGATAAACGCAATAAGTGTTTCAATCCACGCCCCCACGAAGGGAGCGACGCCACTCTGTATCTGGTCGTCTATACCTGCTATGTTTCAATCCACGCCCCCACGAAGGGAGCGACTGTATATAGTGTAAAAAATGCTATATCAATAAATTATAAGTGCATTTTTGCGAACCTCAAAAACAACTGTAAATCCTTAGATAAAATCAAGTATATTATTTTGCAAACTGTTAAAAATCAACAAATGCGAAAATAATGCTTTTTTTGAAATGCTACAAGTTCGCATTATATTATCAAACAAGAATTTTGATTATAATCCTGTTCTTTTCCTAATGTCTCAATACGACGTTCCCAATTATTTCCTAGCAAATAAAACCGAACACTATCTGATTCCACATCTATTATTTTTGATAAGATACCTTTTAACGTTGCCAATTGAGCAGGATCAAGGACACATTCAAAAACTGAATTCTGCACTCTTATTCCATAGTTAAGACAAGCTTTTGCTACTTTACGCAAACGCTTGGCTCCTGATGAAGACGTTGTCTCTACATCATATGTTATCAATACCATCATAACTCATTACTTTATCAAAAACACAGGATAATTATTGATATCTCCACGTAAAAAACTTACCAAAAGCTTTGACTGAACATGAGGTAATAATCCAATCTGCATTTTCGCTTGAAGATACGGATGCGTAATCTCTTCTTTTTTTCGTTCTTGCCATGCTGTCAAAACCTTTTTTCTTCCCTCATCAGTAAGCAATAAAATATCATCGTTCTGATGGATAAAATCCTTAACTGTTATCTGCTGCCTGTTGATCATGGAAAGAACAAGTCGATCTCCTAAATATGCTCGTAATTCCTCCATCATATCCAATGCTAATGAAGGTTTGCCAGGACGAATTGTATGGAAAAAACCAACATAAGGATCCAACCCAACTCCTTCCAATGCAGCTTTCATATCATTTACGATCAAAGTATAAACAAAAGACAATAAAACATTAACCATATCTCTAGGTGGACGCCGAGACCTTCCATTGAACATAAAATGATCTTTTTGTTTTAATATAAGTTCATTAAACACACTAAAATATTCATTCGCAGCATCTCCTTCTATTCCAAGCAATTCATTAGGTGTGGTTACAGACATTGCTCTATCCTTACTTCTTTCTAGTTTTTTTGATACCAATTCTAGTCTTTCATTACTGCCATTGTCTCTTATTGCACGTCTTATTATATTTCTATAATTCTGAATTTTACCGGCAATAAAAAGTATTGACAACTGCAATGAAAAATCAACATCTTCATTCAGTTTGTATTGCTTTTTTCTCAAAAGAACATTTCCTTTGGTTGGACCTTGCACACATGACAAAAACGAACCTTGAGGAGACATAAATGTTAATGAAACATTATTATCCACACATAATTTCATCAACTCAGGAGTTGCGCCCATATAACCAAACATAACGATTCCTTCAATATTTATAACTGGAATACGAAACACCTCTGTTCCATCCTTTGTTATCACCACATTCATACCGTCTCTTTTCAAATAAGAATCAGGAGACGTAACATACAATGTATTCAACAGTTTTCTCATATCATCATTTCTTTTAGATAATCGTTTACATCTCGGTTTACTTTCGGCATACAAATATCTATCAAAGAACAATTTTTACATTTTGCTGATGGATTTGGAAGTGGAATGATTTTAGATTCAAATATTCTATGCATTTCATTAGCATAAAACAAAGCATCGTTTCTCAAATCATCGGTAATCTCCACTATTTCACGTCGACGGACCTCCCAATAAAATAAAGAGGCTGAAGGTATTTTTATTCCATAAAACTCTTCCAAACATAAAACCTGTGCCACTAACTGCATAACATCACAATTAGTAGATTTGGAATGACCTCTTTTATATTCAACTGGATGAGGAATAAAATTACCATCATACTTACAATGTGTTATAGAATACTTATCTTCTGTAGGAATCAATTCTACAGCATCAGTCACACCATAAAGGCCTAGTGTTTTTGACGCAATGTGAACAGAACGCAACGTAATAGTGTCATTATTAAGCATTCTGCGAGACGGATCGTCAACATTGGAATGCAATAACACACCTTCTATAGTCAATTTGTTTTCTGCCCATTGTTGCTCTATATGAATCAATGCCCATTGTCGAGGACAAAACACAAAGTGCTGTATCCCCGACAACATAAGCATATTATCATCATCGTATTGCATAACTACTTTGCCTTTATATCAGAAGCAATTTGATCAAGATATCTCATATCTTCCACATCTGCCTTTTCCGCTTCCTGTTTTTTTCTAATAGAATCAAATTCTGCATATACATTTGCAGCAATCATCTCGCTTTCTGCATTTGTCACATTGCCCTTTCCTTGAAGCACGGGCTTTCCTTGAAATTCCAAAAGACTGTCAACATTTTTTCGCCAAAATTCTAATGTCAAATCCTTCCTCTCTTTGACTCTCAATTCAGCAACTTCCAAGAAAATTGTTGTCAACCTATTAAGCGTATCTATTTCATCTTCTGACAAATAATTCTTTGCAATGATTACATCCCCTTTCCTGACAATAGAGCCTTTCCATGACGTAAGCCCCATGTTTGGTTTTGCCGCATTTGCTCTATCCGCAATTATTTCGGCAGAAGTTCGTTTTGTTACAGCATAAAGAAGTTTGTTTTGTGTTTCTGCAAAAAACATCTGCGTAGCTTTATCGTCACTTCTGTAATCACTGCTAAGACTGAACAAATCTCTAACTTTTTGATAAAATCGCTTTTCAGATGCACGAATGTCTCTGATTTTGTCAAGCAACTCATCAAAATAGTCTGGGCGACCATCAGGATTCTTTAATCGTTCCGTGTCTATGGCAAAACCTTTGACTAAATATTCTGAAAGATGTTGAGTGGCCCATTGTCTAAATTGAGTTCCTCTAACTCCACGAACTCGATAGCCAACAGCAATAATCATCTCTAATGAATAGAATACGACGTTGTAACTTTTCCCATTTGTGGCAACTGTAAAGTATTTCTTTACAGTTGAATTTACATCTAATTCTTTTTCATTCAATATCTTAGACACAAGTTGACCTATATTTTGTTTGGAGGTGGCAAAAAGTTCGGCCATCTGATTTTGATTAAGCCAAACCTTGCCATCTTTAGTCAACAAGGACACTTTTGCCTTACCATCTTCCGAATTGTAGATGATTATGTTTTGTTCTTCCGACATCAAATCAACTCCTCTACTGTTACACCTTGCGGCATATTCTCTTTATTGATAACAACCTCGTAATCAGAGAATGAGCGAGCAACTTTAGAATCTTTTCTATTTACAGAAACTCTATCAAATAATGAAGCTGCAGATGCATTTCCCAATTCTGAATCATGCTTGAATACAATAAGTTTACGAGCACTCATCATACCTCTTGCTGCTGAATGATCCTGATCAAACATATTCTTCAAAGCATCCCAGAACAACTTCAAATCATCATCTGAAAAACCGGTCTGCTTTGCAAGATTGGCAGAAATAAAACCATGACAACGATAGATTCCATAATGGATTGTCGACTTACGTCCCATAGTACGTTCCTTATCAAGATCAGCCTCTTTCGTGACTGCCATTCTAGTAATAGAATGCTCCTGCGATATGACAGGTTCAATAGAACGAGCAAATGTCAACTGAATAGGACCTCTAACTTGATCTTGCTTTCCTGAAGTCGCAATAACAGCACCAAATGTTCTTATATCAAAATATTTTGAACAAAGAAGAGATTTAGCATCTGCTTTTTGCTTAGTTTTATCCTTTTCTGCCTTTACAGATTCTTCTTTATATACATTCTCTACTAGAGTGTCCAACACAGCCTTCTCTTTAACAAAGATATCATATCCTACATCTGCTCCCTTTGCGATCTGAACATAGTTTCTTACTTTACGCTTCAAACATACGTCAGTCACCAACCCTTGACCAGTTTCTGCGTCAACACGAGGTAGATTGCCTGCATCTGGATCTCCATTAGGATTACCATCCTGTACATCAAAAAGATATACGAAATCAATTCTATTCATACTTCTAACTTGTTTAAGTTGTTATTTACTCTTTATCTTCTTTCTTTGTAAAGAAATCTTGTCTTTGATGATAGTAGCCAACAAAAAATCTTCCTTGATCCTGGAGGTCAAGATGTGTAGGAAACCCTTCCGCTGGCAAACTACCTATAATCTCTTGTTTCATCTGCTCAAATTGAATCTTTCTTCCCTCATTCAGTTTTTCTGCATGATGGGAAGATAGATTCAACAAAGTTCCAAACACTGTTGACGGTGTAGAAGAAGCAGCATTCATATAACGCTCTCGCACTGTATGCGCATTATTTGCTTCCTCCTGTATCTTATCAAGTACAGCAAAAAGTCTGCCACAGAGATAACCTTTGTTTACATTCTCCTTGTCCAACATAATTTCTATCTTTTTTTCATTATTATTCAATCTATTTAAGTAAGCCTTGATAATTGCGGCTCTTGCAATTGTTATAGTACCCAACTCCGCTCTTATTCTTCTAATACATGACGAATACAAAGGGAATGGATAAGCAATTTCTTCAATGATGCTCTTCAGAACAGCTTCCGGCAAATTCGGTTGGGCATCACTAGATTTTCCTCCCAAAGTAACTGCCGACAACATGGAATAAATACCCTGATAAGGCATTTGTTCCTTTCTATTGTCAACTATTTCCATATCAGAAAAATGTTGCAGAATCTTTCCAGCAAACTCTTTTATAGAGCATTCGTTCCAATACACTACAGCAATTCTCGCAGCATTAGGAGCTAGTCCTAGCATGTAAAACCTATCTTTATCTGCTGTGTTTTTCTTGCCTGACCAAACAGACTTCAATGTTTCCTTTACCTTTGCTATATTTCTATTGGGATCATCATTTTTTTCACTAGCAAACAAAGACCAAAATCCCTTCTCCACCTCTTCTGACGAATCATCAACATTTGAGGTCCAAAATAAAAATGTTCTATTGCCAAGATAGAATTTGTTTCTAGAATCCTTGTCTGTCAGTTTTTTAAGTGCAGTAATATAAGCAGATTCCGCCTCTTTACTTATCGGAGCATTATAACACTGTTCCTTTCCATATGAATCATATCCTGAATTCGTTTGAAAAGCCACAAGACTAGCTGTTGCTTTACCCTCTGGAATAAACGTACTTGATGTCAATCTAACTATATCCCCAATTTTTCCTGTCACCAAACAGCGATGCATTCCCGCATTTTCATTTTCAGGATTACATTCAGAAAGACAACTTATCATAAAATCCATCGCTGGAATAATAGTCAAAGAATTATTTAATTGGAATGATACATTTCTTGTTCTTTCTTTCAATACATCATTCCAATTACTTGCTGATTCAACATTTTTAACCCCATTCTTATAAAAATCACAAACTGCTTTAAGTTCTTTTATTTCTGGAAATTTGAATGCAATCTGTTGACAACGTTCTATAAAAGCTTTATTTTTTTCTATCGCTTTGGCTTTTGCCGAATCATTATCCTCTTTAGGAACAGCTAATACATACTCCACATTATCCCAAAGTAGATTTGCTTTGATTCCAGAAGATCTTGTTTCACCACGTGGCACAATAAACGACTTAGGCGTTTTTCCATCACGAGTATCTTCTATTCGTATAAAATCACCTTTTTCACTTATGACAATGATGAAATATATTTCTTTCTTTTCAAATCCCATCGGAGGCAAATCACCACTTCGATGGTAATAATCATATAATGCTTTTAATATCATCGCAAAATCTCCTCACTATTATATGGTGGCACAATAATAACACCATTCTTCATTTCGGCTCTATAAAACATAGCCTGAATATCTCTAGGATTTGAAAAATCCATATCATAGAGCATAATGCCCAAATCTCTATTTTCAGAAATTGGAGATGGTTCATTCTCAACGTTTTCCACAAATCTCCACATTGCAGCACATTCTCTTGTACCAAGATATGGTTGTGTGAAGCACTGTCCTTTTTTAGCTCTACGCTCAAACATCTGATAATACTTCATTGGATTTTCATCATCTCCAGGCTGTCTGCTCTGATTTTCTTTTTGTCTATCCTTCACTGGAATATATACAAGTTTGGCATATATTCTATAAGCAACATCACGAAGCATCAATGCATTTCTCTGCTGTCGTTTCTCTTCAATATATAAAGATTCAACTTTGGGAGATGCAGTTGCTCCTACCTCGTTTCTTCGTATTGAAATCCATTTGATCGGATTAAGCACGTCTATATGCGTGATTTCCCATCGCATTGCTCCTTTTTTTAATAGGATTGCCTCAAATATAGCACGTGCAGCTGAAGGTGTTATAACGTCATAACTTACACGCTCAACTTTCAATTCAGGTCGGGTAAAACAGGCAAATTCTCCCTTTACTTCTAAGCAATATTCTTTATCTGTATATTCCATATAATATCAGAAAATTAACATTTCATCTACAAAATGATTATCTAAAGTCAAACCATATTGACTATCATATTGTTTCTTGTCGGAAAGATAATACAATCCAGTCTCTTTTCCAAGAGATTGTATTGATTCTATCACTCCGATCTTAACTAATTCTTCAAAACTAAATTTGGGAATTGTCACTATATACCTGGATAACTTTCGAAACATCTGCTTACTTACATTTCCATTTCGCATCTCATCCACTAATACTGCTGAGTTTTGGTAATTCACAACTACAGAATATCCGCTGTCATCAATAAGGTTGAAGTACTTATCCGCAGTGTCAAAACGTAAATAACCAACATTATGCAGAAGTGATTCTATATTTTCATTACCTAAATTTGAATTCTTCTTATCAAAAGTAGGTATTCTGCTATAATACTGAGTGAAATATTCCGTCATCGCCTCTGGTACAAACAAATCTTCAAATGGCCTCATATTAAGACGAGCATTATTAGCATAATTCATTGTGCCTCTAGGAACATTGACTCCATCAATTTTAAAAACAAAAGTTTTACCTAACTCTTCCATCTTTCCTTCCCTATTGCAACGTCCTGCAGCCTGAAGAATCGAATCCAAGCCAATCTCTTGACGCATTACAATTGGAAAATCTATGTCTACACCAGCTTCTATCAATTGAGTCGTTACAACTCTGATAGGATTTCCATCATTTGTCTTCAATCTCTCCTTGATCTCTTCAAGTGTTGCATCAACATGATCCGGACACATATTACGAGACAAATGATAGTTATATTCGCTCTTTGGAAGATGAGCAAATAATTCAGATGCCGTCCTTCTTGTATTTACAATACACAACACTCTATCGTATTGCATCATCTTTTCTGCGATTTCATCATAAGATAATGTTTCCTCTTCAAACTCAAGTTCTACACGTCTTAATCTTTCGTGCAACTTCAATTCTACAGGCACCAATTCCTCAATTTTATCAAATCCTATCAGATTTTTATCATGACCTTTTCTGACACCTTCCAATGTTGGCTGGCTCGCTGTTGTAAACAATAATGAGACACCAAATAGTTCATGATAAGCCTTTAACGCATCTACGATAGCCTGTAAATGTTCTCCTGGCAATGTTTGCACTTCATCTAACAAAATCACACTATTGGCTATGTTATGAAGTTTTCTACACCTTCCTGGATGCGACGCATACATCGATTCAAACAACTGAACATTGGTAGTGACTATTATCGGTGCATCCCAATTTTCAGAAGATAACTGTTCTGGATTAAACTCGCCATCTTGATCTTCATCTTCATGACAATCATAGTTTGAATGATGTTCTAATACAGCCTCTAGTCCAAATATTGACTTAAATATAGCTGCAGTCTGAGTAATAATACTTGTATACGGAATTGCCACAATGATTCTTCGTTTTCCGTTTTTCACAGCATGAAGCATTGCCCATAACAGAGAAGATAAGGTTTTGCCACCTCCTGTAGGAACAGTCAAACTATATACTCCACTTGTTTTTTCTGCTCCTTTTCTGCAACAATCTTGAATTTCTTTTCTAATTACATTCACTGGAGTATCAGGCTTCAATTTAGAAAGAAACTCTTCTAATTTTGGCAATAAATCATTAAGCGAAATTACATTATTCCTGATTTCACTTTTTTCATGTTGCATAAAGTTTTCAGTATCAAGATAATCGGCATCAACCAAACATGAAAACAGCATTCTTTCTACGTGGTGAATATACTTACTCTTAGAAAACAGATTATGCTTTTGGAAAAACTCCATTGAAGGAATCTGTATTTTTATATTGCAATCAACCTCCCTTGGTATTTCCTTTTCCATAAATCCATCCAAATCAGTATAATCGTGCATTCCAGCATGATGGCCTAATATTGGATATGTAAGCATAGGATACAATTGAGGAGCTATTATCTTAGCAATTTTTGCCCCAATCCAAGCATGCGTTTTTTCTTTATAAGCAGGTGCATCTATCCCATTCTGTATTCGTATGTAATTCTGGAAATCGACACGTTCCTTACCTTTATCATGTATCAATCCAAAAAATCTTCCCCAATCCCCCATGCCAAACTCACTTGCAAAATTTTCTGCAAGTCTGGCAACACCTTCTTGATGTGCTTGGTTTGTTTGGATTGCTCCTTCTTTCGAGATATGCGATATTATTTCAGGCATACACCTTTAGTTTTAGTCTTTAATGTGCTTCGTTAAATACGGATCGCAATTTATAAACTTATCTTCATTAAATCAAGACAAATTCTAATTGTAACTCAAAAGCGATCTAAATTCACTTTGCAAACCTACAAACAACCTATGCCAAACCAAAGCACATCTTCGTCTTTTTTTTCAAAAAATAAGCAAAAACATCATAATAAACTAGCAATCAATACATAACACGATAATCTTAGATTTATTCAACGTAAGTTGATGGATATATTTACATTTTTTCAACGTTATCGTAAAATTCCCCACACAAAAAAAAACCGCCTCTAAACAGAGACGGTTTATTATGTATTCAGCATTTATGATTTAGCATTTCATCACTCTCTCATCTTAGCTACAGACTGCACCACGTTCATCACGTAGTCGCCAATCTTCTCACACTCACTGATGAAATCGATATAATATGTACCAAGACGATAGCTGTACTCCTTATTATTGATAGCCTGCACATTCTTCTCTGTACAGATTGTACGAAGTTCATTCAAACTATCCTCAATACCTATGTTTTCCTTCAAGTTGACTTTCTTTTCCTCTGGCAATGAAAGCACCTGAACCATAGCAATCAAAGAGTCGTCCACTATCTGAATTGCTCTTCGGATATGACTCATCTGATTCTCATTGAATGTTTCCTCTCCATATTCGCGTAGACGGGAGATTGTTCGTCCAAGGTGGAAAATTCCGTCGCCAATACTCTCCAACTCTCCAATCTCACGAAGCATACATGCAATAGCGTTCTTCGACTCACCACTCAAGCGTCCTTCACTCACCAAGCCAAGATACTTACCGATCTCATCCTCCATATTATCTGTGATCTGCTCGTAGTGGATAATCTTCTTATATGCGGCGTCGAAATCCTCCTGGCTCTTGCAATCCAATGTATCAGGCACGAACGACAACATTCTGCGGCAACGCTCACCAAATACCAAAATCTCCTTGTTTGCCTGTAGGATTGAAAGCTCAGCAGTAGAAAGCAAACCACCTGAGATGAATACCAAACGATTCTCTTTTTCCTTTGTATCTGAGTTCTCTGGCATAGGCAACACTCTGCAAACAAATGCCTCAATCTGCTTAACGAATCCAATCAACAATAATGTATTAAAGATGTTGAATGTCGTATGGAATGCCGACAAACGGAATAGATCATTGTCGCCAGAATGAAGCAAGTTAGTGACAATCCAAGTGACAGCGTCACAGAATGGATAGAACATTACCAATACTACAATCACACCAAACACATTAAAGAACATATGTGCCAAAGCAGCTCGTTTAGCCTGAGTATTGGCAGTGAGAGATGCCACGAAAGCAGTGATTGTCGTACCGATATTCTGACCCATCGCAAGAGCCGCAGCCTGCTCGAATCCGAAACCATCAATATGCATATCAAAAAGCATCAGCGTAATTGCCATTGTGGCCGCTGATGCTTGAACTAACATTGTAACTAATGCTCCTACTACAACAAATAGCAGAATTGTAAGGAATCCTCCACTTGCCACACCAGCAAGCATATTGGCAACATAAGAACCAATATTCAATTCTGTAGCTGATTGCTGTAGATAGCTCAATCCCATGAAAAGGAAAGCGAAACCAAAGATAAACTCTCCGACGCTCTTTCGTTTACTCTTACTACTGAAAATCAATGGCATGCCGACACACATCAACGGCAACGTCAGTGCTGCAATATTCACTTTGAATCCGATAGCGGAAATCATCCAGGCCGTCACCGTCGTTCCTACATTGGCACCCATAATCACACCGATAGCCTGAGTCAAATTCATCAAACCTGCGTTCACGAAACTTACCACCATCACAGTAGTAGCACTCGACGACTGAATCAACGCCGTAACTACAACTCCAGTAACCACACCCATGAATCGATTTTTCGTCATAGCGGCAAGGATAGCACGCAGACGATCGCCAGCAAACTTTTCCAGACCCTCACTCATCGTTTTCATACCGAAAAGGAAGAGTGCTAGTGAGCCTAACAAAGAAAATAAATTTAGGACTGTATCCATTTATTAATTATAAGTAGTATATTTCGTTATGGAAGAAGGATATTTATCCTCAAACCACACCATTTGAATTTGGCACAAAAGTATAAAAAAATGTTAAAAAGCATTACATAATGGCAAAAAATTGAACGACAAGCAAACGTAATCACCAATAAAATTATAGAAATGTATTAAGACGGAATCACTTGAGACTCTCATTCATAGACTTTTTCTTTAATTCTGAGAAATCCACAACTTAATCGACATGAAACATCATCAATATTATAGACAAAAAACAGATACGAGAACACCAGTTTTATGGCATCACAAACAATTTTTGAAAATTTTTCATCTTTATATGCGTAATTCATAGCGAAATAAGCAACTTTTTATTAAAAAAATGGCAAAAACACTTGCGATGTGATAAATAGTTTATACTTTTGCACTCGGGAAAGCGCTACACAACCAGCTCCCTTCTAATCCCCCAGGGTTTGAACGCAGCAAGGGTACGTCGGTTGTAGCGGTGTGATGTGGTCAGTTTTCCCATTTGCCTCTTTAGCTCAGTTGGCCAGAGCACGTGATTTGTAATCTCGGGGTCGTTGGTTCGAATCCGACAAGAGGCTCAAAAGATTGCTAAGCCAAAGCAGTCAAGACATATTTAATAAGGCTGTTTATAAAACATCACCTTACGCCTCTTTAGCTCAGTTGGCCAGAGCACGTGATTTGTAATCTCGGGGTCGTTGGTTCGAATCCGACAAGAGGCTCAAAAGATTGCTCATATCTATAAAATGAGAGACATATAAGGTTTGTCTGAAAAGACATCCGCACCGCCTCTTTAGCTCAGTTGGCCAGAGCACGTGATTTGTAATCTCGGGGTCGTTGGTTCGAATCCGACAAGAGGCTCAAAAAGAAGTCAGTGAAAACCGACTTCTTTTTGTTTTAATTGTTTTAAAAAGTCATTCTTTGTTTTAAATTATTCTCACCAACAACAAAGCTAAAGATCCGAAACAAAGGATAAAATGGAGCAAGTATAACAACAGCAAAGGTAATGAGTTAAGCTCAGAATCATTATATTTTTCGGAAAACGACTCTATCCTCTCTGTCGTATAATACTTTTCGGAAAAATAATACTGGATAAAGCCAATGATTACTATACAAATAAATAAAGAATGCTCTACGCCAACCCATTCTAAGAAAGGAGAAAATGCAAAAAATATTGAAAAAAGAGGTATAGTCGACAACCCTATAGGAAATTTAGTAGCATCCCTTTGGTTACCATATTTTAAATAAGAACGATATACAAGATAATCTAAATATTTCATAAATCTATTGCAAATCTTTAATCACAAACACTACCGTCACAAATATACTACATTTTCATAATCCCGATGTTTCTTTTTCTTAAAATCACACATAAGCGACGAGTCAACCAAGCATCTCTCAATT
>JAZUIF010000111.1:0-29535 GCA_045642085.1 Paludibacteraceae bacterium | reverse complement strand
TTTATTTTATGAAATTTTCAACTCGTGAGAATCTAATATTTAAGTCAATTTTTGATTTTTTCGATTTTCAAATATCCATTCAAGTCTCAAAGAGTTAAAAAGAGAGTATATCGCAACTTTCTTAGTTTTGATACACCCTCTTATCATTTTTATAATTCAAACATTACAAAGCAACAAACAGAAGATTCGCCAGACCAATAATTGTGCCTAACAAACCACCAAGCCAGACCAGCATAGAAAGTTCTTTATCAGCCACATCAAGCACAAGTTTCTCCACCGTCGGCATATCCATCGATTGTATTTTTTCAGTCACAATTCGACTGATATCAATAGTTTGCAACAGACGAGGCACCTCAGTAGTGACCTTTTCCGAATATAGATTCATCACATCACGTTTCAACTCCTCTATTTTCTCAGTTGAAACATTAGAAGTCCAGGAAGAGACCGTTCCATTAGCAAAACGACTGATTTCATCGTCGACGATATTAAGAATCATCTTTTTCCCGTCGCCACGCATAACATCATTGATAAGGTTCGCCAATTTCGGAGTGATCTTATCCTTCAACGAATCAGATAGAATATTTTTTGTGAGCATCCCCATAAAACCATCTCCTACCCTTTCGTCAAAAGCAGACATAGCGGAAGAGGCAATCGTTTTACCAAGATTATCATCAGAGACAACCGCATTGATTTTAGTTTCAAGATTCCTCTTCACTCTCGCCATCAGAGCGTCAACCCTCTCATCCCCTGCATACTTAGAGAAAAACGATTGAAGCGACTCCTCATTCGTTTGCAAAGAGCAAACAATCTCATCAATCTTTGTATTTAGTTTCCCTAGAGTCTCATCCGACAAAAGCATTTTAGAAATACCATCAGCATCAACAAGATTATTGCTCACCACTCTACCAACCGCCCTAGCAAGGTCATTCTGGCGTTTAGGAATGATTCCTGGAGTGAACGGCAAGACATACCCAAACAATCTTTTTTCGGTATAGGGGCGAAACATCATTTTGATTGCGATGTAATTAGTGAAAGCTCCAATTATACCACCTAAAAAGACAGGTGCAATCAGTCTGACAATATCCATTATTTCCATAAGCGATCAAATTTGGTGCTAAGGTACAGTTTAATACTAACTTTTCACTAGAAAAAATCATTAATATGCAATATCCATTAACATTCTTCATAGTTTTCAACATTAGGAAAACAATGGACAATCAATCTTTTGCAATTTGGATAAAAAAGTATAATTTTGCACTAAGAAAAATAGTGACATGAAAATAATTAAATCTTTTAGGACAATACTAGTTGCAATCTTGATGTATTCAGCATCAGCATCAGCAATCAACATCAATAGTCTAGAAAACGTCTCTGCAGGATCTTTGTCGACTGCTCAAGTCAGAGAAATAAAGAAATCCTATAATGAGACAGGCAGATCTATAGACGACTTTGTAAGCTTTGCCGTTTCAAAAGGAATGAAAGAGCAAGAAGCTGAAAAGTTGAAAGCCAGACTGATAGCAGACAATAGCAAAACAGAGAAAGAGACAAAAGGAGATATCGCAGTAGCCCGCAATCAAATGGCAGAAAGCGTGATTGAGGAGATGAAGGAGAATCCAGAACAAGCGAAATTCATCAACAACAGAATCTTCGGTTCGGATCTATTTTCCAACTCAAAGATGACATTTGCCCCAAATCAAAATATTCCAACACCCAAGAATTACATTGTAGGACCTGGAGATGTGTTGATTGTCGATGTATACGGATACGCAGAGAACACAATGCAGCTTACAGTAACATCGGAAGGCAATGTAAGAATACCGAACTTAGGTCCAGTCATGGTAAACGGGCTTACAATTGAAGCTGTCCAGTCGAAAATCAAAAAGCAGTTGTCATCCATCTATAGTTCAATCTCATCTGGCAACACTCAGGTTTCAGTAACTATCGGCAACGTAAAAAGCATAAACGTATATATCACAGGAAACGTAAGTAAGCCTGGAACCTATACACTTTCTTCATTATCAACAGTATACAATGCACTGTATGCATGTGCCGGTCCTACCACTTCTGGTTCATTGCGTAACATCAAGGTAGTCAGAGGAGGCAAAAACATCGCGACAATAGACTTGTATACATTCCTTACAAACGGAGATCTATCAAACAACATCTCTTTGCAGGATCAAGATGTGATTCATGTTCCAGCATACGACATTCGTGTCAGCATCGATGGAGCGCTTAAGAGACCTGGAGTATTCGAAATGAAGCAGGGAGAAACATTGAAAGACCTGCTATCATACGCAGGCGGATTCACAGAAAACGCATACCAGAACCGTATCACTGTGCAGCGCACAACAGAAAGAGAGAAGAGTGTAGCAGACGTATCCAGTGAACTATATGGAATGTTCCCGTTGCAGACAGGAGACCAATTCATTGTTGCAGAAGTGCTAGACAGATTCTCTAACCGCGTTAAAATTTTCGGAGGAGTATTCCGTCCTGGACCATACGCTTTGGATTCAGGCATGACCCTTATGGATTTGGTAAAGAAAGCCGATGGACTATTGGAAAACGCTTATCTTGAAAGAGCTACAATCACACGTTTGCGAGACGACTTAACACCAGAATTGATCAGTTTCAACGTCAAAGATCTTCTTGACGGCAAATTCAACTTGTTACTTAAGAAAGAGGATGAAGTTACAATTGGAACTATGAAAGACTTAGAGGAGAAGAAGACTGTATCCATCTATGGTCAAGTACTTTCTCCAGGCACATATCCATTCTATGAGAACATGACTGTCAAAGATTTGATTTTCTTGGCTAAGGGTTTCAAAGAGTTTGCCGCAATTGACAAAATTGAATTGTCACGTAGAGTGAAAGACGACAGCAAATTGAAAGAAAACGTAGAGAAGAATGAAATCAAGATAATATCAGTTGACAGAAGTCTATCAGCAGGAGGAGATGGAGACATCCTACTTGAACCCGGAGATATGATTTCAGTCAGATTGAAAGAAGGAATTGAATCTAACAAAACAATGTCCATACTTGGTGAAGTTCGTTCTCCAGGAGACTACGTGATAACAAGCAAGAGAGAGAGAATCTCAGATATCATGGCACGTGCAGGAGGAATCTCTAATTACGCATATGTTCAGGGAGCTTTCATGATCAGAAAAGGAGTACGTTCTGCAGCTGAGAGAATGCGTGACGCCAAATTGATTCAGAAAATATCAGAAACAGAAGGAGATCCGGAGTTGATCAAGCAATTACAAAATCGAACAGATCTTGTAGGAATTGATATGGAGGATATCTTAAAGCATCCAGGCGGAGAGAAAGACATTTACGTTGAAGATGGAGATATGATATACGTTCCGAAACAGCTTCAGACAATCACAGTCAACGGAAAGGTCCAAGTTCCTGGAATGATGGTATTCAATGGACACTCAGCAAGAAAAGCAATCCGTAGATCTGGAGGATTCGGGTCGCACGCAGACAAGCGTCATGTATATGTAGCATATGCTAATGGAGAGATGCAATCAACAGGACACTTTGGATTTATCAAAAATTATCCAAAAATAAAGCCAGGAGCACACCTTTACGTGCCAGAAAAAGAAGAGACTAACGAAGATAGAAGAGCAAGAGCTAATTTTATTGCAGCTGTGTTATCTACAGTAGTATCATGTGCTTCTGTTGGAGTATCATCATTAGTTGTCATTTCTAATCTTAAAGATAATAACAATAATAAAAAGCCATCGGAATAAAAAATAAGATTCATGAATATTGATATAGAGGATTTTTTGCAAGAAGAAGCTCCAGAAAACAAAATATCTTTTACAGACATAAAAAAAGCTGTTGAAGATTATTGTTCATACATATGGAGCAAGAAATGGATTATTATTGCGGCTGGCATTGTTGGTGTAATAATAGGCATTATCCATGCTTACATTTACAAGCCAACTTACACTGCCACATATAAATTTTCGATTGAATCCAAAGCAAGTGGAGCAAGTGGACTAGGAGCATTAAGCATGTTTGCCGGACTAGGTTCTTCATCGGGAACTTTCTCCGGAGACAATCTAGTAGAACTATTCAAATCTAGAACTATGGTGGAAATGGCTTTGTTGAAGCCAATCCTTGTTGATGGAGACACAATGAACCTCCTTGAGTATAAGATTTTAGCAGATAGCACGCGTACTAAATGTGGCGAAGCAAAAGCAAATGAAGATTATTCAAAACCTCATATTGCGACAATTTGCGACATCTACTTCCCTTATGGACAAAGCAGGGAATCATTTACACGTGAGCAAGACAGTGTTATCATGAACATCGCTTTGGGAATGTTGAAAAAAGACATTGACATTGAAAGAATTGACAAAAAACTATCTTACGCTTATTTTTCAATAAGCTCCAAAGACGAAAGATTTGCAAAAGAGTTCAGCACTGCTATGATCAACACTGTGTTTGATTTTTACCTTAAAAGCAAAAGTGAAAAAGCACAGAGGAATATCGATGAATTCCAATCAAGAGCTGATTCAATCCGTAAGGAACTTAACAAATCGTTATACGCAGTCGCACACTATCGTGATTTGAACATGAATCCATCAAAAAGTGTAATAGGCGTAGAACAGTTAAAATATCAAACAGATATCCAAATCAACACATCTGCTTATTCTGAAATCGTAAAGAACATCGAGGTAATGAAGCTTGATATGGCAAAAAGTGAGCCTTTGATCCAAGAGATAGATGTTCCTCGTTACCCTCTCAATAATGATAAAAAAGGGAAAGCCCAAACAGGTCTAAAATATGGAGTTGTATTAGGATTCCTAGCTGTTTTTGTATTATGTGGAATTCATTTTGTTCAAAATTTGGACAAAGATGAAAAAACAGAAGACTCTCTTGAATAGTTTGTATTTGATCAATAAATGTTAAAGAGACGCGGAAAATTCCACGTCTCTTTTTTATTTACAGTCCAACAACGGATTATACATCATTATAGCGTCATTTGCCACAATAAATTCATCTGTCTCTTCTCCAGAATGGACATCTTTAACCTTCCTCCAAATCTGATTATGACGGGTATAACCACCCCAACTTTGTCTGACTATGCGATGATCCTTTTCGTAAACCTTATACTCAAAATCCGACTTTTGATCACAACTTATACTACCATGCAGATATTCGTCGTCCAACCATAGATTAATTTTGAATACCTTGTCGGTATTATTCTTCAACTGCAAATCAATATAATTGTATGCCAATGTCGCGCCACAAGCAAACGGAACCGTCCTATTCACATCAGGGAAGACATCAAAACTATGTCTCCAACGTTCGGTGACAGTCAACTGGGTATGTAGAGCCATCCAATAAATAAGATTTCCAAGTTGGCAAAGTCCACCTCCTACACCTTCTCGCACCTTACCATTATGAATCATCATTCCGGTCTTATATCCTTTTCTTGCCGACGGACGACCAACCATCCTCCAGATAGAAAACGTCTCTCCCGGTTTTATAACAACACCATCAATCGGAGCAATTGCCAATTTCAGATTTACAATCTTATTATATTGCAAATGCATATCCACATCCTTTAATTTTCTAAGCAGAGTAGATTTGTGTTCTATAAGGAGATTGTCACACTTATATTTCTTGTCAACTTTCGCATAAGATATGCCACCAAAATACCATTTTAATTTTCTTTTTAGAATGTAAAACTCCCTTCCAAGAATTCTTCTAAACGGGCTTCTTTCTATAGGTTTTTCTACTGTATCGAACATCGTCAGGTGTTTTTCTTACAAAAATAAGAACTTTATATATATATCAAACATTCCAGACTGATTTTATATTCGTCAAATTAATGTCAATATATTTCTCAAATCATTTGCAATATCAACTTTTTTCTATATTTTTGCACCGCAATTCAGAAATGAACTGCAAATTGGTGTGGTAGTTCAGCTGGTTAGAATACATGCCTGTCACGCATGGGGTCGCGGGTTCGAGTCCCGTCCATACCGCAAACGATGCCGATGTGGCTCAGTTGGTAGAGCGTCGCATTCGTAATGCGCAGGTCACGAGTTCGAGTCTCGTCATCGGCTCATCCTTTTTATTTTATTTGTCTCCTCTGTAATTTCAGCAATTGAATCACAGGGGATTTATTTTTTTCAGGAAGTCTATAAATCTGATGAACGGGGCTAAATCATATATAGTTGGGAAAGGTGCTGTCTGTGCAATGGGCAATTCACTGTCTGAAATTGTGGCAAATGTCGAAGCTGGCATAAGTGGAGTGAAAGTCGCTGAAAAGACATACGCTAATGGGCAATCATTCCCTCTGGGTGCAGTCGACTCAAATTTCGCAGCACAATACAACATTTCCGACATAACTAAGTATTCCCGTCTGGAGCAAATGATGATTGCTTCTGCATTAGACGCCACAAAAAATACAGATATAGACCTTTCTTCTCCGTCTACCCTATTCATTTTTTCATCTACAAAAGGAAACATCGATTATCTCAGCCATAACGAAAGTGATTACATTTCCAATTTGGCTCAGAAAGTCACTTCATATTTCAAAAACAGCAACAAACCGGTCAACATATCTAACGCATGTATCTCAGGCGTCCTGGCAACGGTTTATGCACATAGACTACTACAGCAAGGTCGATATAAAAACATTGTCGTCATAGGAGGTGACCTGCTTACAGACTTCGTTGTTTCCGGATTCGACAGTTTCCGTTCACTTAGTCACAACGTATGCAAGCCATACGACAAAAACAGAGATGGCATTTCTCTCGGCGAAGGAGCGTCGACTATAATCTTATCAAACGAGACTTCAAATCCAAACTGCTACTATATCGCTGGAGGGGCAACTTCCAACGACGCCAACCATATCTCCGGACCATCACGTACTGGCGAGGAGCTTGCCCATGCCATCACTACCGCAATGAATGAAGCCGACGTAAATGCGTCGGACGTGGTTTTCGTAAACATGCATGGCACAGCTACCGTCTACAACGATGAGATGGAATCTAAAGCATTGTCTGTCGCAGGATTGACAAAGAGCATTGTCGTCAGCGAAAAAGCTTATTTCGGCCATACACTTGGATGCTCTGGCGTGCTTGAGTTAGCACTAAGCGTCGCTCTAGCCGAAAAGAATGAGATTGCAAAGACAATCGGATTTGAAGAGACTGGAACACCTGTCGCGTTAAACGTCACTAAAGAGCTTATCAAAAGCAAAAAATGCGATGTTTTCGTCAAGACAGGATCTGGATTTGGAGGTTGTAATGCCGCTGTTGTCGTAAGCAACAGACAATGCGAAGAATCAAAATCGAATGTCAAAATCAACTATTCGCAGATAAGCAAAGAAGCGTTATCAAATAGCACTTGCGATTCAGATTTCAAGACATATATCAAGGGAGTTTTCTCATCTGTTTCCGAACCATACATGAAATTCTCCAAGATGGACGATTATTGTAAACTTGGGACAACAGCAGTCGAATTGTTGTTAAGCAAGACAGACAGATTATCTCAGTACGACCCATACGAGATCGCCTTGGTAGTCAACACAGACACAGGATGCATAGAATCCGATTTGGCTCACTTAGACAACATCACAGCAGAAGAATACAACTCATCTCCAGCGATCTTTGTCTATACCCTACCAAACGTGGTAGCTGGAGAGATCTGTATTAAGCATAAATTCAAAGGTGAAGGTGTGACAATCATAGGGAAAGCAGATGATCCTAAAAAAATAGTGGAGGAATTCTGTTGCGACGCGAACACAAAAGCAGTCATCTATCTTTACGTCGACAAATGCAAAGACAAATTCTCTGCGGAAGCAATCTTATTTGAAAGAATATAATATTGATACTAACCGAAAATAATATTGGGATGTGGATTTACCGCATCCCTTTTTTTATTAAAACAAAAAAGGCGAACATTTCTGTTCGCCTTTGTGCTTCTCAAGAAAGTTGATTACTTTCTCAAACCAAGTTTCTTAACGATTGCACGGTAACGCTCGATGTCCTTCTCTTTCAAGAAGTCCAACATACGACGACGCTTACCTACCAACATCTTAAGAGATCTTGATGTGTTAAAATCCTTCTTGTTTGACTTTACGTGCTCAGTCAAATGAGAGATACGGTATGAGAATAGCGCTATCTGGCTCTCTCCTGCACCAGTATCGGTATTAGACTTTCCGTAAGTCCCGAAGATTTCTGCTTTCTTAGCTTGATCTAGATACATTGTTATATAATTTTAATTAGCGACCACAAAAGTAGTAATTATGAATGAGACGACAAAAAAAATAATCTAATTTATGTCAAATTGTTGATTATTTTAAGTCTACATAGTTCAACAGACAAAAAAAAGAGACGTCGCAATGCGACGTCTCCATCATATTTCGAATCCAAGGATTAGAAATTGTACTTAACCATTAGGCAAACACGGTTGTTTATCACAGTGTTAAGATCCTCACCTGTTGTTTTACCAAACCAAAGACCCTTCTCATCCTTATCCTCCTTACCATAAGTTGAGCCTGTCAACTCATACTCGAATGCCATATCAAAGCACTTGATTGAGTATGTGTAAGTTGGGCAGAAACGGAAGCAGTTATCCAAAGTCTTACCACCCTTATGCTGAAGAGATGTGTACTTAACATATTCCTCCATCATACCGTCCTTTGAACCTAGGTTCTTCTGGAATCCAGCAAAGAAGCTAACCTTTGTGATATTTCCTGAGTTTTTGCTTACGCTAGTCCAAACAGGGTTGATCCATGTGCTGAACATACGAAGTGGAGCATACTCACACTCTCCAGTCTTCTCGTTTACACTTGTTAGACCATATCCGCTTGGCATATTCAAGTGAGCAGCATTCTGACCAAATACGGCCTTAGCCATCAACTTAAACTTGCTAGATGGTTTGTACTGGAAGTAGACCATTGGAGAAATCGCTGTGATTCTATCAGAAGACTTTACTGTGCAAGCAGTATCCTTACCCTGGAAATCTACAATCTCTGTACGAGTCTGACGTGGCTTAAGGCTTGTAAGATCAGCACCTACACCTACGATTGTCTTCTTTCCTGTATGATCAAGACCCAAGTACAACTCAGGGATGCAAGAGTTGTTCAAGAATTTAATGTTAGCAGTTGAAGCAGCACCAAAAGCATCTTTATCTGGACCTACTGGAGTGTACTGAAGCATCCAGATCAAATCAGTTGTCCATCTCCATCCGTTATCCTTACCAAAACGGACATCGTGACGGATCTGTGGAGAACGGTTGAATGGCTGGAATGGAGAACCAGTTGCTAGAGCAGCGCAACCAGGCATCATGTCGGCATTAAACATAGGATGCCATGCCTGACCCAAAGTCAACATGTTCTTCTGCCAAGCAAGACGCATGTAAGCCTGACGGATACGAAGTAGATATGTGTATGAGCTATAACCGCAGAAGTCCATCTCGATCTTACCGCTCATTGTGCAGATCTCATTCAACTTAGGACCATTTAGATTAAGTCCAAGACGAGTAGTGAATGCCATCCACTGCATAGATGACTGCTTGTTCAAATCATCGCCTAGAAGATTAAGATTCTCATCTGTAGGAAGAGTGTGGAACAAACCACCATTCACAGCCTGGATTGTGTGAGAGTCGTAAGTGAAATAGTTACGGACAAAACCATAAAGCTGAACCTTTGGTTTCTTGTCGTTACCCTCAAACACTACACCGTTGCGATGGTGACGGTGATGACGATGTTGTCTTGCTGTGTCAGCAGCAGCATTTTCCTGTGCGAATGCAGATAGAGACGCACAAGCTACCAGAATAGATAGTAAAAATTTCTTCATTTTATTAAATTATACAAAAAAGTAGAGACACAGTTATTGTGTCTCTACAGAATATGTTTCGAATAATTAGTTTCCGAATACAGCGTTACCGAACAAAATCAATGCTGAGTAACCAACGATCATACCGAATAGACCGACGATGATACCAACGACAGCCATATCCTTCTGCTGAATGAATCCCTTAGCGTAAGCAAGAGCATTTGGAGGAGTTGAGATAGGCAAAGACATTGCAAGTGATGCCGACAATGCAACTCCGATTAGAAGTGCAGGCACACCACCGAATGATGCCAACTGTTCCTGCATTCCCATACCTGCTGCAGCTAGGATTGGAACTAGAAGTGCTGCAGTACCTGAGTTAGACATGAATGTACTCATTACAATACAAAGGACACCAGCACCGATCATCATAACAAGTGTAGGCCACTCTGCCAATGGAATTGAGTCGACCATATGCTTACCAAGACCTGTCTTATCCAAACCAATACCTAGTGCGAAACCACCAGCCACTAGCCAAAGAACATCCCAGTCAACCAATGCAAGATCCTTCTTTGTGATAACTCCTGTAATAGAGAATACTGCGAATGGAATCAAAGCAACAACATTTGCATTGATACCGAATAGATCCTTACCGAACACCCAAAGGAAGATAGTAACTGCGAAAGTCACGTATACGATATAAGCCTTAGGGCTCTTGTCGAAATCTCCTGGAACCTCAATTACGATATCCTTCTGTGAGAATGGGAACATCTTGATAAGCAATAGCCAAGAGAACACAAGGATAACCAATACGATTGGAACCATAAGCATCATCCAGTCTCCAAAAGCAACCTCTAGACCCTGCTTCTCAAGGAAACCAGTTGCGATAGCGTTAGGAGGAGTACCGATAGGAGTACCAATACCACCTACGTTACAAGCGATAGGAATAGCTAGAGCTAGACCGATCTTACCTTTTCCATCAGCAGGAAGAGTTGCAAGCACAGGAGAAAGGATAGTAAGCATCATAGCTGCAGTTGCAGTGTTACTCATAAACATAGAGAATGTTGCAGAGATCAAGATAAATCCTAGAAGGACAAATTTCGAGTCTGTACCGAAAGGCTTAAGCATTGCCTTTGCAAGACCAGCATCCATCTTATATTTAGTAGCAGCGATAGCCAACACAAAACCACCCATGAAAAGCATTATTGTTGGGTCAGCGAAAGCGGCCATGATAGCCTTGTAGCTAATTGGTTCTCCATACACCTGTCCATTGTATAGCTCAGCACCCTTTTCAGGGGCCATAAAAGCAATGGCACTGTTAGATACAGTAAGAAGCATCAAAACCATTGTCAACACAGAAGTAGTCCAAATTGGAATTGGCTCCGTAATCCACATTGCAGCCGCAAACAAGAAGATTGCGATAACACGCTGCTCTAAAACTGTTGGTTCACCCTTAAGTCCAAATGCATCTGCAGGCAACAACCAAGCCAATAGGCCGATAACGATACAAATGGCAAGACAAATGAGTTTTTTGTTGTCTGTAGGCACTCCAGAAGGGGCTGCCTTTGGTGCCTGAGCTTCAGGCTGAGACGTTTGTAGCTCTTTTGGTTCCATAAAACCTCTTTTTGATATTTTTTGATATTTTTAATTTCGCTTAAAAAAGTGACGCAAATTTATTCAAAAAAGTGTTTGACAATACGAAAAATAGCCCTTTTTTGCTTATTGTATAAATATTTGCTTCTTTTCAAAATGTCATATTTTTTTAATATTTCAAGCAAAACTTAGAGCAATTCGCAAACAATTAAATCACATAGAAAAATATTTTAGAGATTTTATTGCATTTTGATTTTTAACATTTATTTAAAAATGCGGTAAAAATGAAATATTTTGCCTTAACTTGTATAATATTACAAATACAACCAATATAATATATGTGTAGAGAGATTAAAATATTCATCAAAATTTTCTTGTCGACATTATCGAAAAAACTGGATTGTTGATAAATCATTATATTTTGCAAAAAACAAATTTTTTGTTTGCGTATTTGCTTTTCGCTTTTTATTTTTGCTGAATATTGCGTAAAATAGGAAATAAAAATTAATAAAAATAATTCATTAAACGTAATTTATTTATGTGGTTAACTAGTTCTTCGGTGGGAAGAAAACTGATAATGAGTATATCAGGTCTATTCCTCATCTTGTTTTTGGCATTTCACATGTCAATGAATTTAGTGGCTATCATTAGTGGTGAGGCGTACAACGGAGTTTGCGCGTTCCTAGGATCTAACTGGTATGCAGTAGCTGGTACATTTGTGCTTGCTGCAGGAGTTTTTGTTCACTTTGCTTTTGCAATCATGCTTACGATTCAGAATCGCAGAGCACGTGGTGAGCAGAGATATGCAATGACTGAGAATCAGCCAAAGGTTGAGTGGGCATCTCAGAACATGTTCGTACTAGGAGCAATCGTTCTTCTAGGTCTTGCAGTACACTTGTCTCATTTCTGGGCACACATGATGCTTCCAGAATTGGTAGGAAACGAGGAGTTGCTACTAACTGATGGTGCAACAACTTACGCTGCTACAGATGGAGCAGGATTGATTTCTTACACATTCAAGAATCCAGTTAACGTAGTGATCTACGTTCTTTGGTTGGTTGCATTGTGGTTCCACTTGACACACGGTATGTGGTCAGCAATGCAGACTATCGGTGCAAACAACAACACATGGATGCCTCGTTGGAAGATGATTTCTAACATTTTCGCAACAGTTGTTTGTTTCGGTTTTATGGCAGTAGTTGTTTTCGGCTTCATCGCTTAATTCCCATTATTAATTGACAAAAATTATGGCAACTATAGATTCAAAAATTCCTAAAGGTCCTTTGGCTCAAAAGTGGACCAACTATAAAAATCATCAGAAGTTGGTGAACCCAGCTAACAAGCGTAAGTTGGATATCATCGTTGTTGGTACTGGTCTTGCTGGTGCATCTGCAGCAGCTTCTCTAGGTGCTCTTGGATTCAACGTACTAAACTTCTGTATCCAGGATTCTCCACGTCGTGCTCACTCAATCGCAGCACAGGGTGGTATCAACGCAGCAAAGAATTACCAGAATGATGGTGACTCTGTTTACCGTCTATTCTACGATACAATCAAGGGTGGTGACTACCGTGCACGTGAGGCTAACGTATACCGTCTAGCTGAGGTGTCTAACAGCATCATCGACCAGTGTGTTGCTCAGGGTGTTCCATTCGCTCGTGAGTACGGTGGTCTTCTTGACAACCGTTCATTCGGTGGAGCTCAGGTGTCTCGTACTTTCTATGCAAAGGGTCAGACAGGTCAGCAGCTTCTTCTAGGTGCATACTCAGCACTTAGCCGTCAGGTTAACAAGGGCACTGTTAAGCTTTACACTCGTTACGAGATGCTTGACGTTGTTATCATCGAGGGTCGTGCTCGTGGTATCATCGCACGTAACCTTGTAACAGGTAAGATCGAGCGTTTCTTCGGTCACGCAGTAGTTATCGGTACTGGTGGATACGGAAACACTTACTTCCTATCAACTAACGCTATGGGATCTAACGGTTCTGCTGCTATGCAGATCTACCGTAAGGGCGCTTACTTCGCTAACCCATGTTACGCACAGATCCACCCAACTTGTATTCCAGTTCACGGAGACATCCAGTCTAAGCTTACATTGATGTCAGAGTCACTTCGTAACGATGGTCGTATCTGGGTTCCTAAGAAACTTGAGGATGCAAAGGCTATCCAGGAGGGAAGAAAGACAGCTAACGAAATTCCTGATGAGGATCGTGACTTCTACTTGGAGCGTCGTTATCCTGCATTCGGTAACCTTGTACCACGTGACGTTGCTTCACGTGCTGCTAAGGAGCGTTGCGACAAGGGATTCGGTGTAAACAACACTGGTCTTGCAGTTTACCTTGACTTCAAGTATGCTATCCAGCGTCTTGGTGCTGATGTAGTAGCTCAGAAGTACGGTAACTTGTTCCAGATGTATGAGAAGATCACAGACGAGAATCCTTACGAGGTTCCAATGAAGATCTTCCCTGCTATCCACTATACAATGGGTGGTATCTGGGTTGACTACGAGTTGATGACTTCTATCCCAGGTTTGTTCGCAATCGGTGAGGCTAACTTCTCAGACCACGGTGCTAACCGTCTAGGTGCATCAGCTTTGATGCAGGGTCTTGCAGATGGTTACTTCGTATTGCCATACACAATCCAGAACTACTTGGCTGATCAGATCCAGGTTCCAAGAATGAGCACTGAGCTTCCTGAGTTCGCAGAGGCAGAGAAGGCTGTTCAGGATAAGATCAACAAGTTGATGAGCATCAAGGGTCAGCGTTCAGTCGACTCAATCCACAAGGAGCTTGGTCACATCATGTGGGAGTATGTTGGTATGGGCCGTACTAAGGAAGGTCTTGAGATCGCGATGAAGAAGATCAAGGAGATCAAGAAGGAGTTCTGGTCAAACGTATTTATCCCAGGTGAGGCTAACACTCTAAACACAGAGTTGGAGAAGGCATTGAGATTGTCTGACTTCTTGGAGATCGGTTACTTGATGGCTATCGACGGTTACAACAGAAATGAGTCTTGTGGTGGTCACTTCCGTGAGGAGTTCCAGACAGAAGAAGGAGAGGCACTTCGCCAGGACGACCAGTACTCATACGTAGCTTGCTGGAAGTACACAGGAGAGAATTCAGATCCTGAGCTTTTGAAGGAGCCACTTGACTACGAGGAGACAGAGCGTAAGACTCGTAACTACAAGAACTAATTTCTAGTAAACTTGAAAATTCTGACAAAAATGGGAAAAGAAAAAGAATTAAATATAACACTTAAGGTATGGCGCCAGAAAGGTCCTCAGGAGAAGGGTGCTTTCGAGACATACCAGTTGGAAGGAATTTCTACTGAGAGCTCATTCCTAGAGATGCTTGACGTTCTTAACGAGAAGCTAGTTAAGGAAAGAAAAGAGCCTGTAGTATTCGACCACGACTGTCGTGAGGGTATCTGCGGTATGTGTTCATTGTATATCAACGGACATCCACACGGAAAAGATACAGAGGTTACAACATGTCAGCTTCACATGCGTCGCTTCAACGATGGTGACACAATCACAATCGAGCCATGGCGTTCAGCTGCATTCCCTGTAATCCGCGACTTGATGGTAGACCGTTCAGCTTATGATAAGATCATGCAGGCTGGTGGTTACACTTCAGTTAACACAGGTGGTATTCCAGACGCTAACGCAATTCCTATTCCAAAGCCAATCGCTGACGAGGCAATGGATGCAGCTTCATGTATCGGATGTGGTGCTTGTGTAGCAGCTTGTAAGAACGGATCAGCTATGTTGTTCGTTTCAGCTAAGGTTTCTCAGTTGGCTCTTCTTCCTCAGGGTAAGGTAGAGGCTGCTAAGAGAGTTAAGGCTATGATCGCTAAGATGGATGAACTTGGTTTCGGTAACTGTACTAACACACGTGCATGTGAGGCTGAGTGTCCAAAGGGCGTATCAATCAGCAACATCGCTCGTTTGAACCGTGAGTTCATCTGTGCTAAGTTGAAAGACTAATATGGTCCAAGACTAAAATATAGAGGATAGACGTCACCACGTCTATCCTCTTTTTAATATAAAATAATATACACAATACATTAACTCAACACAAAGATTTTAACAATATGGATAATAAGACAAAATACAAAGTAATAGAGGCAAAACTAAATGGAGAAATCTCATTCAGCAATGGAGGAGAATTTATCGCAGATTTGTTTAGTGGAGACCTTGCCGAAATCGGATTCGATTCATTCGAGAATGAGGGTGAAACACTCAAGTGTTACGTCGCAGAGGATCTATTTTCTGAGGAAGAATTAAAAAACCTTATAGCGAGTTCCGAATTATATGAAAAAATAACATACGAAATAGGCGAATTGGAAGATAAAGATTGGAATGAAGAATGGGAGAAAAACTATTTCCAGCCAATCGTAGTAGCAGATCAAGTAGTAGTATGCAGCGAATTTCATAAGAATGTTCCCGAAAGCAAATATAAAATCATTATAAATCCTAGAATGGCATTCGGCACAGGCCATCATCAGACAACAGGATTGATGATGAAAAACATGCTTGATTGCGACTTCAAAGGCAAGACAGTGATGGATATGGGTTGTGGCACCGCAATATTATCAATTCTAGCAGCATATTTAGGAGCAGAAAAAGTAGATGCAGTCGACATTGACATCTGGGCATACGAAAATTCAATAGACAATTTGGTGGTCAACAAAGTAGAAGATAAAATCAAAGTAAGACATGGAGATGCGGCTACAGTAGAAGGATTAAATTCCGTTTATGACATATTCTTAGCCAACATCAACCGCAATATCTTGCTAAACGACATACCAAGATATGCCAATTCGATCAAAGAAAATGGAAAACTTATCCTAAGCGGATTCTACAAAGAGGACATACCAGCCATCGAAGAAGTTGCTAAAAAACATAATTTTAGCTTACAATTTGTCAAAGAAAAAGACAATTGGGTGTCAATCTGCATGAATAAGCAAAAGTGTTAGTAAAATAATAGCTTTGAAAGTTGTTTTACTTAAAAAAAAATATACATTTGCAATCTCTTAAAAAAAGAGAGTATTTAGTTGTTTAATTCTTAACAAAAACGCTTATGTATTGGACATTAGAGTTGGCGACAAAGTTGGAAGATGCTCCATGGCCTGCAACAAAGGATGAGTTGATCGATTACGCATCCAGATCTGGAGCTCCATTGGAGGTTATAGAGAACTTGGAAGAGTTGGAGGATGAAGGCGACATATACGAATGTATAGAGGATATTTGGCCAGATTACCCAAGCAATGAAGATTTCTTTTTCAATGAAGAGGAGTACTAACTGGTTGCAGCAAAAATCAAAAAGAGACTTTTTTTTGAATTTTTACACTGATTTTTTTTGTCAATTACGGCAAAAAAAACTAATATTGCCCTTAAAATCCGTTTTAAACGGGTCAAAAAGGCTGTTGATTTTGCTTATATCGCTATTTTTCAGCGATATAATGTGTTATTCACAATTCAACAACCTTGATATGTTGAGTGCAGTTTTGGATTGGGAAAGAGCCAATCCTTCGTTAATAGCAAGCAACAAGAGAACAAACGTATTGGGAGAGTTTCAGTCCCAATGGGTAGGATTTGAGAAACATCCACAAGATGTATTTTTCAGTTTCAATTCTCACTTGCCAAGTCAACGAGACCAAGCTGCCGGAGTGGCATTCTCTGTACAAACGGAGGGTTTGTGGAAATTCCAGCGATTAGGTTTGGAATATGCTCATCGAATCGAGACAAAGACAGGCAACCTGTCATTCGGTTTGGATGTAGGATTCGCGGATTTTAGTTTTGACTATGAAAAAGCCTCCTCAGGAATTGGAGGAGAAGACGATTACCACAAACAAGATCCATTATTAAGTGGCGAAGGTGCAAGCGAAGAGCAGAACGACATCGTCTTTGACGCAAGTTTCGGACTTGGAGCAAAGATAAACAAGTTTAATGTCGGCCTATCATTCTCGCACATAAATGCAGGAAAGGCAGAGATCGTTGAAGGTAAGCCATTCGCATTAAAGCCTACGATGCTTGTATATGGAGAATACAATTTGAGGTCAAGAAGCAAAGCGTTCTTATACAGACCGTCATTAATGATCAGAAGTGATTTCACTTCAATGCAAGTAGGGATGAACAACATTCTTACATACAAAGAGAAATTCACCTTCGGTCTGAACTCATGGTTTTGGAGTTCAATGGCGTTTGCATTCAGCTTCGAAGTCATTTCGGGAATGCAGATTGGTTACGGATATGTGTTACCGCTGAATAAAATGATAAGATCAGGAGGTTCGCATGACGTGGTCGTAAGATACTCGTTCGACTTGAATTTCTCAAAGAAGAACAAGTATAAGAGTGAAAGAATTTTATAAAACAATAAATTTGAAATAAAATTAGTAATTCAAATATCATGAAAAAGCTGTTAATTTTACCAGTGATTGCATTGCTACTCGGCAGCTGTTCCGGAGACGGAGGAGGCGAGTTGGTCGGTGTTTATTCAAAATCATGGAAAGAGCCGTCTCCTTATGGTATGCTTTACATTAAGCGCGGATCCTTTACCATTGGTCAGAACGACCAGGACGCAAACTGGGCGATGACATCTCAGTCAAAGACGGTTTCTGTTGATGCATTTTGGATGGATGAGACAGAGATTACAAATGGAGAGTATCGTCAATTCGTAAATTGGGTACGTGACTCAATTGCTCGCGAGAAGTTGTCTCTAGTTGACGAGGAGTTCAAAATCACTCAGGACAAAAAAGGTAACGAACTAAAGAAGCCTATTCTTAACTGGAAGAAGGAAATTCCTTGGGAAAAGCCTAACGAGGATCAGCAGATCGCAATCGATAGTATGTTCTATATGGGAGAGGATGATATCGACATCTTCCCACAGTTGAACGCTATGATTTTGTCTTACCAGTATTCTTGGGTTGACTATATTCAGGCAGCAAAGAAGGAGAACAAGTTCGACGTTATGCGTGGTTCTTACAACAGAAGCATCGAAGGTCTTGGTGTAACTAAGGATAGTGCTGATGTTATGATCCGTAAGGATACTTCTTACTACAATGAGCAGGGTCACATTATCAACAGGACAATCTACAAAGAGTTGAAGAAGCGTTCAGACTTCATCTCAAAGAAGCGTGTAAACATCTATCCAGATACACTTTGCTGGATTCGTGACTTTACTTATGCTTACAACGAGCCATACATGAAGTTGTACTTTGCTCACCCAGGATATGGTGAATATCCAGTTGTTGGTGTTTCTTGGGAGCAGGCACAGGCATTCTGTCACTGGCGTACAAACTTGTACAATGGATACCAGATTGCAAATGGAGGTGTTCGTGTACAGGACTACCGTCTACCAACAGAGGCTGAGTGGGAGTACGCAGCACGTGGAGGAAAAGACTTGTCAATGTACCCTTGGGGAGGTTACTACGTACGTACAGCTAAGGGATGTTTCTTGGCAAACTTTAAGCCACAGCGTGGTAACTACACAGACGACGGTTATCTAATCACATCACGTGTAGCTTCATATCCACCAAATGATTTCGGTTTGTACGATATGGCAGGAAACGTTGCAGAGTGGACATCAACTGCTTACCACGAGTCTAACTATTCATTCGTACACGATATGAACCCTAACTACGAGTACAACGCTAAGTCAAGCGATCCAGATGTATTGCGTAGAAAGGTCATCAAGGGTGGTGGCTGGAAGGATGTCAGCATCTTCTTGCAGTGTGGTATGCGTACATACGAGTACCAGACAGAGAACAGATCATTCATTGGTTTCCGTTGTGTAAGAAGCTACATTGGAATGGATTAATCTAAAAAAACAATAAAAACGTAATTATTAACAATCTTAAATTAATATTCGAAAAATGGGTATTGTAGAAATTATGCAGTCACCTGCAGGTAAGAGAGCCACAGGTGTTGCTTACTCACTAGGAGCATCAGTCGTAATCGTTGGAGCGTTGTTCAAAATCATGCACTGGCCAGGTGCCGGAGTCATGCTTACAGTAGGTATGGCTACAGAGGCTATCTTGTTTGCTATCGGTATCTTCGATAAGCCTCACAAGGAGTATCACTGGGAGCTAGTATGGCCTGAACTTGATTCAGAGGAAGAAGGTGCAGAGGCTTCAGCACACGGAATCGTTGCTGCAGGTGCAGATTCAAACTCTAAGGAGCTTTCTATCCCTACAGTTAACACTAAGGAGCTAGTAGAGGAGCAGTTGAAGAACCTATCAGAGGGTGTATCTAAGTTGGGTAACACAGCTTCTCAGTTGGCTAACCTTTCAGAGGCTGCTAACGTATCAAGCGATTACATCTCAAATGTAAATAAGGCTTCTCAGGCAGCAGGTGCTTTCGCAGCATCACAGTCTAACCTTAAGAACTCTTCTGATTCTTTGGTTAACTCATACAAGGATATCGAGGCTAGCATCAGCAGCGCATCTTCAGGTTCTAAGAACTTCGCTGATCAGATGAACGGTATCAACAAGAACATCTCAAGCATCAACAGCATGTTCGAGATCCAGGCTAAGACTGCTAACGAGCAGGGTGAGGCTATGTCTCTTGTTACTACAGCGCTTAAGACAGTTGCTGGTTCAATCAACTCATCTGCATCTTCAGCTGAGGCTTACAAGTCTGAGATCGAGAAGCTAGCACAGCAGATGAAGAGCCTTAACACTGTTTACGGCAACATGTTGAACGCCATGACTATCCGTGGTTAATTGTTAAACGAAATTAGTGTAAACTAATCTTTAGGTATTAATCTATGAGTGGAGCTACGAACTGTCCGGAAACCCCGAGACAGAAGATGATCGCCATGATGTACCTCGTGCTAACTGCCATGCTTGCACTTAACGTGTCTGCGCAGATTTTGAACGGATACACTTCGATCTACGAATCAATGACGAAGAGCGTACAGATCGCTCAGGGCAACAATGCAAACTTGGAGTACAAGTTTGGATCTCTAAAGGATCAGAATCCTGTTAAGGCTAAGCCAATGGAGCCATATGTAGATTCATTGGTTAGCGAGTCTAACAAACTATATCAGTACCTTGACACATTCAAGCACACATTGGTTATGCTTGTTGATGGTGAGGAGGCTGACAAGAAGGATTGGACAATCAAGAACGCTGGTGACCTTAACATCGCTAGTGAGCTTTTGGAGGGTAAATCTCCACGTGCCAAGGATCCTGAAGGTCAGAACTGGGGTACTACAATGAAGGCTAGAATCAACGCTTACAGCGAATTCGCTCAGAGAATGGTTAGAGTTGGTGATATCGCAGATACTACTAAGGCTAACTCATTCAAGCAGACATTCGATACTCCTGATAAGAAGATCGAGGGTGCTGTTTACTCTTGGGAGAAGCAGTTGTTGGAGGATCAGCCAGCTATCGCAGTATTGGCAACTGTAACAAAGCTTCAGAACGACGTACGTAATACTGAGGCTGAGTGTTTGAACCACATCATTGGTCAGCTTGATGCCGGTGACTTCCGTGTAAACAAGATCCAGGCTCTTGCAATTGCAGATGAGTCTTATGTCTTGAGAGGTAACAAGTATCGTGCTAAGATCGTTTTGGCAGCAACAGACTCAACTAAGCAGCCAATCATCGAGATCAATGGTAAGCCATTGGAGAAGGATATCTACGAGTTCACAGCATCTTCTCTTGGCAAGCAGAAGTACAAAGGTAACATCAAGATGAAGAAGCCTAATGGTGAGGAGATTTCTTATCCATTCGAGACTGAGTACGTTGTTGGTGAGCCTACAGCTACAGTTTCTGCTGATATGATGAACGTGCTTTACGCCGGATTCAGCAACCCAGTATCTGTTTCTGTACCAGGTGTTAACTCTGGTGATGTAAACATCTCGGTATCTGGTGCAACAATCAGCAAGACTGCTAAGGGTTGGAACGTAATTCCTGCTCCATCACAGGTAGGTAAGATGTGTGACATCAGCGTTTCTGCTAACATCGGTGGTAAGTCAACTCATATGGCTAAGCACTCATTTAGAGTAAAGAAGCTACCTAACCCAGCTGCTATGTTGAAGTACGGTAAGGATGGTAGATTCTACGTAGGTAAGATTGCTAAGACTGACCTAGTATCCGCTGATGAGGTTGTAGCTGAGCTTCCTGATGCAGACTTGAACGTTAAGTATACTGTGCTTTCATTCTCTATCAAGTCAACAGACTCAATGGGTAATACAATCGTAGAGCCAGCTCAGGGTTCACGTTTGACTGAGAAGCAGAAGGCAGTGTTCAAGAAGCTTGTTAAGGGTAAGTCAATTTACTTGTCTGATGTATTCGCTACAGGACCAGATAAGGTTAAGCGTCAGCTTTCTCCAGTTGAAATTGCACTTAAGTAATCTTAAAAAACTGAAAAAGGTTTAAGTCATGAAAAAAAGTTTTAAGTTATTTTTAACTGCTTGTTTGCTTGCTGTAGCAAACCTTGCAAATGCTCAGGATCAGTCTTTCTTCGATGAAGCTGGTAACATTTCTGAGGAGTTGCAGACTAACTTGCCAACAAGTGGTCCAAAAGAAGGTCTTGAACCTATTGAGATGGTAAACCCACGCGCCGATGATATCTATTGGCAAAAGGTTGTCTATAGAATTATCGACCTTCGTGAAAAGATGAACTTTCCACTTTACTACCCTGAAATTCCAGCTGATAACAGAATTAGCCTTTTCGCTTTGATGTTTAGATTGGTTCAGGATGGCAAGATCAAGGTTTATGACTACGCTGAGGAGAATGAGGTTTTCAACGATCAGCACACAGTTAAATTCCGCGACTTGATGGATAAGTTTGCGTTGCCATACGAAACTAAGCTTGATTCTATTACTAATGATACAATCTATGTAATTGATGACTCAGACGTTCCTAACCGTGATATCATCAAGTACTTCTGCAAAGAAGTATGGTATTTCGATAGAATTTCGTCTACTTTCAATTGCCGTATCATCGGTTTCTGCCCAGTGATGCAAAGAGAGGGAGATACAGGTCTAGAGACATTGCCTCTATTCTGGATTCCATTTGAGTCTTTCCGTCCTTTCTTGTCACAGACAGAGGTTCTTATCACTGATAAGAATAATGGAGCAAGACCTTCGTTTGACGACTTGTTCATGAAGAGAAGATTTTCTAGCTACATCTACAAAGAGTCTAACATTCAGAACAGATCTTTGCTAGAGTACAATACAACACTTGAGGATGTTAAGAAGGAGCAAGAGATGGTTAAAACTCGCTTGATCAACTTCGAGACTGACTTGTGGGAGTATTAAGAAAAGACTTTCATAAAGAAAATTGGCATCGCAATAAAATGCGATGCCTTTTTTTATTTTAAATCTTACCTACCTATCATCATTACCTACCTTTTCTCTTTATCTCTTTTATCTTATTCCAATCTTATATTTTCTTTTCGTATCTACCTTTTTACAATTACGATTCTCTTTTCTCTTCATTTTTTACTAACTTTGCACTCGTCTGCATGACAGACTTTTCAAAACAGAAAGAAATTTGAAATACAATGGATTATAAATTTTCAGAAATTGAAAAAAAGTGGCAGAAGTATTGGGTAGAGAATGCCACTTATAAGGTTAAGGAAGATTCTTCAAAAAAGAAATTCTATGTCCTTGACATGTTCCCTTATCCATCAGGTGCAGGCCTTCACGTAGGCCACCCTCTTGGCTATATCGCATCTGATATTTTCGCAAGATACAAGCGTCAGCAGGGATTCAACGTCCTTCACCCTATGGGTTATGACTCTTACGGTCTTCCTGCAGAACAATACGCAATCCAAACAGGACAACATCCAGCTGTAACTACAGCTAAGAATATCGCTCGCTACCGTGAGCAGCTTGACAAAATCGGTTTCTGCTTCGACTGGAGCCGTGAGGTCCGCACTTGTGAGCCTGACTACTATAAGTGGACTCAGTGGGCATTCATCAAAATGTTCAACTCTTACTACGACAACGACGCTAACAAGGCTCTTTTTATTGACGAGCTTATTGCTAAGTTTGAGAAAGATGGTAACGCTAGTGTAAACGCTGCTAACAACTGTACAATCAAATTCTCTGCTGCTGACTGGAAGTCTTACTCAGCAAAGGAGAAAGAGCAGGTTCTTTTGACTTACCGTATCGCTTACCTTGCTGATACAAAGGTTAACTTCTGCCCTGCCCTAGGTTGTGTGCTTGCTAACGACGAGATCAGCGAAGGTGTCAGCGTTCGTGGTGGTTATCCTGTTGAGCAGAGAGTGATGCGTCAGTGGAGTTTGAGAGTGTCAGCTTACGCTCAGCGTCTACTTGATGGTCTTGACAATATCGATTGGTCGGAGGCTTTGAAGGAGACTCAGAAGAACTGGATCGGACGTAGCGAAGGTGCTGAGATGGATTTCTGCGTTAAAGGTCAGGATCTAAAACTAAGAATTTTTACAACTCGTTGCGATACTATTCACGGTGTTACTTTCATGGTGCTTGCTCCTGAAAGCGAGTACGTATCAAAGGTCACTACTGCAGATCAGAAGGCAGCTGTGGATGACTATCTAGCTCAGGTTAAGCGCAGAACAGAGCGTGAGCGTATTGCTGACCGTCGTGTTAGCGGTGTGTTCTCAGGTTCATACGCTATCAATCCCATCACAGAAAAGGAAATTCCTATCTATATCAGCGACTACGTTCTAGCTGGATACGGAACAGGTGCCATCATGGCCGTTCCTGCTCACGACTCTCGTGACTACGCATTCGCTAAGCATTTCAATCTTCCAATCATTCCTCTAATTGAAGGAGCTGATGTTTCAGAGGAAAGTTTCGATGCGAAGGAAGGTATCATGATGAATTCAGGTTTCTTGAACGGTCTTACTGTTAAGGAGGCTTTGAAGACAGCTAAGAAGTATATCAAGGAGAAAGGTATCGGAGAGGTTAAGGTCAACTACCGTCTACGCGATGCTATCTTCTCACGTCAGAGATATTGGGGTGAGCCATTCCCTGTTTACTACAAGGATGGTATGCCACACATGCTTGATGAGAGCAAGCTTCCACTTGAGTTGCCTGAAGTTTCTGACTTCAAGCCAACAGAGAGCGGTGAGCCACCTCTTGGTCACGCTGAGAATTGGTGTACAGCCGACGGTGATCCATACGAGTTAAACACAATGCCTGGATTCGCTGGTTCGTCTGCTTACTACCTAAGATATATGGATCCAACTAACGACAAGGCTCTTGTAAGCAAGGAAGCTAATCAGTACTGGAAGAGCGTTGACTTGTACGTTGGAGGTACAGAGCACGCAACAGGTCACTTGATCTACAGCCGTTTCTGGAATAAATTCTTGTTTGACCTTGGTATTGTTTGCGAGGATGAACCATTCCGCAAGCTTATCAACCAGGGTATGATCCAAGGACGCTCTAACTTCGTATACCGTATCAAGGATACTAACACATTCGTATCTCTTGGTTTGAAGAAGGATTACGACGTTACTCCTATCCACGTCGACGTGAATATTGTAAACAACGACATTCTTGACCTTGAGGCATTCAAGGCTTGGAGACCTGAATTCGAGACTGCAGAGTTCATCCTTGAGGATGGCAAGTACGTTTGTGGTTGGGCTGTTGAGAAGATGTCTAAGTCAATGTTCAACGTCGTTAACCCAGATGATATCGTAGACAAGTACGGTGCAGATACATTGCGTCTATACGAGATGTTCCTTGGACCAGTTGAGCAGTCAAAGCCTTGGGATACTAAGGGTATCGACGGAGTTAACAGATTCTTGAAGAAATTCTGGGGTATGTTCTTCACTGGTGATGATTTTGATGTCGTTAAGGCTGAGCCAACTGCTGAGGAGCAGAAATCAATCCACAAGCTTGTTAAGAAGGTTACTGGTGATATTGAGACATTCTCATACAACACTTCTATCGCAGCATTCATGATCTGTGCAAATGAGTTGACAGGTATGAAGAGCAAGAACGCAGAGGTTTTGACTAAGTTTGTCACAGTACTTGCACCTTTCGCACCACATATTTGTGAGGAGCTTTACCACATGCTTGGCAACTCAGGTTCTGTTTGCGACGCACAGTGGCCATCTTACGATGAGAAATTCTTGGTTGAGAGCAGCGTTAAATATCCAATCTCATTCAACGGTAAGGTAAGATTCACTCTTGAACTTCCTGCTGACATGGATAAGGCTGAGGTTGAGAAGACAGCTCTTTCAAACGAGCAGACAATCAAGCTTCTTGACGGCAAACCAACAAAGAAGGTAATCGTCGTTCCAGGAAAGATTGTAAATATCGTATTCTAAAAGATTATATCAATATAGGAGACAGGGTTAAGACGCGGGATCTCGCGTCTCCACTCTGTCTCCTTTTTTATTCTTACTATTATGGGAAAATTCAAACTGTTAATTCTTTTAATCACTACGCTAATCACATCCACTGTGTTGGCGGGACAGCAAGATATCAAAGCTCTGACGGAAGAACAGATGCAAGCCGCAGTGTCGCAAGCATATCTTCAACAAATCCTTTCCATCGATAGTTTTCAAAATGCGGAAGATTGTAAAAAACATAGGAAAGACGCAGTTATGTGTGCCAACTATATTTTGGACACCCCTTGTGAATCCAATGAGAAAAGTGACCTCATGTGGGTTTACTGTGCAAGATATATCCTTCTATGGGATGAAAAATCAGATGAAATATTGATTTCTTACCCTAAAAGTTCACAAACATGGATGATCTGCACTGAAATGCTATCCGTTTTTCTTGCCGCTTGCACTAAGACTGCAATTGAAGACAATATCATCCACGTCTACTCAAAAGAGATGCATATCAAGGCAGTAACATCCTGCGTACAATATTATATCAAGAATAAAGAGATTATGGATCTACTTTGCAGACCAAATATGAAGAAAATGGTCAAGAAATACAGACGTGGCAGACTGGAAAAATTCTTAAGCAAACAATATGACGATGAATATGCAGGAAAGCCACAACCGGAAAATTTCTTCATTCCTGAATAATTAACATTGTGTTCTACGTTATAACGTAGAACATATTTTTAAAATTCTACTGAACCATGGTATTATGGTTTTTAACAGAATAATATTCTACAAAATCAGGAAATCATTCCATCTTATTCTATAATCATTCTTTTTCTTTTGTATTTTATCTTTTGACGATACTTTTGCATATTAAAATTAAACTATTAAATACAATTTTGTCTTATGAGCAGAAAAATTGATACAGTCTGTGTACAGGGTGGTTGGAATCCTAAGAATGGAGAAAGCCGTCAGATGCCAATCGTTCAGGCCACAACTTTCAAATATGAGTCGTCAGATGCTATGGGTAAACTTTTCGACCTTGAGGCATCTGGTTATTTCTACACTCGTCTTCAGAATCCAACTAACGATAATGTTGCAGCAAGAATCGCTGAGCTAGAAGGAGGTGTCGCTGGAATGTTGACTTCATCAGGTCAGGCAGCTAACTTCTTCGCAATCTTCAATATCTGTGAGACTGGCGGACACGTGATTGCATTCAACAATATCTACGGAGGTACATTCAACTTGATCGGAGTCACTCTTCCTAAGATGGGTATCGAGGTGACTTTTGTCAACGAGGAAATGACAGACGAGGAGATTAACGCCGCTTTCAAGCCTAACACAAAATTGGTGTTCGGTGAGACTCTTTCAAACCCAGGAGTCCGTGTTTTCGACATCGAGCGTTACGCTAAAATCGCACACGCACACGGTGTTCCATTGATCGTCGACAACACATTCCCTACCCCAGTTTTCTGTCGTCCTATCGAATGGGGTGCTGATATTGTCACTCACTCCACTACAAAATACATGGATGGCCACGGTGTTGGCGTAGGTGGAGCTATCGTTGATAGTGGAAACTTTGATTGGGACAAATACGCTGACAAATTCCCTGGACTTTGCGCTCCAGACCCATCATACCACGGTTTGACATACACAAAGGCGTTTGGCAAGGGTGCTTATATAACAAAAGCTACAGTGCAGTTGATGCGTGACCTTGGTTCTATCCAGGGACCTCAGAACGCATTCTATCTAAATCTTGGATTGCAGTCGCTTCACTGCCGTATGAAGCAGCACCACGAGAATGCATTGAAGATTGCAAAATTCTTGGAGTCAAACGAGCAGGTAGCTTGGATCAAGTATTCTGAACTAGAGAGCGATCCAGATCATGCAAAGCAGCAGAAGTACTGTCCAAAGGGAACATGTGGAGTTATGTGTTTCGGTTTGAAGGGCGGACGAGATTTCTCTATCAAGTTCATGGACAATTTGAAATTGATCGGTATCGCAACACACGTTGCCGACTGTCACTCATGCGTGCTTCATCCAGCTTCACACACTCATCGCCAGCTTACAGAGGAGCAGCTTATCGAGGCAGGAGTATCACCAGATTTGATCCGTCTTTCAATCGGTATTGAGGATGCAGATGATCTAATCGAAGATATCAAGCAGGCTTTGGCTAAGGCTAAATAATCAGAAATTCAATATTTTCATAAAGACGGGGGCTCACCCCGTCTTTTTTCGTTTATAGCAATGAGATAAATGTCCCTAATCTCTCCTCACTTTTATCTCGTCTCCAAGAAGGCCATTCCGAAGATTCCGCAGTACAAATATTGGCGATATGTATATTTTTAGAGTCGACACCAACTGCCTCCATCTGATCTTTACAAGCCAAAACAATATCAACCAACGGTTTTTGACTATTACTATACCCTGCTATATATTTTTCGCCAAACTCCTTCGCACAAGCATCGTCGACTTCATAACAATTCTTACAGATATGTGGACCGACAGCAGCAACGATATCAGTCGGCACAGATCCAAATTCCGATATCATAAGTTCCAACGTCTTTCTTACAATCTGTTTTTGTGCCCCTACTCTACCGGCATGAATATTAGCTATCACGCGTCGACATGGATCATAAAGCACGACAGGCACACAATCAGCAGTACGGATCAACAGAGGCAGATTACTGCAATTGGTTATCAAAGCATCGCAATCCAGAATCTCAGATCCACGCATTGAATCGTCAACAATTTTTACGATATCACTATGGATTTGTTTACACGACACGACATCAGAAGGGTTGAAAAAAAGTATGGAATTTTCAACGAAACGGCAGTCCACATTTGTAGAAAATGCAGAAATCTCACCTATTTTATGTAATAAATATACTAGCAAACAGTTCATAAATGCAAAATTATAAACAAAAAGGAGGTTTAGACAACAAAAAAAAGCGAAAAAAGCACAAAAGCAAATAATATTTTCTATATTTGCGTCAATTTAATAAATTTAAAATACAGGATAATGAAGAAGATTTTATTCGTAAGTGCTGCAGCATTGGCACTTTCATTCGCATCTTGCAAGAAGGATGCTCCAAAGGTAGAAGAGGCTCCAGCACAGGTTGAGGCAGTAGCAGAAGAGGCTGCTCCAGCAGTAGAGAACGTTGAGAACGCAGTATTGAAGAGCCTAGAGGCTGCTTTGGAGACAGTAAAGGCAGGTGCTGAGTCAGCTACAGCTGAGAATATCCCAGCTTTGTTCGATCAGATGAAGTCTATCAAGGATAGCTACGAGTCTGTAAAGGCTTCTTTCTCAGCAGAGGAGCAGTCAGCATTCGAGGCTGCTGCTAACGCAGTTGTTGAGTTGCTAAAGTCTAAGGCTCAGTAATTCTAGCAAGGAAAAATTATGGACGCTATGGAAGCCTTGCTTACCATAGCGTTCTTTTATTATTAACCAAACATTAAACTAATTAGGAAATGGCTAAATACATCGTTAACACACAGTCTTCTAACCTAAACGTTAGAAAAGAGCCTAACACTACTTGCGAAATCATCGGTAAGTTGGCTAAGGGTACAGAGATTGAGGTTTCTTCTATCCAGAATGGTTGGGCTACAATCAGCTTCAACGACCAGGAGGCTTTCGTTTCAGCTGACTACATCAAAATCTCTGAGAAAGCATTTGATGATTTGAAGTTCTAATACTGAACAAATCTAAATCATATAATCGCCGGTTACCTATGTGGCTGGCGATTTTTTCATAATAAAAAGCAAACATTAGAATGACAAAACAATTCATATTCCTAATTTGCACAGCATCACTTGTTTTATCCCCGATAACTTGCAGATCAAACGATCTCAATGCAGATAC
>JAZUIF010000110.1:0-13505 GCA_045642085.1 Paludibacteraceae bacterium | reverse complement strand
ACGCTTCGAACAGCACACAAATTTAAGAATAACTCTTGATTTATGAGCCTTTTTACATTATTTTCGCAGTGAAAAGAAAAAGTAAAACAGCAAAAATTTGAGTTGAATTTAACACTTGACACAGTTCATTTTACACTACCTGGTTTAATGATAGCGACGCTTTATCAATCACATTCCAATGCTTAAATGATAGTCTTTTGGAAGTCGCAAAACAACACAACTATTACAACATTCCTAATTTCGATGAGGTGCTAAAGGTTTATAAGTGGGATTCTGAAAATTGTTACAGAGACAAAAGTGGAATGCCATTCGACTACACGAGCCTATTACATGAATAAAATTCCTTCTTTTTTCGTTTCCTAGATTTCAAAATCTATGAAGACTTCACTATACGAGTGGATGGTCGACGAAGAATAGGAGACAAAGTGGATTATGTGACTCGTTATTATCGAATTGATGATAATGGAAAGATTTATGAATTGAAAGGTAATTAATTTTTTATTAATTAGAGGCGTCCACCGACGCCTCTTTTTTTATCCCCTTCCAACACAATAATCAACTTAATTTTTCGTTAATTTTGTAGTGTAATATTAAAACTATGAAGGATATGAAAAAGAGTGTGTTGACGGCATGTTCAATTGCCATTTTTTCTTCATTGCTTCTTTCGTGCAAAGAACAGACAAAATTATCTTCTGACAACATTGCAAATGCTCAGATTAATGAGAATTCTTCTGTAAACCAATCAAATAATTCAGTAAGAACTGCTCCGACGGGAGTTGGTGTCGATTTCACTGTCGCTGCTGAGAGATCGCTGAATTCAGTGGTCCATATTATCACATACTCACAAGGTCGTCGCTCCAATGTTGTGACTTTGGAGGATCTGTTCGGACAGTTTTTTGGTGCTCAGCCACGTCGCCAGCAACGTAGTTATGGTGAGCCACAGCCAACAGGTTCGGGTTCCGGTGTTATTCTTGATAGTTTAGGCTATATAGTGACAAACAATCATGTTGTCGACGGTGCTGAAAAAGTGAAGGTTACGCTAAATGATAAACGAGTATATGCAGCACGAATTGTCGGAACAGATCCGTCAACTGACTTGGCTTTGCTAAAGATTGAAGCGGATAATTTGTCACCGATTGAGATTGGAAACTCAGATGATCTTAGGGTAGGAGAGTGGGTGCTTGCAGTCGGCAATCCATTTAATTTGACTTCTACTGTGACGGCAGGAATCGTGAGTGCCAAGGGACGAAATCTCAATATGTCAGGAAGTATGAAGATTGAATCGTTTATCCAGACCGACGCCGCTGTGAATCCAGGAAACAGTGGAGGAGCATTGGTTAATTTGAATGGAGAATTGGTCGGCATCAATTCAGCAATCGCGTCGCAGACAGGTTCATTTGCAGGATATGCTTTCGCAATTCCCGTGTCGATCATGACAAAGATTGTTTCCGACTTGAAATTCTATGGATCTGTGCAGAGAGCATTGCTAGGTATTGTGATCACAGATATTTCGGATGAATTGGCTAAAGCCAACAATATCAACCGTTTGGATGGCGTGTTGGTAGTCGAAATCGGACAGGAAGGTGGAGCAAAAGACGCTGGAATGCAGAATGGAGATGTCATTATTGCCGTCGACGACGTGAAAGTGAAATCAGTGGCTGAGATTCAGGATAGATTGACTCGATTCAGCCCTGGCGATGAGGTGAAAGTTACCGTCGACAGACAGGGTGAGATCATGAATTTCAACGTGAAATTGCGAGGTGCAAAAGAGTATAATATTAGTGAAAACGAATAAAATACGCTGAGATTAGAAGAAACGTCTTTTAATTTGATAGAAACGTCTTTTGGCATTTCTTAAAAATCTATAAAAATTAAAATCACGCTTTCAAATAAGCCGTATTTTGATTATTTTTGCAAGAAACAAAAAACTTAAAGATATGGAATTTGATAATTATTCAAAAGAGGAGAACGTACGTATTGGTTCTTCTGATGGACAGGTTATAGACCATGAGAAGGTTGCCTTGTCTAAGTACATGACTTCGGTTTACAAAATGATGTGTTATGCTTTGATTTTGACAGGTGTATCTGCTTGGATTGTCGGACATAATGAGAAATTGTGGAGCTTCTTCCTTGGAAACTTTTGGCTATTTGCAATCGCAGAACTTGGATTTGTGTTTGCTATCGGTGCTGGAATCCAGAAATTTGAGGCTAAGACATTGAATATCTTGTTTGTGATTTATTCAATTCTAAATGGACTTACATTGTCTTCAATTTTCCTAGTATACGACTTGGGATTGATTGAGACTGCTTTCTTCATCACAGCTGGTACATTCGGAGCATGTTCAGCAGTGGGTTATTTCATCAAGAAGGATCTTTCTACAATTGGAAGAATTGCCTATTTCTTATTGATTGGTCTAGTCATCGCATCAATTGTGAACTTATTCATGGCAAGCACTCAGTTGGAATGGATTCTAAACTATGCTGGAGTTGGTATTTTCACAGTCTTGACTGCTTACGACACTCAGAAATTGAAGAAGGGTGGTTTCCACTTCTTGGCTGAGGAAGATCAGCAGAGATGGGTTGTATACGGAGCATTGGAGCTATATTTGGATTTCATCAACTTGTTCCTTTACATTTTGAGAATCTTAGGCAGAAGCAGAGACTAATCAAATAAACAAAATTGTTATTGTTGATTAATCACAAAATGGATAAGAATAGATTTTTAGTAATCATGGCTGGAGGAGCAGGCACACGTTTTTGGCCATGCTCACGTTCCAATCGTCCAAAACAGTTTCTTGATTTCTTTGGCACTGGGCGAACTCTTTTGCAGCAGACGTTTGATCGTTTCGCAAAGATTATGCCGACTGAGAATATCTTTATTGCGTCGAACAAGCAATATAAAGATTTGATTCTTGAGCAGTTGCCAATGTTGACAGAGAATCAGGTGCTATTGGAGCCAGCACGTCGCAACACAGCTCCTTGCATCGCGTATGCAATGAATAAGATTGCAGCGTTAAATCCAAATGCTAATGTTGTGATAGCTCCGTCGGACCATCTGGTTTTGAAAGAGCAGGAATTCCTTAATACTATAGAGAAAGGTTTGAATTTCACTGCCAACAACGATGTGTTGATGACACTCGGAATCAAGCCATCACGTCCTGAGACTGGATACGGATATATTCAGATTGAGAACGGATCTTCTACAGACTCAATCTTCAAGGTGAAGACATTCACAGAGAAGCCTAATCTTGAGTTGGCAAAGATCTTCTTCGAGAGCGACGAGTTTTTATGGAATTCAGGAATGTTCTTGTGGAATGTGAATGCAATTTCAAAGGCTTTTGAGCAGCACGAGCCAGAGATTTGGGATAAGTTTAAGGCTGGCTGCAGCTCTTACAACACTCCAAAAGAGCAGGAATATATCGATTCTATTTATCAGACAAGCAAGAATCTTTCGATTGACTACGCAATCATGGAGAAAGCGCAGAACGTGAATGTGATTGCGGCTGATTTTGGATGGTCTGACCTTGGAACATGGGGTAGCCTATATGATTTGTCTGATTCAAAAGATGAGGATAAGAATGCCACATTGAAGGGTAGGGTGAAGTATCATAATTCGAAAGGAAACGTGATCAGCCTTGCTGAGAATAAGATCGCAATCGTAGACGGATTGGAAGATATGATTGTTGTCGACGACGATAATGTTCTGCTTATCTGCAGAAAGTCGGAGGAACAGCATATCCGCGACTACGTAAGTGAGACAAAGGAAGAGTTTGGAGAAGACTATATCTAATTAAGAATTAATAGTTAAACATTAATAATGTAGAGGCGTCGCAATGCGGCGTCTCTACTTATAATTTTAGAAAAAGATGGGTTCTTTTTACGTGGCGTTCGCCGCACTAATTTTGGGCTATCTCGTTTATGGAAAGTTTGTAGAGAAAGTTTTTGGCCCAGATCCTAACAGAGTGACTCCTGCCATTGCCAAGCAAGACGGAGTGGATTTCATGCCATTACCTACATGGCGAATCTTCATGATTCAGTTTTTGAACATAGCTGGTCTAGGTCCAATTTTCGGTGCCATCATGGGTGCTAAATTCGGTTCGGCAGCCTACTTGTGGATCGTATTCGGTAGTATTTTTGCCGGAGCCACACACGACTATCTAGCTGGTATGATGAGTATCAGAGAGGGAGGCGAGAGTCTACCAGACATCATCGGACGTCACCTTGGTATGCAAGCAAAGACAGTGATGCGAATCTTCACTGTGGTGCTTATGATCCTTGTCGGAGCAGTGTTTGTAAGTGGACCATCGGCAATCTTGGCAAACTTGACATCGTTGGATCCAGTTGCATGGTTTGCAATCATTTTCATCTACTATATTTTGGCTACATTATTGCCAATCGACAAAGTGATTGGAAAGGTATATCCTCTATTTGCAATCGCATTGATCTTTATGGCAATTGGTGTTTTGGTTATGTTGATATATACAAACCCAACATTGCCAGAGGTATGGGATGGACTACAGAACACCCATCCAGCTGGATCAGATGCGATGCCATTATTCCCAATGATGTTTGTAAGTATTGCCTGTGGAGCGATCAGTGGTTTCCATGCCACACAGAGTCCGCTTATGGCACGTTGTATGACAAATGAGAAGCGTGGTCGACCAATCTTCTATGGTGCGATGATCACAGAAGGTATGGTAGCTCTTATCTGGGCTGCTGCAGCCAACTATTTCTTCAACGAGCATGGTATGGGAGAAAGCAACGCAGCGTTGATTGTAAACGACATCACAAAGAATTGGTTAGGTGAGGTTGGTAGTATTTTGGCACTTTTAGGGGTCGTATTTGCACCGATCACCAGTGGAGATACTGCATTAAGAAGTGCACGTTTGATTGTGGCTGATTTCTTGAATAAAGAGCAAAAAACAATCAAGAGCCGATTGGCAATCAGTTTGCCTATCTTTGTGGTGACATTGGGAGTGTTGATCTACAGTGTTAGCGACAAAGAAGGTTTCAATTTGATCTGGAGATATTTCGCTTGGTGTAATCAGGCATTGTCTGTATTCACGTTGTGGGCAATCACAGTGTTTTTGAGTAAGAAAGGCAACTACTGGTGGGTGACATTCGTTCCTGCAGCCTTCATGACAATGGTTTGCTCAACATATATCTTCATCGCACCTGAGTGTTTGCATCTTGATCATACAATCTCTTATGTAGCAGGTGCGGTTGTGACAATCGCGACAATTACTTTGTTCTTGAAGAATTTGAAACGATAAGGATAACGAAAAAAAAATATGAACGACGTTGGAAATCCCAACGTCGTTTTTTTTGTTTTACCCAACGGCATTATGGGCAACCACGCAATGGGCAACCACGAGGGTTGCTCCTACAATAAATATATGATTACATTTGTTTTGTGATGAGATGATTGTTAATTTAGTGTCTGTATATTTCTGTAAAATCCAACGGTCCTTATTTTGATTTAAAAATCAACCGGTTATGATTTTGTTAACAACAAAATTGTGGATAACCTTTGACTTTTGTTAATAAAGTTATACTTTTGTAACGCTTTCGGGTAAAGCGATGATTCTATAAGCTATCATCCAGAGTAGTGGTCCACTCCACGATGCCAACCGAGGTTTGTACCCACGGTGGATGGCTTCCAAAGCCGATGAGGACAAGAGATTGTCAAAAACTTAAACCTTATGCGCTGTTGAAGCGCTGAAAAAATGTAAGATTGGTCGAATCTTACTTCTTAATTACCCATTCAATGTAGATCTCTTTGAATGGTTAATCAACAAAATAGTGATAGAGTGATTGCATCGTAAGATGTGGTCCCAAAAGGTTTGTGTTCATTTGGAACTCTAACCTAGACAGGCGTCGCCTGTATTCGTTAGCCTAAGCCAATAGGCCTAAACCTTATTGTCTTAACTTATACCGTTTAAGACCTAAACCTATCACTTAAACCTGATTTATGGATGGCTGACAGCCGGACGGTGATGCAGCCTCGGATGTAGGGGCGTCCGTCTCAGCATCCGAAAATCTAACCTTGTTGAAATAAATATCGCCAATTGATATTGTGTATCTGATTGGCTTCGCCACCTCCGTTCTATGGAGATCAAAACCTAACTATGAGAAAATAAAAGATAAAAGATGATGAGAAAATGGGCAACTAGTGAGGTTGCCCGCCCCCAAAAAGTAAAACAAAAGCCCGACATAAATGCCGGGCTTTATTTATGTTTAATGAATTGTTAGATAAAAACTATCATTTCATTAATATGCAATCTCAATTGTTACTTCTGTTGAATTAGCTCCTTCTGACTTAACAACTTTGCAGATGTAGATCTTATTATTTGCATCGATGTACTCGAAAGCGTTCAATCCTTCAAGAGGAAGAAAATCCTCTGCGTTTTTCATATCATTATCGATCTCGTCAGTGATATTTGAAAGAGTAGTTGATATGTATTCATTGTACTTCTCGTCAGTAAGATTAATTAATTTACCTGTAGAACTCTTTATATGAGCAACAGTAATCTTTTCTTTTGCTGCGAACTCAATTCCTAAAATTGACTTGTTATCGGCATCAAGATTAACTGAATACTTGTTAGAAAGTGATCTTGATGTCTTAGATAGATCCTTGCCTGTACTTGCAACAGCGAAACTTCTAGACTTGCCATTTACAGACAAAGAATAATCACCCTCGATAGTTGGGAACTTGATGCTGTAAATAGAATCATGAATAGAAGACTTTCCACTAACATTTACCTTACCTAGGTATTTGTTGTTAAGAGTGAACATAACTGAAGAAGAATCAACATTTACTTCGTTACGCAAGATTACATCAACGCTGATTGAATCAGAGTTAACTCCGTTAACAAGCAATGTGTTTGCCTTGATTGTATCTCCTGTATTAAGAGTATCTCTTGTATCGTTAACTCTTTTATAAAACTCATCTGGATAGATAACCTTCACTGGAGTTGTGTCAACTGGAGTTACAGGAGCTGGAGCTGGTTCTGGCTCATCATCGTCCTTGTTACATGATCCAAGTGCCATAGCACCTGCTACTGCTGCCATAAGGCAAAGGAGTTTACCTCCGTTTAATGCTTTGATAATCATTGTTCTTTGTATTTTTTGTTTTGTTTAATCATTGGACTAAACTCCCAATTCTGTCATTGGGTAGTCGAATTATTTGCAAATTTATCAATTTGTTTATAACAAAACAAATTTTGATAATAAAATGTTTTTGATTATGTCTACATGATTTTGAACGAAAGAATCAATTCAAAATTATAAATAAAAAGGACCAACCCTTTATGGATTGGCCCTATGAAATATTATAGACGTCGGTCACTTAACAATCACTTTATAAGCGATTCCATCTACAACTAAAATCACAAGATTCTGATCTTTTAGTTCAAATGCGACGCTACTGCTTTCCATCTTCACGTTGGCTAGCACCAAACCAAGTGGAGTAGAGATCATTACATTGCTTCCCTCAGCGGCGTTGACAACCAACTTCTTACCATCTACATAGTAACTGATTCTTGATTCGTTTGTTGTGTTGGATATCGAAGTAGTGTCATTTATCTGTGGAGCCAGATTAGTAACATCTACTAAATTGGATACAGAATAAGAAAAAGCTTTATCACAACTCCATTCATCAAGGATATTTGAATTTTCCATCAAATCCTTCATTGTAGATTCTGATGCTGCTATCACACGGAAATAGTTAATTGTATCAGGGAAAAGTGAAGTCTCAAGCTCAATAGTATTTTCAGATGAAGCTACAGCTACATTCTTCCAATTATTCTTATCTGAACTATGCTGGAATAGGTATAGTTGCTTACCGCCATAATAGTTTGTCAACAATCCTGAAACAGGAGCTTCTAAAGTGAAGCTTCCATTTTCACTAATTGTCTTACTTGTTTCCAATGTCTCGTTTATGAACAATGGAATTGTTGGAGACGAACATGTATAAAGTCTGACATCATCGATAACTAGGTCGCATCCATTTGTCCATTTCTCTCCAACAGTTTCTATTTCTACCAAAACTGAAGAGACATTCTCTGGCACAATAAAGAGTAATTCAATTCTGTGCCAACCTTCATATTCCAAAGTATTTTGAATCTCTGATTCTGCAATAACGGCTCCGGTTTCTGCATCCTTAATTAGGAAGATAGCTGCACTACCTCCTCCTCCTATATCTCCAATAAAAGATTCAGCCATAATTTCTGAACCAGGGCAAAGACCATCAACGGTTCTTTGATAAACAACACCTTTATAGGCAGGTGCTACATTAACCAAAAAAGCTGCTCCGTTTTTTCTTCCAGTCTCAAGAGATGTGTGGTCAGTTGTCAACACACTCCACCATGTGGCATAGCCCAATGAATTTGTTGTAGCAATACCTTTGGGAGTTGGTACTACTATAGAATAATATCCATCATAGATATCACCATGATTGTCAAATTCATGTTTTGGTACTTCGAAATCTACATCAGCACGCATCGGAGCAAATGAGCTTGGTGTTATTTGGACATTGCCATTTGCGTCGACATAGGTATGATCATCCACAAAATAGCCGAAATCATCATTAAAGATACATTTTCTTGATGTTGGGATTCCATTAATTGCACAACAAGCTTTTGTGTTGATGTCAATTGTATCAGTAGATATTCCATCTACCAAGCAACAGAATGAATAAGCACCCATGTCATTCAATTCAACAATCAAATTCTGATTATCGCCAACAGGTTCGAATTCTCCCTTAGGGGATTTCATCATCCATTCGTAAGAACTTGCTTTATAATCTCTGTCTAATGAAAGATTGACATACTCTCCAATGCAAACATTCAATCCATTACGAGAAACAACCTTCGGAACTATACATCCTGTCACCTTCACATCTTTTATTCCGAAAGGTAAGGGAAGAATAGCATAATAATTGTAGATATCGAATGTAAAATCTGATTCACCTTTGGAAACTGATCCTTTAAAGGAATATGTCTTGCATCCATCTGCTAATGTCAAAGGAGTATCTTGACCATAATAATCAATTCCATCCATGCAAGATTTATTAGAAGGATAATAGTTTGTGCCAACTTTAATTTCTTCCAATTTTACAGTTTCTTTCCATCCTGGATTTTGCTTAAGATAACCCGGTATCGCATCTTCCAACTCAGGAGTATTAGGATTTAGAATATTACACAATGTGTATGTCACCTCAAATTCAGAGCTCTCCTTTACTCCAGAAATTCTGATAGAAAATAATCTACCATCCCCCTTGGGATTGACCACAAACATATTTCCTGGCATATCCTTAAACAGAGACAAATCTTCATCATTAAGCATATACGGATTCGAAACAACAGCACCCACAGATGTATTTAAGGTAGAAAAATCATCCAATGAACTTGGATCTGATAGAGTAGTTTCTATGTTCACTCCAGAAGGTCCATCAATAACAACATCTGCAATACTATAATAAGGTGAACTTTGCACACCACTTTTTAATTCAAATGATGTGGATCCAAGATTATTTTCACAATCTAGGGCTTGAACAGAAATAGCCAATCCACTCAAGAAAAATAAGCTAAATAGCTTTTTACTAGAGTACTTTTTTATCATACGCGATTTATTAATATTCATAAATTTTAACGCTTCGTGAATAAATTCATTTTAAGCCAAATACATAATAATGCAAATATACGTCTAAAATCAAATGTAATATTGATATTTACTCATATTCATCCTTCTATTTTGCATTTATTAACAAAAAAAATATTGACCAGTCCATTCTCTAAGCTCTATTATCAGCGGCCTCCACCGCCACCTCCACCGCCGGAGTGTCCGCCACCGCCACCATGTGAAGAGAATCCTCCGCCACCTGAACTTGATGAGCTTCCCGATGACGCTATACTATTGCTGATTTTTGGTATTCCAGTAAACGATGAGAAGTCGCTGACTACACTACCGGTCTCATCAATAAGCTGTGAACCCAAGTATGATACAGCAAAATAATCAGGGCAATATTCTCTCAAGTCTTTGATAACCTTATCTGCCATTCCATACAATGTAGCAAAAACAAGGTACTCATCCCACATCTTCATCTCATACTCGTCGTACATCATGTTTGTCTTGGCATCTTGTGCATCTGTATTAGATGTCTTTTGATATACTGCAACATCAGTTCCATTAACACTTACATCTGATGAATGTTCAGGAAGACTCTGCTGATGGTTTTCGTTTTCGTTTTCGTTAACTCTAACCCCACGTCTACCTAATTTCAAGAAATCATTGAGATAATTCATCAAACCAATAACTTCCTGATATTCTTCTGGAGTGCAATCTTCTTTATTTTCTTTTTCTGCAGATTTCAATAGTTTGCGAGCATCCTCTCTATGCTTTTTGAGATAAGTCTCCAATTCACCTTTCTCTAAAATCAAATTGTCTCCCGATGCCTTCAACAGAATCTCATGCATTATAGTCATGCATTTGATATCTGCGGCATTCTCTGTTTGGTGATCATACATATTGAGGTCCTTATTGATCTTCATACGACTCACAACCTTTCCATTCTCAACTGTAGAGACAATTGATATCGCTTTGTAACACATAAGTCTTACAATATATGCCGACAACAAATCATCCTTATCTTTTGGAAGTATCTTATAGTTGTTCTCATCAATGATATGGAAAGCACGATTCAAATTGCCATTTACCGGAACAGCTCGGAAATATTCGCTTGTCGTTCCTTCCATTAATTTCTTTCGACGCAAGAATATTCTCAAAGGTCGTAGGCTTATTACATTCCATAGAAGTCCAGCTCCATAGTATAAGAATACGGCGACAAATAAATAAAATAAGCCATAGCCCAACATGTACACGAAGCCACCAAGTATAATAACTAGTAAGCTGAAAATACATTCTTCCCACCATGTAGTCTCATTACAAATCACGTTTTTACCTTGGGCATAGTCTTCATCTGAGTAATTATCAAGATAATCGCTTCCTTCAAGAGCCTGCCATTTCATTGTTCCAATAGTATCGTTGACGACATTCGACGAATTGAATGCATCTTTCGGGAACAAACACATCACAATCATTGAGTTGTCAGTGTCCAACGGCTCAATATTTTCAGCCACCACCTTGCCATCAACAAACTTACATGTGCCATGATACTGGAATGCCCAGATTCGTGCGTTGTCTGGAGAGAGTGGGGTATTGTCCGCCATTGTAATGGTGGTACGAGTGAACTTTGGACCAGAGGAAAGGTCATGGTTGACGAAACAGTGGTTGAAGCCACAACCGTCGTCGTACATCTTCACAAATCCATTGATCTTATATTCGGCTGTCCAACAATGTGGACCCGATGAACCGACTCCCCAACATAGTTCGCAATCATTGTCGTAAAGGCTTTTCACTCCACATTTTCCAGCCTTCTCATCTCTTGTACGATCAACGTTCCATGGAGAATCGTCAGAAAGATAGTACTTTTGATCATTGTCATAAACCTTGAAATCGGAAATCACCATGTTTCCGAAATTCTTCATCGACAGATACCACTCTGTGTTGCTATCGTCCACGTCGACTTTCCAACGCTCTTGGATGAAAGCGTCACCTGAACGATCTAGAACGACGCGGATATCAATCGTATCTATTTCAGATGCCATCAATGCCGACGGTGCTATTGACAACATCATCCCAATTATTGTACCTAATCTTCGCATTATCAAATATTTTGTAGCTTAATCCTTTTGTTTAATGAAGATTCAAATCATTGATATCCTCTGCAGAAATGATAGTATCCTCGTCCTCAATCACATCATCTTCATCGTTGAAATCAGTGATTTGATAAGAACTGTGATATATCATACCAAAATAACCAACTTTGAAATTCAATCTGATATATCTGCCGTCGGCATTCATATATTCATCAGAATGAACTTGTTTCGTCGTCATCGATGGGAAGTTTTTCGCGCCCAACAAGTTTTTGCCCGACAACCATGGCAAAGTTTTCAAACAAAATGAATTTATTGAAGAAATTCCATTGGCATTTTCAGTACCGTCTTGAACTCCTTTGGTTGAAAAATTAACTTCAGGAAACTGAACATGGTAATAAGTACTATTCTTTGAATGAGTAACATAAGTACCATTCACAGGAACAGTCACATGATAAACATCCTCATCTTTTCCGAATTTCTCATTACCCAAAACCAATAAGAAATTTGGCACTATCAAAAAGAGAAGAATTATTGATATTCCAGAAAGTGTTGCTGTCAAAATCAAACCACTACGTTGCAAACTGTCCTCAATACCAGTTCTCAACAAAAACAGTTTAGCTGAATCCAATGGCTTAACAAAGAAATTAGCAAATGCAATTACTCCAACCAAAAACATACCGATATAGAAGAAGCCGGCAGGATAGATTCTCGTCATCACATCAGCATTAAAGGCGTTAAATATAAAATACAGAATACCAACAATGGCTGCTGTCACATACAAAGTAATCTGTATCGGCTCCAAGAACGAGGTATGGATGACTCGTTGTTTCAAATTTGCCAACTCATCCAAATCGACGCGGAAAACATTAGCCAAAAGGTTCGACGATGGAAAACGACCATCCTTGTTGTCGAAATGTTTGTCATACCAACCTTGGTCTGATCCGTTCTTGAACGATTCTATCAATTCATCAAGATCCTTTTGGTTTATCTTTAATCCACCGATACACAAATCATTCAACATATTTAATTCTGAATCAGAGCCATCAGTTGTGATGACACCGTCAAGTATCGCCAGACGATATAGAAGGAACATCACATACAGACGATCGTCTTCAGACAAATAATAGGATAACTCCTCTGCAATTCTTTCAGCATGGATATCATGTGTGTAATGGTACGAGCTGTCGCCTTTTTCAATGCAAGTCTTATATTTACCATTCTTGAACGCATCGATGTTGACAATTGATTCATGATATTTATTTTTACCACTTTTCTTTTCTCTATCAGTAAGATATTTGAGAACCTTGACAGCATCCAACTGATATTCAATAGGCATAACCTCTACAATATAGCGGATAATCAAGCGTAGTTTGTCGTCCTGTACCTTATTGATACCATTGGAACGAGTCAAATATGTCATCAGATAGACAATACTCATGTGGAAACGTTTTGCGTCTTTTGCCAACAACGCACGCATCTTTACTTTGTCTCCTGAAAAGAGTTTGTATAAACTATACTCCTTTCTGACATAATTGATCAAATAAATCGAAATGCCAATCGCTATGGCAAATAAAACGAAATAAAGTATATAAAAGTTTTCCATTTTAACACTAAATTAATATTAATCCGAAAGACGAGGATATTCACGTCTTCAAAACAATAATGCAAAATTACTAAATAATATTATATTCTCTTATCATACTCGAAAAATCAATTATCACCGAATTCTTTTATAGGGTAACGTCGTCAAGGTAAAATCTCATTTTCATTTGTAATTATCACAAGTTC
>JAZUIF010000109.1:0-28307 GCA_045642085.1 Paludibacteraceae bacterium | reverse complement strand
AAGAAGCACTTTCTGAATTTGATCTTAACAACATTCCATACAAACATGGAGAGACAAACGAGGAAGGTCATTATGTCGTTACCACAGCCAACCTCTCATTGCCAAAGTTCAATATCGACACAGAAATCACAATTGACAAAGCCATGAAAGAAATGGGTCTAGACGATATGTTCGCTGCTGAATACAACAATATTGCCGAAAGAGTGGCAGTAGACGGAATAAAACAGCTTGCACATCTAGAAATAGATGAAGATGGAGCTAAAGGAGCTGCAGTGACAATTATTCCAATGGCAACGACAGGTATTGTAGAGGAAATATATGTCGACTTTGACGTCAACCGTCCATTTATCGTAACAATTGACAATCCATACACACAAGAAATATTGTTCATTGGTTTGATCAATGATCCATCATCGACTAAATAACGACGGCACTTCTTTTTTGTCACAAAACAAAAATCCCGGCCACATATATGGTCGGGATTTTTTATTTAGAATATTCTTACTTCTTATAGTGGATACTCATCAAAAGCAAATAATACTGTCGACAAGTAACGTTCTCCTGTATCTGGCAACAAAGTAACTATTGTTTTACCCTTGTTCTCTGGTCGCTTAGCCACAACAGATGCTCCAAAAGCAGCAGCTCCAGAAGAAATACCTACAAGTAGACCTTCCTGCTGAGCCAACTCTCTACCTGTGCGGATGGCATCATCATTATCAATCATCAACACCTCGTCTACAACATCAGCGTTATATGTCTTAGGGATAAAGCCAGCTCCGATTCCTTGTATCTTATGAGGTCCACTTGGTTTACCATTAAGGACAGCTGAAGTAGAAGGCTCGATACCATAAACCTTGATTGCAGGATTTTTCTCCTTCAAATACTTAGCAATACCACTGATAGTACCACCAGTACCAATAGTTGCTACAAAGATATCTATCTTTCCCTCTGTTTGAGCCCAAATCTCAGGACCAGTTGTAGCATAATGTTTTGCAGGGTTAGCTGGATTCTCAAACTGTTGAAGAATAACTGATCCAGGAATGCTGGATCTCAACGATTCCGCCTCCTTGATAGCTCCCGCCATACCTTCACTACCTTTTGTAAGACGAACCTCTGCACCATAAGCTTTCACTAGGTTGCGACGCTCAACACTCATTGTCTCAGGCATTGTAAGAATAAGATGATAACCCTTGACTGCACTCACCAAAGCAAGTCCAACTCCTGTATTACCAGATGTAGGCTCGATGATTGTAGCTCCTGGCTTCAAAATCCCCTTAGCCTCAGCATCCTCTATCATAGCCAAAGCGATACGGTCTTTTGCACTTCCGCCTGGATTAAAAAACTCTACCTTTGCAATAATAGGTGCATTTAAGCCCTTATTTGCAGAAAACTTATTCAATGAAAGTAGCGGTGTATTACCGACCAACTCTGTAAGTGATTGTGCTATTGCTGCCATAATTCAATTTCTTTTGTTAATGCAAAATTACACTATTTTGAACAATTGTATTATCACATAAGTTTGTTATTTTTCAAAACTCTCCCTATTTTACTAATGTTATCCTCAACAATCAATTCATATCACAAATGTTTGAATTAATCATCAACTTTTTTTCTGTATTATATAACCAGAGACAAGGATCAAAGTCAGCAACAATCCACTTAGAAATACAAACAACACTGACACAGCTGATCCCATGAACGGTTCATAGCATCTGCCAACATGCAATTCAAGCGCAAAGTTCCAAAGTGACATCGGTTGTTCCTTCAAAACCTCCGGCATGGCAGGCAGTTCTACACTAGGTTCAGCTGAGTATTCAAATATCGCAGGCTCTCCATGAGTGAAAGTCAAGTCAGTGGTCCAGCCAGTGACTGCATGTCCTGCAACTGGTCTGCCATGAGTAGCCAGAGGAGGTTCTCCTGTGAAATAATCAACAACAGTTCCATTCTTAGGATTCCAACGGAACAAACCACTGAACGAGCCAACCAACCATTCATTCTCTGTTTTTGGATTTCTACAAAAGACATTCATACCCATCGGACTGACCGACGGTGCATTGGTCATTTTTTCCACTGCAGAGTTGTGCAGATCTTCTGAGATTGAGTAAAATCCATCACTTGTAGACAAAAGCCAAGAATGCAAGTTATCATCCCATCGGATAGACCTCAACTTGTCATGAAAGACATTTTCATTAGATAAAGATGACCCAGGCAATGGCGAGACTTTTGTCATTGCAAGCGGAATCATCAAAGGTGGACGTAAGCACATTCCTGTCACTGCAAGGATTACTGTCAGCACGATTGTCCAAACTCCTAATTTCTTATGCCACTTAAGATTCCACTTCATCCAACCAATTTGTCGCTTGGGTTCTATCTTGACCACATCTTTACGCTTGATGGTATAAGTCAATATGAAAAAGACAAAACCTGTGATGCATAGTATAATAATGACAATGGCCACTGCATCGACAACAAGTCTGCCTCCATAGCCAAACAGTTCACCACTATGCAGCATCCAGACAGTCTTGAATAGCGTCACCTTATTCTCATAGCCATTAGGTCTGTTAACAGGGCACTCGACAAAAGAATAAACAGGAGCTACTGCCTCGTAGATTGATGAGCGAGTCAGCACTACAACTGTATCTCCACGAAGTGTAATGTCGCTTATTCTCTCTTCATTTTCAGGAAGCAGAAGCTTTGTCCACTGAGCAGCGACACTATCGTATCTATAAGCATCATATAGCCCGGCACACCACAGAGTTCCGTCAGATGTGCATACCACATTGCTTATCTTGCGATTATCTACACCTTCTGTTATTCCTTTGTTAAAATCTTGCCAATGCTCAAATTTATCGTCAGTTTTCCACACTCCCGTCTGACCATAGACAAACAAGCCATCATTTGTTTTCAAAGTTCCCTTGACAACACTCTGATTCCAGTTGTTAATATGGTAAGCCGACGGCAGCCACCACCTAGACACTTCGCATGAAGAGAAGAACTGGCGGTGATTCAAAATGATACCGCTGAAACAGAATATAAGGATAAACATAGTAAAGACTATGCCGACCCATTTATGCCAAGACCTCCAGGTCAAAAGTTTCTTATTATTCTGGGACATAGATAATTTCTCCGTTTTCAAGTTGATAAGCGACTCCTACTTTCTTCCCTTTCTTCTGGTCATTAGCCGACTGGTCTTCGGAAGGAGTATATTTATTGATTTTCTTACCCTCTTTGGTGATGATCTCCATATTCTCCTTCCCGGGATTCTTCACAATGCTGAAATCTTCCTGCGAAAAAATCTCCGTCATATTGAAACGTGTAACGAGTGCCACCATCAAGGCGACAGCAAACACCATAGCGACGTCGAACAGGTTTGATACCGTCGACATTGGGTCGTCTTCCTCGTTGTTCTTTAGAGGTGAATGTCTCATTTTCCTATTATTTCAGATAAGTATTCCAAATTTGTGATGTCTTGCAGATACCAACGCTGCTTCACCTGTTGAGTGACATAACCAATGGCCGCCGCTACCAGTCCAGTAACAGTTGTGGCAAAAGCCACCTGCATATTGCGTGCCATTGAATCTATATCTCCAGAAGCCAAACCAGCAAGAGCCGGACCCATCGGTATCAATGTTCCCATAAGTCCCATCATCGGACCAAGTTTAGTCAGCATCTTGCACAACCCAAGATCCTTGTCGGCAGCAATCTCAAACTCCGACAATAATCTTTTGACCTCTGCCTTGTCGTCTTTCGCATCAATCATTCGTTTGATATACTCGATGACGAGCGTGTTATTATTCTTTGGCAGATTCTCCAACACAGCATCAAGTGTACCCGGAGTAACACCTGTCAAAGCCTTGCGTACTTGTGCCGACGATTTTCTAATGGCTAGATACTGTCCAAAGAAACTGCCAACTAGCAGCAAAGCTCTGACAAATAAAATAATAAGTATGACAATGACCGGCACTAGCAATCCGGTACTGATCCAATAAAGAATATCTGATATTAATTCCATTTTGATTTTTTGAATTTGAATTTTACATAACCTATAATTGAACAAACTAATGCAAGAAAGGCGAAAGTCCATAATGCACCCCACTCTATAGGATCTGATCCTTTGAAGTTGGTCGTTCCGTTTACCGTAGCGACAACTCCAAGAATCAGTACTAACGATGAGGATAAAAATAAAATCTCAAGACGTAAACCCTTCTGCGGCAAAAGCCAACGTAATACGAAGGAACCTCCAATCACCAAAATAAAAACTACTGCTGCAAAGCTCCATGAGATGACTGCAAAGTCGATGCCATGAATAAGATACATCATCTCTATCTGCAAATAGAACAATACGGGAAGAATAAGGATTCCTGGGAAGAATCTTAAAATTCGATATATCCAAATGGTGCGACAAGTAACTGACTCTCCATAAAGTAGTTTACCAGACAGCAAACAGTAAGCCATCTGCCATAACACTTCAATAGTCAGAATAACAGAAGTGTCGAGCATAAGTTTATGATTGGATAGGAATTCCCCAATCTCATTCCTGCTCTGCATGACAGCGTATTGCCACGAAAATCCTATGAAGAGGGAGCAGCAGACAGCAACAAGTGCCATCTGCCATAGTTTCAGAAATGTGAGTTTCAACCATGTCATGAAGATGACAACAAGCATCAACACCAATACCACAGTTTCCATCTGCTATTCGTCCTCCTCCTTTCTTCGTTTGCGAATTACAAGGATAAGCACCACACCTGCCGCAACTACTATAGCAAGCACTACTGATGTTGTAACGACAGTGTTTGTCGTCTCAGGAGCATCTGCTAAAGTCTCCTTTTTCATCACCGTTCCTGCTTTCTGTTCGTCTTTGCTATCCATTTGGCTACGCATTCTTGCCTCTGCCTCAGAGTGGAGTGTATTCTCTATGTTTTGAAGATCCTTAAGTGTCTCCGGCGACGTCTTCCATAAACCCTTCTCTATAGTCTGCACCATAGTGTGAGCCATCTGCTCCATTGCGGCCGGATTCTGATCATGCAAGAATTTATCTACACCCAGATTCATCTTGTCTTTGAAATAGATATCGTAGATCTGATTCCACAACTGATCATCAATAGCTTCTGGCTTCATCACATTCCATCCATAAGTATTCTGCACCACCTCTGCAAACTCGCCAGCCTCGTTAGCTCCACCCTTCATCTTCTCCTTGATATAAGTAGGATTTAGTATTGTAGAGCGACTTTCCACACCTATTGCCTCCTTAAGCTCCTGCATCCGGTTGTTGCTACGATTGCGATAGTCGGCGAAGTATGCGTCGGGATCCTTGCCAGTCACATTGCGTACGGCGAGATTCATTCCTCCCATAAACTCATACACATGGTCGAGCGACAATGCACCCCAGGAATTCGATTGACGTGGCTGAATCACTGCATCTGTACGTGTGAGTGCGGCTTTGAATGCGACCTTTGACGCCTTCTCCCAATATTCCTCAGAACCGTAGAATGCAGACATATTATTTATGTAAGTGTCGGCAATCTCATCTTCGGTTTTCCAGCTATCACCCTTTTGCACCATCTGCTGAATGCCTGTACCATAACCGCCATTCAAACCGCCGAAGATTCTGAATGTTGACATCTCTCGGGCATCCTTAGGTGATATTCCAGACTCAATAAGAGAACGTTCAGATTCATCTACACCCTCCTTTACCAAATTTGGCACTTCTCCGTCGTTAGCCTCAGCAGCCATCTCAACCGCACGATTGATTAGATACAGACGTGAAGCTGCAAGGTCACGGAATTGTCCGGATGTCTGCACCACCACGTCAATACGAGGTCTGCCAAGTTCTTTGACTGGAATAAGCCGAATATCCGTCACTCTGCCGAATGCATCGCGTAGAGGTTCTACACCAAGAAGATAAAATGCCTGTGCCATAGTAGTTCCTCCGGTCTCAATGAATTCAGAAGACCAGAATGTGAAACTAACTTTGCGTGGAATGGAGTCGTGATGACGTTCCTTATACATTTTGATTGTATTCTCAGCCAATTCCTTGCCCTTCTCCCAAGCACTTTCAGTAGGAGTATTCTCAGCATTGATACCGTACAGATTTCTTCCTGTTGGCAAAGCACGTGGATTAGCAATGGCATCTCCACCACTACTAGGCTTTGTATAACCACCATTCAATGCATTCATCATAGAAGCAAGTTCAAGTTTGGGCGACTCCATAAGCATCTTCTTATAGTGAGCCACATTCTTCATTGTCTGCTCAACTTCGATGATAGCCTCAGCGAGATCAGTTTCCTCTCGTCTGTATGTTTTCTTCATTGCAGCCATCTGAGCCATCATGCTACTCACGTTATCTTTGCCACTACCCTTTCCTCCAAGTCCCATAGCAGCAGCCATTTTCTTCAATGCCTCTGGTGAAGCTCCTGCCATTTTTGCCATCTGCAGTGCCTTGCGTGGATCCATCCCAGACATAGAAGGATGACCATGAGGTTTTGACGGATGTTTTGCAGAATCTGTTTCAACTTTTTTAGATGAATCAGTTTCACTTTTATGATTCTGCATTCTTGGTTTAGCTCCTCCCATCATCATGCTCATCATATCGCCAGATCCATGTTTGGATGCATCAATCTCTCTTGCCTTGTCAAGTTGGGATTGAGAGATACCAGCAGTCTGACAGATGAAAGCGTCATTTACCTGTTCATTGGAATTTATAAGTTTACCAACGAGAGTTTTTGCAGAAGCTTTATAATGCGAAGTGAACAATGATTTATGCTTTTCTGCATCAACTTTTGTACGATTCAACTGTTTGTCAAGGTGGTATAGACCATAAGCGATTGGATCCGTAGCCATTGCATAAACGGACGACTCAATTCTTGCCTGCTCATACGGAACTCCTATAGTGTAAAGCTGACCTACTATCTTCTCGTTGGCAATCTCCTCGCCAAACTGCTCAACCTTAGCTATTTCAGTTTCATTCCATGCATTACTCAACATAGAGTCAAGACCAAGATCTCGATGGATTCCCATGCCTACAGCAATTTTCTTGACTTTTAACGAATTACCATCGTTGGGGTTCTTGTTGTAATCAGCAATAGCATCACTAAGGTTCTTGTATGCACCTCGCAGATTACTCTCAAGGAAAGGTGCTGTAATATGGCTCTGGATGCCAGCATAAGTTCTTCGTTTTGCAATCAAAGCCTCACCCACATTGCCAATAGTGTAGATGTAGAAATGAGGGACAGAGCCTACCAATTTATCCGGCCAGTCGTTGGAAGACAGGGCAACCTGTTTACGTGGTGTATATTCAAGTCCACCATGTGTGCCAAAATGAATCATTGCGTCTGCCTTAAATGTATTCTGAATCCAATAGTAGGCATTCTGGAATTCAGCAACCGGATCATTGTCCGTTCCGTGAACAATCTGGAATGTGTTTTCACCGTGTCCTGCAAGAGGTTGAGGAAGCAAAGCGACATTGCCTAACCGGACTTTGACAACTGTGTCTGGTCTCTCATCAAGGATAGAGAAATCAGAAATCGGACTACCCTTCTTCTGAAGAAGTTCAGCCAGTTCATCACTATTATTTGGAAGCCCGTTCACATTGTAGCCTTCCTGTCGCATTCTGTCAAGAAGATTATATAGCGACGAAACTACGTCCAATCCAGACGCTGTTAGAGATTGCTCTCCTGGGCCCTTAAAGTAAACTATAGCTATCCTTTTATCTTTGTTTGGAATCTGCTGGAGAGAAATATAATTATTGACTGCATCCACTAATTTTTCCAGTCTCTCAGGAATAGTATATTGTTCATGAAATCCATCCTCGTTTATACGTTGTGCAAAAAGGACATACGGACGAATGCTTCCATCAAGTTCTGGCACAACAAGACTCTGACTCATGAATCCTCCGGACATTCCCTGTTTGTCATCCTCCCATTCTGAATCCAAACGATTAATGCTAAGCGTATTGAACAGAGGGATATTCTGACTATCCAACCATTTCACTGCTTTATCTCCCAACCTGCCATGAGCAAGATTAACCACAGCATTGAAATGCATAGGCTGTATGACAGAAAGAGTATCAATCAATCGGTTAAGGTTCATCACACGATAAACGTTATTGCCACTCTTCTCCAACGCAAGAATCAAATCGTCCGGATTACCCATCATACCAGTCACAATAACTTTAGGCGCATCGTTCTTCATCAAGCCATGCTTTTTCAAATAATCCTCATAGTCCTTGATATTGTCGAAGAATACATTTTCCTCCATCGGTTTTTCTACGTCTGGATGCGAAAACAAGCCTTCTGGAGTTGGCTGCACACCCATCACTTCTCCTTTGCTGATTATCTTTCCATCTACATTCTGGCGGATATAATTCAACATCGATCGATAATTCTGGCGTGACGCTCCACGCAGATAGGCATTGAGGGTGTCGGCAGTCACACTATCCACACTTACTATATAGTTGTCTGGATTGACAGCCATAGTCGTCAGGATATTGGTTCCGGTCCAACCTGCCATCTGTATCTTATCTCGTTGTTCCTCCGTGAGGCGTATGCCCATAGCATTCACGAACACCATGTCGTAATCGTCAATGTCATCAAGACGATCAAGTGGCAGCTCCTCTATTGTAACAAACGGATTGTCGTTTGCTTTATTGATCTCGCCAAGTGTTGTGGCCTGATAGTGAATGAACGCCACACGAGTGCGAGAGAACAATTTGTTCCACATCGCAACTATTGCAGTAAGAGACAGAACGACTAATACTGCAATGCCGATATGTTTCCAGATGCGTTTTGCTTTCTCTGAAATCATAATTTTTCTTTTTGGGATTTGTCTTTTACTAATTTGTCAATATCAAGCGACAGACCGACGCTGAAATTAGAGCCCGTTGTCATTGGGGAACTATAGTAGTAAGTTTTTGGAATATAATTGAAAAGATTGTCGACTGCAAAATTCACATGGACACCTTTACAGATATGCTGTTGGAACATCAGTTTCCAAAGTGTATAGCCCTGATCCACATCTTTACGTTTGGATTGCGGTTTGCCCATATGTCGGCCAGACAGAGATAAACCTATTCCATAATTTTTGGTAAACTTATGGTCGTAGTCGGCACGCCATGTCATAGTGTGTGAACGAGGCTGAGTGAATTGGGAATCGACTACATTGCCACTTTCGTGCATGAAAGCATAATTGTATCGGAGCCCCAAACCGAAGTCGAAACGATATTGTGCGCTGAAATCTGTTCCAAACACCTTGATTCCATCCTCATTCCAATAAAGAGAACTTGTCAACGCTTTGTATTCGGTACCGTCGTCTGCTGTGAATATATAATTATCTCCATCTTCACGGATTCGGCTATCGTCATACATCACCTGATATCCTCCATCCTTATAACTCTCATCTACAACCCAATAACGTCCGACACTAGTGATACGCTTGTCAAAGATATTACAGTAGCCCATCAACGTCATGTTATACTGGCCACTAAAAACTCCAGCATCCGTAACCTTGTTGCTATGCTCCACAGCCAAGTTGAAATTGTTGCTCTTCTCTGGTTTGACTTCAGGATTACCTATAATCATATACCCCATGTTTCCCATGTCGAAATGCATATACATCTCCTTGAGCGACGGAGCACGGAACCCATTGGCATAGTTTGCTCGAAGCGTCACCTTATTGAACTTATACACAGTAGCAAGACGAGCAGTCAAAGCTCCTTGATTAGATGCTGAGAAATGGTCATATCTCACACTGCCGACAACATTGAAACGTTTTGTCGGATTATAATCAAACTGAGCATAGGCATCCACATTATTCTGGTCGTGCTCAGAATTGTCAAGAAACTGATAAGTAGTAAGATAATCGTGCAAGAAATCAGCACCAACAGTCAATACATTCTTCTTATTGAAAAGATGATTATAGAGAGTGTGGACAGTATGCTGTGAATTGCGATAGTCATGATCATGTGTGCGGATTCCGTCTGGAGTATAGTTTGCTTTGTCATATTGATCATAAGCATACGACACCTCAAGATTCTTCCCATCTTTCCAATCATAAAGCGTTTTCAATCCACCACTATAGCCATTGAAATGATAGTTGTAAGTCTCACGTTGACTCTCTCGATAGAAATATCCTCCACGAGCAATAAATTTCAGATGATCCGATGCAGAGAATTTAAGACGCTCCTTGATATTATAAGACTTTTGTCCGAAGAGTTTCTTTATATTTGATTTATCCTCTTCTATTGTCTGGCCAAGCAAAGCTGCAAGAGCCTTCTCTTCCGACGTAGGCCCAGATGATAATTTTATAGGATCAATTTTTGTCTGCTGGAAATTTGTCTGAGAATTCCATTTTCCATTGTTGAATGAGAAATTAGCACCATTACGCCATTCATCACCAGTAGTACTATAGCGTGAATTCACGTTGGCAGTCCATGGTTCCGTCGACTCACGTGAGATGATATTTATAACACCACCCACAGCATTCGATCCATACAGAGCAGACGAAGCACCCTTCACTATCTCTATCTTTCCCACGTCATCCAGATTCAGACGATTATAATCAGTGTTATCCATTGTCTCTCCAGCCATACGTTCACCGTCGACAAGAAAGAGCACTGCATTCCCTCCGAATCCACTCATATTGAGCGACGTCTCCTGGCTCATAGCCAAACCAAACTCTAATCCAGGCAACTCTTGCGTAAGAAGATCCTGAATATTAGTAGCGTCGACCTTTTTTATATCGGGGAGAGAAATAAGACGGGTGACCACAGGTACATCCATCAGTGTTTTTGGGGTATGAGTAGCTGTAACAACCAGCTCTTCTAATTCAGTATCAAACACCGCTTCTTCCTGCCCCACCTTACTACCATTCTTTGATACTGCTTTGCCACCTGCAGCCAGTACGGCCGAAGCAATACCAGCAAACAGAGTAGACACAATAATTCTTTGATTCATTTATCAAGAATTTTGACTATTACTTTTCACCAACAAACGAGCAGACCATTGCCATCGGCATCTTGCCATACTGCAAACTGTAAGCGATTGAAACTTTGTTGCCTGTGTTTGCGATAACAAGATCTGTGAATGTGTAAGCCTTCTCTACATCATTGACAACAATCGAGCCAGAAACACTTGCTACAGAAGCAGAGATAACTTCCTTTCCTGAAACTGAAGATGAACTAACAGGTATATTGTCAATTGTGATTGAAGGAAGAGCCATAGCACCAGATCCAGCAGATGGAGTAGTCAAACTGACATGTGTGTCGTCGATCATCTTGATTGAATAAGTGACTGTATCTGTCGACGCAGAAGTCGACACTGTTAGTGAATACTCACCAGTGTAGTCGCCAGCAAGAGATGTTGCAAGAGACACTTTTGCAGGTGCTGGAGCATCATCGTCGTCATCATCATCACAAGATGCAAAACCTAAACATAGAGCAACCGCAGCAATCATCATTGCCATAAACTTTTTAATTTTCATAAATCTAATTTTTGAATTAAACATTGTTTTTTGAGAGTCAGGAAAAATGACTTTCCTGATTTCGGAGTGCAAAAGTAGATATGCTCAAAAGCATAAGAAATACCCAAAAACAATGATTCAACGGACTGAAAATTAAATCGATTACGATATTTTATTCAGGAGAAAATAAAAATCATTCTCCTTATGTGATTCGTCATTTAACTAACATTCATAATGTTAGATGTTTATTCCAAGCACAAATATCCAAAGGAAAGGATAGCCAAATTTTCACTACTTTTGCCCTAACAAATTCATATCACAAATGCTTGGATCCATAGTCAACGCATCTAATAAGCCCTAATGCATATTGATCGACGATTAAAATTTGAATAAAAATTCATGAGAGACAACTCTTAATTGTAAATAAATGTAAATAAATAGATAAAGTAATCCTTTTTTTAGACATTTCAATAATAAAATGATTATCTTTGCGCTCAAATTGATGTTGGATTGAAATATTACATTAATTATATCATAAATTGGCAGCTTTAAATAGCCAGTTTAGAAATAAATAAGGACTAATTTAACTTTCTAAAAATGTCAAAGAAGATTTTAGCGTTAGCAACTGTAGCTTCACTTGCTTGCAATGCTTTCGCTCAAGAGGAGCAAACTACAGCAGATACTGCTTCTGCAAAGAAAATTTGTCACTGGTCTCTTGGTCTAAAGGGAGGTTTAAACTACCTGAGATGGGCACCTATCGCTGATGAAGACCATTCGCTTGGTGGAACAAAGAACTGTCAGTTCGGAATATTCACTGAGGCCACATTCTCCCCTCGTTGGGGTCTAGGTTTGCAGTACATGTATGCAATGAACAATCAGGAGATTTATGACGCTGTTAACCACGACATATTTCTTTACTCTTCATTCAACTTGTCGAACATCATAGCTCCTTATAGAAGCAACGGATTACAGAAGCTTAATATATTCGTTAATCCTGGTATTGTCGGAACTTATGGTGTATGGGAAAACTACGAAAAAGGAAACTATACACATACTCCTATTGAAGACAATAGATTTGTGCTTGGTGCTTATGGTGCTGGTCAGATTGAGTACAATGTAAGCAAATATATAGCTTTAGGATTGGAGGGAACTCTTATGTACCGCTTGCGTAGTTGTTATCCAGAAGGTGGTCATATAACTTTCGGTGGTAATTTGGAGGTTCGTTTCAAATTTGGTGGAGAGAGAAACATCCGTAACATGTCTTGGGAAAATTATGAACCTAAGAGAGAAGCTCCTGATTTGACTCCACTGCTTGAGGAGCAAAAGCATAACTGCGAGCAGAATCTTGCCCAACTTGAGGAGCAGATTGCTAACAAGAACGAAGCAATCAAGAAACTAGAGCAACAGGTCAAGTTAACTCAGGATTCTCTTGACGCTCATATCAGATCTACTCGTCAGCCAGTTCGTTACGTACCAACTAAGGCAGAGGACGAAATCATCAAGACTGCATTTGCTCAGCTTGAATTCGAGTCTGCAAAGGCTGTCATTATGCAGTCGTCATACTCTTCTCTAGACGGTTTGGCTATGTTGCTTAAGTCTCACCCAGAGTGGTCGATATTCCTAAAGGGTTACACTGATAGCTCAGGAAACGCAGTAAAGAACCTTAAGTTGTCTAAAGACCGTGCAGCTGCAGTCAAGAACTACTTGATCAAACAAGGAGTTAAAGCAGCTCACATCCAGTCGCAAGGTTATGGTTCAGCCAACCCAATCGCTTCTAACTCTACTCTTGCAGGTCGTGCAAAGAACCGTCGTGTAGAAATTGAACTTTTCTCTAAGTAAGAATAAGTTTCAAGCTATATTGATATAAACCCCGGAAGTTTTTTTACTTCCGGGGTTTTATTATGCAATGAAGAAGGCAAATTGTGAAGTAGCGAAGATAATTGTCGCAATGTACAAGGAGAGAGTACATCGCCATCAAATTTTGAAGTAATGAATGCAAAATTGATAGCCAATTTTTCACTACTTTTGCCCCAACAAATTCATATCACAAATGCTTGGATCAATAGTCAACGCAACGACAATCATTATCGGAAGCACATTCGGTGCTTTGGTCGGTGCTGGAATAAAAGATAAATATAGAATGAATCATCATCCAGCCCAGTAGACATGGATTGATTCGCAAGCATTAAGCTACAGAATGACAAGAACAATGTCTCATTATTCGTTCTTAAAAATTAGTTTCCGTTTTTCCCATTTTATTTCCCTTTAAGAACTTTGATTAATAGAGTTTTGATACACCCCTTATTTAGGCATATCATAATCATGGCAATACTGTTTCTTCTGATATTGTGATTGTTTCAGTAAAATCAGGATAATCATAACCTTCTATCACAATTTCAAATTCCAATCGTAAAGGATTGCATTCGCATCCTTTCTGATTTCTTCAAAGATTACAGACCAAGTATGGTTATCTTTAATCCCATATTCGGAAATCATTTTGTAGATTCTAGGATAATTGTCACGCAAATGTGAAATCATCACTCTTGAGTCGTGCAAATAATCGGCAAGTATCTGTACATACTCGTCTTCCGTTATCCATATTGTACGATTGAATCTTTTTTCGTCAACAACTTCTTTATCATCCAAATCCACAAAAAATACTTTACAATATCTTACTGGATGATCCAAATCTACGTAACGGACATAAGCATTGAGTTCCACGGTATATTCATCATAAAAATGCTCCCCTTTTTTCACACTTTCCTCTAAATAAACGTAATCTTCAAAGCACTCTTGACAATAGCACTCTTCAAGGAAGGCCACCCAACCTTTTTCATCATAATTTCCATTTTCATCAAAATCCTCAGGACATTCATTCTTGTATTCTTCCCAACACTTGTCTTGAAATGCTCTATACTTAGCCAATTCTTCTTTAGATAAACTACGAATTTCTTCGTATTCCGTCTCACCAAAATTATCGTTTTCGTCGTTATTGTTATAGACCTCTAGTTTCATTCTATACTCCCTTTCTATCTGCTTTTTAGCAAAGAATTCCATTGCTGCATCATAGCACCATTGCTTTCTAGCGGTCATCTCATTGTTGTTTAGTCCATACTTCATAATCTTCAAATTTTAAGTTACACAATCAACGCAATTTGGTAAACATTATTTATTAGTTACATTAACAAATGTAGTATAAAAACGCTATAAAACAATAAAATCAGTTTAAATTTCGTTATCAATTTTCTCTTCTTATTAGGACAAAATGTTGAAATGTGCGTTGCACTATATTTAAGTGATAATTTTGGGTGAAATGTGCAAGTAGCTCTATTTTATATTGATATTTCATCTACTTGAAAAATGGACATATTTACATAATGCCAATATTTGCGAATACGATCAGGATCAACTTTAAGGACAAGCTCTGTTTTTTCAAAATTATTTAGTTTATTCCACCTTTCCTCAGTAATGTCGCATTTAACTTTAGCATTTTCGATTAATGAATAGCCTTTGTCAAATACCTCTTCTAGTACCAAATCATATTTTACTGTATCATCACACTCTTCTTCTATTCTTCTTGCCAAATCAGAAGGCAGATTTGAGTTTAGAAAATCAAACAGGTTACTGCCACCTTCGGCATGAAATCTCTTCTCGGCTTCATAGAATAGCTTCACTTCGTCGTCACTTACATATATAGTAACTAAATAAGATAATTCCGCACCTTCCTTTTCATCGATGATGCTGGAAGTAACTGTAAAATCAACTCTTTTCATGACTTTATAAATTTTCTTTCTTTTCGATGTCTATATCGATTAGATTGTCATTAAACTAAAAATTACTTTGTCTACAGAACGAGATAATTAAACTGAATTTGTTTCTTCGTTCTGATGCAAAGGTACCATGTTCTCACATTCCCGAATAGATTTAGGAAAAAACAGGAAATAAAAGACACTCCCTAAAATCAAAAGTAATTTCTTACCATAAAATGCAGGCGTTTAATCAGGCTATATTATAGAAATGGATATGAGCGAAGGAGAATGCACTCCCCTACTCTATCCCTTGATAGGATATCTAGGTAAGATATCAGACATATTGCTTATTGACCGTTTTTTACCTGCTTTTTTCTGGATTGACTCCTTATTGGGACAAAATGTAAAAGATGGATACAAAGATGGGGCTGTGAAACATTATATTTGCTGCCCCACCTTTGTTTTATATCTGAAAAGAATATACCTAGTCAACAAATCTAACCAACAGACCCGAACTTGGATAGAACACAAGCTTATCGATTACTTTTTTGCCAGACAATTCCAAGCCATAAGCATAACAGTCTAACTGACCTTTATACATTCCAGCGTAATGCCCCTTTTTATTCGTATGGTCTTCTATATGTTCAACTCCAAGTTGACATGTTTTGTAGTCTACCAAGACATAGCCCACTTCGGTTTCCCAAACAAAATCCATGCTTCCTGAGTATATGGATCCCTCTTTTTTATATCTGAAGCCAAGTTCATGATATGTTTTGCTTGGGACGCCGTACTTCTCACTCATGAAGCTATAGAATTTATTCCAGATATCAACGATGTCGTCGGCTTTTGTTTTTGATGTATCCAGGCCGTACTGAAGAAGAACTTCATTGATATGTTTAGGAGAACAGTCTCTCTCGATTCCAGCAAAAATCATATGTAGACAATCTCCAATCTCATTGTCAGCCAAAGAAGCATTGAAATGCAAACGTTGATCCCAATACTGAAGGCGTTCCACGCTTCCCATTCCACATATACTACTAGGAGAAATATCACGTGGATTCGATACGCATTCCTCTGCGCTGATATCTAATATATCCACGTGATTTTTTGGGGCAGGCTTCTCGTTTGACGTATCTTCGTCAGCATCCGCATCTGCAAGCAACTCCATATCTGGATGGGAATAAAGAATCAATCCTAATTCATCAATAGAGCCATTTATAGAGGATATCCAATCTAAATTCATATTGCCACCGGAACTCTTAGGAGCTAGTATTAGCACATCGGCAGCTCTTGTAAAGCCAACATATAACAAACGGGTTGCCTCCCTAATATTTTCATTTCTGATTTTTGAGATATGGTCTTGGTTACAAGAATCCCTTAATGATTCAGGTAGCCCCTTCGCATCGCCGTAAATCCAAGGCTGGACACGAATGGTCATTGGAGGATAAAGGTTTTCGACAGAAGGCTCTGACAAATGTTCGACATGAACTCCTCCATAGTTATATTTATACCATGAAGCACTTGCATTTGGATCCTGGTCGAGCTGAGTCAGAATGACATATTTCCACTGCAAACCTTTAGACGCGTGATAAGTGACCAAATGAATCGCATTCTCGTCTCCCATCAGAGAAAGACTCGCTCCATTGATGAATGACATATATCCATTTATTGTTGAAGGAAGTCCAAATCTTGCGCATCTGTCCTCATATTCAGCAGCTTTCGCAATGAGAGTCTGTAACGTAGAGTCTACCCTATCTGCACCCTTGATAGTGTTGCTTACAGCGTGAATGTTAAACTCTACAATCACTGTCTCTAGAAGAGATTTGATTGATAAACGACAGAGTTCAGGCTGACGATCAACGACCTCCCTGATCAAAGGCACATCAATAAGGAATTGATCCCTTTCTTCTTTATTCAATTGATTCCACTCAAGCTTACTGTCGATAATCTGTTCTATAGTGTATCCCTCTTTAACAAGATATGCGATCTGCACCTTGGAAATCTCATTTCCTGGATTCTGAATAATGTCCAGAATGGCAAATATAAGACTGGCAACCACACTGTCTCCCATTGGAGAAGGTCTGTCGACAGATATCCCCTCCTTTTGTAGAGAAGCAGCCAATGTGTCAAGATAATCATTCTTTCTGGCAATAACGGCAACATCTTTTAGGTCAACGCCATTATTTTTCAGGTCAATTATATAGCATGTGAGTTCACGTATATATTCACCAATATTTCTACCCTTAAGAGACCATAAACGTAAAGAATCCTTTATAGAAGACGACTCTGATGCCCTTTTGTCCCAAGGGTTAAGTTTGATCGATTTTTCATCCATTCCCATATTTTTGAATAATGGAAGGAAGAATTTGTTGGTGGCATCAACAATAGCAGGAACAGAACGACGCGAAATAGAAAGTGGCTCGTCAACCTTACAAGTTGGAGTTTTTCCGATAGCATTGACCACCGCTTCCGTAAGGACAGAGTCGGAGCCACGAAATCCGTAGATGGCTTGTTTTGAATCGCCCACCCAGAAGCTCTCAGTCATAAGATCAGATAACTTATCAAATATCTGTACTTGAAGCGGTGAACAATCCTGGTATTCGTCCACGAAAGCATACTTGTACATAGAAGCAATTTCTTTGCATGCCTCTTTGTATTTCTCATCAGTAAGCAATGTAAACATATGGCGATCCATATCTGAGAAGTCGAGGACATGATGAACTTTCTTATAGTTCTCGTAAGACTCCTTCCATCTTGATGCCATGTCAAATATTTTATTAATATATGACTTGACTAATTCAAATACCTCTTCAGATTTATACACATCTGAATATTTGTCAACAAATGATTGAGTGCAATCTAATGTTTTCTTGGTAGATTTACAGAGATCAATAAGTTTCAATAAGAAAGAATAGTTGTCGTGCGGAATCTTGCTTAAATCCTCCAACTTTTTCTTGTTGGTTTTGCTTGACGAACAAGGTTCAACCAATCTAGAAAGAATATCTGACACTTCATCCTCTGCCGGCATTGCAGCATGATATCCTACGATGCGGAATCGATCAGCCAATTTAATTGAGTATTCCTCACTTTCTGAAAGATCACCAATGTTAAAACTATTCATCATCGACACCACAGAGGAAAGATCATTTTTCCAATAATCATTATCCTTAAACCCGAAATGTTTCCCGAAATCAGAGAAGAAAGAAAGTTCTTCTTTAGTAGCAATATCAGCAAGAGACTGGTTGACAATAAAATCTTTATCCTCATCTGTCAACACAGAAAGATCAGGATTAAGTCCGAGATAATACCAGTAGCGGTTGACTATGGAATTGCAGACTCCATCGATAGTACTGATCAAGGCTTGGTCAAGACGCTGAGCCATGGTAAAAAGTTCAGGGTGACCTTCCTTCGCCTTTTGATAAAGCTTTTCTTTAGCTCTTTCCTTTATCTCAGCAGCCGCAGCCTTTGTGAACGTCGTTATTATCAACTGCTCTGGAGTAGCTTTCCCTTCGATAATAAGCTGAGCCAATTTCTCTGTTAAAGAGTATGTCTTTCCGCTTCCAGCGCTTGCTCCTTTATATGTAATGTTTTGCATATTCTGTTGATTTAATGGTTAAAGAAAGGATAATTAGTGAATGAGTTTTTGTAAACAGTCCCAGTTTGCTTATCAGCGGAAAGAGGAACAAGGGCAGATGAATCCGTAGCTCTTCCATAGATGCTGTCCACGACTGTCAAGCCATCTGCCAGTTCAATTTCTCCCTTACAAAGTTGATCGCATCTAAATCGGAAAGAATTTCGGATCTTCTCAAAAAGAGCAACTGAAGGATTAGAAATATCCTCATTCTTTTTGACTTGTACACTATAAGTAGACTCAAAATAATCAGTAGAATACAAACGGCCTCTAGGCATTAGGAAATATCCCTTTTTGCTGACATTAGACTTGTCCTTAGCTTTAAGCAATTCCGCATAGATAGCAAGCTGGATAGAGGCGTCATCCTCCAATCTGTTTACATAGAAATTGGAATTAGACCACTTAAAGTCGAATACTACGATGTCACCATTAGGAGCCAGAAGTGTCATATCCACATATCCTTTCAATGGAATATTTGATCCAGAGGAGTTGGTCATACCAACAGGAGTCTCTTCTATCTCATATTCACAACCTTTCACAACTAGTGAATTACACTTTATAATGTCAATAAGGTTCGATATACATCTCTTAAGTTCTCTGTTTAACTGCTGCAAAGAGAGTATGTTTTCTTTTTGCAAAAGAATAGCCCCTTTAGCTTGAACAGTATCCATAAAAATTCTGTCGTATGAATTTTTCAATATGTTTATAGCGGTAGAGCAATCAGTACTTTCCGCACCATTGGAAGGCGAGAATATTGCTTGAATAACAGCATGAGCGACATTACCCATTGTACGATTTATATCCATCATAGAAGCGACTTGTCTTGAATGGAATCCTGTGAGAGTGTCAAGGACATAGTCAAGAGGATGCTGGATAATTGATTCAAGGGAAGACGCGCTCTCATGGCTAGGCCATCTAAACTTATCCGCATTCTTCACATTAATCACTCTGCCCTCACATCTATTGTCAACAATATCCACTCGTTTAGAATACTTTGAATCAACTTTAGGATGCGATACCAATGACTTGAAGTCATCTCCTAAGTAGCTTTCCAGCATAATCATAAATGGATGCTTCTCAAGCTTTTCACTTCCATTCTTGTCGCTAGTGACAAGAACCAGTTTATCCTTAGTATGTGTAAGTGGATACTGCAAAAGTTGCAGGTTATAGGCTCTCTCGGCCTCCTTGTCATATAAATTGATCTGTTTTGACAATTTCTCTCTTTCCCAATCAGACAAGAACGAGCAGGAAAGCTGTCTTTCGTGGCTGCCGTAAACATCACACCAGATTGTAGAGGACACTGGATCTACAATAGCTCCTTCATTTGATATAACTTCACGACATCCTACTTTTGCCTCATATTGCAAAAACTCTTCCGATTCATAGAGATTACTTATCCAGCCCTCTATCAATTCGTACTCAACCTCTGTTCTTGATTCCGTTTCGAGCAATAAAGACAGACTTTTTAAGATTGATTGTAAAGAGCTCAACTGAGACACCAACGGATTATCAGACTCCTCCTGCATAATTATCACACGCTGTCCACACCATGAAGTAAGAGCCGTCACGAACTTTTTCACAGCAGAGACAGGAATAGAATGAGATTTGTTCACGTCGTCAATAGACAGCGATTCCCAATTGATATCAGGCAGAAATGTTTTCACAATATCCTCACGCATCTTTGCCGTTTCTTCAAGATGCTTCTTCCATTTCTCATCATCCCAGACTTGCTGTTCCGCTGATCTAAACTTATACTCACCCTTGATATAACTATCAATAACCTTCTTACATGCTTCATTACGATATCCACCGTTGGAAACAATAGTGTCTGCCAAAACACCACTGCATCGCTTTCCGATGGGATTAATAGGAAGATTTAGCCATTCAAGAAAATGCTCCACGTTAAGAGGCTTTTTAAGCATGCTTAGGCCAAGTACAGCCAACTGGAAAATTCTTGGATTAGCGTCAATATGGCTTGATCCTGAAACCGGATGCCCACTCAATCTCAAATAGTTATCATTCAACTTGTTGTCAGCATTTATCCAAAGATCAAACATATCATCGTCCAAAGTAGCAAGATACTGCATCGACTCTGTACGAGAAGGAAAGTGCCACACCTCTATATTCTTAAAATCAACTGGAGAAAATCTATTATCCAGCGACACTTTGCACCCAGTAAGAGTATTAAAAATTTCTTGAACCAAAGGAGGAAGAATCTCCCTTTCGAAAGGAATTATGATCTCGCTGCCTTCCAGAACATTTGGATGCTTCTTTAGTTCCGCTAAAACTTTATTACAATATTCACTTCGGCCTGGAATGCTGAAGTCATTCTCAACAGAGGCTAAAAATTGTAGTCGGCTGCTAGGCTGTTCCAAATTAGCAGTCCAACCATAGAAAGCCAACTCATCCCTCCATTGTAAACATTTTTTAACTGTGGAAAGCGGAGCTATAGTATAGGAGTCAAAAAACACGCATTTATCCCCTTCCGCTTTAATATGCTTGGAAAATGCTGTATAATATCCCGCGAGACGCTCACTATAATCATAATGTTTCTGATATACTCCTAGTAAAGTGCCCAACAGATGTATTAGACCATCTGTATTCCTATATTCACAATCAAATGCAATTTCAGATGCATGATTTGAAAAATCAATGTAAAGATGCCCGCAGTATTCAGGGCTGTAGAAAATCTTCATATCAAATTCCTTTTTTAATCAAAACTGTTTGAAAGATAAATATTTTTCATGTAATCCAAAACATATTTGAAAAATATTAAGTTATGCATGATGCCGTTGTAATAACGACATCATGCATAAATATTTTAATATATATCATCTTTTTGCTTAACCTTATTCACAGGCACAGCTTCGATGAACACATCTGTTTCCCGATAGCATCTTCTATATTTTTTAGCGACACCGGCATTATAGTCCTTAAAGAATGCAGACTTAACCTTCTCTATATCAGGAGAGAGATAGTCATATTCCTGCACACGATAGCTGATTTCTCCATCATCTGTTCTTTCCGCTATCTCTAATAACTGCATGATATTGTAAATTTTCTGGTCTGGGCCAAAAAATCTAGACTCAGTATGAGAATAGTAAATTACAAAAGTACCTTCCTTATATCCCGACGCTTCCGTCTGTAAAGAGATAATCTCACACTGCAAACGTTCAATCTCGCACTGATGTTGGTTTATTTGTTCTTCCAACTCAGCAATTCTTTCTTCTACTTTCATTTTCAAATTCTTTTTTTAATTTTTCATAACCACTTACAGAGCTAAATTTTTCCTTCAAATAAGCAAAGATATCTTCCAGACCACTTAGCTCAAACTTTTTGATAACAGCATTAGCGTCTACGCTAAACTCGTCATAATTCGTATCTGCAATGTCCAGTCTGCAAATATTATGCTGCCAAAACACCACGCTTGTTCCTTCGTATTTTATACCAAAACTACGAACAAATTCATCATTGGATTCAAAATAGAACACATCATCAGCTGCCTCCACTTGATAAGCTAAAGCAAAATCTCTGATCTCCTTATTAGTGCTATCAAACAGATTAAGGATATCCTTAAATGGATTGAGGATACTGTCACAAATGCACTTTAGTTCATGGAAATCATATACCGTTGGCTCAGTGTTTTCAAAAAGCCAATTATGGACAGCATTATCCAACTTGTAAATAATCTCCTTAGCCAGTGTGGAATTTTGGTATGCCATCATATTCGTAGTATACTTATTTTTATGAATCATCAATTCAACAAGTAGCTCCTTGAATATCTGGTCAGTAAGAGTGATTCCTCTAATACCTTGATTGGTAATCTGACCTTTTCCATTTATTTGACAGAATGAAAAATTCGTAAATTTTACAGGATTTTTAATATCCACAGATTCCACACAATCTGCACTTGGATCATGTGATAAAATCTCACGCTCCACGTCGGGAAAATCAGATTTCAAAACCTCCCCAAAACTTCGTTTTTCATCCTCTGCTATTTTGTAGTATTTACGGATAACATCAAGCTGTGCATCGCTCAAATGAATGCAGAACGGCAAGTGATCTCCTGATTCTTCATCAGATGTCGCTAACTCATAAGAGACTTCACGAGGAAATTTCTCCACATAAATAGATGCAATTCTATTTGCTATCAATCGTGCTTGTTCCAAATCAAATTCTTTTGTTTTCATCTTCGTAATTTTTAATTAGTTATTAATTAGATTGCTTAATCAAATCCATCTTATCATTCCCCATTTGGGACTTCTGTCGTGTCTTGGTCGATCTTCTCCTTTGGTTGCGAGGATTTCCTCCGCATCTTCTTTGAGTTCATCCAAACCAATGGAACTTCCATAGCCATTCTTCCTTTCTGGGAATTTAGCCATGATATCATTAAAGACATTACGATGAGGTGCATTTGTCAATGCCGCCCAATGATTACCTCCTTCTAGATACTTTACCAATAAACTGATGTATTGCTGTTCAGTAATTTTCACGAATACGGGAACACTCTCAACAATAGTCTTTCCATCCAAAAAGTTCATAGAAAATCTGTATTGATGAAATGGGTGATCCATGTCGACAAATCTGACATGTGCAGATTCGCCATCCTCCAATGTTTCTACAAAATTCGCAGAGGAATAGCATTCGTGAAGATACTTATCCCACGTGTCGGCTTTAGGGTAGCCATTCTCATCATAAGCATCAGGAAAATCCACGATGAACTTTTGCCTGCACATCTCTTGGAAAGCCCTATACTTTGATACTTGTTCTTCAGATAAAGTGATACAAGCCTCAAGAACTTCATTATCATCTGACAAGCCATATTCCATTCTGAAATAGCTTGTTTTGGTTTTGTTTGCCACATGCTCCTGGGCAACTTCCTCGTTCCACTTGTGGAGCAAGGCTAAAAACTCAAATTTTGAGTCACCTTCGTATAACATATGATATTACTAAAGTTTAGACATCTCTTCTCCTCGGTCAGAAAGGATTGCATTCGCATCCTTTTATCCTCTAGTCTTACTTATTTGATAATCTCGATATCCGTATAATACCAGTCTCTGTCGTCGCAAGGATTAAGCTTCAAGTATAGATCAGCTCTCTCATCCCAGCTCATCTCATCCCACTCATCTTCTGTTATCAAACCATCTATCCAGTCATAGTCTAATCCGGCATCCGCCAACATACGACGATCAAAACTGTCGTTGATAGAGTCCTCAAGTCGACATGCAAGATTCTTTGGAAGATTCTCATGGAAGAACTCGCACAAATCATCTGCAAACTCCTCCTTAAACTTCTTTACTGCATCACGGAAAAGAGTTTCTTCCTCTTCTGACATCTCGATGTATATTCTGTCACCTACAGATCCTCCGCAACACTCACGAAGGTTAGACCAATAGTCAAAACAAATTGTTCTCATTGCAAAAAGTTTTAGGGTTAATGATATCCGACGGTGGAATTTCCACAGTCAGAATGAAAGGTTTGGTTATATTAGAACAGAGGGGCTCTATTCCTTATCCAGAACAACTTACGTGTCTGAATTTCACGTGGACATCAAAAAAGAGAGTCCCTGCTTGTCGGCGAATAAAAATCGTATGTCAAAGAAGCGTTATGACAGTTCACCAACCATCCCGTCTTCAGAACAAGAGATCAAACTGAGTTTGTTTCCTTTGTTCTGATGCAAAGGTATCATGTTCTCAGATTCACGATTTGATCTAGGAAAAAGCAGGAAAAAATGATTCTTTCATAAATCAGACGTAAGTGTCTTACATATAAATATGTCAAACGACATTTCATTTCTTTTTGAATTATATTCTTAAAACCATACCTTTGCTGAAGGGTTTAATATAAAAAGGAGGCTGATATGTTCAACTTGAATTTTACGGAGGAACAATTAAAGGCATGTCTATATGCTTTGAATAATCATAAGAAATTTGTGATGGATGTACCATATCTTTTGAGACAAGATCTTCAATACTCTCTTCTTGAGTATCTAAAAGAAAATAAAGACATATGTAATGAAGATGATTTGAAAAGAAAAGCTAATGATTTTCTAAATAATGTAAAGCAAACATACATAGCCCATACAAATAGGCTTACGAATTTTTGTTTTAATCACAACGTGGAAAATACCAATTTTTTTATTAACGAATTGGCTTGTGCCAATACTAACAAAGAAGTTGTGAGCTTGATTGAAAGACGCATTATTATAAAACAAGTAGAAGAAAATTTTGATAGTTTACCGCAATTTGTGGATATGATTATGTTTTTTATAAAGAGAAACCAAACAAATATCAATAGAGACTCTTTAAGACGAAATTTGGCTAATGTCATCAAGATTGACCGAATTTAAATGAATAAGGTTTTTATAAGAAGATTAGATTTATAAAAAAGGAGGGAATATGATTTTGATTGGAAATATGGATCGCAAATATGGTCGTGAGATTACAAGGATGGCTTGTGAAGCATGTAGAAAAGCATTAGAGAACAATCCAGAAACCATCGTTGGGATTCAGAACCTTATACAGATGAATGTGGAATATAAGCTTCTTGAACATCTTGACAATTCAGAAATTCTTGAACCTTATGATCATAGTGTAAGAAATAGGTTGATATTAAGAGATTGTGATTTTAAGCCCATAACAATGACAGACAATTTGAAATATCATTTGCAGAAACTTCTTGACGATGAAGCAGAGCGATATTTGCTTGAAATGCAGAACGACTATATCTACCAAAGACGAATTCTTAAAACAACTTTTTTCGACGACGACGACGACAGAACAAATAACTTTATCAGGGATCTTTCCCATGTATTTCGTTCGACAGATTTGATGGAGTTGATTGACAAGGAAATTGGTTTTAATCGTATTGGAAGTGAATTTGAACGTCGTCTTCCTCACTTTGTTGACATCATATTGTTTTTTCTTGAAGGGAAAGGAACTGACATAAGGAGAGATCCATTACGAAGACTTTTGCAATACCACATCAATGTTCAACCATACGAATGAGAGAGAAAAATTGCTCATCAAAGTAGATCTCTCCTTTTTCCTAACTTTTCCCAGAATCTCAAGTAAAGCATAGTTTACTGTATTTTCGCAGTGTAAGAGAAACAAAAACTCTTACACTGCTTTTTGTTTTTATAAGCGTAAAGACATGGAACCTAGAGTCTAAATAAATTCAATACAGTAGAATAAGTTGTATTTATAATATTTGAATCGTATGAAAAAGAATTGTAATGAAAGAAGATCAATCTTCTTTGAAGAAGACGGAATGAATTACCCGAATAAGGTTGAAAATCAACATTTCACTTTGATCTCGGCATTGGATAAAGTGCTTGAGAGAGCTAGACGTTCTACTCTAAACGATAATTTTTGGCGAACAAACAATCAACCAATTGAGTTCCTTTCCGAACAATTGGAAATGACAAAAATGCAAGTGGTATTCTTGGCAATTCTAATTGAGTTTGGAGAGCCTATGTCTTGGAAAAAATTCGGTGATTTTCTAAAATGTTCGAGATTGTCAGTCATGGTCTATTCTGATGAAATGGAAGATTTGGTAAAAAAGCGCTGGGTTATCCATAGAATCGCAAGAGAAGGATTTGCCAGTTGTGAAGGATTTGCTCTTGTGCCAGGAGTGGTCACTGCCTTACGTAAAAACGAGGTATTTGTACCAGAGAAGATAGATGGACTTTCTGAACAAGAATTTGTAAAAAAGTTAGAAAGACATCTTGAAAAAAACATTAGAGACATAAATTATGAATTCAAATATGATGAGGAATGGATGGTCGCTCTATGCCAAGCCAATCCAGATCTTCCTCTTTGCAATGAAATTCTTTCCTTTAAGAACATTCATGATCAATCGCTTTTGTTGTTGGTCGTATTCAACTACGCACAATTTGCGGATTCAAAAGACGAAGGATTGGATTTCAAAACAATCAACAGTCTATATCATGCTGATTTTGAATGTGAAATGGTTAAATTTGATTTGAGAGACGGTTCACATTTCCTAATTCAAAACGGATTCATTGAAAACAAATGCGAGGAAGGTGTTGTTGATTCCGAGAGTTTTGTGTTAACAAGAAAAACAAAGGAAAACCTACTATCCAATTACACTCCTTTCAAAGCAAAATCAAAGAATTCACAAAAGGCCAACAGATACATAAAAAAATCTACAGATATTCAGGAGAAAGAGCTATTCTTCAACCAATCTGAACAAGGGCAAATCGATCGATTGTCATCATTGTTGAGCCAAGAAAACCTCCCGTCGATCCAGGAACGTCTTAAAGAACAGGGTATGAGAAAAGGGTTCGCATGCCTATTCTATGGCGGACCCGGTACTGGAAAGACTGAAACCGTGTTGCAGATCGCGCGAAAGACGGGAAGAAACATAATGCAGATAGACATTGCCGGACTACGAGACAAATGGGTAGGCGAAAGTGAGAAAAACATCAAAGCAGTCTTCGAACAATATAGAGACATATGCAAGAATTCAGATGTCATGCCTATCCTATTCTTTAATGAGGCGGACGGAATTATCAGCAAACGTACTGAAGATATCTCGCATTCTGTCGACAAAATGAACAACTCTATGCAGAATATCATACTTCAAGAGATGGAAGATCTTGACGGCATTCTCATAGCCACAACAAACCTCACTTGCAATCTAGATTCTGCCTTCGAGCGACGCTTCTTATTTAAGATCAAGTTCGACAAACCCAATACCGATGTCAAGGCTAAAATATGGAGTTCGATGCTTAACGACATTTGCGAGAGTGAAGCAAAGAGGCTTGCATCCAAGTTTGATTTCTCTGGCGGTCAGATTGAGAATGTGGCAAGAAAACGTACCGTCGACCATATTCTCAATGGAAGACTTGCTGGAATCGAAGAAATCGAAAAGTATTGCATGTCTGAAATTCTCGACGATAACAAGAAATGTAGGTCGATTGTCGGATTCAGGGCATAATTGGGTTTACTATAAAAAGCTATAATCTTTATGACTCTGACTGATCTGCATCGCTTCATACTTTTCCTGAAGCGACTCATACCTCTCCTCCAGCTTGTTATAATGCCACTTCAACGCATTGTATCTGCCTTCTTGAATCAAAAACTTGGTTTGGAACTCATCTTCCAATGTCATTTCAGTCGACGTGAGGATATCAACCACCTCCTGCAATGTATACGCTTCACAATTCTCCTTTGCCTCCTTATATCGACGGTTGATGTCGGCGAATGATTTGGCAGATGCATTGAAATCTAAGATCGAACGTTTTTGTGAACTTCCGTCTGGACTAGCACAAAGACAGGTATTGCATCCTGAGAGTGGGCTTCCAGCAAGAATGCAGACGAGGGATTCATTACCGTCGACATCTTTAGTGACGTCGTAATGGCAATTAATCCACCACTCTACATAGGCTCCAAGCGTAGGAGTTTTGAAAGCTCCGATATACGCCAAACCATTTTGGATATTGACGGGAG
>JAZUIF010000108.1:0-8415 GCA_045642085.1 Paludibacteraceae bacterium | reverse complement strand
TAGATGTTATCAATTACAGACAATTGAACTTCCTAATACAATCAAGAAAATTGGTAAATGTGCATTTGAAGGATGTATAAGATTAAAATCAATAGAAATTCCTGAATCGATTACAAAGATTGATTCTGCTTCTTTTCGTTATTGTGACGCATTGACTGAAGTCGTTTTGCCTGATGGTATAAATGAATTAGGAGAGAGCTCATTTTATCGTTGTAAAAATCTAAATTCAATAAACATTCCAGAAAATTTGAATATTATAAAAAATCAAGCATTTAATTATTGTGAAAAATTAAAAGATTTAGAATTCCCTTCAAGTTTGGATTCTATTGGTTTTGATGCCTTTTGTTATACTGGATTAGTGTCTGTAAAAATACCTGACGGAGTTAGGACTGTTTGTGGCCAGTTTAATAATTGCCCAAATTTAGAGTATGTTTATATTCCTGAATCGGTTTCTAATATAACGCCTTTTTTCTATGATTATAAACTTACAAACATAGAGGTGTCCCCTAATAATCCAAGTTATAAATCAATAGGAGGTATTTTGTATGACAAATCAGGTACAAGTTTGTTGTTTTACCCTTTGGGGTTGTCAAAACATTTTGTCGTTCCCGACTTTGTGTCTTCAATTGGAAATATGGCATTCCATGCCAATGACTCTTTGAGTTCAATAGTAATTCCTGGATCCGTAAAGAAAATTAGTGCTACAGCATTCATGTATGATTCAAATTTGGAGAGTGTGACTCTTTCTGAAGGAATTAAGGAAATAGGTGGCGATGCTTTTTTTAAGTGTAGAAAATTGAAGAATATTAATTTGCCAAATTCTATTGAAAGAATTGCTCAAGGCGTATTCGCGTATTGTGTTAGTCTTTCTTCAATTGATTTGCCTTCAAATATTAAAGAACTTCCGTCTCCTTTTACTGAGGAAGAAAAAAAATTGAATAATGGTGCTCATACGGGATTATTTCTATCTTCAGGCATAAAAAATATAAGTTTGCCCGAATCTGTTACTAATATAGAATCATATTCTTTTTCAAACTGCTTAAGCCTAGAAACAATCAATATCCCTGCTTCGGTGACAAGCATAGATGAGTATGCATTTAGTGGTTGCAAAAATGCTGTTGTCACATTGTGCAGTGATAAGTTTTCTCCTACAGATGAAGTATTTAAGGATGTTAAGGAGGTTGTGTTGTGTGATGAGCTAAAGCAGGATCCTGTGGTTGATCCATCAGATGAAATTGCATTTCCTGAATGCTATACATCTTCTACTGGAGACCTTGTTCTTGGTACCGATTTTAATCCGACTGGAACAAATACCGGTAGACTTGAAAATGATGTTGTAAACTCCTTTGGAGAGTATGGCTTGGAGTTTCAAAAAGGATCTGGTAGTTATACAATCTTACATCAGTTCGATATTCTTGATGGATATGTGCCATCCAAAGATAAAGGGTTAGCAGCAAATAACCCGAATTATAGTAATTATTTCTTCTCTTTAACTAGCCCCAATAGTAATTTATTTACAATTTTTTTCCCTGCAAATCCAAGTACTCATAATCATAATGGCTTGAGTTATAGAAGACAGAATTACCGTTTTGTGATGAGAACATATATCAAGCCAGCATGTAAAATTGATGATAATGCAACCTTTCGTGCCAGAACTGGTCATGGTACTGTGACGAATGATAGAATGGATGTTGAACTATATGATGATGAGACCGGAAAACTATTAGGAAGTTTGACAGATCTAAAATCTCAAAATAGTTCAGCTTACTTTTTTTGGAAAGATTTGACAACTCATAATAATTTGCCAATGTCAGAAGGCAAGTATCACACATTGCGTTTCGAAGTCACTTATTACGGTTACATGCCATATGTAAATGAAGGTTTAGTCCATTACGAATTAACTCCTGAATTCTCTCAGTTTGATAATTGTAATCATAAATTTGCTATCGACTATATCTCAGTTGAGGTTGAGAAAGTTTGTCTATCTACTGGTTCTGTATGTAGAGGAGAGTCGGTACATGCCACTGCAACTGGTTTCCCAAAGAATGCTTCATATAGATGGTATGAATATGATGGTGATAACTGGTCTGAACTTATGGGACAGTCTGGACAGGGTGATAAATATCGTACTGCTAACATAAAGGTTGATTTCGTTGGTTCAAGAGAGTATAAGGTAGTCGTTGATAAAAATGATGGCACTTTTGTGACTAAGGAATTTACTGTGACTGGAAAAAAGTGTGTAGAAGATCCAATGGTAAATGAAGGACCTTTGAATCTTGATTTCCACGAAGGATTGAAGGGATGGAAATTATATCATGGAGCGGTTCTATTCGAAGGTCAGAATAATCGTTCTACATGTGCAAACCCAATGCCTCTTGGTGGTTATAGTTTCTATTGGAATTATGAGGATTTTAAGAATGGGTATTCTGAATTATATAAATCTACAAAAGATCAAGCAAATCTTCCTGTCGCCAATAGAAGGGATAAGCGTGGTACTTTTGGTTCTGAGTTTGAAAAATTATTTTCTGGATATGGCAGAGATGAGAATTATGTTACTACATCTTATAATACTTGTTTTGTAGAAGCGGAAAACGCCATGAAGGAAGATTACCTGAATAGATTCCCTCATATTGATCCTTATTGTGCAAATAGATTTAATGTCATACAAGCGTCCCCATATATACAAGGAAATCCATTGACTTCTGGTGCTTTTGATAGGTTTATCGGCTATAAAGGAACATCTGCTAGTTTGATACCTATCCATAAAGATGCTATGTTTGAGTATCCTCGTGTATTTCCAAAGTCTAGATTTTCATGCCGTTTGGGAGCTTCTGGAGTTAGGGATAATAATGACAATGGATATGCGGCTGAATTTGGTTCTGGAATGAGAGGCACTAATCTAGCTCATTGTGCATCTGCAGAGAGAATGATATACGAGTTTATCAAAGTGGATACAATGCAGATGTTGGATGTTAATTATCTAGCTGTTGCTGAAAATCCTAATATCGCACATCTTGGGACAGGTGCTCCTTCTTATTCTATAGTCGTGGCATATTCAGATAACTTATTTGCAACAACTGATTATATTGATAAGAAAAATTGGACGTATATAGATTGTGGTACATCTTACGTGAATTCATTTGAAATGACGGATAATAAAGGTCATAATTCTTGTGATGAACCATCGATTGTTACTGATCATTGTATACTTTCTACGGGGTATGAAACATATAATACAGAAAATAAGGGTTGGCGTACTATAGCGTTCCCTTTGCGTAATGTCCCTAACGGTGCCAAAGTGGCTCTAATTGTGACAACTCATGATTGTAATTATGAAGATTTCAAGTCTGGAAATCATTCTTGCTATGTCTATTTTGATAGTGAAATCATAACTCCAAATATTGAGATAGAATGGCCTAATTATAATGCTCCGTTTGTCGCAAAAGCACCTGTTGGGTTCGACTATTATCGTTTTGCTTTGATTGATCCGACAACTGAGAAACTTATTGATTTATCTGATATCATTTCTTCTAATAAATTTGAGTGCTCTAATTCTAAGAATAAATCTGCATTCGAGAAAATTACTTATTGGAATAGGAATGCGGAATTAGTTTGTTTTATGGGTCCTGACCCTTCTGCTTTGATGTCGATTAAAGATTTTCGTGATAATAAAAATTGTGTCACATTTGTTAGCTCACCTCTAAATGTGCCAGGTGTTAAAATTGAATCTTTGATTGCCGAAGATGTATGTCCATCTTCTTATGAGTATGTTTATGGAGGAACTGTAACTGTGACAGGAAATAAGGATTACATTATTTCTGGAGTCAATTACAAACACACTGATAACTGGGAATATAATTCTATCGACGGTGTTGATATTTATGTCAAACCAGTTGATTCTCCTGAATCCGATTATGTTTTAGTTAAGTCATTTAATTCTTCTAATTTTACGAATTCTGAATCTGTATTCCCTCATTTGTTGGAATTCCCAAATGATTATACTTTGATTAAGGAAGGTGATTTTGATAAGGATTATAATGTGAAGGTCGTTTTCAAAACAAGTAAGTCAGGAGATTTATATGATGAGTTTGTCGTTAAGAAACCAGCTAATCTAAATCCATCATTTGAAGCGTCTGCTGAAAAAATCGGTGATGATATTGTGATCACTAAGTCGTCTTATGATAAGGAATTGGCTTCTGCTGATGGGTATAGCTATAAGGTAGACTATGTTCTAAACGACGATAAACCTTATGAAGATCTATCTGAGTTCTTGCCAGAAGGTTCGATTCTTGGAAAGGCAACCCGCAATTCTAATAATTACCTTTTAAAATTAAGAGATAGTAAAGAATGTGTGTACGAGTTGCCATGGCAGACATTTACAATCAAGGCTAACGAAGTTCCTTCTCTAAATTGGTATGTCGACAAGAGTACTGTCCGTAATCTAGAAATTGATCCGACAAATAATGTGGTCTATGTTTATGTTTGCCCTGGTGCTGAGGCAAAGATCACTCCTTATTTTGAGTCGGATGTCCATTACCATCTTCAATTATCCGACATGAATGGTAATCCTATTGCTGGTTCAAACTTAATGCAGGGTGTTATAGACGGTAAAAATGTGATGGTTCCATCAGACTTCAACGGCGGAATATTAGTGCTTTCTGCAGGTAAGTATTTCTTGAGTTGGTATCATACGGCCGGTCACACTCAATGGACAATTAACGTATTCGAATCTCCACGAATTGCAGAACTCCATCCATATGGTACTTGTGAGGGAGATCCTCTTCGTGTTGGAACTACGAATGTGACATCTGTGGATTCAATTTATTTGACAGATGGCTATGAAAGAACTCCTATTGAATATTCTTGGAATAACGGGATTTTGACTATTTCTAAAACTGAAAATAGATCGCTTTATAATAACAGACATTATGAAGTCTTTGTGACAAATTTTGATGGATGTCAGGAGAAGGTTGTATTTGAACCTTATGAATATTTTTATGAAAGGCCAAAGACATCTTATACTGTCTATGAGGCAGATGGCAAGAAGTTGGGTATTACTAGCACAGTAGATGCCGACGGTCAGAATGTTTGGGTTGTCGATCCTGTTTGTGCCGGTACAACATTGAGGATTGTCGTTCATAATAATTCTGTTCATAATTGGCAGCATTACGAAATTATTTCAAGTTCTGATGGAGTGACATATTATGGTGGTGGATCTCCATACGATGTGTATGAGTTTGAATATATAGTTCCAGAAATGTGGCAGTCGGGTGAGGCGAACTCGTTTATGGTAAACTCTAGTTGTGATTCTGATCCTGGTATAATATGTTCTATCACGGAAAAACTTGTTATAAATGCCAATGCACTTCCTGAATTTAAGGCAAATGATGTAGAGACTTGCCCCGATCAATATTTTGAGTTTAGATTGTCAGACGGTGGTAATGGTGATAATCGTATTGAAAAAGTCAATTATGAGCTCTATTACAAAAATGCTACTGAAATTGTTAGTCTATATAGTCAATCTAATTTTGGTAATGTGGCAAACTTCTATGCACCAGAGGCAATTCCTGGAGCTGAATACTATATGAGAAGCTCAGCAATTGCATATAACGGTTGTGCGTCGACTATAATTACTCCAGTACGTATTTACTCGCAGCCTCAATTCAAGGCTCAGGTGATAGATGGAGGCAAAAATGAGATCACAGGTCCGGTATGCAAGGGTTCTGAATATGCTATCAATTTTATAAACGAGGGTTCTGAAACTCAATACTATACTATCTACAAGGATGGTACAGTTATTGATAATGTAGAGCTAGGGGTGCGAAACGGTGGCTATACAAAAATGTTAGTTGGAGATTCTGAGTCTAATGTGTATTATGTAAGTTATAGAAATGAGCATTGCTACGGCAGGGATACATCTCTTATCGTGACAACAGAACCATGTGCTCAGTATGTGCCTCGTGACACAGTCTCAATCCCAGTTGTGGCGAAGAACAGATTCATCTACAACGGAAAGAAACAGACTCTTGGAGTCGCTGGCAATGACCTTTATACTGTTGTCGACAATGGTGGCACAAATGTCGGAAGATACTATGTGACTCTTTCGTTGAAGGACAAGAGCAAGTACGCTTGGCCAGACGGAACAATCGACGACATCACATTGTCGTATCTGATTGTTAAGGCTCAGGTAAATATTCCTTCGAAGAGTGAGCAGACTTTCACATACAACGCCAAGAACCAGACTTACAATTTGGTTACAAACGCCCAGTATACAATATCTAACAACGTTCAGAAGAACGCTGGCAGATATGATGTCGTTGTGTCGCTTGTCGATCCGACAAACTATGAGTGGAAGGACGGAACTTCCGATGACAAGACATATTTGTTCACTATCGGCAAGGCAAAGGTGATCGCACCGGAGGCCGACGAGACAGTCTACACTTACACAGGCAAGCCTCAGACTTATAAAATCTCGAAGAGCACATATTTCACAGTGTCTAACGATGTCCAGACAAACGTCGGCTCATACGATGTTAAGGTGGCGTTGTCGGATCCTAAGAACTATATGTGGAGCGACGGATCGTCATACGATCTTTCATACAACTTCGTGATCAGACCTGTTGAGGTTGAGAACACAGTCGTTGAGATTCCGACAGTGACAAAGAGAAATTTTGTTTACAATGGTAAGGAGCAGTCGCTTCCAATCTCATCTAACGACTATTATGTTGTATCTGACAACAAGGGATTGAACGCGGGCAGATATGTTGCAACAGTTTCTCTACGTGATCCTGAGAACACAGTATGGAGCGACGGCTCTAAGTCGGATATCCAGTATGTGTTCAACATCGAGAAATCGACAGTTGTGATTCCTGACGTAGACCATACACGCTTCGTCTACACTGGCAAGGCACAGACATACAGCATTGAGCCAAGCACACTTTACTCAGTGTCAGGTAACGTTCAGACAAAGGTCGGCCATTATGAGGTTGTGGTCTCATTGAAGGACGCTAAGAACTATATGTGGGAGGACGGCACAGTCGACGATTTGTCGTACAGCTTCGTCATCAGAACTGAGGTTGTGGACAGAACAGTGGTTAACATCCCAGTGGCATCGACAAGAAATTTCATCTACGACGGAACAGAGAAGTCTCTTAAGATTGCGGCAAACTCCGCATACAAGGTTTCTGGCAATGTCGGAGTTGAGGCTGGCCGCTACACAGTTGTGTTGTCGTTGACTGATCCAAACAAAACAGTATGGAGCGACGGCTCAGTGGATGACGTGAGAATGACATTCACAATCGGCAAGGCTCAGGTTGAGATGCCGGCAGCCGACACTCGCAAGTTCGTCTACAACGGCAAACTTCAGACTTACAATATCGAGTCAAGCGAGCTATATATTATAGAAGGCAACAAGCAGCAGATGCCAGGCAAGTACGAGGTCATGGTATCATTGCTTGACACTAAGAATTATGAGTGGACAAACGGAACAACAGAGGTTTTGTCATACAACTTCGTAATCCGTGCGGAGGAGACTGAGTTGACTCCAGTGACAATACCAAGTGTCGCAACTAAAAACTTTATCTACGATGGTTCTGCTAAGTCTTTGAAACTTACAAACAGCACATACTACACAATCTCTGGAAACAAGGGAGTTGATGCAGGTCGCTACACAGTGACATTGTCATTGACTGATCCAACTAAGACAGTTTGGTCAGACGGTTCGGTTGACGATATCAAGATGAGTTTCACTATCGCTAAGGCAAAGGTAGAGAAACCTGCAACTGACAATAGCAGATTTGTATACAATGGATATAATCAGTATTATCACATTGAAGGTTCAGAATTATATGCTGCTTATGATACAGTTCAGAAGAACGCTGGCAAGTACGCAGTCAAGATTGCATTGAACGATGCTAAGAACTATGAGTGGGCTGACGGTTCAATCGACGATTTGAGTTACAACTTCACAATCAATAAGGCTCAGGTTGCTGCTCCAGTTGCAGACAACACTAAGTTCGTCTACACAGGTAAGGAGCAGACATACAAGCTTGCAACAAGCACTCTATACACAATCGAGGGCAACAAGCAGACAATGCCTGGCAAGTATGAGGTTCTAGTCTCATTGAAAGACTCTAAGAATTACGAGTGGGAAAACGGAACAACTGATGTTCTTTCATACAACTTTGTGATTCGTGCAGAGGAGACTAAGTTGACTCCAGTGACAATACCAAGTGTCGCAACTAAGAATTTCATCTATGATGGAACAACTAAGTCTTTGAAACTTGCAAACAGCACATACTACACAATCTCAGGAAACAAGGGTGTTGATGCAGGACGCTACACAGTGACATTGTCATTGACTGATCCAACTAAGACAATCTGGTCAGACGGTTCGGTTGACGATATTAAGATGAG
>JAZUIF010000107.1:0-99776 GCA_045642085.1 Paludibacteraceae bacterium | reverse complement strand
TCGCTCAGCTTAACGAGTATATCTGGTGGTACAATAACAAACGTATTAAACTTAGATTAAACGGCATGAGCCCGGTACAATACCGAGCTCATACATTATAAATTATTTTTTTTCTGTCCAACTTTAGGGGTGCACCTCATTGCTCCAAGCTCTTAACTTTCAGAATTAAGCTTTCAGCTCTAAACTCTCACTTGTGTATAATTTCATTGTTCTATTCTTTGCAAAAGTAGAAATAAAAATGGTTTTATAGGAAATTTTGTTCCTTTTTTTAGGCTCTGTCCTATTTGTTGACTGATTTTTATGAGGAATATTAAGTGAGAAATTCTCTTTACTTATCTCTGCTGGATTCGGTGACAAAGAAATGAGAGGGTTCAAAATAATGATTAGTCAAAATCTCTTTCCCTCCTAAAAAAGTCGGAGACTTTCTCTTTAACTCTGAGTCTCTGTGGTTATTTAAATACGCTCGCCCTTAACTGAGAACAGAAATTTGGAATGACTCTATTCTGAGTTGTTTAAGTGTCGTTTGGGAATTACGATCTTTTTAAAAAAAGCAAAGAGAGATAACCAATATCTCTCGTTTGCGTCTTTTTCCTTTAAAGATAAAGGGAAAATAGGATTAGTAACAGTACAAAAAAATCTTATTCATTCCACGATCGGACCTTCTTACCTTCTGCCTCAGCAGTGTAATTACTTCCGTCATGTCTTACGAGTGCAAAAGTATAACCTATCTACGAAAAAAGCAAGTATTTCTCTAAAAAAATGCGACAAAAGTATGTAATTATCCTTTTTTCATCATTTGTTCTCTTATTTCCCACAATCTTTTGTATGGTTGTACTCCTTCTTCAGCTAGTTTACGCATTCTGTCGAGTTCGGCTGTACAGATATTCTCCACCTCCTGACGGATATTATCTCGGTTGACTTGCAGATACTCTCGCATTCGGGCGTCACGAATCTCGATTATGCGGTTGAGCATGTTGTCCTTATCCAGGAATTGAGGGAAAACCTTTTTCATCTCCTTAGATGGCTTCCTGACTTTGTTGATCAGCGTTGTGACTGATTTATATTTTGTGTGGTCGAACCCGTAAGAAGCTATATTGTTGCGATCAAACCAGTGGCGGATCATTCCGTCGACGAGCGAGCGTGTGGTGGAAAACTGAGTGTGGTTGAATCCGATTTTGTCGGAATAGGCACGTAGGTTTTTGTCGACTACATCATCATCAAAATCATAGAATTCAGGCAACTCAAGATAGTGCTCTGCCTCATCTTTACACATCTCGACGTCGATATCTATATTCGCCGCAAACACACGGTCTGTATCCGAACTATTATTGTTGCAGACCAAACCGGCAAACCATCCTTGTTTGGCTTGTGAGAAGCGTTCAGGCGGAATCATATAGTCCATCTGGTAGGAGCTGGAATCCTTCTGCTGCTTGTTCTTTCCTATTCGTTTTGAGATTTTTTCCGCAGTCTCATCAAAACATTGTCCGACAAAAAAGTTTCCAACTGTCTGGATAATCTTGTTAGCATTAGCCTCTTTGTAATCAGCTTTAAGTTGGGAGAAATCCTGGAAACCGAGAAGGATGGCTACCTCGTTGGAGCGGGCTGTGGCAATCAGATTATCAAGTCCATGCACGAACATTGTCGGCAGCTCATCGATGACAATCGCGCTTTTATGCTTTCCTTTTTGGTTTGCCAGCTTCAGAATACGTGCTGTGTAGACGCCAAGAGCTGTGCTGTAGGTATTGGAATTCTGCGGGTCATTACCGAAGCAAAGCAGTTTTGGTTCCAGCGGATTATTGATGTCAAGGTCGATATCGTCGCCACTCATTGCCCAATAGAGGAAGATGGAGTTGAGTCGGCCCAAAGGAATCTGTACCGACGCTATCTGTCCTTGGATCTGGTCGACTGCCCCTGCCGCCCACGCATTTAAATATGGTGCGATAGTGACGGATAGGTCGGAATAGCTCGCAAGGATCGGAATCACCTGATCCAATGGCTGGGATATGAAATCAATCACATGTGGGAAGGTGCAGTATCTGCCATTCTCGTAAAGACGGAGAAACCATATACAGGCACCAAGATAATTGATTGCCGACTCCACAAAGAAATCACCTTGTTTGTCGGCCCAAGTGCGTGCCAGATTGTAGCATATCACCTGCGCTATCTCGTCGGCATGCGTTTTTGTCTCCAATAAATCGGCCTTGAGAGGATTGCAACGAAGGGAGACGCGAGGCTCGTTGAAATCAATCATTCCATATTTAGGCTCCACACCATTATATATATCCTTCCAACGATGTTTGTTCCACATAAAGTTGGAGTAGGCTATCTCCGAAAGATCCGGTATCTTGAAATCGTAGAGATACATAGCGTAGCCTTTAGCCAATGCCTGACGGATATAGTTGCTTATGATTGTGTACGACTTTCCAGAGCCGGGAGAGCCTACCACCATAGTGGCGCGAAACGGAGCCTCTAGGTTGATCCATCCATGATGCATTTTGCCTTGACGCTCGTATATTGTAGGGAAATTGATAGTGTATTCATCTGTGGCAAACTCCTCGTTCTGAGGAAAATCCGATTGCTCCATCAGATTAAATGGATCATCACCCGACGAATTCTTTTCGGAATTTGATGAAAACAATCCGAACAGATTGGATAGTTTCCTGACTTTCTTATGCGTATCTTTTATAGATTTAGCTTTCATAGAATGGACTAAAACGACTGATTCCTCGCAAGACATGGCTGTACCGCGTCAATATGGATCTGCGAATTCGACGACAAAAGTAATCTTTTCTGTCAAACAAATTGTAAAAAAGAAATTATGATTGTCGAATGATAGAGATAAAATTATACATTTGCTAAAAATTTGATAGAATGAGCAAGATCAGTTGGTCTGAATTCATTATTGTTTGGCTCACCGTATGTGTTGTTATTGATATGGTCCTAATCTATCTCAACAAAAAGAGCGAAAACAAAGGGGTTCCTACCATAGAGGAAAGAAAAACGACAATAAAACAGCTTTTCACACCATACAGTGATGATGTAGCCTACGATATGCCACTTCGTCGTCCGACGATGATGAAGGTTGCTCCGTTGGTTTTGGATGGCGATGCGATATCTGTTGAGGCTGAGACATCGAATGAATCGAAAGATGTTGAGGCAGTGGAGTTGACAGAACTTCAGCAGGAGACATCAGACATAGTGAAGATGCTATTTGGTTGAATTTAAACATAATCGATGGACAATAAGAGACTCGCGATACATCTGTTTAGCCTATTTCTGTTTGTAGGTGGTTGTGTTGTATTCTGGATGCTTGGTGGAGATGAGGCAAAAGATGCCCACGTCGAAACATCTTTCGAGGTGTCACAACAGACCAAAACAGAGAGTGAATCAAAAGAGACATTATATAATATAGGAAATCGTTTGATAGAAAAGGCAGAAGGAGGGGAGGAACAAACTTCTCATAATACATCAATAGATAATGGCGACGACAACAATCGCCAAATCTCCCCTTCTTCTTTCTATGCTGCCAAATCTGTATCTGGTCCGATTTCCACTAAGAATAGTGAGAAGAAGGATGATGAGAACAGTGTCGAGCCGACAAAAGACGACATGGAATCATCACCTACGAGAGAAGTCGACAATAAGGGAGGTTTCCATCGTATGGGAGAAACCGGGAAATCAGAGGTCGACAATTCAATCAGTGTCGTTGTCCATGAGGTGGTGAAAGGCCTAAATGAAGAGAGTCAGGTCAAGTTGAGGCTTATGGATGATGTCGACTTGGACGGAGTGAGTCTTCTTAAAAATACAGTTGTTTATGCTAAAGTGAGAATCACTGATCGCAGGATAAACATGTCGACTGAGAGCGTCATATTTAATAATAATGTATATCCGTTCATCACGCATGTTTATGATCTTGATGGAGAGGAAGGAATAGCAATAAATAGCCTTACGTCGAGCAAATCCAAGATTACGCTACCATCAGGCTACAGGATGAAAATAAGAAGACAATAAATGCAAAAAATAGTGGAGAAGGAGTCTGAATGCCGTCTTTTTTCAACACATTTCAAAAAAATCTCATGAATCTGTAGATTTTCCAAAAAAAATTTTATAAGTGAGCATTTTTTTGTTTATTTTGCATTAAAATGAAAGATTCTATTGCTAAATATAAAATATTTAATTCCAAACTTACCACCATTGTCAGTATTTCAATGGTGTTATTCTTGATTGGTATTGTGGTGCTTGGATTGAAGATCGGAGACACCCTTTCTGCCTATGTAAGAGAGAATTATACAATTTCAATTGAGATTAGGGAGAATGCTGAGGAGAAAGAGATCGTCACATTAGATGAGATCCTTCGAGGGCAGGCATATGCGAAAAAGGTCACATTTATCAGCAAGGAACAGGCAATCAAAGATTTGGAGCAGGAGATGGGAGAAGATCCCGTTGCCTTTCTTGGCTATAATCCGTTGAGTGCGTCTTTTATTGTCAATCTAAAGTCTGAATATACAGATAACGATAAGATTGAAGATGTTGTAAAGTCAGTCAAGGAATATAGAATCGTCGATAAAGTGTTGTACCAGAAACAGTTTATCAGTGAGGTCAACCATAACATACAGAAGGTTTCGTTGTTATTCCTGATTGTGGCTGGAGTGTTGTTTTTCATTTCATTTGTGCTTATCAACAACACGTTGCGTCTACTTATATATTCCGACCGATTCCTTATCAATACGATGAAGCTTGTTGGAGCTACAAGAAGTTTCATTCGTCGCCCATATCTAAAGAAAGGTGTTGTTATTGGAATTATAGCGGCGATACTGGCTATCGGTTATCATGCGTTGTTCGCATATATGATGCGCGACCAGTTGAGCCTATTTGTTGATTATTCCGACTACTCTATATATTATGTGGTAGCTGGGGCTATAGTAGTGTCGGGCATCGTGATATCATGGTTGTCGACATACTTTGCTGTAAATAAATTTTTGAGCAGATCAGAAAAAGAGTTGTATTACATTTAAATATATAATAATGAAAGAGAATACAGGATATGCACTTCCTAAGAAGAATCTTATGCTTTTGGCAGTAGGATTTGTGATTATTCTATTGGGATTTATTCTAATGATTGGTGGAGGTGCCGAGGGAACTGAGTTCAATCCAGAAATCTATAGCGCGCAGAGAGTGACTGTAGGACCAATGATTGCATTATTGGGATTTGTGTTTGAGATTTTTGCAATCCTTTGGGTTCCTGAGAAGGAAGAGAAAGTAGAGACAGGTCTTACAGTTTCTGAGAAAGAAGAGGAATCTTTAACAATAAAATTCTAAAAGATGGATTGGTTACAAGCTCTTATACTAGGATTGGTTCAAGGTTTGACTGAGTTTCTACCAGTCAGCAGTAGCGGACACTTGACTATCGGCCAGGAGATATTAGGTTTGAATACAAGTGGATCAGAAAATCTATTGTTCGACATTGTTGTGCATGCGGCTACAGTATTGAGTACAATCGTCATCCTATGGAGTGAAATCTCACACGTGTTGAAGGGCTCTTTGAAGGGAGGTTTGAACACATGGAACGACGACAGAGAATATGTGTTGAAGATCTGTATTTCTATGATTCCGATTTTTGTCGTAGGAATGTTCTTCAAGGATTTTGTAGAGGATTTGTTTGGAGAGGGATTGTTGGTGGTAGGTATTTGCTTGCTTGTCACAGCATCTCTACTTGCATTCTCATATTATGCAAAGCCACGTATCAAGGAGGATATTTCTCGTCGCGACGCATTCATCATTGGTCTTGGCCAGGCTTGTGCAGTATTGCCAGGTCTGTCGCGTAGTGGTACAACAATCGCAACTGGTTTGATTCTTGGTAACAAGAAGGAGTCGGTGGCAAAGTTCTCATTCCTAATGGTGTTGGTGCCAATCCTGGGAGAGGCATTCTTGGAGCTTTTGAAAATTATCAAGCATAAGTGTCCTGATTGTAAGGCAATCATGGAGATGAACGCCGATGGTGAGTGGTTCTGTCAGGCTTGTGACAAGATTCAGACAATGGGCTTGGATTTGAATGTTGCCATTGTAGGATTCTTGGCAGCGTTTATTTCAGGAGCGTTGGCATGCAAGGGAATGATTGAGTTTGTGAAGAAAGGCAAGTTGATCTACTTTGCAATCTATTGTGCAATTATCGGATGCTGGGCTATTGGCTACAGCATGATGTAATAGTCGGATATGGATTTTATAGCAGGCGAAGTATTACTGTTCAACAAACCGTTGCATTGGTCGTCGTTCGACCTTGTCAATAAGGCACGTATCAACATCCGTCATCGTCTTGGTGTGAAGAAGATCAAGATCGGTCATGCTGGTACACTTGATCCATTGGCGACGGGTGTGCTTATTGTCTGCACTGGCAAGAAGACGAAGGAGATCGATAATTTCCAGTATCAGACGAAGGAGTATGTGGCGGAACTTGCATTGGGAGCCACTACACCATCATTCGATTTGGAGACTGAAGTCGACGCTACATATCCTACAGAGCATATCACTCGTGAACTTGTGGAGGAGACACTGAAGAAATTCTTGGGAGAGATTCAGCAAGTGCCACCTGCATTTTCGGCAGTAAAGATCAACGGAAAAAGAGCATACGAATATGCCCGCAAGGGAGAGGAGGTTGAGATTAAGCCGAAAACACTGGTGATTGATGAGATTGAGTTGATGGAATATTCCCAGACTGCGATCAAGATAAGAGTAGTGTGCAGCAAAGGCACATACATACGTGGTCTGGCAAGAGATATCGGAGAGGCGTTGAAAAGTGGAGCACACCTTACATCGCTTTGTCGCACAAGAATTGGAGAGGCGAAGTTGGAAGATTGCATCTCGCTAGAGCAATTCCAGTTTTTACTCGACAATGATCCGACTATAAAGACAGTTGAAGAAGACGCATAACACGTAGGGACGCACGGACGTGCGTCTACAGATATTGGGTCTACGTACGTGCTTCTGTCGAAAAGGTTTATTATTTAGAAATTCATTAAAAAGAAAAAATATGAAGCTTTCAAAGTTTAAATTCAATCTTCCTGAAGAGAGCATCGCGCAGTATCCATCAGAGCATCGCGATGAGTGCAAATTGTTGGTGTTGCACAAGAAGACAGGAGAGATTGAGCACAAGATATTCAAGGATCTTCTTGAGTATTTCGACGAAGAGGATGTTTTTATTCTTAATGATACAAAAGTGTTCCCTGCTATTTTGGAGGGAAATAAGGAGAAGACAAATGCCAATATCGAGGTCACATTGTTGAGAGAGCTTAACAGTGAGTTGAGATTTTGGGATGTGCTTGTAGAGCCAGCTCGTAAGATTCGTATTGGCAACAAGCTATATTTTGGAGAGGATGATTCACTTGTGGCCGAGGTTATCGACAACACGACTTCAAGAGGCCGTACATTGAGATATTTGTTCGACGGTTCAGCAGAAGAGTTCAAGGATCTTTTGATGAAGCTTGGTCGCACACCATTGCCTGACTACATCACCCGTCCGGTTGAGCCAGAGGATGCAGAGCGTTATCAGACTATCTACGCTGAGAAAGAGGGAGCAGTGATGGCACCGGCTGCAGGAATGCACTTCTCACGTGAGTTGATGAAGAGATTGGAGATCAAGGGTTGTGAGTTTGCCAAAATCACACTTCACGCAGGTCTTGGTAACTTCCGTGACATTGATGTTGAGGATTTGACTAAGCATAAGACAGATTCTGAGCAGATTGAGGTTAACGAGGAGAATGCCAACATCATCAATGCTGCGACAAAGAAGAATAGAAATATCTGTGCGGTTGGAACAACAGTGTTGAAGGCAATCGAGACATCAGTCAGCACAGACGGAATGATCAAGCCATTCGAAGGATGGACTAACAAGTTCATCTTCCCACCATACAACTTCAGCGTAGCAAACAGATGTATTACAAACTTCCACTTGCCATATTCGACAATGTTGATGATGGTGACTGCATTCGGAGGTTACGACAACGTAATGAAGGCATACGACGTTGCAATCAAGGAAGGCTACAAGTTTGGAGCCTACGGTGACGCAATGATGATTATGGAGTAAACTTGTAGACACGCACGGACGTGCGTGTCTTCAGATTAAAGGAATTAAGAGTGAAGAATTTCGGTTCTTTACTCTTTTTTTGAACTTTAATTATTTGATATATAGGTAAATATGAATGATGCTAAAATATCTTTCAGTGTATTATAAGATATATTAACTTTGTAGTGTGAAAGTAGTAAAACCATTAACTAACATTAAACTGATTAATTATGGAAAATAACGCAAAATTTAATTCCCAATTAAAACGATTTATTCTTGCGCAAGAAATCAACCATGCATACGACAAGGCATTGGAAGAGGTGAAGACGGGAAGAAAGCAAAGTCATTGGATTTGGTATATATTCCCACAGATTGCAGGACTTGGATATAGCAGTAAATCAAGATATTACGGCATTATATCTTTGGAAGAGGCGAAGGAATATCTTGAGAACGAGACATTGCGAAACAGGCTTTATGAGATCACTAACGCTTTGATGGAGCAGAATGGTTCTGCGGAGGAAATATTAGGAGGGATCGATGCGATAAAAGTACGGTCGTGCATGACACTTTTTGATTTGGTTTCGCCCGACGACGTTTTCTCGAAAGTGTTGGAGAAGTTCTATGAAGGAAGCAAATGTGAGCGAACTATATCCATAGTCAAGGGCTAATTCTGGCATATCGTGGCGGCGAAAATTTGGATGAAATAGTTGCTGATTCAAAGTGGTTATAATTCCGTTAAAATTCGTTAATTTTTATGTGGATTTTTTTTCATAAAGTGATAAAAAAATAGTATTTTTGTTGGCATACTAACGAAATTTCAAAATTATGTCAGCAAATAAGAAAATAAAGAGAGCTCTTATTTCCGTTTTCCATAAAGATGGTTTGTCTGAGATCCTAAAGACATTGAACGAGAACGGAGTCGAGATATTGTCAACTGGTGGTACACAGACATTCATTGAGTCGCAGGGAATCCCTTGCAAGGCAGTAGAGGATTTGACATCATACCCTTCAATTTTGGGAGGTCGAGTTAAGACTCTTCATCCAAAAGTATTCGGTGGTATCCTTGGTCGTCGTGGTTTGAAGGAGGACGAGGAGCAGATGGCAAAGTACGAGATTCCAGAGATCGACCTAGTTATTGTAGACCTATACCCATTCGAGCAGACAGTAGCAGAGGGTAAGAGCGAGGCAGAGATTATCGAGAAGATTGATATAGGTGGTATCAGCCTAATCAGAGCAGCAGCAAAGAATCACAAGGATGTTGTCATTGTAGCATCAAAGGCACAGTATGCTCCACTTCTTGACATCATGAAGAAGAACGGTGCAGAGACATCATTGGAGGAGAGACGCTGGTTCGCAACTGAGGCATTCAAGGTTTCTTCTAATTACGATACTCATATTCACGCTTATTTCGCAAAATAAATATGGGATGGTTCTCTTTCACGCAGGAGTTGGCGATGGACCTTGGTACAGCCAACACCATTATCATCAGCAATGATAAGATTGTAGTGGACGAGCCAAGTATCGTAGCTTTGGACCGTAAGACAGACAAACTTGTGGCTGTCGGTCATGAGGCAAAGGCGATGCAGGGCAAGAATCCTGAGAACATACGTATTGTACGTCCGTTGAGAGACGGTGTGATCGCAGACTTCTACGCTGCAGAGCAGATGATGCGCGCCATGATTAAGATGGCAAGCTCAGACCGTTCATGGTTCAATCCACAGTTGCGAATGGTAGTATGTATCCCATCAGGAAGTACCGAAGTTGAAATCCGTGCCGTACGTGACTCTTCTGAGCACGCAGGAGGACGTGAGGTATATATGATCTATGAGCCAATGGCTGCCGCTATCGGTATCGGTATTGACGTTGAGGCTCCAGAAGGAAACATGATCGTCGACATCGGTGGTGGTACTACTGAGATCGCTGTCATCTCTTTGGGCGGTATCGTTTCCAACAAATCTATCCGTATCGCCGGTGATGATTTGACTGCAGATGTACAGGAGTACATGAGCAGCCAGCACAACATCAAGGTAGGTGAGCGTACAGCTGAGGAGATCAAGGTAAAGGTTGGTTCTGCTCTTACTAACTTGGAGGAGCCACCAGCAGACTTTATCGTTAACGGTCCTAACCGTCTGTCTGCACTTCCATTGGCAGTGCCAGTCTCATACCAGGAGATCGCGCATTGTATTGAGAAGTCAATCTCAAAGATTGAGGCAGCCGTGCTTAACGCATTGGAGCAGACACCACCAGAGCTTTATGCCGATATCGTTCAGCGCGGAATCTGGTTGGCAGGTGGAGGTGCATTGCTTCGTGGTTTGGACAAGCGTCTTACTAACAAGATTGGTATTCCTTTCCACATTGCTGACGACCCATTGCATGCAGTGGCACGTGGTACAGGAATCGCACTTAAGAATTGTGACAAATTCTCTTTCTTGATGCGATAATTATCGAAAGTTGTGAATACACTTTTACAATTCATACGAAAGTTTAGTAACCTATTATTGTTCTTGGCACTGGAAATAGTTTGTCTATTTCTAGTGGCAAGATTCAATGTTTATCAAGGTTTCCAAGCTCGTGTTACTTGCGGTAGCATGATTGGAGGCATGAATTCTGTCCGTACTGATGTGAACCAGTATTTCTCACTATCAGAGCAGAATGAAATGTTGGCTGAACAGAACAGCCAGTTGCAGGGCGAGATTCGTCGACTTGAATCACGCTTGTTGCAGATTGAAAATGACACTACTTATTTGAAACGTAAGGCATTTGCAGACGAGAAGAAGTTTATGTTCCATACTGCTCGTGTTGTCAGTGTCAGACGTGACAATTTCAAGAATATTATCACTATCGACAAAGGTGAGGCCGACGGTATCCGCCAGAACATGGGAGTCATCTCCACAAGTGGTGTGGTCGGAATCGTGACTGATGTGACCGAACACTTCGGTCTTGTACTTCCAATAATCAACATTGATGCTAATATCTCTTCCATTATCAAAGGCAAGAATGGTATGGGCTACATCAAATGGAGAGGCGGGGATATTCGTAAGGCAGATATGGAGCAGGTGCCTAATTACGTAAATGTCGCTTTGGGTGACACAGTCGTCACAAGTGGACATTCAACAATCTTTCCTGCTGGAATCAATATCGGTATGATTGAGACATTCAAGAAGGGTATTGACGACTCTTATGAGATAACAGTCAAATTGAGTCAGGATTATTCATCATTATTGTTTGTGGACGTGATTGATTTCGGCTTTTCAAGCGAACTTCAAGAGTTGGACAATAAAATTAAAAAGGGGGATAACAAATAATGGGTGTAGACATCATTTCATACGTATTCAGTTTTGTGGTGTATGTTTTGCTCCAGGGATTGGTGTTGAACCATGTAAACTTTCTTGGAGAGGTCAATCCTTATCTATATGTCCTCTTTATCCTTCATCTCCCTACAGGATGTAATCGTACTTTGTCGCAGATAGTGGCTTTCCTTCTTGGTCTGTCAATCGACTTCTTCAGTGGCACAATCGGTGTGAATGCCGGAGCCACATTGCTACTTGGATTCCTAAAGCCTCATATGGACAACACTTTCTCTCCTCGTGAGGATAATAAGATGATTGTCCCTGGATTCAGATCATTTGGTATGAACACCTTCATCCAGTATGCTACCATACTTGTCTTGGTGCATCATATCGCACTTTTCTCTTTGAGTGCTTTCTCATTCGACGCATTGCCATATGTGCTCTTAAAGAGTGTATGTTCTGCACTCTTCACTTTAATACTGATTTTTATTATTGAATACTATCGCAGTAATCGTAGGATAGATGATTAATGATAGCAACGACAATAGAAGATATACCATTTCCCTTATAATGGTGGCAGTCTGTTTGATTTATATCATCAGACTTTTTTCTATTCAGATTGTCGATAAAAGTTATTTGGAGCAGTCGCAAAATAATGCCTACCTTAGAAAGGTGATTTACCCGTCGCGCGGACTGCTTACCGACCGTAATGGAAAACTGATCGTTTTCAATAAACCAGCTTATGATATTATGATTGTGCCACGTGAGGCAAGGGGTATGGATACTCTTGCTTTCGCTAATACACTTGGTATCACAGTCGACGATTTTAATAAGCGAATGGCGATTATCCGACGCAAAAGTGGTTATTCGCCATATGTGCCGCAGCTTTTCATGTCGCAGCTCAACGACGAAGAGTATGGTCCGATTAGTGAGAAACTCTACATGTTCAGTGGTATCTATATCCAGAAGCGTACTCTTCGTGAGTACAATTATCACAATGCGGCTTTGGCTCTTGGATCCATCGGTGAGGTGTCAAAAAAACAGATTGAGGCTGATGAGTTTTATTCTCAAGGTGACTATGCCGGACAGAACGGTATTGAGTTGACTTACGAGAAAGTGCTTCGTGGTGAGAAGGGAGAGGAGATTCTTCTTCGTGACTCTCGCGGACGTGTAAAAGGTAAGTATGAGGATGGTAAGTATGATAAGCGTCCGGTGCCAGGTAAGGATATCGAGTTGTCACTTGATATCGAGTTGCAGAAATATGGTGAGGAACTGATGCATGGCAAGATTGGTTCAATCGCTGCGATCGAACCGTCGACTGGAGAGATCTTGGCTTTGGTGTCGAGTCCGACTTACGACCCTTCTATGCTTGTTGGACGAAAGAGAAGTGCCAACTTTGCCGCTCTTTCCAAGGATCCGTTGAAACCGTTGTTCGACCGTCCGATGATGGCTCAGTATCCTCCGGGCTCAACCTTCAAGACTGCCCAGGCGCTTGTGCTTCAGCAAGAGGGTATCATTACTCCGTATACAGCCTACGGTTGTCAGCATGGTTTCCATGCAGGAGCTTTGTCGGTAGGATGTCACGGACATGAGTCGCCATTGAACTTGATGCATAGTATCCAGCATTCTTGTAATGCTTACTACTGTTGTGGATTCCGTGCGTTGATCGACCACAAGAAATATAAGACAGTGTCGGAGGCAATAGATGTTTGGAAAAACCATATCGTCTCTCTTGGTTTTGGTTATAAGCTTGGTGCTGATGTGCCGAATGAGAAACGTGGATATATTCCAAACTCAGGTGTATATAATAAGGTGTATGGAGAGAATCGTTGGAAGGGATTGACAATCATCTCACTTTCCATCGGTCAGGGTGAGGTATTGGCTACACCGTTGCAGATTGCTAACCTTGGAGCAACAATTGCCAACCGTGGTTATTTCTACACTCCTCATCTTGTGAGAAACATCAAAGGTGGTGAGATTGATTCGTCGTTCATCACACGTCATAATAGTACAATCGATCCGAAATATTATAATGTGGTTGTCGACGGAATGGAGCTTGTGATGATCTCCGGTACAGGTTTCTATTCACGCATTGACAGTATTGCAGTGTGTGGAAAGACAGGTACAGCTCAGAACCCACATGGTAAAGACCACTCGATATTCATGGCATTTGCACCAAAGGACGATCCGAAGATTGCGATCAGTGTAGTGGTGGAGAATAGTGGATTTGGTGCGACATGGGCTGCACCTATTGCCACTCTTATGATTGAAAAGTATCTTAAGGGAGAGATTCCTAAGCGACGCAAGCCTATTGAGCAACGTCTGCTTGACGCTAACCTAATTAAGGAGTAGGAAGAATGGACAGAAGAAACGAAAATATTCTCATCAATATAGATATGTGGACAATAGGGCTCTACATAGCCCTTGTCATTTTCGGTTGGGTAAGTATCTATGGAGCGTCCTATAATTTCGACGACAGTAACTTTTGGGATTTCTCACAGAGATTCGGAAAGCAGCTTGTGTGGATCGGATGTTCAGTGGTGATTGCTGCTGTACTTCTGATGCTCGACACGAAAATCTATACCACGCTGGCATACGTGATATATGCCTTATTTATTATATTGCTGATAGTCACGCTCTTAGTAGCCCCGGATACGCGAGGCTCGCATTCATGGTTGGTGATGGGTCCCGTCAGCATACAGCCGGCGGAGTTTGCTAAGACAGCCACATGTCTGTGTCTGGCAAAGTTCATGAGCAGCTATGGTTTCTCGATGAAGAATTTCAGAGATTCTGTAACGATGTATCTCATCATCTTCTTGCCGATGCTGATTATTATCGCGCAGAACGAGACAGGTTCGGCTTTGGCATATTTTGCTTTGTTCCTTGTGTTGTATCGTCAGGGAATGACAGGAATCATATTGTTGTCGGGAGTTTGTGCCGCGGTATTCTTTGTGGTGGGAATCAAATTTGGCGCGACTCCGATTGTTGATGCTATTCCCGACGAGAATCTAGGAATGTTCGTCATTATGATAATCGCGACTGTGATTGCATTGGCGATGGTATATTTCTATTACAGGGATGAGATGCTTGTAAAGTCCATCTCAATAATGGCGGTATCGATGTTCTTCGTCGGAGCTCTTGTCTACAACTACCTCGACATCAAAATTAGATTCTCCTATTTGGCATATATCGTTGTAGGAACTTTGATCATTTATCTTTTGGTCATGGCATTGCGTCAGCGAAAAATGGGATATTTCATGATATCACTTTTTATTGCCGGCTCAATCGGTTTCGGTCAGATGTCGGATTATGCTTTCAACAAAATCCTTCAGCCGCACCAGCAGGTCCGTATCAAGGTAACGCTTGGAATGGAGAACGACTTGAAGAAGTCGGGATATAATGTCAACCAGTCTATGATTGCCATCGGTAGTGGCCGCTTGACAGGAAAAGGTTTCTTGCAAGGTACGCAGACAAAGTTGAAGTATGTGCCAGAGCAGGACACCGACTTTATCTTCTGTACTGTCGGCGAAGAGCATGGATTTATAGGTACAACAGCAGTTGTTGTGGGATTCCTTGCTTTGATGTTGCGACTGATCTCGTTAGCTGAACGACAACGATCACTCTTCAGTAAGATTTATGGTTATTGTGTTGCGTCGATCATATTCTTCCATGTCGCCATCAATGTCGGAATGGTGATAGGATTGACACCGGTGATCGGTATTCCGTTGCCATTCTTCAGTTACGGTGGTTCATCATTGTGGAGCTTCACGATATTGTTGTTTATTTTCCTTCGTTTGGATGCAAGTCGTAAGGAGGTATACGATTAAACGATGAGTAAAATCTCAGTCGACGCATTAAATATCCTCACGTATCTCTCGTCGAAAGGCAAGGGTAGGGCATGGGTGTATTCCAACTGTAAAAAGGGAAGTGTCTTGCCTGACGAATTGTTGGAACGACGTGATGAGATTTTGCAAATATTAGAATCCAATCAATCTGGTTTCGACGGAGTAATCACATTCTTTGATACATCGTTTCCTAAAATCCGAGCTCAGGTATCAGCAGGTGATTATCCACTTTGCTTTTTCTATCGAGGAGATATTTCATTATTAAATACTAAGAAGATTGCTGTGATTGGCACACGTAACTCCACACCTGATATCAAGGTGAGGGAGGAGGCTGTTGTGGATGTGTTAGTGGAGAAGGGGATGACTATTGTCTCCGGACTTGCTAATGGATGCGACTCGATAGCCCACAGCAGATGTGTGGAGAAGGGAGGAAAGACTATAGCTATACTTCCGTCGCCGGTGTGGAAGGTGATACCTGATTCGAAGATTGCGTTGGCAGATGAGATAGTGAAGAGTGGAGGATTGCTGTTGAGCGAATACTACACTGTGGCTGGAAAGACGGAGTTGACTCCACGTTATGTCCGTCGTGACCATCTTCAGGCGATGCTGTCGGATGGGGTAGTGTTGGCAGCAAGCAACGAAGATGGAGGATCACGTTTTGCTGTGAACTATGCTTTGACTAACGACATCGACTGCGCTGCTCTTTACGATTCGGCCACGGATGCTGACAATCCGTTGTTTGCTCTCAACCGTATGGTGGTGAAGAGCAGAGGTGAGTCGGGAGTGATTGATGCCAGTGATGCAAGTCGTTCGGTCGGCAAATTTATTGAGCGATGCTTTATGCCGAAGAATCTATTTGATTTATGATAACTATGTCAAAATATAGCACTATAATTTTCGACCTCGACGGTACGCTGATGAACACGCTGGATGATTTGGCAATCAGCACCAATTATGCTCTTTCTCAAAATGGCTTTCCTACACGAACTGTAGAAGAAGTCCGTAGTTTTGTGGGAAATGGAGTTCGTAAGTTGATTGAGAGAGCGGTGCCTGAAAATACGTCGGAAGAAAATATCAAGGCTACACTTTTATGCTTTCATCAGCATTATAAGGTTCATTGTAAGGATCATTCCAAACCATATGATGGTATAATTTCTCTTTTGTCTTCGCTAAAAAAGAAGGGAGTCAAGATGGCTATTGTCTCCAACAAGCCAGATAGTGAGGTGAAGAAACTCAATGCAGAGTATTTTTCTGAGTATATAGAGGTGGCACTTGGGGAGAATGAAAAATGTGGCATTCCACGTAAGCCCTCTCCTGAGATGGTGTTTGAGGCAATGAAGCAGTTGCAGTCATCTCTATCGTCGACATTATACGTTGGTGATTCCGAAGTCGACATTATGACAGCCCGTAACGCAGGAATTGATTGCTTGTCAGTGACGTGGGGATTCAAGAGTGCTGATTTCCTGACTCAGTTTGGTGCGACACAGATGATAGACACACCGTCGGAAATGGAAAAAATCATTTAATTCCTAACCTGAATATAATCACCTGCTTCAAAAACACTCGGGTAAATTTTTAGATTATATCTCCCTGGACCGTCCACTGGGGTGCAGAATCCAAAGGTCAGATCATATTTGGTGTTGCATCTTGGGCAGATGGCGTATGGCATTTTCACTTCTATAGTCACATCTTCTTCGGCTTCCATCGGGCAAGCTAAGTCGGCAGCATGCAGTTTGTTGTCGTAATCACGAAAAATAACTATTCCTCCAAAACCAAGTAGTGTGCCGGCCGCATAGAAGTCACCGAAAGGGTATTCGACATGAGATCCGGCATTACGCAGTTGCATAAAGTCGGCATAAGGAGTACGAAGATTCACTTTTCGATAAGGTATGACATTCTCCTCTTCATCGTGGCAAGAGATTATGCTGGATGAAAAGATAGCGAAAATCAATGCAATTATTAAACGGTTCATAATCGATGATTTATTTATGAACTCTAACTATGTCGACTGTGTGACTTCCTGCTCCGATAAGGTCGGCACGTTCTGCATTCTTCATCTGGAAATCCACAAATCTCTCAAAAGCTTCCTCGCTCATCTTGTTGATGACAGGACGCATATAGTCCGACGGACCATCGGGAGAGAAGATAGTCACTCTCTCAAGTCCGGCAAGATTGTTTAGTCTGTCGATATCATCCACACGCATATAGTCGTAGAGTTCCTCCTCATCCGAACGCACGTGGAACGAGTCGTCGATGAATCCCTTATCCATCAAGTTGCAGATTCTGTCTTCTTCAAAACAGTAAGTGAGGATACAGTAGTCGTTCATCACATATGCATTGAAGATTAGACCACCATCTTTAGTGACACGTTTAGCCTCATTCATAGCGATGAGTTTCTCCTCGTCGCCGATAAGATGGTAGAGAGGACCGAAGTTGATAGTGATGTCGAAAGTATTGTCAGGCAAGAATGAGATATCCTTAGCATTACCCTGGTAGGCCTTCACTGCGTCGCCCTTCGACTTTAGGATATCAAGGTTATGCTTCACCAATTCCACAGCAGTCACGTCGCAGCCTAGTTCAGCAAGGGCGAAGGAGTATCTTCCCGTCGCAGCACCTAAATCAAGAATTTTCAAACCGTTGCAATTTTCAGGAAGGAACTTCTTGATGTAGTGCATCGACACACGGAATTCCACCATTCCATGACGGCGGACCAAACGCAAATCCTCCTTATGCTTGTTGTAGTACTTGGTTAAAAGTTTATCTCTCTGCATTGTTTTTGAAATTTGATGCAAAAGTAGGGAAAAAAGGGTGGAAAAGAAAATCCAAAGCCAATCTGACTTTGGATTTATTATGCATTACGAATTACGCATTATGAATTATTCCTCGTACCAGCTTGCGTACAAGTGATAATTGTCGGAGATTCTCTGGATCATATCCTTCGATTGCTCTGGCGACACCTCCTTGATCTTCTTGGCTGGCACACCTGCCATCAGGCTGCCTGGCTCAACGATTGTACCAGTAGTCACTACAGCTCCAGCGGCGATGATCGAACCTTCTCCTACCACCACATTATCCAAGATGATGGAACCCATACCCACCAACACATTGTTTTCAATCTTAGCTCCGTGGATAGTGGCGTTGTGGCCTACCGACACATTGTCGCCAAGCTCGATAGTGGATGGCTTAGGTGATTTGTCGTATAGAGTATGAAGCACAGCACCGTCCTGGATATTGACATTCTTGCCAATCTTGATGGAGTTGACGTCGCCACGTAGCACAGCGCCAAACCATATACTGCTGTTGTCGCCGATCTCCACGTTGCCGATCACAGCGGCATTGTCTGCCAAAAATACGTTCTCTCCAATCTTAGGAGTGTAGCCTCTAACTGATTTTATAATAGCCATAACTGTTTATATTCTAATTTATTAATCTTTCAAAGTGAATTGACTGTTTATAAAAAGCACATCATATTTTCATACAAATAGCCAATACTATGCAAAGTTAATCTTTTGCAAACAACTATCGTTAATAATAAGAAGAATCTGTAGAGACATTAAATCACAGAGCTCTGTAGAAAACAGATAATTTCCCAAAAAATCGCATAATGTTTCCAAAATAGGAAGGTTTATTTTATCTTTGCACCAATGTTGATTAATAACAGTATAAAAAATGAATGATGAACCAAAATTTGACGTGATATACACAAAAGAGGTATATGCGTTTCTCAAACTCCTTCCTGAAAAAGTTCAGGATAAAGTTGTGTACAATATCGATAAAAGTCGATATAAAATTGACAACGAATTATTCAAAAAACTAGAAGGTGAGATATGGGAATTTAGAACAAATTACAACAATTTATGTATTCGCCTTCTTGCCTTTTGGGATAAAGAGCAAAAGAAAGTTGTAGTGGCAACACATGGTTTTATAAAAAAAACTAATAAAACGCCACAACAAGAGATAAAGAAAGCAGAATCTTTAAGACAAGAGTATTATAAATCTAAAAAATGAAATTATGGAATTGATCACTCATGAAGAAATGCTAGATAGATTAATTGGTGTCAAAGGGACTCCAAGAAGAGATAAATACGACAAAGACATTGAAGACTTCCTTATCGGGGAAGCCATCAAGAAGACTCGTTTGAAACAGAATCTCACACAAAAACAGTTGGGTGAGTTGGTTGGAGTGAAGGAGGCTCAGATTTCCAAGATTGAGAGTGGAAAAAGCATCACTTGGAACACTATTGTGAAGGTGTTCAAGGCAATGGGAGCCAACTCCGGCACACTCGACCTCGGAGAAATGGGAAGAGTGGCGTTGTGGTAAATACTATTTCTTAAATTGTAAAGACGGGGACATGCCCCCGTCTTGCGAGGAGGAACGTAAAATTTCCGTAAAATGGTTCGTAAAATTATTGAATGGGATTTGAAATTTCCGACAAAATGAAATCAGGAGAAAAGCCCATCAAAGCAATGGCACTAATCTTATGACCTCCATTGGCATCGCCACAATTTGACGATTTATGGAATAACAATGAAGAAGATAATCTTTCAACACTTTGTTAGCTCATATACGAATTTGTTAATCTTTTAAAGTGAAATTCCAAGAGCAAGTTTATTTAGGTGGTAACGACATTATTGGAGTTGCAATTCGTAGTTTATTCTGAGACAATTTCCTATGTTGAGGAGAATTCTTCAAAATAGCTACTTTTCCAGAAGGAATCCAATAAAACGTTTTATCTCCTATAGCGTTTAGACTAGCGGCTTTTTCTTTCAACCATTTCTTTAACCAGTCTACTTTATTTATCATCTCTTGAATATTGCTTGTGTTGGCAGGATGAACCTCAACAAAATAAGCTTTATCCTCATAGCCTATTGCATAATCCCATCTGGCTCCATGTGGATCTAATTTTGTTAATGCATTATCAATATCCACACTACCTGAAATCTTTTTGGGATCTTTAGGAACTATCATTTTTCTTTCATTTCCTTTTATTGCTTGTAGGCCTGAACAATAATGATTTTTAATTTCTATTGTACTGTCTACTGCTTTTTTGAATGCATTATCTGTCATAATTATTCAGCAATATATTTACTTACAACTTCAGAAGCTCTACCTGCGAAAGAAGATAATCCTCCCCATTCAGAAATATCCGAATTATCATTGCAAGCATCAAGAGATGAGATATCAGTAAACTCAACTCCATCGGCGTTTGACTTTGCTGAAAAGAAAGTTTTTATGGATTTCTTCTTTATATTGTCAAATAAATCTCCTGCAGTATTGGATTCAAATCCAAATAACTCATTCAAAGCCTTTTTGACCGTATTGTCATCATTTTTCTTTATACAGTTGAATGTCCATGCAAAATCCAAGAATGTAGATGAATGAGTAGAAACGACAACCTTGTATCCTTTATTCATCAAATCAAGAATTTCCAACAAAACGGATTCGATAGCTTTAGGATGAAGTCCCATTTCCGGTTCTTCTACAATAGCCCATTTATAATCTGGTCTTTTAATCAAATTAAAGGGAACAGTTAAACTGTAGAAGGCAAGAAACAAAGGCATAAACTCTTTCTGGCCAGCACTCCACGCCATAAAAGGAATCTGCATATCTCCGACTTTGAGTTTCAGTTCACGTTTTAATTGGCTCATGTCAAGCACAAGATCAGCTTCATGGAAGATTGAATTGTGAACATTGTTTTTCAGACCAAAACTTTTGTATCTGTCAATACCAGAAAAGATTTTAAAATCATCCATACCTTGGATAAACTGACGAAGAGATTCGCTAAAAGAACGAAGCACGTACGGGGTAGATAAATTAAAATCAATGAATCCTTTTGGAGATCCATCATTAAAACTCATAATTCGTTGTGCAGGGATATAGAAGATTTTTTCTTCAGCAGTTCTATTCAAATTAAGTAAAGAATCTATATCAAAATCCTTATTGTTGAATATGACTTTAGTATTGTTGAACAAAGACGACATTCCCTTTCCAAAATAGCAATCGACCAAATCATTTCTATCCTTGATGACATAATTTTTCTTCAAAGTTGAAACTATATTGTTTTTGTCGACTATCAATTTGAACAACTCTAAAAACAAACTTTTTCCTGTCGCTTGAGGACCGACAATAAAAGTCAGATCACCGAAAACAACATTAGCTTCTTTTATTGGTCCAAAGTTTGAAATATTGAGTCTGTCCATCTTCAATCATTTAGTTTTTACAAAATTAGCATTTTTTGTGCGTAAAACTAATTATGTCCATCATTATCTTGGTTTTTGCCAGCTGAATAGGGAGCTTCGTATCTATAGATGTAGCATTTCTTGCTCATCTTCTCACACAACTCAATATCATGTTTTGTTCTGTGAGACTCACCATCCCAGAAGACAAAACAGATCTTACAATTTTCGATGATCTACACGTTTCTTATGATTCCAGCACGTTTGCCATACTTATTCCACTCCGCCAAAAAGACAACTGTTGGAATTCCATTATTTTTTGCATACTGTTCTCCTAAGCGATCCGCACCTATAGCACCACCGCTCACGATTGTGTCAATGTCAATATTCTCCTTTTCACAGATCTCGTTTATAAAGTTCTGTAATTTGCCGTAGTCATTGAATGTTCTGCTACCTACTATTGCTGCTTTCATAATGAAATAAGAATTTTAGGAACAAAGATAGGATAGGGGTATGCCAGAATGGGGCAGAGGGTGGGGAATGATAGGGGTGAATCATCGACAAAATTAACCTATAAGGCAACTTTTTGTTGTGGATTTATTGTTTAATTCGATTCCGTATGTTTTCTTTGCAGTGTAATTTTAATAATCGCTAAATTGGAATTTGTTGAAATATATCCAGATATTCTGTTTGCAGTAAAATTTAAGGAAGAAGATCAGGACGAATATGCAAGAGCTTTTTCTCTATGGCAGGATTTGGATTATCTTGTAGAATATTTCTCTAGAAATAAACATCTTCTTGAATCCAGTTTTTGGATGTCTTCCTGTATCCCGAATGAGGTTGAGGATTTGGCTCAACAGGTTATAGATGAATCGTTTGACTTAGAAGAGTATATTGACAAGATAGCTGAAAATACAATTAAAGGTGATGAGGAAGATTTTGATTCTTTTTTCAAGGAATTAGGAGGAAAGTACAACATTTTGCGTGAGTATATACCACATATATCTATGGTACGAATTCTCCGACCATGCTTCGTTTGTATGCAATCAGGATTAAATCAAATTGTTATTTGATTGTACATGGAGGCATAAAACTTACCAAAGAAATACAAGGAACTCTTGAACTAAACAGTGTTTTGTTTGCGAAGATTGATAGAGTTATAAGCTACTTAAAAGCAGAAGGAGTAATAGATGAAACTGATTTAATTGAATAGGATATGGAACTCAAAATTGAAAAATTCAAGTCGCTTTCTCGTCCGATGACAGATGAAGAGCGAGCAAAGATTGCATATCGTAGAGAGAATGCAGAGTGGTTGAGAAAATCAGCCACAATTGCCCTTAAAATACGAAAGATACTTCGTTTGAAGAATCTTTCGCAAGCGAGGTTTGCGGAGCTTATGGGGGTATCGTCTCCACAAGTCAGTAAACTGTTATCAGGAAAGATTAATTTTGAGTTGAAGACTATTTGCAAAATAGAAAGAATCTTGGGAGAGGAGATATTGTCATGTACCCCAGTCATGGAAGAAGATGAGGAGATGGAGGAATGTCTGGTTTAATAACACCATGCAGGAATTATCCGAATGCTTTTCTGTGTTGAAAGGGATGGCGAGAAGAGGGGGATAAAATAAAACGAAGGAATTTTTAATGGGTATTCCTTCGTTTGTTTTAATTTTAGAAATTCATTCTAAATGTCATCGCATTCACACCCACTCCAAAATCGAATTCTGGATTGAATCCAATTGTAGAAGAGTCATGCTGCTTTACTAGTCTCTTACAATTGCGTTGTCCTTTTACCAAATTCACAATACCTGTGGCTATGAATGGGGTACTTGCAGACTGTAGTCCAGAAGCGGTAATGTAAAGAGGAATGTAACCATATATGATAGCTAATACAGAAACTGGAGTGGCAGCTGATTTAAGGATAATGCCTGTTACTAAAAGATGCTTACCTTTTTTCCTTTGTTGATTAAACTTTTCAAATTCATTCCAATTATCTCCCATAATAGTTTGTGCATCAACTACTGGAATAACTACTCCTCCAGAAGAAAGCCCAGAGACAGATTTGTTATCATACGCAAGATTTGGCATAGATGTTCCTGTAATAGGTAAAGAATGATTTTGTTTTGTCTTTTTCATTCCAAACACATCCTTTTCTCCGTTCTCATATTTGATCATGAAAACATCGTTTCGTTCCTCCACAAAAGTAGGTCCGTTCAGATTCGACCATTTCTTGTATTTTATGTTTTCTGTACCGACCTCTATTAACTTGCACTGTATTTCATCACCATTTTGTTTGAGGATAACATCCTGTGCCATTGCTGAAACCGACAGCAATATGCTTAGAATCAATAGAATTTTTCTCATTTCTTTAGAATGTTAGGGTAAATGCTAAATTGTTGCCATTAGAGCCGACATTAAATTCTGGTTTTGACAAACCCGTCTTTTTAGAATCCTTTTCGTACTCTTCATTGTATTTGTTTACTATTTGAGACGCATTTTTATGACCTCGTTTGGCTTTGATAATTCCTGTTATCAAAAATGGAGTTCCTGTTGCAAAACAACCTAACATAATTCTTCTAGAGATATTCTTACTATGTTTTGTACTAGACATTTCATCATAATAACCTCGCCAATATCCGAATTCACTTTGTTCGTAGCTTCCTTCACAATATTTTAAGTTTTCATATTGATATTTGGCTTCTTCTAAAATACTTTGAGCTTCCCAAATATCCTCATATCGACCTTCATACCATTCAGAATTATTCAATTTATTGTATTCCCTTTCTGCCTTTTCATACGCAAATTTTGCATCCTTGTATTCGCTGTACTTCTGATTATAATTATTTTTAGCATAAGCGATATTATCATCATACTCTTTTTGAGCAACAGAATATCTATGATAATTTACAATATATCTAACTGACCAATAAAGGCCTCCTGCAAAAAATGTACCTCCTGCAATTGCAAAAATCTTTCCTACTTTATCTTTTCGTAATGCCTTTCTGTAATCAAGCCAATCGTTAGTGAATATCTGCTTAGTTTGATCTTTTGTTTGAATATTACCCCATTTTAAAATTCCTGATCTTTTCCAACATTTGTATTCCAAATAAACATTTGAAATTGGAGTCGGATCAGCAATAGTGATTTCACTAGTTGTCAAAGCAGGAGATTCATAAGCCATCATCTCCTTTTCTCCATTCTCATACTTGATCATGAAAATGTCTGATTTTTTCTCGGCAAACATAGGTCCATCCTGGTTTGACCAACGCTTGTACTTTACTTCGTTTTTGTTAACCTCCAAAATCTTGCACTGGAGTTCATCGCCGTTACGTTTCACAATAACATCTTGTGCTGATGCATTCAATCCCACAAATGTCATCAAAAGGAATAAAATTTTTCTCATTATATAATAACTTGCCGTAGACCCCCAATACGGCAGATTTTTAAAACAAAAAACGTGGGAATCGTGCTATCGCTTGTCCCACAATTAAAGGCTTTCGCATTGCTGTGAGTGTAAGAACGTTTTACACTCATTTAAGGTTTGTGAAGTCTTTAATTGTAAAAAGATAAGCGTTGGCTAACGCCTTTCATATTTATTTCAATTGCAAAAGTAATGAAAAATATGACGTATTGAAATACCCAAAAGTTTTTGTTTCCAAAACGATCGTTCCTCCGACCGTGGAAACGGTCGGTTTATTCAACAGCATAGGGTAATGAATTTGTTGCAAACAAATTCATTACCCTATGTGCCCGAATCAAATTTTACGATCCATTTCCGGAAATTTTACGTTCTTCTATATTGGTACTGTCTTTCAGACAGATTCCCACCTCGTCTTCTATACCCGAGACCTCGTCCCGGGTTACTCTCGCTTCGCTCGGTAGTGTCTTTCAGACACACTCTCTGTGGACTCCGTGTTCTCCGTGGTTAAATTATTATTTCGTGGTGTTTTATGCTTGAGAGGGCACGCCACGTCTCTACGGAGGCTATCTAATTTTTGGATAATTCGTGGGTAATTTATGATAATTCGTGTTTCAAAAAATCGCGACAGCGATATCCGTGTGATCCGTGGTCGAAATTTCACATCTGCACAAAGTCCCCTTTAGGGGATTTAGGGGCTTGTTTAAAACAATAAAGACGGGGACATGCCCCGTCTCTACCTTATCGTTTTTTGTCAACGTCAGCGTCAAGGTTATCGTTAACGTCAGCGTCAAGGTTATCGTTAACGTCAGAATCAATCATCTAAATCGTCGTTGTTGCGACGGTCGTTGCGGAAATTACCTTTTGTTCCCTTGAAACGATCCTCCTTAGACTTGTGTGGACGGCCTCCGCCTCTGTTCTCGTCACGGCCTCCCTTACGGAAATCACGTCTTTCGCCTCTTCTCTCGTCGCGTCCACCTCTGCGGAAGTCACGATCGTCATCATCTCTACGGTCTCTGCGGAAATCCTTTCTGTCGCCACGGTCGTTTCTGCGCTCACCACGGAAACTTCTCTTGTCGTCGCGGTCGCCATCTCTGTGGAAATCACGTCTTTCACCACGATCGCCATCTCTTCTGTCTCCATCTCTACGGTCGCCACGGAATCCACCTCTTCTCTCGCCTCTGTCGCCATCTCTGCGGTCGCCACGGAAATCACGTCTTTCTCTTCTCTCTTCACCGTCGCCTTCAGAATCTCTCTCGAAACGCTTCTTGCGCTCTCCAAGTCTCTGCTCGTACTCTTTCTTCTCAGCCCAACGCTTCTCTCTCTCAGCGCGAGCCTCCTGCTCCTCGTGGCGACGACGCAAGTAAGATAGACGGTCAGCCTCTCTCAGATCCTTGCCATCCTCGTCGACGTACTTTCTACGGATAGGGTGGAAGAATTCGTTCTCCTCACGGTTTTCACGTCTCTCCTTATCCTCTTTTGCTCTTTCCTCTCTCTCCTTGAAACGACGCTCCTTGCCATCACGCACGTAATCTTCTCTACGTCCTGAGAACATCTCATATTTGCGGAACTCGCAGTCGATGTCGCCGTTCTTAAGAGCCACCTTGAATGATGGAGATAGACGGATCTGTGATGTAGCCTCGTTTGGCACTGTGATGATCCATGCGTTCTTGCCTGTGCAATCCTCCTTAAGTTTCTTGCCGATCTCAGCGTAAAGAGTAGGAAGGTCGTCACCGCCACCGATACGCTCTCCGTATGGTGGGTTGAACATGATCATAGCATCTGTCTCTGGGATGTTAAGCTCCTGGAATGGGATACATGTAAGCTTGACGTAGCTTCCCAAACCAGCGTTAGTTACGTTTTTCTCAGCGATCTCAATACTGCTGCGTAGGATATCCGAACCATAGATAGTGTAGTCGAACTCCTTCTCACGGCTGTCGTCCTGGAAGATCTCGTCGAACATGTCAGCATCGTAGTCTTTCCATGTCTGGAAAGCGAATTTCTCGCGGTATAGACCAGGGGCGATACCTTTGGCGATCATTGCAGCCTCAACAAGGATTGTTCCCGAACCACACATTGGGTCGATGAAGTCGCTCTGACCGTTCCAGTCTGCCATCAAAAGCATACCTGCAGCCAACACCTCGTTGATAGGAGCTGCTGTCTGAGCCACACGGTAGCCACGCTTGTGTAGCGACTCACCGGATGAATCCAATGAGATCGTACATGTTCTGTCGGCTACATGGATGTTGATATACAAGTCTGGATTTGTAAGACGCACGCTTGGACGTTTGCCGATCTTCTCCATGAATCTGTCGGCGATCGCGTCTTTCACTCTATACTGCAAAAACTGGGAGTGACGGAATACATCTGAAAAGACAGTGGCGTCAATTGCAAAAGTCTTTCTGTCGTCAAGATACTCATCCCAATCGAAGGCCTTCACTTTTTCATACACCTCGTCTGCACTCTCTGCCTCGAAAGTATAGATAGGTTTGAGCACTCTCAATGCTGTACGACAAAAGAAGTTTGCCATATACAACATTTTCTTGTCGCCTTCAAAAGTTACGCCTCTGCGCACTTCCTGTACATTCTCGGCTCCAAGATCAATTAGTTCTTTTGCCAAAACGCCCTCCAACCCTTGGAAGGTCTTAGCCACCATTTCAAATTTTTCTGCCACTTGCAAAATTCATTAAATTTCCTGCAAAGATACGCTATTTTCCAAATCATTAGCATCTGCCATGCTCATTTTTCTTTTCTCAGCACGACGATAATAATAGATAATGCCGTATTCCTTGCATTTATCAAGTTTTTCTTCCTCTGCTTTGTTTGCGTATGTGCTCTCCACCTCGTCCCAGATCTGAAGGATAACGGCGTCGACCTCCTTGTTGAGCTCGTTCACCTCTTCCATCTTTCTCACTGTGTTTGCCTGAAGCACTTTCTGCTTGCTCTCAAGCTCGGCGAAGTTTTCGTAGAACACCTGTACTTTCTGGATTGACGGGTTGTAGATTGGAGCTCCACCCTTCATCTGGCGGTCACGTTCTCCCTTGATCACCTTCTGTCCCCAGTCAAGAAGTTTCTCGTCTGTCGACAAGTCAGGCACCACGGTATTCTCAGGCTGCAAACCGTATAATAGTTTGAACTCTGCCTTAATCTCCTTTCTCAACACACACATATTCACTACCTGGATGAAGTGAGACACGTACAGACGCGCCATCTTCAATGTCTCCTGATAGCCTTTGTTGCTCTTCACCTGTAGGTCGGAGCACTGCTTATATTCATTCAACGCGCGCTCGTAACGGATAAGTAGAGCTCTCGCGTCTTCAAGTGATTTCAATGAAAATGCAAGGTTGCGGATATCTCCGATTTTCTGTCCTTGCTCCACTGCCGACTTCAATGTGCGAAGACGGGCTTGGTTTGTATTTGGTAATCTTCTGTATGGCATTTGTAGTCCTCCCTGTTAATTAGTCTTCTCTGTAAAGAAGAGATTCTGCGATTGATTTTAACACCTCTTTCTTCTCGGCACTCAATGAAAGCTGGCTTAGTGATTCCAAAGCTTTCTGGTAATAGCTGTTCATCTTCTCTTCAGCTATCTTGCCGATGTTAAGAGAGTCGTAGATTGCTGTCACGGCTTTCACTTTCTCGTCTCTGTCGAATGTCTCTTTTGCGATCCACTCTTCCAACGATTTCTTAGTGTCGCCTGATGCCTTCTCAAGGGCAGTGATTAGCAGGTAAGTCTTCTTATTACAACAAATGTCGCCACCGATTTTCTTTCCGAATTTCTTCACGTCGCCATACACATCCAACCAGTCGTCCTTCAACTGGAATGCCAAGCCGACGTTGATACCGAACTCATAGATTAGGTCTGCATCCTTAGCTGACGCTTTTGCACAGATGGCACCGACCTTCAAACTGCAGGCAAGAAGCACAGCCGTCTTCAGACGGATCATTGCGATGTATTCGTCTGCAGTGACGTCGTTACGCGACTCGAAATCCATGTCGTACTGCTGGCCTTCACACACCTCGATGGTAGTCTGGTTGAAGACGTTGAGAAGAGATGGTAGCAACGAGTGCTCTGCTCTGCACATCACCTCGTAAGCCTGTGAAAGCATCACATCTCCGGATAGGATGGCAGTGTTCTCATTCCATTTCTTGTGTACAGTTGGTTTTCCACGACGCATATCAGCTTTGTCCATGATATCATCGTGAAGTAGAGTGAAGTTGTGATACACTTCAAGTGCGCATGCCGGATACACGGCATCATTCACTTTGCCACCAAAGAGGTCGCACGCCATCAACGCGAAAGTCGGGCGAAGACGTTTTCCTCCAATGGAAAGCACGTATCGAATAGGCTCATACAGATTGTATGGCTCCTTGCCCTCGAAAATAGAGACAAGTGTCGATTCGATTACTGGAAGATAATCTTTTGTATTCATATATATTTATAAGTCCTTTGTTTCTTTGTTATAGTGCGACGTCACATTGTGGCGTCGAACGTAGCGGATTGCTAATTTTGCATTCCGCATTTAGCATTTTTAATTAAACCACATCCTGGCTGCTGTTCTTCTCACTACGCTTGCTTCTGTTGTAGCTTCGGTAGGAGTCGTATTCGATATCCACATCCGGCTCCACAAACTCATCTCGATGTGTCACTTTGAACGACACATACTTGATTGTGAGTCCACGCTCCAGCCACTGTGATTCGTAGTAGGTGCGGATGGATAGAATCTTGTCGTCGGAAAATCCTGAGTGGTAAAGGTCGTCGTTGCTGAAAGTCACCTCATAACGGTTGCTCTTTATCATCTCGTTGGTGTAGGTGAACATGAAGTTGCTGTCTGTCTTAAGATGGAGAGTGCCACCATCTTTCATGATCTCCTGATACAGACTCATGAAGCGTGTGCTTGTTAGACGCTTGTTCACCTTTTTCATCTGAGGGTCTGGGAAAGTAATCCAGATTTCCGATACCTCATCTTTGTCGAAGAATCCTGCGATGGCTTCGATATTTGTGCGGATGAACGCTACGTTAGGCATCTTTAGCTCAAGAGATTCTTTAGCACCAGCCCACATTCTTGCACCTTTGATGTCGACTCCGATGAAATTCTTCTCCGGATACATCTTAGCTAGCGCAACAGTGTATTCGCCGCGTCCACAGCCTAATTCAAGCACGATAGGATTGTCGTTGCCGAAGAATGTATTCCATTTTCCACTCATTTCGTGTCGGCCGCCAAACTCCTGCTTTAGGTGGTAGAAGGGGCATTGGAACACGTGTGGATAGGAATCCATATCGCTGAATTTCGCCAGTTTGTTTTTTGCCATCGCTGTTCTTTTTATTGTTCTACAGAGACTTTGCGTACACGTATGCCGACATCTGAGATGCCTTCAAGCACGTCTTCACGCATTCCCTGCCAAATGTTTATTTTGTAAGTACCTTGTTTCGGAAATTTTACCACCGGCATGAACGATACGGGCAGATGGTAGATGTTGGCGTAGTATGAGGCCATACCGTCACCCACCCAATGTCCGTGATTGTCAGCCAACGCACACTCGATAGTGTCGCTGTATGTGTCGCCGCTTGGACTTGTAGCTTCGATGAAGAGCCAAAGGTTCTGATATTTATAAGAGCCTTTGTTTCTTACGTCCACCACAATCTCATAGCAGTCTGTGGTGTCGTTCATCACATACTCGAATGCCAAAGCGTCGTCTTTATTCCAACCGCTCTCAGGAATATCCTTGATATCCTGGTAGACACAGTTGTCGCCACACGATGCGAGAAGCAGAAGCAAGAAGCCAAGGATGAATTTATTCATTGCTGCCATTATTGCCTCCTCCGTTATTAGAATTTTGGTTGCCGCCATTGTTTTGGTTTGGCTGGCCACCATTATTATTCTGCTGGCCGCCGTTATTGTTTGGACGGTTGCCATTGTTGCGGTTTCTATTATTGTTGTGACGGTGCTGGTTGCGGTTGCCGTTGTTATTGTTGCGGTTACCGTTCTGCTGGTTGGCATTGTTTATGCCGCCATTGTTTCCACCGTTTTCGCCGTTCTGCTGAGGCTCACCGTTCTGCTGGTTGCCATTCTCATTACGAGGCTGACGGTTCTGCTGGTTGTTGCGATCACGGTCGCGGCGGTCACGGTTGCGGTTATTGCCGTTGTTATTGCGGTTACCACCGTTTTGCTGGTTGCCGTTGTTATCGCCTCCATCGTTAGCCTTAGGCTGGTTGTCTTTCTCATTGCGAGCCTCATTACGAGGTTGTTCAGCCGACTGACCTTCTGGAGCAACGTTCTGCTGCTCTTGGTTATCATCGTTTCCGCCATTCTCAGCGTTTGCGTTACGCTGGCGGTCGTCTCTATTGCGATTCTTGTTTTTCTTCTTTTTCTTCTTGTCGAAGCGAGTCAAGTCATCCTGTCCTACCACATTCTCATAGTCGACAGTCTTAGCCTCACGGTCACCCTTGTTGCCGCTTCCGAACGGTTCTGCCTTCTCACCACGCTTGTTAAGCTCGATGATAGCCTTTACCTCATCCACAGTCAAAGTGACAAGGTTGGCAGCCATATTAGGAGCTGTGCTGTACTGCATTGTACGAGCAAGGATATCGCTCTTGAAGTGGAAATAAGTACCGTCGAGAGTCTCAAGCTGGATATCGCGTGGAGGGAAATCCTTCTGAGCCTCAAGGTAAGTGTCGACCTCGAAATTCATACAACACTTAAGCTTAGCGCACTGACCCGCAAGTTTCTGTGGGTTAGGGGAGATGTCCTGGTAGCGTGCGGATGAAGTCGACACAGATACGAAGTTGGACATCCAAGAAGAGCAGCACAATGGACGGCCGCATGGACCGATACCGCCGATTCTACCTGCCTCCTGACGTGCACCGATTTGTCGCATCTCAATACGCACTTTGAAAGTGTCGGCAAGCACACGGATAAGCTGACGGAAGTCGACGCGCTCGTCGGCGATATAATAGAAGATAGCCTTGTTGCCGTCTCCCTGAAACTCCACGTCTCCGATTTTCATATTTAGATTCAAGTCCTCAGCGATTTTGCGGGCCTTGATCATAGTCTCCTGTTCGCAAGCTTTGACCTCTTCAAAATGGTCGAGGTCCGATTGCTTCGATTTACGGAAGATGCGTTTGATGTCGGCACGGCTTGGGTCGACGCGGTTTTTCTTCATCTGAAGAAGCACCAACGGGCCAAGAAGCGAGACTCTTCCAATGTCATGACCTGGCATAGCCTCAACAGTCACCCAGTCTCCTTTTTCAAGAAGAAGGTTGTTGGTGTTGCGGAAATAGCCCTTACGTGTATTCTTGAAAGTCACCTCCACAAGGTCAGTGCTCTCCAATGCACCAGGCACATCGCAAAGCCAGTCGAATGTATCTAATTTTAGGTCGGTGTGTTTGCTGCAGCCTTTGGCATTCATATTGCATCCGCCACCGTTGTCTATACTACTCATTTATATATATTATTTTTTAAGCAGAGTCATCACTTTGAGAGCCAAGTCGAAGAAAATGATTTTCGATTGTCCGTTTCTCTCCACATGAAATTCTGCCTTTGATAATTCATCTACTAACTGCCACACATTTTTCTCGGTGATAAAGCGTGCGAACTTCGAAGAGAAGGCATTTTCATCGTTTGTCATATAGTTGAGCGATGGATTGCCAACGTTGAGAATGAAGTTTTCGCGCACCATATGCTGACAATATTGCAAAAAGGAGATCTGTTTTTTTCTCGACAATTTTGCAAGATCATTGCTTAAGCTGATGAGGTCTTCAAGGTCGCTGACATACGCCTTTCTCATCATACGCATAAATGTATCCAAGAAAGTGTTAGCTTCGTCGTCAAGCAGATCGAAAGCAGCTATGAGGTTGCCTTTGCTTAGGCGTGCTGCATACTGGATCTGGTTGTCATTGGCGTTGCCGTTCTTTGTTCTTAAAGCATCTGCCAGCACTTTTTCCGGAAGTGCGTGCAACACTACTCGCTGAGTACGAGATTGTATGGTTGGCAGGATATCGTCTGGTTTGTCGCTCACAAGAAGGAAAAGCGTCTTGCCGACAGGCTCCTCGATACTTTTCAGCACTTTGTTGGAGCACTCCGCACCCATTAGTTCGGGATGCCATACCACCACCACTTTGTATTCGCTTTCGCAGGCCTTGATCTGCAGTTTACGAAGGAGCTCATTGCCTTCGCAGTTGTAGATTATCGGCTGCTTGGTTGCGACGCTGCTGAACTCTTCCTCCACCCATTTGTCGAGAGTGAAGTAGGGTGACGCAGCGATCATATCTCTCCATCCGTCGAGATGCTCCATACAGTATTCGTCGTTACCAGCCGATTTCTTATTGATAATCGGGAAGACAAAATGGAGGTCAGGATGCGCGAGCATAGCGTATTTTTTGCACGACGGACACTCTCCGCAAGAGTCGTTCTCGCCTTTGTTCTCACACGACACGTATTGAGCGTATGCTAATGCTAACGGCAATTTGCCCACACCCTCTGGTCCACAGAACAGCTGAGCGTGCGGAATTCTGCCAGACTTGACAGCGTCGATGAGTTGAAGTTTGAGCTCATCGTGCCCGTATACATCGCGAAAAAACATTTTTTATGCAAATTTACACTTGTATGCAAAAATAATAAAGTTTGAAAATTTAAGCAAACAATACTGCGAATAAAATTTTTGTTGGGAGGTTTTGGGGCATTCGTTGGAAGTGTTTCAAATGTCAGACAAATAGGTCGTCCAAAATTAAATCTTTATCCACGATAGACGAATGTTTGCCATGATGTACTCCAAAAGTTGTTACAAAAGTTGTGACTATCGATTTTTTCGTTTGTGTTGATTCTTTAAAATCTAAACGTCTATCACGCAACTTGTCGGCGTAATCTTTGGTTATCTCATATTTGTCAATTGAGAATTTCATTTCACATAGATTGATTACTCTGTCTGCTCTGTCAATTATAAGATCAATTTGGGATTCCTTGCTTCTCCATTGTGAGGCCTCCGTTGCTATACCCAAAATGCCCAATGATTTCTTTATTTCCTCCAAATGTATAAGACATAATAATTCAAAAGAGAAACCTTGCCAAGAGTTCACCACTGGGGTATTAATGTGGTTAGCCCACCATGAATGATCTTTAGATAAATTGTTTTCTACAAAACTCAAATAAAATATTGTGTAGAAATCAGAAAGACGGTAAAAGATATCCTTTTTCTTTTTTCCAAAGCAGCTGTACGAAATGATGAAACTTGAACGTTCTAAGTTTCGCAAAATTTTAGTCAGAGAGTTGCCCTGCAGATTTGTAGCATCAGATATTTCAGACCTTGTCATTCCATTCCTTTTCTTTGCCAGCACTCTTACGACTGACAAATAAAGTTCTGAATTTGTGAACAATGCGCTATACAATTCTTCAAATTCATATCTCATATTGCCAGTGTTTGAGAAATACAACTCATCAATATTTTGTACTAAACTTATAGATGGATTTAAAAGACTAAGATAAAAGGGAACTCCTCCAAATGTCATATATGTTTGAGCGATCTGATAGCGATCCCAATCAGCTCCGATGAATTGCAGATATTGTTCTACCTCTTTTAATGTGAAAGGATACAACACAATTTGCTTGGTGATACGCCCATGAAGACCTCCTTTATTTTCAATAAGATTGTCATTTAACCAGGACGACGCAGAACCACTGGCAATTAGCATAAGATTTGCTTTTTGTGCTCCCCAACTGTTCCAGAAATCTTCTAATGCGATGACAAAGTCTGATTTTCGAGTGTCAATCCAAGGCATCTCGTCAAAGAAAATTACTAGACGTTGTCCGTTATCAACGGATTTTAGATATGATTTTAATGCGTCAAATGCGTCAAACCAATTGTTTAATTTTATGTCTAATACGGAATGACTGTATTCTTTTAACGCATTTGCGAATCTGGATAATTGCTGTTCTTTAGTGTAATGATGTCCTCCTACATACGAAAAAGCGAATTTGTTTTCATACAGACTATTGATTAAGAATGTTTTTCCTACTCTTCTTCTTCCGTTTATAACAATAAACTCTGCTCTGTTTGAGTTGTAGCATCTTTGCAATGACTCAATTTCTTTTTCACGTCCGATCAATCCCTTCATAATCATACTTTTATTCAACAAAGATATATTAAATGCAAATTATTTGCAACCAAATCTATGGTTTTTGTCCCACTTTTGGTCACAAATAAAAATTATTTGCAACCAAATCTATATGTTTTACCCCACTTTTGGTCACAAATCCATGGTTTATGACAACTAGAAAGGCATAGCGACAAGGTGAAATTTTGAAGATTTTTTCGGAAAAGTGTGTTTTTGGAGCACTAAAAAACAAGGAAAAGTGTATTTTTGAAGTGCCAAAAAACGAGGAAAAGTGTATTTTTGGAGCACTAAAAAACAAGGAAAAGTGTATTTTGTATGCTTAAAAGAAAGATTTACAATAAGATAGAGGAATATCTAAAAGCACCATCGAATAAGATGTTATTGATAGATGGAGCAAGGCAGATTGGGAAGTCGTACATCATAAGATCTGTCGGGCAATCTTTATATCCTAATTACATAGAAATAAATATGGAAGAGGATAAACAAGGTAATAGATTGTTTGCAGAGGTAAAAACGACAAGTGATTTCTATCTTGCTCTAAGTTCTTTTGCAGGAGATAGGATGGGAAATAAAGAGTCTACACTTGTATTTATAGATGAGATACAAGCGTATGATCATCTTCTTACACTTGTGAAGTTTTTAATGCAAGAGAATAAATTCACGTATATCGCCAGTGGTTCTCAATTAGGAATCACTTTAAAAAAGACGCAGTCTATTCCAGGAGGAAGTTATGAGCGTATAAGGATGTTCCCATTAGATTTTGAAGAATTTTTGTGGGCAAATGGAGTAGGAGAACTTGCGATAGATAGTATGCGTAATTCATTCAGCAAAAGGGAGAGTTTGAATGAAGGTATGCACAACAGAATTATGGATCTACTCAGGAAATATCTGCTTGTTGGAGGTTTGCCGGATGCTGTAAACAGTTTCGTGGCGGATCACAATATAATGAAAATACGTCAGATACATAGCGATATACATGACCTTTACTTGAATGATGCCGCAAAATACGAAATTGAGTCGGGACGAAAGTTAAAAATTCAGCGTATTTTTAATATGGTTCCGTCGCTTATGGAGAACAAAAAGAAAAGGGTTGTGGTCAAGGATATAGAAGACAAAGTTGCCAAACGAATGTCCGACTATGAAGATGAATTTGAATATCTTGTGGCTTCAGGCATAACAGTAGAGTGCAAAGCTATCAGTCAACCATCATATCCATTAAGTCAAAATGAAGGGAAGAATCTTTTAAAACTCTATATGAATGACGTCGGTATGTTGACAGCCAAACTTTTTCGCAATAATATAAAGGCAGTGATGGATGATGAGTGTAGTGTAAATCTTGGAGCTGTGTACGAAACATTTGTTGCGGGGGAACTAACAGCACACGGAAATGGATGTTTCTACTATGACAACAAGAAAAACGGGGAAGTGGATTTTCTTGTTGATGACTCTAAAAATCTTTCTACTATGCCATTAGAGATTAAGTCTGGCAAAGACTATAAGATCCATAGTGCTCTTGATCATTTCCTTAAGATAAAAAACTACAACATACATGAAGCGTATGTGTTAAGTAATGAAAGAGAAGTCTTTAGTGAATCGGAAATTACTTATATGCCAATATATTACATCATGTTTTTCTCATCAAATGAAGAGGTTGTAGGAGAGTGGTGATAATTGTCCAAACACGTTTTTTTAATACGCTCGACCTCCGGACTCGCGTTGAAAAGTGAGTTAGGATCCAAAACATGGGCCCTTAACAATCCTCATTTTGGATAACTGCTATATAGTCTACTTCATAAATGCCTATATTTTAGACACAAAATATATATAAAATGTAAAAAGAGTAGGCAAGATTTGGCATGAAAGTGAAAAAAGAGTAGGCAAACCCTATGCATTACAGTTCATTTTGTCGATTATATTCGATGAAAATATGGCGTTTTTATAGAATATATTCGATGAAATCAAGAATCTGAGTAGTATAACCGTCGTCGAAAAAACTATCAATAAAGGAATCCGAACATCCAAAGGGGGATCTCTTTCATGCTGGCGTACTCGATGTCATCTTTGGCAAGATAAGCATTCTCAATTTCTTTGATCTGATGTGAAGTCTTGTTTTTCCCTCCTACTTCAAACGTATATCCGTTCACTTCAAAATCTGCTTGGGATGGTGACGACACAATTGGATATAAATCCTGTAGAAATTGGATGAATATATTTTCTCTTATTGTCCCGATATTTGGTTCGCCATCAGTAAGTGCATAAGATAGGTTGGGATTATTTAAATAGATTTTATCTATTTTCTCTAATATCTTAATGCCAGTGGCTTTCTCTCTCACCATGGTAATCAACTGCGCTTTTTCCAAATACATGAAATAGTCTGGCAACGCGTTTCTCGATATTCCCAACTCTCTTTCCAAAACGGAGAAATTTGGTTTGAATGGAACACTTTGTGCTATTACATAAAGCAGTTTCTTCAATTTGGCGCTTGAACTGACATTCATCTTTGCGAATGTCGGTACATCAAACTCCACAACCTGCTTTAATACACTTCTGAGTCGGATGGTGTAATCGTCCGACTCCAAAAAGAATGGATAGAATCCAGTTTCCAAATATTCCTTGAAATATACCAATGGTCTGTACTCCGTATAAGGAAATTTTACGTTCCCTTTTACTATCTCTTCCAATGTATAAGTGGGAAGATCTAAATGCAAAGTGAGATTAAGAAACTCTCGGAATGAGAGTCCTTTTAGATGATATTCCACCTTTCTTCTGCTTAAATCAGCTCCTCCTTGTTCCAAATCAAGAATTGAGGATCCGGTGTAAATGATTTGTAGGTCAGGCAAAAGATCGTATATATTCTTTATCTCAACAGACCAGCCACTATATTTATGGATCTCGTCAATATATAGCTTTTTACCTCCATTTTGATAAAACTCTTTAGCTAAATCAAACAATCTATGTGTTGTGAAGTAAAAATCATCTGCTGTAACGTAAAGTGAGTGTTCTACGTCATTGGTTATTTTGATATGCTGTAGGACTAATGTGGTTTTTCCCACTCCACGAGCTCCTAGTATGGCTATCAATCTGTTATTCCAGTTGATTTTGTCGTGTAGATAACGCACAAAATCAACGTTTACTCTATCAATCAGTAACTTATATGTCTCAATCAGATTATTCATAACGTATAATTTTCTACAAAAATATATAATTGCACGATAGACTATGCAATATTTGTAGAAAATTGCACGATAGAGTATGCATTTTTCTCCAAATTCTGCATGATAGAGTATGCAATCCTACAGTTTTATTTTCAATGACACTTCCAACGAGTGGTCGCTGTGCTCGTATGTCTGGTTCTCTTTAATTGGTGGCAGGATACTGCGGTAGTCGTACTCATATACGACACTTAGGTAGAAAATCTTGGTGATCTTGCACTCTAATTCAGTTTCATTCTTCAACAAATAGTCGCTGAACTCGTTGATTTTTGGCTGATAGAAGAATTTCTCCACTAAGTAGACTGTTGGTCCGATTTGTTGCTTTATCTTTGGTCGGAGTGAAAGACGGAATGCATTATCATCCAATGTTTTCTTGTCGTCAGTATAGTCGACGACGTCGTAAAGCCCGGCCAAACTGATGGAGTAGTCGTAAATATTTGGTTTGGAGCAGATATTAAACTTTGCTCCTGCCACTGCGTCCAATCTGTAGTTGTAGCCTTTGTAGGTGTTGTGTAAATACTCGAAAGCGATTAGCGGCGACCATTTTCTGTATGGCATGAAATCGATTTTGGAATGTAATTCAATGCCGTTGTTCTTTGTCTTATGCTCGCTTTCGGAATAGGTGTATTTTCCACCCATCACGAATTCGAGTGTACTGTCTGCCACTGACATTCCTCCCGTCGCCTTGACATCTGCTTTATTGATATTTCCTGAACTTAAGGATCCTCCAGCAGAAATGAATCCCGACGCAATTTTCTCTTTAGGCTTCTCAGTTTTTATATTCTCCTGTGCGGATAGTGGCAATGCTAATGTTGCCAATAGACTTATTATAAGGAATTTAGATACACTCAAAACACTAATTTTTTAATTTGTTGTGCAAAGATAATACTTTCTGCCGATTTATTTTGGTCTAATGTGCGGTAGAAAACAAATGCAGGCACACTGCTGTAGCAATGCACCTGCTCATCTTATGTTTCCTGGGGATTACTTGTTGATTGTCTTTCCCAACTCGTAAGCCTGAGTCTCGTACTCTGTACCTTTTACAGCACCAACTCTACCCATGCCTTTAGCACGTACGTATCCACGCTCTGTTGCACTTGGCAAACACATCACGAAGCCACGGAATCCATTGAAGCACCACTCAGCTGTTTCGTCTGAACTGTCGGCACAAGCAGTGATATAGTAGTACTCTTTGCCTCCCATTCTTTCGTCACCAAATGCAAGATATGTTGCGTCGATGAATGTCTTCATTCTGTCGTTGACGTTCATATAGTATGTTGGAGCTGCAAGCACAACAACATCTGCAGCCAAGAATTTTTCTATGATGCGGCCAGTTGCGTTGTCACGGCTTACCTCCTTTGGCTTGTTTGCTCCCTCCTCTGAAAGAAATACAAGTGTTGAGTCTGCCAAGAAGATCTTCTCTACCTTTCCACCTGCCTCTTCAGCTCCCTTCACGAAAGCATCTGCAAGGATATCGGTGTTGCCACCTTTACGTGGACTTGAGCTGATGACAAGCACGCTTTTTCCTTCTTTCTTGTTTAGTGTAGTGTCGCTATATGCGATGCCAGACTGAACGGCTAGTGATGCTGTCTGTGCTGGAGCTACTGCCTGACACTGCTGCTTCTCATTACATTTATCACCGCAACAAGCAGATAACAACAATAGTGAACCTGCTACCGATATTAAACTTTTCTTCATTATCCTATGGTTGTTTAATTATAACTTTTTATCAGTTTATCCAAACATCTCCTTTGCCACTTCGTATCCGTGGTTGTAGAGAGCGGTTAGTTTTTCCGGACTCTTCTCTAATCTATCTACGCCTTTCACGTCGACAGGACGAACGACAATAATCTCACCTGTCTTCTCCATGGCTTCAATCTTGTCCATCAAGATATTGTATTCAAGATTCTTGCGACGAAGTTTCTCCTGTAGCTTGGGATATTTCTTATAGATGAATTTAGGAAATTTCATTCCATTGGGATTCTTTCTATATCCGTGAGGGCGAGTAAGAATCACCACACATTTATCATAACCTTGGTTCATCGCTCTCTCAAACGGGATGGCATCTGCGATACCTCCGTCAAGAAATTTCTTTCCATCCAATTCTGTGATTTTGCAGACGAACGGCAAACTGCATGATGCTTGACAAACAACGTTCAAACGGTCAAGAGTTGTGCGGTCGTCCATATAGACAGCCTCTCCCGTCTCTATATCTGTAGCCACAACCTCGCATTTGGTTGGATTATTGAGGTAGGTCTGGAAATCGTATGGATAAATGACGTTGGGAAATTTGTCGAACAGTAAACCGAAATCCATGATGTTTCCTGTACGAAGAAGAGTGCCAATACCTATGTAGTTGTATTTCTCAAGATAGTCGATATCCATTGTTTTAGTTCGGCCACGTTGTTTTGACATGAAATTCAACACGTTGCCAGCTCCGGCACTAACACCGATTGCGTATGGAAACTCTATTTGGCTGTCGAGAAAATAGTCTAATACTCCGGCAGTGAATACTCCACGCATTCCTCCGCCTTCAAGCACAAGAGCATATTTTGTTAAATCCACTTGCTTTAATTGCATCTTGCTCCTCCAGTATTCTCTCTCTCAAACCATTTTGGGACAAATGTCATAGCGATGAAGAATCCGCAAAATGTGCCTAAAGTGTCAAATCCTAAATCCACAATGTCTCCTGAACGAGAAGTGGTAAGTGTGGCTTGCATGATTTCAATCAATCCACCATATAGAATCGGAACTACGATTGCCCAAAACTTCATCTTGCTAGTTGAGAAGTCTACTCTTTGTACCCATAGGTCGTGGCCAAGAGCAAAACTAAACACAAGGAAGAATGTGAAATGGGCAAACTTATCAAGGTTTGCTTTTACAAAATCAGCTAAAGCACGTAAACAGTCGGGAACCCATCCTCCCAATGAGATTGTTGGCACGCTTGATGATGGCATCATGCACATATTCATGATTAATAATGCCACCACTATTGAAAGACCATATTGTCTGAAGAACTTCATATCCAAGTAGTTAATAAGGTTTACATTAATTATTTATTCTGTAGACGATGAGTGTACTTATACAACTTTGCTGAAATGTTTGACCATCGCAAATTCTTTTTCCACTCAAGCTGTCTCTGCTTATTCTTTCCTAAAATATATTTGTCGACGACATGAGCCACACCATTTTCATCGTTTGTGAATGTGATATAATCAGCATTTCTCTTCACGATTTTCTGAGCATTGCTCATTGCCACACCCAAGCCTGCAAACTTGATCATAGACAAATCATTGAATCCATCTCCACAAGCGATCATCTCGTTTCTTGTCAAGCCAAGATGGTCTAGCAGACGTTGCAACGACTGTGCTTTGTCAATTCCCTTTGGCATAATCTCCAAGAAATATGGCTCAGAACGATAGATGCTCAACTTCTCACCATACTTGCTCTTCTCTTTCTGCTCCACTTGAGCAAGATGCTCTGCGTGACCTGTCATCAAACATTTTGTCACTGGATGTTGCACTGCCTCGATAAAGCTCTCCACTTTTGTGATCGGCATCTTGTTTAGCTTAGCCTCCTTGATGATGTATTCATCTTCTGGAGTCTCAGTCAACACTGATGTCGCATCATAAGATATAATGGAAACGTTATTTGCACGGGAGTCATCATATAGCATAGGAATCATCTCTCCTGGCAATACGCTCTCAAAGATTGTCTTGCCTGTCTGATAATCAATGATTTTTCCTCCATTAAACGAAAGAATATAGCCTCCATGCTCAGCAAATCCCAACGCTTCTGCGACAGGTACTATTCCTGGAGTTGGTCGACCACTAGCCAAGACAATCTTGACCCCTTTGTTCTGCGCACGTCTTAACGCACGTTTAGTCGTTCTAGAAATGTTTTTCGCTGAATCTGTAAGAGTACCGTCGATATCGAGAACTAATAGTTTATACATTGCTGTCTTTCGTTTTGTGCATTTCTGCAAATTTACGATTTTTATGGAAATATTGATTATCAATGCATAATTATTTGAACTATGCTGCTTTTTTAATAGACCATATTCTTATTTATTCATCATAATAATCATAGTCTATTATAAAGCCTTTTTCAAAAACACCATCCTCTCCTGCGGTGGTTATCTCTTCAGTCTTATTTCTTTTGTGATCGTATTTTGTTATAGTCTTATATAATAATTTGCCATCTGATTTATAGATGCATTCCTCTATCTCATCTCCTTTCCAATTGTACTTGTAAGTGCTTCTAGATACCAGACATCCGTCTGATTTGTAACTACACTTTTCAATTAGACTCCATTTGATATCGTACTTAAAAGTCTCCCTGTCGTACATATTATCATCTGAATCATAACTGCATGTCTCCAATACATTGCCCTTGATATCGTACTTGTTGGTATATCTGTAAAGGATTTTTCCATCTGGTCCATAGCTGCACTTTTCTATACAATTTCCCCTGAAATCGTATTTGTAAGTCTCTTTGTACGACATGACACCAGTAGCCGAGTAGCTGCATGACTCTATCAGATGCCTTCTGCTATCATATTTGGTTTTGTATTTGTAGAATAGTCTGCCATCTGATTCATAGCTACATTTCTCTATACAGTTGTCGTCTCTATCGTACTTGTAAGTCTCTTTATTTGTTAAGCTTTCTGTCGACGTGTAACTGTATGATTCTAGCACATTTCCTTTGGCATCACATTTATAAATACCTTTGCTTATCAGAGCTCCATTCATGTTGTACATGTTCCAGCCTATCTTGTTCCATTTGTCATCGTAACTGGAAGCGTACTTATAAATCAGGTTTCCCGTTGTATCACTCTTACTCCATTCCAACTTATTGCCTTTGTCGTCATATTTGGATGTGTATTTGTAAATCATATTACCAACGGATTCGTACTTGCTCGATTCCGTCATGTTGCCTCTGTCGTCGTATGTGTAGGTGTAACGGGTTTCTAGTTTCCCACTTGGAAAGTAAGTGCAATTCTCAATACAATTTCCTTGATCGTCGTACTTGTTTTGTTTTTCTAGATTGTCTTTTGCTATCTTTCCTAAACTCTCTTTAGCACGGTAAGATCTGATCTCTCTTACTTTGTCTTTATTTCTTTTTAGTTCAAACACTGTTTTGTTACCTTTATCATGACTTCCATTGATACATGATGCCATAGTTAGGATTGCAAACAGAGTGCTTGTTATTTTTGTGATTATCTTCCTAATATTAAATCTCCTCATTTTATGTTCGGATTCTCTCTATAAATACTTTTTCAATTTAGCCCTTCATTGAAAAAATGCGTTTTCAAACTTAAACTCTGCAAAGATACAAAATTGAGAGAAAGAAATTAGTACTAAAGAAGAGATTTTGTACCTTAAATCAGAGGCTGTAAATATAAAAACAAAAAAGAGTCGCAATCACTTGTGACTCTTTTCAAAACAAAGAACTTATTTTCCAATGACTTACAAAACAATTTTGTGTATCACATTTGGTTTGTATATGTAATATTGTGTATCTTCTGTGTTTGAATTACAATGCAAATGTAACGCCATTTTCCAATCTTTTTGCATTATTCTATCTGCAGTTATTAACAATTCCGATGTAGAAATCAACACTGTTAATAAAGTGGCAGACTTATTAACAAAACCGCCTTTTTTTAGACAAAAATGTGTTTTTTTGCGATGTGATTCTGCCTTTTATAAAAATTGTGGCTAGCGCAATGTAAAAAAATTTAGCATGAGCACAAAAAAATTAAGGGCGAGCACATTGTAAAAAATTAAGGGCGAGCACAAGGCGTCGCCCCTACTCATATCTTTTATTTTTATTTACAATGCAAAGATAGACAGAAGGTGTGCAGTTTTTAGGCGTAGGTTTAGGAAATTATACCTCTATTAAAAAATAATTCTTTCTGCTTCGATTGTTTTGTCTGTATTCAAGAAGATTTTAGCTGATGTTTGGAATTTCTCGACTGATTCAGTTGTGAGAAACTTACCATTGCTGTTTTTAGAAAGTCTTTCGTCCATTTCGGGATGACGGTTGAGATAGTCTCTCAAACTGTCTGCCACTATTTTCCCCTGCGATACTATGGCGACATGTGAAGGCACATACTTCTCGATTTTTGGCAACAACAGTGGATAGTGTGTGCATCCGAGAATTATTGTGTCAATTTGTGAGTCCATTTCCATCAACTCGTTGACTTTCTTCTCAATGAAATAATCAGCACCAGGAGAGTCGTATTCACCATTCTCCACTAATGGTACCCACATAGGGCATGCACAACCGTTTACCACAACTTCCGGATCTGTCTTGGCAAACTCTAGTGGATAGGTATTACTGTTGATTGTTCCTGTTGTGCCGAAAAGGCCGATGTGCTTAGTCTTAGTGCGTTGAAGAATATTTTCTACAGTCGGACGGATGATACCCAATACTCTGTCCTGTGGATTCCAAGTTGGCAGATCCTTCTGCTGGATTGTACGTAGTCCTTTTGCTGAAGCTGTGTTGCAGGCAAGAATCACAAGCGGACAATTGTGATCCATCAAATATTTAGTACACTGACGAGTGTATTCATATACAATATCAAATGAACGAGTTCCGTATGGAGCACGAGCGTTGTCGCCAAGAAACAGAAAATCGTATTCTGGCATCACTTTCATTATCTCTTTCAGGATTGTTAGTCCGCCAAACCCTGAATCAAAAACTCCAATTGAACCCTTCATTTTTATTGCTAATGGTTAATTGTTAATAATGGTGTTTCTCGTAGAGACGCATGGACGTACGTCTTTTATACCACCGCTATTCTAAAAAACATAAGAGACGCGGTATGCCACGTCTCTACAATGCACGGAATGAGAGGCTCGAACTCCCGACACCTGGTTTTGGAGACCAGTGCTCTACCAACTGAGCTAATTCCGTAAAATAGTCCCCTTGTTTTTCAAGGGAACTGAATTATTTTACAAATTTACATAATTTGACGCAATTTTCCGTCTTTTTTGCAAATTATTTTGTTACGCCAAGCTTCTTAAGTACAAGGTCAGTGATATCAGTTGCATTATCAGCCTTGAATAGTAGAGCGTTTGTGTCGAAGACGTAAGTGAATCCGTTCTCCTCAGACACAGCCTTGATAGCTGCAAGGATCTTCTCACGGATAGGGTTCTGAAGCTCCTCTTGCTTCTGCTGCAATGCATTCTGTGCAATCTGGAAGAAGTTCTTCATCTTCTCTTGTAGTGACATAAGCTCTTCCTCACGGTTCTTCTTGATTGTCTCATCCATAGCACCTACGTTCTGCTGATAATCAGAAGCCTTACGAGTATACTCATCTTCCAAATTCTTCATTTCCTTCTCATAAGTAGCCTGAACTTCCTTCAACTTAGCCTCTACATCCTTTAGCTCTGGCAACTTCAAGAAAAGAGAGTTGACATCAAGATGTCCAAGTTTTACTGTCTGCGCGTTAGCGAATAGTGGCATCACGCACAATAGAACTGCTAAAAGTCTTTTTACCATATTTCGTTTTTATTAGTTTTATTTGATTCCTAATTTTCTCTTAATCATACTTGTAATATCCACAGCTTGAGGAGAGTGGTATTTCAAGTCTTTCACATCCCACACATATAGAAAACCTTGCTCTTTGGCTACTTCAGCCACTGCCTGCTCAATCTTCTTGTGTACAGGGACATATAGATCGTTTCTTTTGTCTGCCAATGTTTTGCTGGCCATGTCGTAGTAGTTCTGCATCTTGAGCTTTATTGTGTGGAGCTCTTCCATACGCACTCTCTTGATTGTCTCATCCCACTGCGACTGTTCTTTCTGGTACTCTGCTGCTTTACGTGTATACTCGCCCTCCATCTTCACCATTTCGGCTTCGTACTGGTCCGACAAACTTTTCAGTGTACGCTCGGCTGTCTCTGTCTCCTTCATCATCTTGATGACTTCAGCCTCATCATAATGCGCAAGTTTGACATGGGTGTTCTGAGCAGACACAAAAGCTAACGTCAGCAACAGCGATAATGTCGTCAATAGATATTTCATATTTGACTAATCATTTTGTGTATCCAAGTTTGCCTAGGACATCGTCGCTGATATCAATCTTGTTAGAATAATACATGATACCGACTGTTGATGTCTTGTCGAGTACAAGAGTATATCCTTTCTGTTCTGCGATATCCTTTACTGCAACATATACCTCATCCTGAATTGGCTTCATCAAACTCTCTTTCTTCTTATAGAGTTCTCCCTCAGGACCGAAATATTTTCTTCCAAGATCATTTGCCTCTTTCTCTTTGGCTAGAATATCTTTCTCTTTGGCTTTCTTCATCTCGTCCGACAAGAACACAACCTCAGTCTGATAGTTTTTCTGCAGCATACGTGCCTCTTCATGTTTCTGCTCAACCTCAGTCTGCCACTTCTTAGTGATCTGCTTTATCTGCTCGTTGGCCGACTCATACATAGGCATATTCTTCAAGATATACTCCACGTCGACAATAGCCACCTTGCCTCCGCTGAATTGTGCAAAACTGCTTGCTGAATATGCAAGCATTACGATTGCCACTAATATTTTTGATGCTAATTTGCTCATATTTCTTTAGTTGATGTTACACATTAAAATTCCTGACCGATAACGATGTGCCACTGATGAGCTCCTTGTCTTCCATTGACATCTTTATCAAATCCGTATCCATAGTCTACTCCTAGCAATCCAAGCATAGGCAGGAAGATTCTCACTCCGGCACCGGCTGAACGCTTCAAATCCAATGGGTTAAAGTCTTTGAAATTCTGCCATGCGTTTCCTGCCTCGGCAAATGCTAATACGTAGATAGTGGCAGCCTGCTCAAGCATTAGTGGATAACGCAACTCGAACGACAACTTTGAGTATAGGTTTCCTGCATACTGACTTCTGTCTCCTGCATAAAATCTTTCACGTGGTGTTAATGATCCGTTGTCATAACCACGTAATGTCACAGTGGTTAGAGCATACGTGCTGCTTGTTCCTGAAGTACCGTCTCCTCCTACGTAGTATCTCTCGAATGGAGAACGATGGTTCTTATCGTAGTAACCTAGGAATCCATATTCAGCACGTGTCATCAACACTAGCTTCTGGTTGCTTGAAATCGGTGTGAACAATTTTGCTTTGAATTCTGTCTTATAGTATTCCACCCATTTGAACAACTCCTGTTTCAAAGTCTCACATTCTGGTACGGTGATATTACCTTCATCTTTCTTCATTAGAAGTGCCTCTGCCTTCTCGTTCTTGATGAACTTAGAATAAGGAGGAGTAGCTTGCAATGTCAACGACACAGACGAACCACGACGAGTATAATATGGGTTGTCGATAGAGTTTCTTGCCAAAGTTACACCAAGACGTAGGTTGTTGGCGTGTCCGTTGTGAAGGGTGAAGTATTCCCAATCCTTCAATTTATAATGACGGTAAGCAAACTCATAATACAATGAGAAGTAGTCGTCTGGCCATTTCAATCTCTTTCCGATTCCTAAAGAAGCACCTAGTGTTCTGATATACTCATCTGGATCCGACTCATAACGATATGTTGAGTTGGCTGTGTATGATCCGAGTCCTATTCCTGAATTCAAATAATCTGCGTAATCATAGTCCTCATATCTAGTGCTGATATCTGTCTGGTTAGAGAAGAAGATAGAAGTAGACAAACTGATAGGTCGTTTTCCTCCCAACCAAGGCTCCATGAATGACAATGCTGCGCTCTGATAGCTTCGTCCACTTGTTGTGAACGACAACGACAACTGCTGACCATCTCCCTGTGGCAATGGTTTATATTCCTCTTTGTTTGTGATATTGCGTAGAGAGAAGTTTGTAAACTTAAGTCCCAATGTTCCATTGAATCCTGTCTGACCATAACCGAACGACAATTCTACCTGGTCGTTACGCTTCTGCTCTAGATTATAGATGATGTCTACAGTTCCATTCTCTGGATCTGGTACCGGACGGATATCAAGTTTCTCTGGATCCCAGTGTCCTGATGCTGCAAGCTCACGGGCAGAACGCTGCAAATTAGATTTGCTGAATAGCTGACCTGGTTTTGTATCTAGCTCACGTCGGATGACATGCTCATAGATAGCCTCATTACCTGAGATGACAACATTGTTGATCATCGCCTGTCTTCCTTCATAGATACGCATCTCAACGTCTACTGAGTCTCCATCAATGTTCACCTCTACTGGATCCACATTGAAGAAAAGATATCCATTGTCAAGATAGAGGCTAGAGACTGCATCTTCGTCTTCAAGCAAACGCTCGCTCATCTGTTTTTTGTTGTACACATCTCCCTTTTTCATTCCAAGAGTCGCATTCAACAAGTTTTCTGAATAGACAGTGTTTCCTACCCAAATGATATTGCGTATGTAGTATTTTCTACCTTCGTTGACTTTGATATAGATATCCACTCTTTCTGGTTTCTTTGGCGACTGATATACGCTGTCGCAAATAATCTCAGCGTCACGGTAACCATATTCGTTGTATTTATCTATAAGGTTGATCTTGTCGGCATTATAGTTGGATTGCACAAATTTCTTCGACTTGAACAGGTTCGGAATAATATGCTTCTCCTTTGTGTCCTTCATCGCATGTTTTAGTTTGCGAGCAGGCACACTGTCATTGCCTTCAATATTGATTCTATAGATCTTGACTTTCTCTTTTTTGTCAACATCCACATTTACAATTACATATCCTTCTTTTTCAGGATCATCAGTCAAGCTGATTTTTACATCTGCATTCTGATATCCGTTAGAGTCGTAAGTTCTTTTGATGATACCTTCAGCTCTGTCAAGCATGTTCTGAGAGACTTGGCTGCCAGTAGTCAAACCGATAGATTTGTCGAAATCCTCCTTGTCTTTTTTCTTCACACCTGAATATGAGATGCTTGAAATACGTGGACGAGGCTTAACAGCGATCTCCAACCATGCCTTGTCGCCTTCGATTTTTGTGGCGTAGATCTTCACGTCGGAGTACAAACCTTGTTTCCAAAAGCGTTTGATGGCATTTGAAAAATCTTTTCCTGGAATTTTGATCCTCTGACCGACATAAAGTCCGGAATAGTTTGCAACAACTTTCTCATCGTAGGATCCTGCTCCTACGACCTTTATTGCCTGTATGGTATAAGTCTTTGCGTTTGTAGAATATGTGATAGTCGGTGTCTCGCTTGTCTGAGACTGGGGTGTTACGATACTGGTAGTGTCAACAGTCGCAACAACCGTATCAGCCTTACTTTTCAATGAATCTGCCGCCTCTGTTTGTGCCGACAAGACCATTGAGCAAGTTAAAGCAATTACACTGACTATTGTTTTGTAAATCTTCATTTCTTTTCTTTATTACAACTGTTCGCTTGTCTTGCCGAATCTTCTTTCACGGTTCTGATACTTGTAAATAGCCTCGTAAAACTGTTCTTTCTTGAATTCTGGCCAAGGAATATCTGTAAAATACAATTCTGAATACGACAACTGCCACATCAAGAAGTTGCTGATTCTCTGTTCTCCACTTGTACGGATTAGCAAGTCGGGATCAGGTATGCCTTTTGTGGCAAGGCTGTTGGAAATCATCTCTTCATTGATGTCGTCGATATTGATTTCTCCGTTCTTTGCTTTGCGAGCGATCTCCTTCACACCTTCAATAATCTCCCAACGGGAAGAGTAGCTGATGCAAAGTACCATTGTCAGACCAGTGCAGGCAGCTGTTTTTGCCATTCCTTCGTTAAGCTTAGACATTGTCTTCTCGTTAAGGCGCGACTTGTCTCCAATGATCAAGATTCTGACGTTGTTTTCCTTTGCTTTGTCAGCATAAGTGGTGATGGCTGACGCAAAAATCTCCATCAGTGCGTCGACCTCCGCTTTAGGGCGGTTCCAATTCTCTGTGCTGAATGCGTAAAGAGTGATATAGTCGATGCCGATCTCAGCGGCTGCCTCCATCACTTTGTCGACCGAGTCAACGCCTTCGTGATGACCGAAAATTCTCTCTTTACCTTGTGCTTTTGCCCAACGTCCGTTGCCATCCATGATTAATGCCACATGTTTTGGCAAACGATTCATATCTATTTTTTCTTTTATACTCATTTTCCTATATATCTACATGCTCCTCTCTTCTTGAACACATCAAATGAGATGAATCCTAACAATTGAGAGTAATAGTCATTGTTTTTATATCCTGAACTTCTCATCTTATATGGATCGTCCAAATAATCATATTCGCTGATATCCAAGTCGTCTGAGAATAGTTTATGCATTGTGAACTCTATTCCTACGTTCACTCTCTGGCTTACTTTGAACTTGTATCCTGCGCCAAAAGCTATACCGGCTCTGAAGATTCCTCCACTCCATTCGTTGGCATATGATACTGTAGGTCCAAGCATTGCATAAGGGGTGTGACGTTTCACATCTTTGTCGTAGTTTGGTATGCCAAATCTGAAGAAGTTCCAGATGATAAGGGCATCAATGCTCACGATTCGTTTTTCAAATGCAAACGGATAAATGCCACTACCGTCTGTATTGTCTACAGCTGGCATTGCGTTGTCTGGATAATCTCTGGCGTCACACTTTAGGTTGGCGAATCCTACATCCAGTTTGAAATTCATATAATCGTTAGCCTTGAAACGTAAGAATGCTCCAGCAGCTGGAGAAACATCACGAAATATCTTTGATGAATTGATGTCTCCATTGTAGAACGCGATACCTCCACGCAAACCGACTTCTCCTATATAGCGGGGCTGCGCATTTGCAATCATTGGAAGTATTGCCAGGACTAACCCAACAATTATGTTTTTTATTTTATTTCTTAACATAGATATCTTCCGGTCCAGAATATAATACACTAAATTAGCAAGCAAAAATAGTAATAATTGTTGAAAAGATGAAATTGCAACCGCCGTCAATTCTGTCTAATCTCCTTTTTAGTACTATTTTTTTGTGTTTTTATATACAATAACGAATTTTAATGGGACAATATTGTGTTTGATAGTGGAATTTTTAAGATTTAGAATTTATATGCTGATTGTAGAGACGGGGGAACTTACCCGTCTTTGATAGATTTTAGATTATGATTCCTGATGCAGAGATTACCTGATCCATTTTCACATCAAATTTTTCTGCGGGGATTTTGTCACGCAATTGACAGTCGAAACAAATTCCTATCTTGTAGGCTTTGTTGATTTTCTCTAGGATTCTGTCGTAGTAACCTTTTCCTCGGCCAACACGGTTAAGGTCTTTGTCAAAACTTACTCCTGGCACTACAACTAAATCGATACTGTCGAAATCGTGGATATTCATTCCTGTTGGCTCTTGGATATTGAATTCTCCAGTCTTCAAGTCGCCATTATACTCACGGATATACCAATTCTCTCCGTTAATCACAGGAAGAAGGATTTTCTTTTGCGACGCGTATTTTTCAATCAGCTGGTGTGTGCAGATCTCGTCTGGCAACGAATGGAAAAGCAACACTGTCTTTGCTTCCTTGAAATGAGCCTCATTTTCAAGCACTTCCATTACTTTCTCACTCTCGGCTTTCTTCTCGTCGTCTGTCATTTTTTTGACTCTCGTCTTGACTGCTTTTCGTAATTCTGCCTTAGTCGGCATCTCATATCTTGTAAGTGATGGTGTCTCCATTTTGATGCTCTGATTGAGGACTCTTCCCTCAGCACTTAATATCTCGTTGATCTTCGTGCTGACTTTTGTCCACTTTTCCGCTAGCTCTTTTGCCAGCTCTTTATTGTCTGATGAATATGCGTTGACAAGCTCTTCTTGTAGTGATTTCTTATGGTTCTCATACCACTCCCTCTTAATCATAGTAATCTTGTTACGCAGATTGTTGAAGAGTTCACGGTCTCTTTTCTCTTTGCAAAACTGACGGTCGGAATCTGTCATTTCTGCTTCAAGCGACATGTCGTCTGCCAATATGCTGTTTATCGCGTCGTTGACTGATCTGTCGGCATGATTCTGGAAATATTTCACGATGTCGACATTTTTGTTTTTCTCAAACTCTTTGCTTGCCTCTTCCAACATCAGTTTGAAGGTTGGGTTGGATATTTCAAACTCATCTTTCTGGAAGTCGTATGCGATAGCTTCAACTACATTCAACACATCCGAAGTCTTCTTCTCTTTATCTTCAACTATGATAACGGGTTTGTTTCCATAGTTGACAATCAACCCCATAAGCTCACGTTCGCAAACAAACTGTCGATTGAGCGTAGCTAGATAGTCGACAGAGAATTTGTCAACGATATCGTTTGGATTCTTTTGTGTCGACGCTTGTCCACCCGCATTCTGTTGTGGCTGTACGTTTCCTCCCTGTTCGGCTGCAATCTGCTCATAATAATCATCTGGGATGAATGGTTCATCCGGAGCCTGCTGTGGAGTTTGCGAATTATTTGTTGTCTGCTGACTTGTCTGTTGAACACCTTGATTTTGAGATGGATATCTTCCTTGAGCCTGATTGTTTTGTCCTACTGGAGTAGTAGGGGTCTGGCTGAAACTCTGACCTCTGAGTCGTTCTTTTTCTTTTGCGGCTGCCGCATCACGACGCATCTTTCCGACATACTCCATGACGATGCTCTGCTCTGTATGGAAGAGTGGGGCAATCTCTCTTGAGTAGACGTCGCGTTTGATGGGATCCTCAATCACTGAGATGGTCTCTGCCATATCTTTGATGGCTGCGGCCTTCTTCATTGGGTCGTTCTCACACTCACGTAGCAACACATTGGATTTGAACAAGATGTAATCCTGTTCGTTCTCCTCCAAATATTTCTGGACGACATCCGCATTGTTGTGTTGTGCGAAGGAATCTGGATCCTCCTCCACAGGAAGTGTGACGACGCGAACATTCAATCCTTCAGCCAAGAAGAGTTTTCCATTCTTGATGGCTGCGTGCTGACCGGCAGAGTCGCCATCGTAGAGCATAGTGACATACTTCTCATCGGTGGCTGTGTTGCCGACGGATGGCAGTACTCGTTTGAGCAGACGAATCTGCCCGGTTGTCAACGCCGTACCACATGGTGCCACAATGTTCTCCACTCCTGCCTGATGCATGGAAATCACGTCGGCATAACCCTCCACCACGTAGCATTTCTGCTTCTTGATGATGGCCTGTCGGGCAAAGAAAATACCATATAGATTTTCGCTCTTATTGTAGACTTCACTCTCTGGTGGATTGAAGTATTTTGCTACACTTTTATCCGACTTCAAAGTACGTGCTCCAAATCCCACTACCTTGCCTGAGATGGAATGGATTGGGAACATCACACGACCGTGATATTTGTCGTAGTTTCGGGTGCCAGTGTTAACCGTCGCTCCTAATGCAATGAGATGCTCCACCTTGATTCCCTGAAGAGGAGCCGTGTTCGTATATGCCTGAAAATCCTCGGGCGAATAGCCAAGATGGAACTTCTTAATTATGTCTTCGCGTAGACCACGATGGATGAAATATTGGTAGCCGACTGCACGACCTTCATCCGTCTCACGCATCGTTTTTTCAAAGTAATCTGAGAGCCATTGGTTGGCATCAAGCATCTTGTCGCGCAGTGTCTGCTGCTCCTTTTCTTCAGGAGTAAGCTCCTTTTCAACGACTGTGATTCCAAACTTTTTGGCTAGGAAACGGAGTGCGTCAAGATACGACAGATTCTCCATTTTCATAATGAAAGAGATGCTATCACCACCGCCTCCGCAACCGAAACATTTACAGATATTCTTCGCTGGTGTGACAATGAAAGATGGAGTCTTTTCGTTGTGGAACGGACACAATCCTTTATATGACGTGCCGGCACGACGAAGAGTGACATAGTCGCCGACCACGTCAACAATATTTGCTGCCTCCTTAATTCTTTGTATGGTGATATTGTCTATCATCAGTCTTGAAAAATATCCTTTGTAAAATTCGTATAATCTTTGTTTTGTTCTTCGTATATAGTCAGTAGGTCCGACACCATTCCCACCACCGCTATACTCACCTTCACGTTGTTGTCGCACTTCTCCATAATGGAAGCCGAACACTCACGGATGGTTTTGCCAGTTGTGATGACATCGTCGATCACTAATATATGTTTGCCACGAAACGCCTTCACCTCATCAGTGGCCTGATACTTGTTGGCAGTGGCACTCTTGTGACGCTTGGCATCTATACTGTTGCTCACCAGTTTTCCTTCGTTGACAAGCAAATCAGTACGGACCGGAATACCCGTCTCCATCTCAATGCCGATACAAAGCAACTCACTTTGGTTGTATCCACGCATCTCATAACGTTTGGATGTAATCGGCACCGGCACAACACAGTCGAACTCTCCCGCGTCGACACGGGCATTTATCATTCTGCCCATCATTCGTCCCGCCTCAATACCATATCTCTTCACTCCTGAATTCTTGATATTCAGCACAAAACGTGATTCGATATCCGACTTCCTATATGAAAGCAACGGCATGAAATAGCTGAGCTGCACTTGTGTCATCTCTCTTGCCAACGGAGTAAGGTCGACATCAAGCGGAATATATTCCAAACTATATCTGCAATCCTCACATAAGGTCTCTCCTTCAGTCTCAACCACAGCTCCACATGCTCCGCAAGTGTGTGGATATAGAGAACTAACGACGGAGTATTTTACCTTTTTGAGAATTTTAGATAATTTTTCCATCTTTCATCTCTATTACTCTGTCGCTCTGCTGAGCAAGAGTCATATCATGAGTGACGACAATCACTGTCAAGCCAAACTCTTTGCGAAGGTCAAGGAACAGTTTCTGCAACTCATCTCTGTTCTGGCTGTCGAGGCTACCTGTCGGCTCGTCGGCAAACAGAATCTGAGGCTTGTTGATTAAGGCTCTTGCCACAGCCACTCTCTGCTTCTCTCCTCCGGAAAGCTCATTCGGATGATGTGATGCTCTCTCAGCAAGACCAAGGCGTGTAAGCAGTGTCATTGCCTCCTGTTTGCATTCAGCCTCATCGCGTCCAGCAATAAGGGCAGGGACCATCACATTCTCAAGAGCTGTGAATTCGGGTAGAAGCTGGTGAAACTGGAACACGAAACCAAGGTCGCGATTGCGAAGTTTGCAGACTTCCTCGTGAGAAAGTCGAGAAGTGTCTTTGCCAAGAATATTCACCTCGCCTGAATCGGCTGACGCAAGTGTGCTGATGATCTGCAAAAGGGTAGTCTTACCGGCTCCACTAGGTCCGACGATTGATACAAACTCGTAGCGACGGATATCAAACGAGACATCCGAAAGCACACGGAGATTGCTGAAACTTTTGCATACTCCCTTGACGGACAATACTACATCCTGTATGGTATCTTTGTCGACTCCCTGGTTCATATTAGTCAATTCACTCATTTGGCTTTAGATTTAGAAAGTATGGACTCAAGCTCCTTTGTAGATATATCATGGATGATAGTTCCATTCTCAGCATATGAGATTTTGCCAGTCTCTTCTGATACTATAATAGCCTGAACATCAAGTTTTTCACTTACGCCAAGTGCAGCACGGTGACGTAGACCGAACGACTTTGGCACATTCATATTGTGCGACAAAGGCAGGATACAACCAGCAGCCTTGATTACCTTGTTGCCGATAATCATAGCTCCGTCGTGCAGAGGAGAATTTTTGAAGAAGATATTCTCGATAAGACGTGAATTGATTTTGGCTGAAATCTCATCACCTGTCACAATAATACTCTGCAAACTCATCTCATTCTCAATCACTATGAGAGCACCTACTTTCTCGCGAGCCATGTTTCTGCATGCGATAACGATCTGCATAATATCACTCTCCTCCATAGTCTGGACACGCTGGGTGTTGAGCAGACGAGAAAGAAAATTGTTGCCCGAACCGATACCGGTAAGAGCGTTTCGGATTTCATCTTGGAAAAGAACAATCAAGGCGATAGCACCCACGTTGACTATCTGGTTGAGCACACCGCCTATCAGCTTCATCTGCAATAGAGAGTTGACGATCATCCATGCCGCGATCACCACTAGCACACCGATGAATAGGCGGAGCGCAGACGTGTCTTTCAGCATCTTATACAGTTTGTATAGGATGATGCCTCCAAGCAGGATATCTAAAAAATCTACGAACTGAAAAAAGGATGAACCCATAATTCTTTCTTTGTTTTGCTATTGCAATATAAAAATCAGCAAAAATAGAAAATAAAATGGGAAATGAGAAATTAAATTATAAATGAGGGATGCGAAATGCAAAATAAAAAATTGTAAGTGCGTAAAATCCATTATATTTGCATTTTGAAACTTACAAAGTATGGAGAAGATAATAAAAAGAGTGATTCTGACGTTGGTCGCCGTGATGTGTTGTGTATGCACGTCCATGGCAAGGGATCCACGTTCATCATATTCAAAACATACAGCTCTGCCAAAAGAAAAAACAGGTTTCCGTCTTTATGGCGACTTTATGCTTACAGCTGATCTTGCCGACTCTACCGGAATGGTAAAGCCAGCATTCGGATTGTTTGCCACTCCAGGAGCGCAGATCACAAACTATTTTTTCTTGGGAGGAAAAGTCGGAGCCATGTATATGCTCAATGATGTTTTCGCATTTCCTGCCGCAGTCAACGTGCGATGGACATTTGGAAGAAAGAACATTCTTACCATTGCTCAATCAGGAGGTGTGGCATACTGTAAAGACAAGATTCATCCTTTTGTCGATTTCTATTTTGGAGGACGAATACCGCTTCGTGAAGGTAAATGCCTAGTATGTGCTCTAGGTTATGCCATCTTCCCACAATATAATCTACACAAAGTGGTAGAAGATGAAACGACAACAGTCACAAATGAAGATATGACAGTTGAAGTCGTCACAAATGATGCAGAAAGAGAGAGAAGAATCTCTTCATGGGTAGAGCCTCAGCTAACGATAGCATACCCATTCAGATTTGAGAAGAAGAACAGAATTCGTTACAAGGCTCACCATTCAAAACCAAAGGTTGAGACACAAAGCGAGTGTAAGCCTCGTTCAGGAGGAGGTTCTAAGTCGAACGAAAAATCAAATACAAACACATACGAAAAGATAGAAGGCAAAAAGGCAGGTCCAGAGAAGACCAATGTGGAAATCTGGAATCCTTAACTTGTTGAGTTAAATAATGAAAAACATTGTCTTCTTCAAAAAAGTGATGTCGTAAGAGATTTTTCTTAATTTTTCACTACTTTTGTGGACAGTTTCATAAAGACTATAAAATAACAATGGGTGGCATTTTTGGTACTATTGGCAAAGAGAGTTGCATAAAAGACCTGTTCTATGGAACAGATTACAACTCGCATCTTGGCACTAAGCGTGGTGGACTAGCGACTCTTTCAGAAAAAGGGTTCGTGAGATCTATCCACAATTTGGAAAGCACATATTTCAGAACAAAATTTGAGCCAGAGCTTGAAAAGTTCAGCGGCAACTCCGGAATCGGAGTAATCAGCGACACAGATTCGCAGCCAATCATCGTCAACAGCCACCTGGGAAGATTCGCAGTGTGTACTGTAGCGAAAGTCAACAATCTTAAGGAGATCGAGGGTGATTTGCTTGGCCGTATGCACCATTTCGCTGAATTCAGTGGTGGTGACACAAACCAGACAGAGCTTATCTCAATGCTTATCACAGAAGGTAAGGATTTTGTTGACGGAATCGAGCGCGTCTACAACACTATCAAAGGATCATGCACAATGCTCCTTCTTACTGAGAAAGGAATCATCGCAGCCCGTGATAAATATGGACGTCTTCCACTTGTGATCGGAAAGAAGGATGGTGCTTATGCTGTAACAGGCGAGACTGTGGCATATCCAAATCTTGGCTATGAGGCTGTCTACAATATCGGACCAGGCGAGATCGTCCTTATCACAGCCGACGGATTCGAGCAGCTACGCAAGCCAGAGAAGAAGATGCAGATCTGCTCATTCATGTGGATCTACTACGGTTACCCACCTTCAACATACGAAGATATCAACGTCGATGAGTTCCGTGTAAAGAGTGGACTATTGATGTCGAAGGACGACGATGTTAAACCTGACTATGTGGCAGCTATTCCAGATTCAGGTATCGGTCATGCCCTAGGTTACTCCAACGGTCTTAACGTGCCATATCGTCGTGCTATCGTGAAGTACACACCTACTTGGCCACGTTCGTTTACTCCTACAAACCAGAAGATGCGTGAGCTAGTGGCAAGCATGAAGCTTGTGCCAAACAGAGCTCTATTGAAAGATAAGGTGGCTATGTTCTGCGACGACTCAATCGTTCGTGGTACACAGTTGAGAGATAACGTAAAGGTTCTTTATGATTACGGAGTAAAGCAGGTTCATATGCGTATCAGCTGTCCACCGTTGCTTTACGGATGCCCATTCATCAACTTCTCAGCTTCTAAATCGGTGCTTGAGCTAATCACTCGCCGTATTGTGAAAGAGCTTGAGGGTGGCGACATGGATGCTCATATCGACGAATATATCACTCCAGGTACAGAGCGCTACAATAAGATGGTAGATGAGATTCGCACACGTTTGGGAATGGATTCATTGAAGTTCAACACTCTTGAGAACATCATCGAAGCTATCGGACTTCCTAAGGAGTGCGTTTGTACACACTGTTTCGATGGAAGCAGCTACGGACACGAGTAATTATAGTTGACTATAATAGTTAAGAGACACAGCCGTTGGTGAAATTACCAGCGGCTGCTTCTTTTTAAAAATTCTTCTCTTATTGCATTTATTTATAATTTTTTTTATTTTTGCTATTGAGTTTAAACTATGTGAAAAATGATTCAGAGAATACAAACTATTTACTTGTTAATCAGCACTATATTTTTGATATTGGTGTCGTTTAACGATTGTATCAAATTTCTTAATGCGGGAGATGATTGTGTATATAAATATTCAGTAATGGATTGTCCAGTCGTTATGACTATTCTTATCATAACAATTCTTCTTACATTCGGTTCTATTTTTCTATTCAACAACCGAGTACGCCAGATGAGAGTTGTAGGTTATGCCACAGTTCTTATCCTTCTAAACATTATTGCTTTTGCGGTGTGGTTGGCGTTAGATGATTGTATGGACTATAATATTTCAGTCACTTGGGCTACTTTCTTGCCTATCGTCTCTGTCGTTATGAATCTGCTTGCCATTAAAGCAATCGGCATAGACGAAGCAAAGGTTAGAAGCCTCAACAGATTACGCTAATGAAGAAAAGACGTTTCGTCTCAACTATTTTCGCTGCCGTGGCATCTCTTGCTGCCTCAGCAGTCTCTTTAATTCCAGCCAATGATTCCACTGTATTATACAAGGATGGGTCGTATGGCGAAAAGATTTTTGTTGGTGAAGCTGACAGTGCAAGTATAACTCTAACTGCAGATAATGAGAAAGGTATCTCAGACATCAACGTTGTTCCTTTATCGGGAAAAGATCCTGTTCAGGTGACTGACGGCTCATTTAAGATAGGAACAAACAAGTGTTATGTCCTTTCTTATAATGTGGGAAATGCAGAAGGCAACACAGAGAAGGTTTATTTGTGTTATGTCAAGAAAAGTGTGGCGACACCTACTGTAAAGGTGTGTGATTATGATTCTTTGACACCTGTTTGTGATCCAAATTTGAAGGTTCAGTTTTCTAATCTTGAATTTCCTAACACATATGTCAACTCAAGAGGCGAGACGACAAACATAAAGGACAATTTTGTCTTGTCGTATATCGATTATGAGGCTGATGGCATCCAGATTAAGGAAAAACAGGTAGAAGTTGAGGTAGATGGAGTAAATGATGATATGACATTGCTTATCAGTAAGCCTAAGAGACATACCGTGTTCAAGCTAAAAGATAAGCTTACTAAGTATGAGTATGTCAGCGACACGTTCCATACACTTCTTCCATTCACTGCTGCTCATCTTACAATTGACGCTGAGGCTATTCCTCACAATACTGAGAAGCGAGGAGATGACGAGCTTGTGTTTGGCACAATGGATGAAGCAAAAAACAATGTTGTCAACAATATGTTCTCAGGTCCGCTAAAAATTAGCCTTGAGCGTAGTTCTGTTGACAATACGCCTGCTGATACAGTTGACGCAACCTATGTATGGAGTTTCTATAACGACTCCACTGGTGTACTTCGTAACAGATATAGAGTGCGCAACAATGACATGTCGCTTACAGACGAGCCTATTGTGGATTATGGCACTCATTACATAGTACTTGCATGCGACAATAGTGTGTGTAAGGATACCCTTGTTGCAGGATTTAAGGTTAAGACATCATATATCGAAATGCCATATGTGTTTACTCCTAATGGAGACGGAATAAATGATGAGTTCCGCCCTACTTATACTTCTCTTGCGGAATATAAGATATGGATTTACAACACAATGGGAAAGAAAATGTACGAATCAGAAGATATAACAATCGGATGGGACGGTACACACAAAGGTAGTGAGGCTCCAATTGGAGCATACTATTATGTTGTGAAAGCAAAAGGTGTTGACGGTGTAGAATATAAGTTGAAGGGTACCGTCAACTTGGTAAGGAAAGCAGACTAAACTATATCTATTATTTAGATTTCGCCTATGGAGACGAAAGTAAAGCATTTTATTGAAAAGGAGTCCCTTTTTACGAAAAAGGACAAGATACTTCTTGGAGTGAGTGGTGGACGTGATTCCATTGCCCTTCTTCATGTGCTTTATCGTTTGGGCTATGATATTGTTGTGGCTCATTGTAATTTCCATCTTCGTGGGGAGGAATCAAATAGAGATAGTGAGTTTGTGACTAAGCATGTCCAGGATATGGATGTTCCTTTCTACTCTATCGATTTCGACACCGAAACGTACGCAAGAGAGCATAAACTTTCCATAGAGATGGCTGCTCGTGACCTTCGTTACGAATGGTTTGAGTCATTGATTAAGCTGACTGGATGCAAGTATATAGCTGTTGCCCACCATAGTGATGATGTTGTGGAGACATTCCTTATCAATATGACTCGAGGCACAGGTCTGAATGGATTGACAGGAATAAAGCCTAAAAATGGTAATGTCGTCCGTCCGTTCCTTTGCATCTCACGTATGGATATCAACGACTATATCTTCGACAATGGTCTGGATTATGTTGAGGACAGCACCAACAGTGAGGTTGTGTATGTAAGGAATAAGATGCGTAATGTTATCATTCCTGCACTTGAATCCATAAATCCAAGTTTCCGTGCGTCGACAATTCAGAGTATTGAGAACCTCACTCGTACGCAGAATTTTGTGATGCATTTTGTGGAGATGTTACGTGAAGAGATTGTGGAGCATCAGCCGAACATGGATGTGTTAGATCTGGAAAAGATTCGCACAGCTCCGGAACCTATTTATGTACTATACGAGTTGTTGAAACCATACGGTTTTTCGTCGTCGACAGTATTCAATATATATACATGTATATTTGAGGAGAATGCTTCCGGAAAACAATTCTATTCGACATCTGGCATACGTGCGTTGAGAGATAGAGAAAAGCTCTTTATTCAGTTGCATCATGATAATGCAGACGGGTTTGAAGATGAAGAAGAGGAGTATGAGATTCGCAACGTCGCAGCTTTCTTCAACCTCAACATCAGTTTCATGGCTGAAATATTCGACAGCAACAATTTCACAATCGTGAAAGATAAGTCAGTCTGTTGCATCGACTATAAGAAGCTTACTTTCCCTCTCACATTGAGGAAATGGAAACAAGCGGATTACTTCTGTCCATTCGGAATGAAAGGAAGAAAGAAGCTTAGTGATTTTTTTGTAGATCAGAAATTTAGTTTATTTGAAAAAGAAAATACGTGGGTTTTGACGGATGGAAAATGTGGTGACATCATTTGGGTTGTGGGCCATCGCACAGACAACCGTTTCAGAATTGACGAACAAACAAAGCAAATTCTTAGAATTAGTTATTTAAAACAGTAAAAAAAAACAGTAAAAAAATGGAAGACAACGAAAAGACAACAGGAGCGATTGCTCCATCGGCAGAGAAGCTAAAGGCATTGCAGCTTGCAATGGAAAAGATAGAGAAGGACCATGGTAAAGGTTCGATCATGCGTATGGGAGATCACGTACAGACAAACGTGCCAGTGATCCCTTCAGGTTCAATCGGCCTTGACCTTGCACTTGGTGTAGGTGGATATCCACGTGGTCGTATAATCGAGATCTTTGGTCCTGAGTCGTCAGGTAAGACAACTCTTGCCATCCACGCTATTGCTCAGGCTCAGAAGGCAGGTGGTCTTGCTGCCATCATCGACGCAGAGCACGCTTTCGACAGATTCTATGCAGAGAAGCTAGGTGTCGACACTAACAACCTTGTTATGTCGCAGCCAGACAATGGTGAGCAGGCGCTTGAGATCGCCGACCAGTTGATCCGCTCTTCAGCAGTGGATTTGGTGGTAGTCGACTCTGTAGCCGCACTTACTCCTAAGGCTGAGATCGAAGGTGAGATGGGCGACTCTAAGATGGGTCTTCAGGCTCGCTTGATGAGCCAGGCAATGAGAAAGCTTACAGCCACTATCGACAAGACAAATACAACATGTATCTTCATCAACCAGCTTCGTGATAAGATCGGTGTGATGTTCGGTAACCCAGAGACAACAACTGGTGGTAACGCACTTAAGTTCTACGCCTCTGTCAGAATCGATATCCGTCGTACATCAGCTATCAAGGATGGCGACCAGGTGATCGGTAACAGCACTAAGGTGAAGATTGTAAAGAACAAGGTAGCACCTCCTTTCCGTAGCGCTTCATTCGACATCATGTTCGGTGAGGGAATCTCATACACAGGTGAGTTGATCGACTACGGTGTGGAGTACGGAATCATTAAGAAGAGCGGTTCATGGTACAGCTACAACGACGAGAAGATCGCTCAGGGACGCGACGCAGCTAAGGAATTCCTTAAGGCAAATCCAGATTTGATGGAGGAGATCGACGCTGCTGTACGTGCCGCTATCAAAGAAAAAGAAAACGCTTAATATGGCAGAACAGGTAAAAACTGAAATATACGACGAAAGAGCTATCCTTGTCGGAGTTGCCACACAGACAGTGTCGGAGCAGAAGGCTAAGGAGTATCTTGACGAGTTAGCATTCTTGGCTGAGACTGCGGGTGCTTATCCGCAGAAGATCTTTATGCAGAAACTTGTACAGCCTAACTCCAACACCTACGTCGGTCCAGGTAAGATTGAGGAGATCAGAAACTACATCATCGATCATGAGGAAGACGAAGAAAGTTCTATCCACCTTGTGATTTTCGACGATGAGTTGTCGCCAAAACAGTTGCGAAACATCGAGAAGGAACTTGGTGTCAAGATTCTCGATCGTACGACACTTATCCTTGATATCTTCGCTATGCGCGCCCAGACAGCCCATGCCAAGACACAGGTGGAGCTAGCGCAGTGCAGATATATGTTGCCTCGACTTACACGAATGTGGACACACCTTGACCGTCAGAAGGGAGGTATCGGTATGCGTGGTACAGGTGAAACTCAGATTGAGGCCGACCGTCGTATCATCCTCAACAGAATCTCACTTTTGAAGGAGGAGTTGAAGGAGATCGACAAGCAGAAGAGCACACAACGTAAGAATCGTGGTAAGATGGTGCGTGTGGCACTTGTGGGCTATACCAACGTCGGCAAGTCGACAATCATGAATATGCTTGCCAAGAGTGAAGTGTTTGCGGAAAACAAACTATTCGCCACTCTTGACACTACAGTGAGAAAAGTGACTGTGGACAATCTTCCATTCTTGCTTTCCGACACAGTAGGATTCATCCGTAAGTTGCCTCATGATCTTGTGGAGAGCTTCAAGAGCACACTCGACGAGGTGAGAGAGGCTGATTTGCTTGTGCATGTGGTCGACGTTTCCAACCCAACATTCGAGGATCAGATCGCAGTGGTGGAGAAGACATTGTCGGAGATCAATAAAGAGGAGAAACCTACAATGCTTGTCTTCAACAAGATCGACGCATTCACATATGTGGAGAAAGCGGAAGACGACCTTACTCCAATCAAACGAGAGAACTACTCTCTTGAGGATTTGAAGAAGATGTGGATGGCGAAGATGAACAACTGTAACTGCATATTCATCTCAGCTAAAGATAGGTCTAATCTTGAGGATTTCAAGAAGCAACTTTACGATAAAGTGAAGGAGATTCACATTCAACGCTACCCTTACAACGATTTCCTATATCAGAAATACGATGAGGGAGAGTTTAGTGAAGAATGATGAATTATAAATGCTGAATGCAAAATAAAAATAGGCAATCCGTTTTGGGTTGCCTATTTTTGAATATATTCTATATGTCTACTATCGCCATTCCTGATGCAATTTATATTTAGACTCATTCCATTCCGACATCTTTGTGATAGCTTTCTCCGTCGGGAATCTGAAATGCTCACCACTCTTGCTTGTCATCTGGAAATTGTCCTCAGCAACGAATCCTTTTATTTGCTCACATCTTCTCTTAAAGAAGACATGTCCTGTCATATTCAATGAATCCGACATATTGATACCAAATCTTACTCCGTCGACCTCCGCATACGCATAATTGTCGACCTCTTCCCAAAGTTGCTTCTCTCGTAGTTTTTGCTGGATGAATTTCATGCTATCCAATCTCAAAACCTCTTTGCCCACATCATTAAGATAGGGATCCAATGCACTCAGTTTACACTCTTCGTAGAGATGAGGCTCAAACTCTGATTGTCCACCACCGCCAAAAACGGATCCTATTTCTTTCTCTCTCCAAAATGAAATTGTTCCATCCTTGACCTCGTAGTCAATATCCCAAAGTCGAGAGTCGTAAACTCTTTCTATTTCACTCAATAAAACATCATTGCTATACTCATCAGGATATTGTTTGTTGAAGTCATTATATCCTTTGACCACTGCATCGTGGAACTTATTGAACCAATTTATTGACTGAAGAAACTCGATGTAACCCTTCGTTGTGAAAAGAGCGGAGAAAGGGAATTTTCGACACTCAATTTTTGTTCCGTCTTCCATATTGAAAAACAGATCACTTTGATGATTTACTTCACCTTTGGATGCAAACCACTCCCATTTCAAATTTAGGTGAAGAATAGTCGAATCCGTATCTACCTTAAAACTTACATCACGGAGCCAATCTGACGTCAGCAACGTCGGATTATCAATTTCCAACTCATCAAGAATTGCATTATTGATATTGTTCGACACTGCAGTATCAGTGGACCATGCTTGCGGAATACAATAATGTGATGTCTGTTTATATTCGCCCCAATCTTTGACAATATCGTAGACAATAGAATCCAAACGCAAAGTGTCTTTTACTGACGCATATACAACCGATCCCCTTTCTACCTTATGCACCACTTCAGGCAAATCCTCATCCACACCAATCTCAGTGGTGTCTTGAGATGTAGCCGTTTCTGATGACTTTGAATTTCCACCACAGCCGACACAAATCGCCATCAAGACACATGAAACTAAGAATAAAAATGATTTTTTCTTCATAACCTACTCCTCTTTACCCTTATTAATCTCCTCCATGAATCCTCCAAGTATGCTTTCCGACTCCTGAAGGAAATTACCAATTTCACCTGCAAGATCATTGGCCGCCTTCTTTGCCATCTTAGCAAGACACTTGCCTTTCAGACGATTAATTTTCCTGATCTCTTCCTCTGAATACTTATCTTTGTTTTTCTGTATCTCATCTTCGATCTCCTCGATTTCAAGACCCAATACTTCCCATTCTTCCTCTGAATATTTAGTCTCACTATTGTCGAGATACTCACTCATTTCAGTCAAACGTTCTGCAGGAGTTGGTTTTGGAGATGCGCAAGAGATTGCAAATAGAGCCAACAATGTGGCAATTATGATATTTCTTATCTTCATATTGATCTAATTTATGATTTACAAATGTAAGGGAAAAATAGGTTAAAAATGAGGTTTTAGTAATTCATTATTGTTTAAAATGAAAAAAGACGGGAATCACCCGTCTCTTCTTAGTTGCGGAGGCCCGACTCGAACGAACGACCTTTGGGTTATGAGCCCAACGAGCTACCGACTGCTCCACTCCGCGATCCATTCAACTCATTTCTGAATTGCACTGCAAAGGTAGCGTTTTTCTGCTTTACAGCAAACTTTTCAAACGTATTTTTGCATAAAAAATGCAAAAAGTTATACAAAATATTGAAAATCAACATAATAAAATTTAGCGTGTTTTTTAGTGATTTTCTTAATAAAATGACGTTTTGTGAAGTAGATTCACAGAAAATCGTACTCTGAAACAATCTTCCATATTTGTGAAACAATTTTACTCACTCTTTTTTGTGCAGTAATCTACCTTTGTCGCAACAAAACAATGTTGGTTTTGTTAAAAAAATAGAAAAGTATGTATATATTTGTTTGTATGTTGGTAGAATAAAACAAAAGGATTATGGATAAGAAATTACTAAATTATTTTGCATGCGTGGCAATGCTTGGCATGGGAGGTACAGCCTCAGCCGCAATTAGCCAGGTTCCAGTGACTGGTAGCACAGATGGTGCTAAGAAGGTTTACAAGTTTTTGTATGACAATTATGGAAAGAAGACAGTTTCTGGTGTTCAGACTGGAGACATGGATGGTGCGTCTGCACTAAAGAATCAGAAGGACTTTGCTGCGGTAGTTGAGAAGTCGGGTAAGCAGCCAGCTCTTGTTGGCCTTGACCTTCTTATGCTTACTGGTACAAATGAGAATGATTCTTGGTACCAGAGCTATACTGAGACTTGCGTCGCTCTTGCAAAGGAACTATATCAGAAGGGTGGTATCCCTGCTTTCACATGGCACTGGAAGGATCCAAGCCGTGAGACAGAAAATCACAATACTCAGGCTAAATTTGATTTCCGTTCAGCATTCAAGTCTGGTACTACTGAATGGGATACAAAGAGTGAGGCTTATAAGACAATGATTAAGGATATTGATGCAGCGTCGCAGGTATTCCTTAAACTACAGGAGGATGGTGTCGCTTGTATCTGGCGCCCACTTCACGAGGCTTCAGGAGCTTGGTTCTGGTGGGGTATCGGTACAGCTGAGCAGTATAAGGCTCTTTACAAGTTGATGTACAACCGTATGGTTAAGGAAAACGGTGTCAACAACTGTCTATGGGTTTGGAATATCGAGCGTCTTAACAAGGCTCCATACGATGAAAACGTGCTTGAGCCATCTTGGTATCCAGGCGACGAGTATTGCGACTTTATCTCAGTAGACGTTTATAAGAGTGCTAACGACAACGGATCATTGGTCAACTACTTCAATAAGATCAAGACTTTGATGGGCGACGACAAGATGATCGCTCTTTCGGAGAACGGACCAATTCCTGATGTCCAGAATATGCACAAAGATGGTGCTGTCTGGAGCTGGTGGATGCCTTGGTACGACAGTTGGGGAGATGACAAGTTTATCAGCCAGACTTCCAACTCTGTATGGAAGAGCAACATGGAGGATGAGCGTATCATCACTCTTGAGGATATGAAGGACTGGGGAACATACAAAGGAGTTGTCCTTGTTGATGATCCCTGCTCGCTAAACACTGCTTCTCATATCGAGGCTGAGTGTGCTGATTATACAGGCGGTGTAGAGGTTGGTTCAGAGGTTTGCTCAGGAGGTAAGGCAGTTTCAATCCAGGAGGCTAACGGATCTCTAAATTTTGAATTTGATATTCCTGCCGACGGTAATTATGACATCGTACTTGGTGGTGCTATCCCTTACGATGCAGGCAAGGTTTGTACAGTTAAGTTGGCTGACGGTACAAGTGTAGACGTCGCTATCAATATCAACGGTGCACACGAGGTCGGAACATTCAAACTAAAGAAGGGTAGGCAGACAATCTCAGTTGTTCCAGGTTGGACATGGTGGGTAGTCGACTATATGGAGGTTAATCCAGCAGTAGTTCAGACAGTTAAGCCATCTGCAATGTCAGATTCTGAGGCGACAGAGTCGGCACAGAAACTATATGCATTCTTGAAGGAGAATTTCGGAAAGAATATCATCTCAGGATTCATGGCAGGAAGCATGGATGGTTCAGACGGAACATTCAAGAACCATGAGGATTACAAAGAGGTTTACACAAGAAGTGGAAAGTATCCTGCTCTTGGAGGTGTAGATTTCATGAACGCTACAGGTCAGAGTGCTTATAAGCCTAATGATACATGGTTCAAAGACTATACAGAGAAATCTATGTCTCTAATGGAAGATTTGTGGAGCCTTGGTGGTATTCCTGCTTTCACATGGCACTGGCGTGATCCATCGTACAAGACAGATTGTTTTTATACACAAAGTGGTAACTCTAAAGAGTACACTGATTTTGATTTTACAGGTGCTATGAATGCAGACGGTTCATGGAATACTAAGTCTGATATCTACAATAATATGATCGCAGATATTGATGTGATTGCTGATTATTTCCTTGCATTGCAGGCAAAGGGTATCGCAGGTATTTTCCGTCCATTGCATGAGGCATCAGGAGGATGGTTCTGGTGGGGCACACAAGGAGGTGCGAACTATGCAAAACTTTACCAGCTTATCCGTCATGAGATGGTAGACGTGAAGGGAGTACACAATCTAATCTGGGTATGGAATCCACAGAGCGTGGCAGATACAGGTTGGAATCCAGGAGAAAGCAACTATGATGTCATCTCAATCGATATCTACAACAAGGCATTCGATTATCAGTCAAACTATGTAGTATTCAACAATTTGAAGAAGATGTCAGGTTACAAGAAGCTAATTGCTTTGAGTGAGAACGGACCAGTGGTAGATGCAGATGCATGTGTTGAAGATGAGGCAATGTGGAGCTGGATGATGCCTTGGTACCAGAGCTGGGGAAGCGGTTTCGCTGATCAGACTTCTAACGATGAGTGGAAGAAGGTGATGGGTCACAAGAACGTAATCTCTCTTGACGAGATGCCAGGATGGGATAATTATTCGGATGTTGAGCAGGCACCAGCTGAGAACAGTGTCGCTATCTATCCAAATCCAGTTAAGGATTTCATGATGGTGGTAGCAGAGAACTCATCAGTTAAGGTTGTCGACATTGCAGGTAGAGTGATTGCATCTTCTCCAGTAAACGGACAGGTAGAGATTTCTACAAAGTCATGGAGCAAGGGTGTATATACAGCAGTTGTTTCATCTGAAGATGGAGAGAAGATTTTCAAGGTTATCAAGTAAAAAATCTTGATATATGGATAAAAGCAAGGATAGAATGCGAATTCTATCCTTGCTTTTTTTATATTTGCAGTAAATTTTAATATAGTAGACTCATGCGTAGATTCATCTATACCGTTATTGTATTATTTGTTGCAGCAGTATCTGCGTCAGCAAAACTTAATATTGCACCAGGAGAATGGCAATCTGTTTGTTCCTATAATAAAATAACTAGCATCATTCCGTCGAAAGATAAAGTATATGTAGTAGCCGACGGAGGAATGTATAGTTACGACAAAAAGACAAAAGAGGCAAAACCATTGTCAACTCTTGATGGATTGAGTACGTCTACTATAGAATTGGTGGAATATGTTGAGTCTACTAAAACATTGTTCATTATCCATTCCAATATGACAATCGACCTATTGGTGGATGGTGTGACATATAGTGATGAGTCAATCAAAGAAAGTGACATCAGTGGAAAAAAAGTCAACAGCTTGAAAGTCGACGGTGATTACGTCTACATTTCTTTGGATGCAGGAATAGTAGTATACAACACTAGAAAGAGAGAGATTCTCGACACATACATTATTGGAGACAACGGAGATTATGAAGTAGTCTATCAGACTGTCATCTTGAATGGTGACATTTATGCTTTGATGGCAGACAAAAGCAGTTGTACAAAAAGAAAATTAAAAGTTTGTAAAAAAGGATCTAATGCCAACGATTATGGTACTTGGAATTTACTTCCGTTGCCTGTAGAATGTCCTACAGACACTGTTGAGATCAAGCAGATGGAGTGTGCCACAGGCCATATCCTTATACTAACTAATGTGGCATTATATTCACGTCTTGATGATGGAACATGGGTGATTGTTAACACAAAAGAGATCACACCTAAGAAAATACAGGTCTATAATGATAGACTGACTGCTACCACTGGCTCGAGTATTATGGCATTCCATAAGGATAATCTTGGCGACGTGAAATATAGAGATTTTCCGTCGGATATTGCCGTATACGACACTGACGATAATGTGGTATGGATATCAGCTGGTGGTTTGAGAAGTGTGGATATGTCAATAGAGGATCCAGATGCAAGTCTTTCCAAGGCGGTTGTGTTCGACACTCCAAGCCAGAATGGATATTATTCAATACAGGTGATCAACGGAGAGATATATCTAACTGGAAACGATGGCTATTATACTCCGGCTGTTGCGGATTATACAAGAAATGGACATTGGCATCATATGAGAGATTTCTTGTTTCGTGATTCTGTGTTGCTAAGCAACTCAAGATATAGTTTCAACTCTGCATATAGATTGATGGTAGACCCTGAAGATGACAATCATATTTTTGTGCCTACTTGGTGGGGATTGCATGAATTCTATAATGATTCTCTTGTAAAGATTCACGACAAGAATAATAGTGCGTTCCAAGCCACACCATCTTCTTCAAGATGTACAAAGATAGAGTGTGCGTGGTACGATGATGATCACAACTTGTTTGTGACAAATCCTGAGTCAAACGGAAATCTAATCTATGTGATGGATACTACGGGTGAGTGGCATGAATTAAGCCATAGAAAATTCTTGAATCAGCCATCTGCTCATTTCCATTATCGCACTAAGTCTGGAATTGAATTTGTTATTGCAGAGTATAAGAGTGCGTCAATTTGTGTGTTTGATTTGAATAAGACTCCTTTCGACGACAAAGATGATAAGACTAAGCTTATCACGTCATTCAAATATGCAGAAGATGGCGTGATGGAATCATTGATACCTGTGAGCATCTTCAGTGTGGAGGAAGACCTTAAAGGTGATTTGTGGATAGCAACATCTCAGGGACCTTTCATTATGAGAAATGTCAAGGGTATCTTCAACGATAAGGAGACTTATGTGCGCCCTAAGATCACACGTGAGGATGACAGTCGATATGCCGATTATCTGTTGGCTTCTGATAAGGTCAGAAAGATTCAGGTGGATGGAAAAAACAGAAAGTGGATCGCTACCGAGGGTAACGGTGTATTCCTTGTGTCGCCTAACGGAGATAAGATTCTTCAGAACTACACTACGAAAAACTCTCCATTGCCATCAAATAATGTGATGGATATCGATTATGATAGAGCGACAGGTGTCCTTTATATTATGACAGATGCTGGTTTGTCGATGTATGCTACTGATTCTTCATTCCCAGAGGAGGATTTCGATGATATGGTTGTTTATCCTAACCCTGTCCGTTCTGATTATGATGGTGATGTTGAGATCAAAGGATTGATGGAAGAGAGCAACGTCAGAATCACTGATCAACGTGGAATGGTGATTGAGAACGGAATCAGCAAGGGTGGTACGTACAGATTCTCTGCACGCAGAAGCGACGGAACTCGTCTGCCAACAGGAGTGTACAATATCTTCGTGACAACTTCTCCAGATGAGGATGGATTGGTTGAGACAAAACATATGAAATTTGCAATTATCAGATAAAATGGAAAAACTAACATTGATAAAAGTAGGCGGTAAGATTGTAGAGGAGGAAGCTACACTTAAGAGTCTATTGGAGCAGTTCTCTAAGATTGAGGGAAATAAGGTGCTTGTCCACGGTGGTGGTCGTAGCGCTACAAAGGTGGCAGAGAAACTTGGAATTGAGACTAAGATGGTGGAGGGCCGTCGTATCACTGATGCAGAGATGCTTAAGGTCGTTACTATGGTGTACGCTGGTCTTGTCAACAAGAATATCGTAGCTCAGCTACAGGCTAACGGCATCAACTCACTTGGTTTGACTGGTGCTGATATCAATTATATGAGAAGCAACAAGCGTAAGCCAAATCCAATTGATTATGGTTTTGTTGGTGATGTAAGAGAGGTGAACACAGAGATCCTTGCTGATCTAATCGCTCGTGGAATCGTCCCTGTCCTTTCTCCAATCACTCACGACGGAAAGGGTAACCTTCTAAATACAAATGCCGACACAATCGCTCAGGAGGCAGCTGTAGCGTTGGCGAAGAGATTTGATGTATCGCTAATCTACTGCTTTGAGAAGGATGGTGTGTTGAAGGATGAGAACGATGATTCATCAGTTATCCCTTTGATCACTAAGCCAGATTTCGAGGCATATAAAGCCGACGGAACAATCAGTGGTGGTATGATCCCTAAGCTTGACAATGCGTTTACAGCTATCAGCAAGGGAGTGAAGGAAGTGGTAATCACTTCAGCTAACCATATCCTAAGCGGCGGTACTAAAATCAAGTAATATTCGGATACTATGAAGATAGTTTTGGCAACCAAGAACAAAGGCAAGGTGGCTGAGTTTGCAGCTATCTTGGGCGATAAGGTTGAATTAATCACACAGGCAGAGGCTGGAATAACTGAATCAGCTGAAGAAAACGGAACGACATACGCTGAAAACTCTCGTCTAAAGGCAAAGTTTATATTCGAGAAAACTGGTTTGCCTACTATGGCAGACGACAGTGGACTTGAGTGTGATGCGTTGGATGGTGCTCCGGGAGTCTATACAGCTCGTTTCGCAGGTGATGGTGCGACAGACAGCACCAACATCGATAAACTTCTAGCAGTGCTTGATGAGGAGGAAAACCGTAAGGCTCGATTCGTAGCTCATATCACATTGGTAATGCCAAACTATGAGATCCATTGTGAGGGCACTCTTAACGGTGAAATCACAAGAGGACGACGTGGAACTAACGGATTCGGATATGATCCCGTCTTCATTCCTGAAGGCTACGACAAAACCCTTGCAGAATTAGACGATGAGGTGAAAAACAGCATATCGCACAGACGCAAAGCCATTGAAAAAATGCAGGAAGCGTTGAGCAATCTCAATTAGCCCTCTCAATCCCCCTAAAGGGGGAAGCGATGGAGCCAGTAGAGACTTAGTGAGCGAAATGAAACACAGAGGACATAGAGAAAACCTATGGTTTTTAATAGAGGATTTAAGGAAAATAAACTGGTCGTTCATTATATGAAGCCAAGTTATTAACAAATGCATAAAAAAAGATAGAAAATATTTGTTTTATCCTCTAAAAACTATAATTTTGCATTCCGATTTTCAAGGATATTGAAAAGCAAAAAGTTAGAAAATAATTAAAAAAGTAAAATAAAATGAAAAGAACTTATCAACCTTCGAACACAAAGAGAAGACATAAGCACGGTTTTCGTTCAAGAATGGAGACTCCAAACGGACGTCGCGTACTTGCTGCACGTAGAGCTCACGGTAGAAAGAAGCTTACAGTGTCTGACGAGCCAGCTTTGAAGAGATAATCTAGAAGGAAAGGCAAAAGAAAAATAGGCGTGGAATGCAAATTCCACGCTTTTTTTTCGTTTTTAGGGGGGTAGAACCTAATCGATGATCTAATATGTGATGCCAATTTATGTATTCAAAACTTTTTGATAATACAGTAATAATGCTTTTATTTGCAGAAAAATAATGAAAAAGGTAGATACCGTCTACCTTTTAAGGTAAAATCTTGCAAAAAGTGCTAATGATGGATAAGATTTTAGATATTATGAAGCAATGGGATGCGTTGCAGCCACTTTCGGAAAGAGACAAGGAGCTGCTAAGTCGCAGATTTACCATTGATTTCAACTATAACAGCAACCATATTGAAGGAAATACACTTACCTATGGGCAAACAGAAATACTTCTTCTGTTTGGGAAAGTTGTAGGAGAGGCGGAAGTGAAAGATATTCAAGAGATGACAGCAAGTAATGTAGGTCTTAAAATGATGACAGAGGAGGCTGTCATGCAAAGCACGCCACTTACTCAAAACTTTATTCGCACCCTTCATAAGACTTTACTCCGAGAAGATTATACTGTATGTCGTAATCTCCCAGGTGGACAGATAACCAGTTATGTAATTCACGCTGGTCAATATAAAACTCGTCCTAACAGTGTGATAACACGCTATGGAGATAGATTTGAATACGCATCTCCAGAAGAGACTCCTGCGTTGATGTCTGATCTTGTCGACTGGTATAATGAGGCAGAACAGTCAGGTAAGTTTACTCCTATTGAATTAGCTGCGATATTCCATTATCGCTACATTCGCATTCATCCTTTTGAAGATGGCAATGGACGTATCGCTAGATTGATGGTCAATTATATTCTTTCTCGACACAATTATCCAATGATTGTTGTCAGAAGTCGCAAAAAGAATGATTATCTTGAGGCCTTACATAAAACCGACCTTAGAGTGGGGTCAACTCCTGCTCTTGGTGCTCATGCTTCAAAAAGAGATATTCAACATTTCTTGACATATTTTTCTAAACTGTTTGTTGAAGAGGTCTCCTATAACATTCGTTTTTTAACGGAAAGAGGTGATAATGTATGGTGGTTTGATGGGGAGAGAATAAATTTTCGAAGTGAGTCTACAAGCAAGATCCTTAATCTTATGTACGCTTATCCAGATATTACAATTCAGAAACTTTCTGATGAGATTGGAATCAACATTGCAGCAATAAACAAACAACTAAAACAGATGACAGCAAAGGGATACATACAACGTGTGGAAAAGGATAACACTTGGAGGGTGATCATCACGCCATCTACCTTTTAAGGTAAAATTTTGCAAAAAAATAGGTGCAATGTAAATCGCACCTATTTTCATTTATGTCAGCGTCAACGTTATCGTCAACGTCTATTATTTAATGCATTTCACAACCGACTGTTTGCCGTTTGCGATCACCTTAACGAAGTAAACACCTGAAGGGATGTTAGCCTCAACTGTATTGACTCCTGCGTTCAATGAGATGGCATTGTTGATCCAAACCTTACCAGTCACATCCCAAACCTCAACTGTTGCGTCTGCCTGCTCTGATGAGATAATCTGTAGGTTGTCGTTAGCGAACATTGCATTGAATGCGTCGTCGGCTACATTTTGCTTTACATAAATCGCGATTCCACTGTTCTCCATTGTGATGGTAGCGATACTCATCTTTGGCATCTCAATCTCGTCGTCCAAGTCGATCACACCATAATCCTTGCTTCTCTCATCCTTTGAAGTGGCTGTCATTGTCAAACGAGCAGTACATTTCTCAAATGGTGAAGTCACCTTTACAGCATGGTTGCTACCCTTGTTGATTACAACGATAGTGGCTTTGTTTCCATCTGGGCTAACGAATGATGTGACAACCAAGTCAGGATTGTCTGTTGTGCTGCCGACACAGATATAACCCTTAGGTGCGAATTTAGAGAAATGGCGTAGACCGTGGTAGTCAAGACATACCTGATAACCTTCATCTGATTTCCACTGACTCTTGTCCCATGGATTGTTTACTGCAATACAACCATCTTTGTCTGATGTTCCCCACAATAGGTTCCAATACATATATGAGCCTACACGGTTGTAGTTGAAACTGTTGGCGATGATCCAAGCAGTGTGGATATCGTTACCGTTCTTCTCAGCACGCATAGCGCAGTTCTCAGTCATAAACTGTGGCATGTCGGCATACTTAGTAGCCAACTCCTTCTGTGCGTTGATATATGCGTTTGGTTTCGCATATCTGTCGGAAGCCTCCTCTCCACTATGATAGTAGTGGAATGCCAAACCGTCTAGTAAAGAGGCGTCGAGAGCATCCATATATTTCTGTGTGTTGCCGTAGCCGATACCAAGCACCTCTGGACCAAGAATCTTAGGCACTTCGTTTAGCTCCTTAATCTTAGCAACAAAGATTGGAAGAGCCTTGTCGTAACCAGCACGGTCGAATTTCTTACCTGTGTAGTCGACGTAGTTTTCGGTCGCATCGAATAGGGTAGCGGCATAAGTCGCCTCCATATCAGGCTCGTTCTGCATTGAGATATAGTCTGGGTGGATTCCCTGCTCCTGATATTTAGCCAAAGAGTTCTTCCACCACTCAGCGAATTCATTGTAGACGAATTTGCCGTCAGGACCTTTCTTTAATGAGTATGGGCCATCCTTGTCGCCATTCTCTTTCAAGTCGCCAGGGGCAGCCCACGACGACATCTCCACGATGAAATTCTCGCGACCAAGACGTTTGACTGCCTCGTTGTAGACAGCCAACTCATCATTCAAACCATCATGTTGATCGAGCTCATCCTGCTTCCAGTTGCCGACACGTAGAGCGGACAATCCAAGACCAGTGTAGATAGTGTCGAAGATAGCCTCGCTGTTAGGATGCTGAGTGAACCAGCTCTGATAGTAAACGATACCACCACCGATACCAAGCACCTCCTGTTGCTTGTCTTTGATATCCAAGCCGACAGTCGCCTTAGTATATTCACCATTATCATCCGGCTGTTGCTCCACCGATAAAGCAGTCAAAGTCACATTATCTATAAAATATGTGTTGGCTGTGTGGGCAAGGTCGAAATTGAATCCATCCACCTCACCTTTTGAAGTGAAAGTAAGAGTCTTTTGAGAATAAGTGGCAGACACTTCCTGATCCCCCTGATAGTTAGCCTCACCAGAAGTAGAGACGCGGACAGAACCTGTGCCACTCTGAGTGCGGATATAGTACGAAAGCTCGTATTCGCCAGCTGGAAGACCATCACCGTCGACTTCAAAATTAGTGTGGATCTGCACCTTCCACTGATTTTCGGGATCGCTAATAGGGTTGACGACCTTCATACAGCCGACACCATCAAACTGAGTTCCGCTTTCACGTTCTACGGCAGCACCATCGTCGCCACCGTTCCACATCTGCCATCCATCGATATTCTGTTCGAAGAAACCGTTGGAGATGTAGGAAGCTGCATTCGCTATAGAGCATAGCGTAAGAGCTGCAAGAGTAAAAATTTTCTTCATGTGTTTATATTTAAATATGTAGTAAGACAAAAGTAGAATAATATATTGGAAAATCCAAGGAACGTAGGGGCGGGTTTCAAACCCGCCCGATAATTATTTGCGGGCAGGTTTGAAACGTACCCTACATTGCAGATACAAAATGTAAAAGCGATAATTTGGGCAAATGCAATCAAAAAGCATCGTATTTTAATCAAAAACGTGACAAAATGAATGTGATTTGCGTCGAAAAGTAACATTGTGAAATGACAGGAGGGGAGAGTTTTGTATCTGTGTGTCAAATTGTAAGGATTGGAAGTTTCAAACCTTACAATTTGAAGAATTTTGACTATGTTTTATGACAATTTGAATTTAGGTTTAAAAAAGTGTCGATTTTAACATTATTTAGTTAGGAGAGAGCAAATTCTTGCTTAACTTTGCATCGTCGGAAGGAAAAAGGGTCATTTCCACTTCCAATGGAAGAAAAAAAAGACCTTTTCTAAGCAAAAACAAAGAATTTTACTTCCAACGGAAATTTTGAAAATAGTAATAACATTATAAAACGAGAATCATTATGTCAAACTTAAGATTCAAAGTTGTTAGCGAGGCTTTCAAGAAGAAAGCGCTTGCAGTAGCATCTCCAGAGGGGATGACATCAGAATACTACGGTAAGTATGTATTCAACCGTGAGAAGATGATCAAGTATCTTTCAAAAGAGACTTACAAGATCCTAACAAAGGCAATTGACAATGGCGAAACTCTAGACCGTACAATCGCAAACGGTGTTGCAGCTGGTATGAAGAGCTGGGCAATGGAGATGGGTGCCACTCACTATACACACTGGTTCCAGCCTCTAACAGAAGGTACAGCAGAGAAGCACGACTCATTTATTGAGTACGCAGGTATGCCTGGTGGTCCAGTTATCGAGGAGTTCTCAGGAAAGCTTCTTGCACAGGCAGAGCCAGATGCATCATCATTCCCATCAGGAGGTATCCGCTCAACATTTGAGGCACGTGGATATACAGCATGGGATCCATCATCACCAGCATTCATTGTAGACGACACACTATGTATCCCTACAGTATTTATCTCATACACTGGTGAGCAGCTTGACTACAAGACTCCACTTTTGAAGGCTCTAGGCGCTGTAGATAAGGCAGCAGTTGATGTTTGCCACTACTTCGACGCTTCAGTAAAGAAGGTATTCTCTTACCTAGGTTGGGAGCAGGAGTACTTCTTGGTTGACGAGGGTCTTTACGCAGCACGTCCAGACTTGCTACTTACAGGTCGTACATTGATCGGACACGAGTCTGCAAAGAACCAGCAGCTTGACGACCACTACTTCGGATCAATTCCTTCAAGAGTTCAGGCTTTCATGCGTGACCTTGAGTTCGAGGGTTATAAATATAATATTCCATTGAAGACTCGTCACAACGAGGTAGCTCCAAACCAGTTTGAGTTGGCTCCAATCTTCAATGAGACAAACTTCGCTAACGACCAGAACCTTCTTATCATGACAATCATGGAGAAGATCGCTCGTAAGCACGGTTTCCGCGTACTTCTTCACGAGAAGCCATTCGCAGGAATCAACGGTTCAGGTAAGCACAACAACTGGTCACTAGGTACAAACACAGGTGTAGGTTTGTTCACTCCAGGTAAGACTCCAGAGGAGAACCTACAGTTTGTAACATTCGTAGTAAATGCTTTGATGGCTGTTTACAAGAACAATGCACTTCTTAAGGCATCTGTAATGACAGCTCAGAACGCTCACCGTCTAGGAGCAAACGAGGCACCACCAGCAATCATTTCTGTATTCCTTGGAAGCCAGATCTCAGCTGTTCTTGACAAGCTTGAGGCTGCTACATCAGAGGAGGCAATCGTAATGGACTCTAAGAAGAAGATGAAGCTTGCAGTTGCTACAATTCCAGAGTTGCTAATCGATAACACAGATCGTAACCGTACATCACCATTCGCATTCACAGGAAACCGTTTCGAGTTCCGTGCAGTAGGTTCATCAGCAAACTGTGCATGTGCAATGATCGCATTGAACTCAGCTATGGCTGCTCAGCTTAAGGATTTCAAGGCAGCAGTTGACGCTAAGATCGCTGCAGGAGCAAGCAAGAGCAAGGCATTGTTCGAGGTTATCAAGCAGTATATCAAGGAGAGTAAGGCTATCCGTTTCGACGGTAACGGTTACTCAGATGAGTGGAAGGCTGAGGCTGCTAAGCGTGGTTTGAACTGCGAGACTTCAGTTCCAGTTATCTACGACGCATACACAACTCCAGAGTCTGTAAAGATGTTCGAGAGCCTAGGTGTATTCAGCGAGAGAGAGCTTGAGGCAAGAAACGAGATCAAGTGGGAGACATATACAAAGAAGATCCAGATCGAGGCACGTGTGCTAGGCGACATGGCAATCAACAATATCATCCCAGTTGCAACACGCTACCAGTCATTGCTTCTTGACAACGTATTCAAGATGACTCAGGTTTACGGTAAGGACGAGGCATTGAAGCTTGCAGGTACAGATTCAGATCTTATCCGTGAGATTTCAGAGCGTATCGCTAAGATCAAGACTTTGACTGCTGAGATGATCGAGGCAAGAAAGGTTGCTAACAAGATAGAGGCAGAGCGTGCTAAGGCAGTTGCTTACCATGATACAGTAATCCCATTCTTCGACAAGATCCGTTACGAGATCGACAAGCTTGAGATGATCGTTGACGATGAGATGTGGACATTGCCTAAGTATCGTGAGCTATTGTTCATCAGATAATTCATACTGACTGATTCATATTAATAAAATCCGCTGGACGCAAGTTCAGCGGATTTTTTTGGTTTGTATATAAGAAGGTAATTTTACAATTAATTGAGAATGTCTAAAATTGGTTAGAATGGTGCAAAAAATTCAAAAATCGTTTAGCGCATTTACCTTTTTTGCCTTTTGAGGGGTAAGTAAGCAATATTAAAAACCGAGTTTGTTGCTGAAAAACCATGTTGTACAAAATGTTTTAAAATTTGGATAAAAAGTAAAAAAAACTGAAATTTGCAACCCGAAAAACGAAGACAACCTTTCAACCTTTTAATACCATTTGATTTTTGTAATAGGGTATATATAGAAAAACACACGCGTTTTTGTAGAGCATTACGGTTTTCCGTAATTGCTCTCCGAAAACTGGAGAAATCCAAAATTCCCAATAACACATTGAAAATACAAAAGGTATAGGACATATATAGAGACGTGGTAATCCGCGTCTCTTTTTTTATGAAATCCACGACATTTTTGTATTTTTGTGGTCATATTCTTTAGACAAAATAGATAATCATGTTTTTACTGATATTATATCTCTTTCTGACTGTATTCATCTCGTTCCTGTGCTCAATCTCCGAGTCGGTAATGTTCTCCACATCTATTCCTTATGCTGAAACACTGGCGACAAAAAGCAAGGGTGGAAAACTATTGAAGAGTCTGAAGGATAATATGGGTCGACCTATCTCAGCTATCCTTTCTGTCAACACCATCGCCAACACGTTGGGAGCCTCAGCTGTGGGTATGCAGGTGCAGGAGGTGCTTGGTAGTGAATGGTTTGGATATGTCTCTGCTGGTTTGACCATAACAATCCTTATCTTCTCAGAAATCATCCCTAAATCAATAGGTTCCAACTATTGGCGCTCACTTTGTGTCCCAGTAGCATATTTTGTTCAGGCTCTTTATTACATTGCTTTCCCGCTTGTGATAATCACAGAGAAACTTACTCAGCTCTTTGCTAAGAAGGAGACGCAGACTGTCAGCCGTGAGGAGATTGCCGTACTTACATCTATCGGTGAGAAGGAGGGTGTGTTTGCCACAAGTGAGAGCAAGATCATCACTAATCTTATCAAACTGCGTCAGATCAAGATTCGTAATATCATGACTCCGCGTACTGTGGTGTGGGCTGTTCAAGAAGACATGACACTTAGGGAGTTTTTCAAGACTAAAGATTTCAAGCGCTACTCACGTATTCCGATCTATTCGGAATCTCTAGATACAATCACCGGATTTGTGCTAAAAAGTGATGTGCTCTACCATCTTGCCAACGATAAAGACAATATGCAGCTTAAGCAGATACGTCGCTCCATCACATGCTGTTATGAGCATACCTCTATCCTTTCATTCTACGACACGATGATCGCGCGAAAGGAGCACATGGCGATGGTAATCGATGAGTATGGCGGATTGGAAGGAATTGTCACTATGGAGGACGTTATCGAGACCATCCTCGGACTTGAGATCACAGATGAGAGCGACACTCAAATCGACATGCAGCAGTTGGCTAAAGAGCAGTGGGAGAAACGTCGACAAAAGCTCTTCAGTGAGAAAGATGCAGAATTCGAATCCATTCTTGGTTTGGAAGGCACGGAAGAGAATAAAAATTAATTATCTTTGTAGGCAATTAACGAAATAATAAATAGATGAAGGTATCAAAAAATACAGTCGTTTCAGTCGGCTATCAGCTCTTTGTCGGTGACGAAGGAGAAAAGGAGGAGTTGATGGAGCAGACAAAAAAGAGCCAGCCATATAAATTCACTTGCGGTGCAGGCACTGAATTGGAGAAATTCGAGGAGAACCTGATGGGTAAGGAAGTGGGTGAAGCATTCGATTTCTATATTGAGTGTGAGGATGCATATGGCGAGTACGACGAGGACAAAGTGGTGACAGTACCAAAATCGACTTTCCTTGTCGACGGTGAGATTGACGAAGAGGAGATTTATGTCGACAACCTTATCACAATGAGTATGGAAGACGGCACAAAACGTGATGCTGTCATTATCGATATGGATGAAGACGAGGTGACTCTCGACTTCAATCACTTGCTTGCAGGAGAACGTCTGCATTTTGTAGGAACAGTTGTGGATGTTCGTAAATCAACTAAATAAACAATAAATCAAATTATCATGGCAATCAGCAAAGAGAACATTTTCGTTCAATTAAAATATACACTTTACGTAGGAAATGATGGTGAAGAGGTGATGTTAGAGGAGACTCCAGACGATCAGCTTTTCAGATTCACAACTGGTCTTGGAATGGTGCTTCCAAAGTTTGAGGAGGCATTGTATGGCAAGGTTCAGGGTGATACATTCGATTTCTACATCAACACAGAGGATGCATATGGTGATTATGTAGAGGATCTTTGTGTCGATCTTGGCAAATCTATCTTCAAGAATGAGAAGGGTGAGATCGACGAGAATATTCTTTTCGTAGGCAATATCCTTCCAATGATGTCAGCAGAGGGTCACAGAATGAACGGAAAGGTTGTTGAGATCACAGACGCGAATGTGAAGATGGATTTCAACCATCCGCTTGCTGGCGAGCGTCTTCATTTCAAAGGAGAGGTGAAGGAGGAGCGTCCAGCCACTGAGTTTGAGATCGAGCTTGTAAAAGGTCACCACGGATGCGGCGGCGGATGTGGAGGTTGCGGTGGTGGATGCCACAGCGGTGAAGGTGGTTGCAACGGCAATTGTGAAGGCGGTTGTGGCGGTGGATGCCACGGTGAAGGAGAAGGCAACTGCAATTGCGGCAAATAAAATTATATGGTAGTTGTTCAAAATGAGGATTGTTAAGGGCGGAACGCCCTAACCACCCCACCAACGCGAGCCCGGAGGGCGAGCGTATAAAAAATAAGCGTGTTTGGACAACTCGTATATAATTATCAAATAAAATCGAATTAAATGAATACAATAGGAGATATTTTTCGTCTTACCACATATGGAGAGAGCCACGGAGCTGCTGTCGGCGGTATTATCGATGGTTTTCCAGCAGGAGTGGAGATAGACGTTGATTTCATACAGGCAGAGCTTAACCGTCGTCGCCCCGGACAGAGTGCTATCACTACTGCCCGTGCGGAGGGAGATAAGGTTGAGATTCTTTCAGGTGTATATGAAGGAGTGTCGACAGGAACACCTATCGCATTCGAGGTACGCAACGAGAATCAGCATTCGTCGGACTATGAGGAGATGAAGAATCTTTATCGTCCGTCGCATGCCGACTATACTTACCAGACTAAATACGGTATCCGCGATCATCGTGGAGGTGGTAGATCATCAGCACGTGAGACTATCTCACGCGTGGTGGGAGGTGCGTTTGCCAAGCTTGCGTTGAAGCATTTTGGCATTCAGATTTTCGCCTACACATCACAGGCTGGCGATATCAAGCTTGATTCCGATTACACTAAATACGATTTGAACCAGATTGAGAGCAATATTGTTCGTTGCCCAGACGCTGTAAAAGCTGAGCAGATGATTGAGCTTATCAAGCAGGTGAAGGCTGAAGGCGACACAATCGGTGGAGTGATCACATGCGTTATCAAGGGATGTCCAGTCGGACTTGGAGATCCTGCGTTTGGTAAACTTCATGCTCGTCTTGGAGCAGCCATCCTAAGCATCAATGCCTGCAAGGGTTTCGAATATGGTATGGGCTTCGAGGGAGTAGGAGGAAGAGGATCTCAGATGAACGACAGATTTGCTAATGTCGACGGAAAGATCCGCACTACAACAAATCACTCAGGTGGTATCCAGGGAGGAATCTCCAACGGTGAGGATATCTACTTCAGAGCTGCATTCAAACCAATTCCAACACTGCTTTTCGAGCAGAACACAGTGAACAAGGCTGGTGAGGATGCCATCATCAAGGCTAGAGGCCGCCATGATCCATGTGTATTGCCACGCGCAGTGCCTATCGTTGAGGCAATGTCGGCAATGGTCATCCTGGATGCAATTTTGGCAAACAGAAGTGCAAAACTATAATAAATACGAACTGATATGAGGAAAGTTATTGGTATAGGCGAAACAATTCTAGACATCATTTTTAAGAATGATCAACCTACTGCAGCAAAACCAGGTGGGTCGACATTCAACTCTATGATAACACTTGGCCGACTTGGTGTCGACACTGAGTTTATAAGCGAGGTGGGACGTGATCGTCTAGGAAAACAGATCAAGGAATTCTTGGCAGAGAACAATGTTAAGTCGGATAATGTATACGACTACGACGGAGGAAAGACAGCGTTGTCGCTTGCGTTTCTTGATGAGAACATGAATGCTGATTACCTATTCTATAAGTATGATGCATCTCAGAAACTTGATTATGTGATGCCAAAGATTGAGGAAAACGATGTCATTATGATCGGATCGTTCTTCTCTATCAACGACGCATTGAGAGATAATCTTACATATTTGCTAGATGAGGCTAAACGAAAGAAAGCTATCATCTATTACGATGTCAATTTCCGTAAGAATCGCAAGAATCAGGTTCGTTTCTTGATGCCTAACATTCTCGACAATTTCGATTATGCCAATATTATTAAGGGAAGTGACGAAGACTTTGATAATATCTTCTCTGAAACAGATCCTGACCAGACATACAAGGAGCATATTGAATTCTACAGCAAGAATTTCATTTACACACAAGGCTCAAACGGTGTGACTGTGTATGGCAAGGGCGTCAAGAAGCACTACGATGCCAAGAAGGTTGAGGTGGTAAGCACAGTTGGTGCTGGCGACAATTTCAATGCTGGAGTGGTGTACGGTCTACTTGCTGCTGGAGTCACTTTTGATGAGTTGAAAAGTGGTATGAATGAAGCTAAGTGGGATATGGTTGTGAAATGTGCAATCGACTTCTCATCATTTGTCTGTACGACTCTCGACAATTACGCATCTAAGGAATTCTGTGAGGAGTACAGCAAGCAGAATCCTATTCCAGTAGATGAGGAATAAACGAAGACGAAAATAAAAACGAATACTAAAATAGGCGACGCGATTTCTCGTGTCGCCTATTTTAGTACTAAATAAAACGACTGGCCATTTACTGTGCCAGCCGCAATAGATTTTATTTCTTCAACTCTTTTGTAAGTTTTAGCTTTAGGATTCCATCCTCAACCACAACGTTGTTTACTCGCTCCACCACATTTTCCATTTGCCAGTTTCCTTTGCTCCAACGATTACTGTCGAAGGAATCAAAATCGTCTGTCCATCTCTCTGTGAATGAACCTGTCTCTTCCACATAGTCGTAAACCTTGATATAATCAATTTCCTGTGAGATAGGAATGTTCTTTTCGTTAAGCGGACCAACCCAAGCTTCACTCTTGCTCGACCAGATGTTGAAACGTAGACTCTGAGATTCAACTAAGGCTTCAACCTGCTTCTTAGGGTCGTTGGATGAATCATTCTTTCTGATAAGTTCGCCGTCGAAATACCATGCCACATAATCAGGAGTCCACTCCACAGTGTAGAGATGGAAATCATTTGAGACAGGAGTCGCAAACTTATGTACGCTTTCTGTTGTGATCTGCTTCTCTTTCTTACCCGTAATGATGTTCGACTGGAAACCGTTTGGTTCTTTACCAATCACCTCGATATCTATCTCATTCCATATCTCAGTGCCGCCTTTATAAGAATTGTTGTAGTAAAGGAACATTGAGCTGATGCAGCCAGGAGCGTAAGCCATTTTCATCTTGGCTTCAAACTTTCCATATTTGAATGATTCTTTCGACAGCAACTCAGCTCCATAGAAGTTGTATTTAGCTGTCTCGGCTCTCTCATACTCAGTTATATTAGTAGGAGGAGTTACAGTTTCTTGTTTGCCATTGTCGTTTTCTTCCTCATCGTCTTTCGAGCAAGAAGTATTGCCAAGCATAAAGCTTATGCAAAGCAAACTGAATAATTTAGTCCTTTTCATTTAAGTAGTTTTTTGGTTTTTCTTTATTCAAAATTAGAATTATTAATGGAATAATACATCCTTTTGCTTAAAAATCTAAGTGAAGTAAGTATTTTATATAACGTAAGAATCAAAAAATTATTGTATTAGTTTTATCAAAAAAGTTTTTTATAAATCAGATTTTTTATAATTTCTATGCTTTATCTAATTGTATATCAATATTTAAACTAAATCGACATAAATCATCGTTGCAAAAAACACTTTTCTATAACATAAAATTGGAAGAGTGCGTAAATTACTGATTATTAGCAATGTATAATTTTTGTCAAAATTAGATGTTGAAGGGCATATAGTTTTGTTAACAATTATTTATTTTTTGCTATACTTTTGTTAAAAACGTTAAAAAAACAGTGTTGCATGATGGCGCAATTCCCACGCTGACGTTTTTAATTAAAATCTCTTTAGGGAATTGGAGAGACGTAAAAGGATTTTGGAAAAGGGACACATTATTAAAAGGACTTAAGGACTATTTTGGATTATTAAAGTTATTAGAGTGCGAAAAAAGAGAAAAGGGTATTTTAGAGTATGAAAAACTGAGCTTTAGTCAATGAAAAAATGAAAAATAATTAACTACATACTACTATTTAAATCCGTCAGGCATAGACCTGGCGGTTTTAGTTTTTTAAACCTGTGCTTTTTTATTTCATAACTTTTATTTACATTTGCTAAAAAGGTAAGGACTATGGCGGGAAATCAGATTGCAAAATACATTAAGCTTATCGATTTGTTTAGAAGTACTCCTGGAGGGCATCTGACATTCGAGGAGATTGACGAAAAGTGGCAGAATCCACTTTTAGGGGAAGGGCAGGAATTGGCCAAGCGAACTTTCCACAACTATCGTAAGGCTATTAAAGAGATTTTCGGTTTGGACATAGAGATTGACGAAAATTGCAGAGGATACAAGTATCATATTGAGAGTTCGGATGGAAAACTTAAGTACAGCTCAATTAGATCATGGGTGATGGATTCGTTTTCATTATTGAACCAGCTCAACAACGACAATAGTTTGGAGAATAAGGTTCAGTATGAGGAGATTCCGTCGGGCAACAAATGGCCTTTGATCTTCATGAAAGCTATTAAAGAGAACAAAGTTGTGGAGATGACATATCAGAAGTTTGGAGATCCCGCTCCGAAGACATTTAAGGTGGAGCCGTATTTGTTGAAGGTCTCCAACAGACGTTGGTATGTGGTCGTGCGAGCTCTTCATTACGTGGAGGAGAACGATAGACTAAAGAAGGAGCATAAGCTAGATGAGCTGAAGGATACGATACGTGTCTACGCTCTTGACAGAGTAAAGAGCATTGAGATTCTCGATGAGAAGTGTAAGCCGAATAATGACTTTGATCCCGACGAATATTTTGATGGCAGTGTTGGCGTCTATACTGGTGGAGCATCTAAACAGAAAGTTTTGATTCGAGCTTATGACAAAACGATAGATTATATGGAGACATTGCCGTTTCATCATTCTCAGAAGATAGAAAGTAAGACGGCTGATTATACTGATTTCTCGATGGTTGTCAGACCGACATTCGACTTCAAGCAGCTTATCCTTCAGCAGGGAGACCAGGTAGAGGTATTGTCGCCAGAGTCATTAAGGAATGAGATTAAGGAGATGATTGAGAATATGTTGAAACGTTACTAAAAGGAGTAATAGAGTATATCGAATTGAGAGTTATAGTATAGGCGGGTTGAATTTCAGCCCGTCTTTTTTGTTTGTTCCAGTCATGTTTGATGGTTTTGACAAAATTTATAAATTGTTGAATCATATTTAATTATAAACATTTATTAAAAATAATCTTAAAAAGGCTTGCACAAATCGTAAAAGAGCTATACTTTTGCATCGCAATTCAGAAATGAAATGCCCAGATGGCGGAATCGGTAGACGCGCTGGTCTCAAACACCAGTGGGGCAACCCATCCCGGTTCGATCCCGGGTCTGGGTACAAAGAGGAACAGAGATGTTCCTCTTTTTTTTGTTTTGTGCCATATGCTTTTCATTAATGCCCAATTTGTTATTGGGGTAGGCACAAGGTCTGCCCCTACAAATATTGTGGCATGTGCACCCCTACAATTGGAATTCCGAAACTTTCCTTAAAATTTGTAAATACGGCAAAAAAAATAGATATTTGCAAGTTGAATTCTAAAACATAACACTAATAATAGGGTACTCAATAAAATTTAATTTGCATGAAAGGTATAATGCGTAAATTAATATATTTTGGAGCGACAACGGCATTAGCAATGTCAGCACATATAGCAAGTGCACGTGTAGAAGCTCATGTCAATACGGGAAATCCCGCATTCCCATTCCCTCAGTTCATGGATTATTCTCCAGAATGTAAGTCATTGGCGACACATAATGCTCCAGGTGTGACTCATGCGGAGATGGAAAGAAGAATGTTGGACGCATGGCAACACATTTGTAACAATACTATGGAGCATGGTTATGAGGTTGATGGTGTCCAGTATTTGATTCCAGACGCGAAGAATGCCGAAACTCACTGTGAGTGTGCGGAGGGAGACGGTTACTATTTGTTGCCATCTGCCATTTTTGGAGACAAAGCATATTTTGACGGCTACTATATGAGTATGCACGACCGTATGTTTATTGGTACTGAGCGTTTTTATGATGGAGGTACAAATAGCTATGATGGTTACTCTAAGGGGTTGAACGGTTCCGGAGCTTTCGGTGCAGGTTCTGGAATGGCGTTAGGTAGCTACAATTCAGCTAGTGCGTCTGCAACAGACGGTGATGTGGATATTGCATTGGCTCTTTTGATCGCAGCCAAACAGTGGGGTGAAAAATCTGGTATTCAAACACGATTCGGAGAACTTAATTATAAAGAGGAGGCACTGAAGTATATCCGTGCGATGGTTGATCCTGTCGACTATAACGGATTAGGGAAATATGTATCTGGAGATGTTGGATTTGATGGTTATTTGAAGGGAGGGTCTCATCAAGCAAATTTGACAACGTGGATGACAAATGGCTCAGGAAAGACATATAAAGGATATGTGCCAGAGAATGGTGGATCTCAGAAATTATATTTTGACTACTTGGCACCTGCGTATTTCAATGAGTATGCAAAATTCCTTGAGTTGGATTCAAAATCTACAGAATGGCAGATAAGCCAGTGTAAGCGATGCGAAGCATCTTCCGACTATCTAATGAGAAAACTATATGAAGTTAGTGACAATACAATTCCTGTCTGTGGAGAGGTCGAATCTGTTAGCGATACAGAGTTTAAGTTTACGTCTGCTCAATTCTCAGAAGACTTCCGTGCTGGTTGGAGAACTATTTTGAATTATGTATGGCATGGAAACCCAACTACAACTTGGAATCCTGTAAGTCATGAAGTAGAGAGCGGTTCAAATTCTTACGAGAAAGATATGGCTATGCGTTATGCGCAATTCTTAGCTAATCCTCAGGACGAAAGATGGGGAAACGATTGCAATGCCATCGGTGATATGGGATTGAAGTTTTGGGGTCCATATACTCTTCGCGATAAAATGGATTTTCACGGGCAGATAGGAGAAGGATTCCCATTGAACTGGATTCATGGTGCTGGTTCTCCTGCAGCTGTTGCGGCTCAGGATTTCGAGTTGATGGGTCAGATGTTTCGTCATTGTGTCATTGCGTGGGACGACTTAAACTTTGAGTCTTATGAGACATCATCTCCTGTCTATTTCCATGAGTGGTTTAAACTGCTCGGTATGCTAGTGTTGTCAGGTAATTTCCAGGCTCCTTCGAAGATGGTACCTCAAGCTAACTGTAAAGTTTACCACAAAGTTGATAAGACTTATGCATTTGCAGGAGATACTGTGACCTTTACAGTTAATATAAGAAACTATGGTTCAGTAGATGCTAAAAATACTATTGTTAAATTTGGACTTCCTGCAGGTTTTGACTTTGTCTCATCTGACAAGGGTAAGCTTAGTGGAGATTCTGTTGTTTGGGATAGAGCAACTCTTTCTGGATTCAAGACAACAACTGGTCTAGAACCAACTATAGACTCGATGAAGATCGTTTGTCGACTAAATGATAATATCGACCAAGGAAGATATTGTACTACTGCACGAATAGAGTGTCGTGGAGGTACAGGTTGGACTTCAGATGAATATCCTAACAACATCACAGATGTGATGGAACGTAACTGCGTTGACGTGGTCGCACGTGCATTAAAAATCGATAAGAAAGCAAATAGAGATAAGATCAATCCCGACAACATTGCTCAATTTAAGATCAATTTTGAGAATTCAGCAGAAGCAGGATGGATTAATGGTGGTCGTCCAGGCGTAAGACTTTCTTATGGACATTTGCCTGTGGCAAACCCAGAGGCGACTGACCAGATAGTGTCTTTTTATCGTTTGTTCAACGATGCAGATGAAGCATATATCAATTATGGAAACTATAGAGTTTCATATTATATGTATGATCCAAGCCTTATTTGCTTCTCAGGTACTAATGGTTGTGACGTAGGCTGGGCTATGGCGTGCGACTTTTATCAAGGAGGTTTGAAAGAGGCGTTGAAAATCACTCATGAAACTACGGTGGAAGGTGAGGATCCTGAACGTCCTGGTAAAAAGTACAATCAGCGTATTATTGTTCAGTTTGCTGACCAGTTAGCAACAGTTTCTCAACATTTGCAACAATATGCTAGTTCAGATAAAGGAGATGGTTTGCATGTCCATGAGGGAGGAGGCGCTACTCTATTGTTGAACATGCGTATGGCATGTTCTCAGGGAGGAAAAATGTTTGATCTTACGGATGACTGGAGTTATAGCGACGAGTGGGCAAGTTCAAAACAGAATGACTTGCATTATCCAATTATTTATGACAACACAGATCCAAACAATCTAGATCAACCGATAACAAGTTGGGACCGTCATTCATGTGGTACTCCAGAAAAATACTGTGATAGAATCCTTGTTGAGGAGTGGGACGGATACACTTGGAGAAGAGTTTTGGGTAATGGTCCAATGCCAGGTCGTGATGTTTACAACGTAGTATTGAGAGACACATTACCAAAAGGTATGGAGTTCCTTGAGTTTGTTGGAGCATGTCCGTTGGAAGAGTTTGGTGGATCTTGGAAAACAGAGAAAACATCAGATGGACGTGATGTTGTAGTATGGACAATTAATCGTATGATGATTAAACAGAAGGGTACTATCACATACAATGCAAACATCACTTTCCCTTCAGGTGCAGAGTGTAAATCTGATGATGAGGATATCATAAATAGGGCATGGATCTGGGGAGATAAAGAGTCGAAGATTTACGGTGCAGACACAATAACTGTGACATGTTCTAAAGTGCCTGAACCTAGGATAAAGTCGACTCTTGAGAAGACAGTAGATAAAGAGAAAGTTCAGAAAGAAGATGTGGTAGAGTACACACTTAATTACGAACAGACTCATGGTGCCATTTTTGAGAATGCAGAGTCAAAATCTTCTGATTGGGATTTGAATGCTTTCTCAATTAGCGATGGAAATGTCACTACAGTCTCAAATCAAACAGGTACTGCCAAGTATAAATATTCAAAAGGTAAGAACTTTCATATCAAAATGGATTTGAATCCAGCTACTTATGCAACATTCCAGATATTGTTGCGTCAAGGTTCTGCAAATCCAATTTCTATGCAAATCAAACCTGACTTGTCTCAGCGTGTCTTGATGGTCACTACTTATCAGGGATCTACAGTCAAACAACCAATGGAAGAAGTCTTGTTCAAGGGATCTACCGAACCAATTTCTGTGATTTTGGATTTGAATTCCGACGTGTTACGTATGTGGGTAAATAAAGATACTACATCTGGTTATAACTATAGTGTAACAGGTTTAGCAGATGGAGAAGGCTACTTTGGATTCAAGAATGGATCAATGGAGGGACAGGATTCATATGGTACTCATAAATTCACAAACATTCATGTCCACACCGATTACGCTTATGATTTAAGAATTATCGACAGAAAACCTGAAGAAATCAAATTCATTTCGGCAGACGAGGGAGGAGAACTTCTTGGTGATTCTATTGTTTGGGAATTTGAACAAGGAATCGATAATCCAATTCCATTCGGAACAAAGTATAAGGTCACATGGAAAGGAATGGTAGAAAATTGTGATGAGTTGGTTATCAATTATGCATATGTACATTTGCTTGGACATAAGGATGGTACGATAGAGGATGATGCTGTAAGCAAATGTGTCAGCGAGGATTGTGAGGGCGTGCAGAAAGCAGAGCTTAAATTTAGAGATGGAGAAATAGTTAATACTATATGCGACGGAGACACTGCTGTGCTAGTCGCTGTCGGTACTCCTCTAAGCAGGAATTACAAATATCAGTTCTTCTTAGATAATGAGAAGTTAGGAGAACTTTCTTCTGTCGACACATTGATTGTGAAGAAAGCTGGAACATATAAGGTGTTAATCTCGGATCCAGAATGTCCTATCGCAAGTGACAAGCCTTCGAATACGGTTACTTTGAAGGTCAATGCCTTGCCAACTGCAGAGCTTACGGAAAAAGCTATTATCTGTGAGGATGAATCTCTTGATTTAAGTAAATATACCGACGACGATTATACTATTAAATGGTATGATAATATTATGGAGCCAATCGAAGCCGGTGAGATTTCTTCAGATGTTGTCAATACTAAATACTTCTATGAGTTTACGGATGTAAATGGATGTAAGGGAGAAAAGAAGGAATGGAATGTGACGATTAATGAAATTCCATTGCCTCCTATTGTGGAAGACATACAAGAACTTCCTCTTAAGGATGGTGTGACTAAGGATATCTCAAGCATGGCTATTCCTTCAAGTGGAGGTAGTGTGGTATGGTTTAAAACAGAAGAGGATGCTCTAAACAATGTAAATGCTTTAGATCCATCTGACCGTCGTGCGGATTTAAGCGTGGAAGGACCACAAGATTTCTTTGTACGTGAGAAATCGCCTGCTGGTTGTATGAGTATTCTTGCTAAAGTCTCAGTGATTATTACTGATAGTCAGAAACCAGATATCAATGATACTACAATCTGTGTGGGTGAAGAGATTGAAGTTGCTTCTCTTGTTAAGATTGAGGAAGGTAATACATTAGTGTGGTTTGATGAAGAGGGAAATGAAACTTCCGATCCAGGTACATATTCGTCGACTGAGTCTGGAAGTAAAGAATTCACTGTGGCTCAAAAGAAGGGTGAGACACTCAGTGAGAAGATTTCTTTCTCTATCACTACTGTCGATGTCGCTAAACTAAAAGAAGATGTTTCGAAATCTTATTGTGCTGGAGATGACGCATCTGAATTAAAGGCTGAAATTGATACCGAAGCTTGCCCAACATGCAAGACTCCTACTTCTTACAATTGGTACCGAGAGGGCACACCAATAACAAACTTGAAGCCAGATACGGAGTCTCAAGATGTTTATTATTATGAGGTAGAACCGGTTTATAAGATTTCAGAAAATCATCAATGTATTGGTCCTAAAGTTGATTATAGTGTCAGTGTCACTTTGGTTCCGAGTGCTAAACCGGCACATTCTATTATGTACACGTTGTCTGATGCAGTAGGTAATGTGTTCCCTTCTTTGACAGATAAGGATCCAACTGCCGTTGTGCCAACTGATAATAGAAGTACTCTTGAATGGTACACTGCCGATGGAGAGCTTATAGGTGATGGTACGGTTGCACCTTCTCCTACTATGGATATGGTAGATTCTAATAGTGAGGTTACACCACTTAAATACAAGGTTAAACAGGTTAGAAATGGATGTAAGAGTGGTTTTGAGGATGTGATTGTGAATATCACTAAAACTCCAACTCCTAAACCAGAGAATGTATATTTCTGTGATGGAGAGACTCCTGAACCAATCGAGAATTATATTACATTCGATGCTGGATATGAGCCTGTATGGTACGATGGTGATCCATTGAGAGGAGGAATGCCAACACTTAATAATGAGAAACCAATTATTAACACAACTGCGGACCCTGGTAAATCTGAGACTCCTAGGGAATATTTCGTGGCTCAACGTAATAGTGAAGGAACAAGTGCTGCTGTTCCACTTAAGGTGATTGTTTATGCAAGACCGAAGATTAAAGCAAAAAATACTACGTCGTGCGTCGAACCAGTCAATACTGTCGATTTGTGGGATCGTGATGCCAGCAAACATGTAGAAAAAACATATTTCTACGTAGCTAATATACAGATGGATTTGGTTAGTATTTCGGTTTCTCGTCCCGACTTGCAGATTGCAGGTTATTTCGTTTATAAAAATACAGTTGACGGAGATGAAAAAGAGTGTCTATCTGCTAAAGAGAATGTGTCAATTGAGATTCACGATTTAGGTGCAGTTAAGATCGAGCCAGAGGGAGACTATGCTATTTGTCCTAACTCGGCAGCTGAACTTAGTGTCTCAACTACAGGTGAGATTCTTGGAGATTCTACTTTAACTTACGTTTGGAACAAAAATAACAATGCTACTGAAGATGGTAAATTCCTTAGTGATCCAATCACTGAGGAGACAATTTTCACTGTCACTCTTTCTGATGGCATATGTACAAAGACATTCGAGAAAAAGGTAGGTATCACTAATGGTAAGATCGATGGTGTCATAGAGATTTCAGAGGCTGGATCTGACAAACCAGATGTAAAGGAAACAGCTTCTTCTGACGGTGCTAAATTCCACAGTTGTGGTGGCGATGTCACTGTGGTGGCAAATGTTGCTGGAACAGACTTCGTATGGGATGATCCAGAAGGAACTGCCAATAATACTATTGTAAAGAACAGTGGTGTTTACAATTTGAAATATAAGGATGTTAATGGATGTGAGACTGGATTTGCAGTTGAAATCATCCCTACTATTATTGAGGATAACACTGTTGTTTCTGACTATACATTATGTGAAGGTGAGACTGTAACTCTTGTTTCGGATATTACTGCCGGAACTGGTTCTCCTGTCGTTGTTTGGAAGAAGGATGGCGACGTAGTGGAGACAAGTACTTCTCTAGTCTTGAAGAAGGTCAAATCTGATGCACAAGGTGAGTATACTTATGAAGCTGAACTAAATGGATGTAAAAAGTCTGGAGTATTTGGTACAGTTGAAGTCCTTCCTCGTCCGACATACACAATCAAAGATGTTGATCCAGTGTGTGTAGGAAACTCAGAAGAGATTGGTTTGGAGACTCTAGCCCCTCCAACTGCTAGTGTAGAATGGACATCAAATCCAACATTGCTAAGCACTGGTAATACTGCTGTTGTCACTCCAGAGAATGATGAGACATATACGTTAACAATCAGCCAAAACGGTGGATGTAAGATTGTGGAGAATATTTCCGTTAAGGTTGTTAAGCCTATTGATTTTAGTATCAATGGTAATGATACAACAGTTTGTGTAAACAATATCGGAAACTTGAGATTCGGATTGAAGATTGTGGAAGGTGATGTCTTAGAATATGAGTGGAAAGATACTAATAAGGATTCGGTTGTATCTACAAGTAGTGTCTTGAAGTTTAATGAGAAGGAGGTAGGAATATATAAGTATACCGTCACATTGACTTCTGAGGCTTGTCGTCCAGAAACAGATGATATTGAGATTGTTGTTGCAGGAACTCCGCTTGTTGATACAGTCGTTAATGTCGACTACCATCATGTTGAGATTATTCCAAACAATTCTTATGGAGATGCTCCTTATGTGTATAAAGTCGACGTAGAGGATTTCTCATCTGAAGAAGTGGTATATGTTAAGTATGGTCATCACGTTGTAGTCATTAAAGACAACAATGGATGTATGAGTGAGTATGAGTTTGAAACTGAGGCTCCAGACTTTGAAATCCCAACTGTGATCACACCTAACGGAGATGGTAAGAACGATGCCTTTATCTCACAGGTGATTTCTGAGGCTTATCCTGACGCAAGAGTGACTATCTTCGACCGTTATGGTAAGAAACTTACCGAAATTAAGGGAGATGAGTCGTGGGATGGTATGTATCTTGGTCATAAGATGCCGTCTACCGACTACTGGTATGAGATTTGGATTGAAGAGATCCGAAAGAAGTATGTCGGACACTTTACTTTGATCAATGAATAATGATTAAGGATTAACTGATAAAAACGGTCTGTGAAAGCAGACCGTTTTTTTTGGAATAATCTCCTAAAAAATAGTACCTTTGTAGACTGAATTAAATTTGTTTTGACTATGAGATTTTTGTCAACATTATTTGCCGCATGTGGAGGCATGGTGATGATGTCCTCATGTGGTGATGATATCACTAATGAATATATCACAAACGAATATACTAATATCTATAATAAAGAGTATTACTCGACAGTCCTTTCCAACCAGAAGGAGATTACAGAGGATATACGAGCACCTTTTTTGAAAAAGGGCGACACTGTAGCCGTATTTGCTTTGTCGAATGCCGTAACACAGAGTGAGATGTCGGCTGGAATAGCCACTCTCAAAAGCTGGGGTTTGAATGTGGTTGAGGCTGATAATCTTTATAAGGTAGACGGCAGATATGCCGGCACTTTGGCGGAGAGAGTCGATGGTACTCAGAAGTTGATTGATAATCCCACAATCAAAGCTCTCATTGCCGCACGTGGTGGCTATGGCGCTGCGATGACTCTTCCTTTCATAGATTTGGAAGCTTTGACTGAACGACCTAAATGGATTGTAGGTTATAGCGACGTGACTGCTCTTCATGCGGCTGTCAATAACCTTGGAGTTGAGACAATCCATGGCGGTATGGCACAGAACCTTTCTAATGCCACTACAGCTGAGAGTCTTCGTAAGGCTTTGTTTGGTGAGGCTGAAGGTTTACAAATTTCCACAAATAAGAACTGCAAAGAGGGTGTCGCTGAAGGTCGACTTGTCGGCGGTAACCTTTCTCTAATCTATAGCCTTGGTGGTACAGCCTACGACTTGAACACTAAGCAGGCGATACTTTTCATTGAAGATACTGGTGAGAGCAATTACTCTTTGGATAGAATGTTGACTCAGCTAAAGTTGAGTGGAAAGCTTGATAATATTGTCGGCGTTGTTGTCGGCCAGTTCATCAATATGACACAAGGCTCGGATAAGAGTGTTGAGGAGATTATTGCAAGCAAGTTTGCTGATCAGGATATTCCAATCATGTATGGAGTACAAGTAGGTCATAATCAGCCTAACAATGCACTTTGCTTGGGCAGAAAAGTCAGATTGACTGTCGACGCTACAAATGCTTCATTGAAGTATGTCGACTAATACGTGGCTATGATGAATCGTAGAGATGTGTCGTGCCGCGTCTCAATAAATTCCAATTAAGAAACAAAAGAAAAAATTAAGATATAATGGATAAGAAGTTCAAAAGAACGACCGTAACTTCTGCACTTCCATATGCAAATGGACCAGTGCATATAGGTCACCTTGCAGGAGTATATGTGCCTGCAGATATCTACGTTCGCTATCTTCGTTTGAAGGGCGAGGATGTGATTTTCATCGGAGGTTCTGATGAGCACGGAGTACCAGTAACAATCCGTGCAAGAAAAGAGGGAATCACTCCACAAGATGTTGTAGACCGTTATCATAAGATTATCAAGGATTCATTTAAGGAGTTTGGAATTTCTTTCGATGTTTATTCAAGAACAACATCAAAGACACACCATAAGTTGGCTTCTGATTTCTTCAAGACATTGTACGACAACAACAAGTTTGTAGAGCAGACAAGTGAGCAGTACTACGACGAGGAGGCTAAGACATTCTTGGCAGACCGTTATATCGTAGGTGAGTGCCCACGTTGCCACGCACAGGGAGCTTACGGAGACCAGTGTGAGAAGTGTGGTAGCACACTATCGCCAGAGGAGCTGATCAATCCAGTAAGTAAGCTTTCAGGATCTAAACCAGTGAAGCGTCCTACAAAGCATTGGTTCTTGCCTTTGAACCAGCATCAGGATTGGTTGAAGAAGTGGATTTTGGAGGATCACAAAGAGTGGCGTCCAAATGTATATGGACAGTGTAAGAGTTGGTTGGATATGGATCTTCAGCCACGTGCTGTGACTCGTGACTTGGAGTGGGGTATTCCAGTTCCAGTAGAGGGAGCAGAAGGCAAAGTGCTTTATGTATGGTTTGATGCTCCAATCGGATATATCAGCAACACAAAGGAGATGTGTGACGCTAACCCAGAGAAATATGGCAATTGGGAGAAGTGGTGGAAGGACGAGGACACTCGTTTGATTCACTTCATCGGTAAGGATAATATCGTGTTCCACTGTATTGTCTTCCCAGCAATGCTAAAGGCAGAGGGTAGCTACATCCTTCCAGACAACGTGCCAAGTAATGAGTTCTTGAACCTTGAAGGCGACAAGATCTCTACATCGCGCAACTGGGCTGTATGGTTGAATGAGTATTTGGTTGACTTCCCAGGAAAGCAGGATGTTCTTCGTTATGTGTTGACAGCCAACGCTCCTGAGACAAAGGATAACGACTTCACATGGAAAGACTACCAGGCACGCAACAACAATGAGCTTGTTGCAATCTATGGTAATTTCATCAACCGTGCTTTGGTGCTTACATCTAAATATTTCGATGGAAAGGTGCCAGCTCTTAAGGAGTTGACAGACTATGATAAGGAGACATTGAAGGAGTTTGCTGATGTAAAAGCTAAACTTGAGCAGTTGCTTGACAACTTCAAGTTCCGTGATGCACAGAAAGAGGCAATGAATTTGGCACGTATCGGTAACAAGTATTTGGCAGAGACAGAGCCATGGAAGCTTGCTAAGACAGATATGGATCGTACAGCGTCGATCCTACATATCGCATTGCAGATTGCCGCTAACTTGGCAATCGCGTTCGAACCATTCTTGCCATTCTCATCAGAGAAGCTACGTAAGATGCTTAACATGCAGACATTCGAGTGGAATCAGTTAGGAAAGACAGATTTGCTTGCTGTAGGAGCAGAGTTGGGCAAGGCAGAATTGTTGTTTGAGAAGATTGAGGACGCATTTGTAGATGCACAGGTCAAGAGACTACAGGGTATCAAGGCTCAGAACGAGGCAGCAGCTGCTGAGGCAGAGGCTAAGCTAAAGGCAGAGTCGTGGAAGCCAGAACCAGTGAAGGAGTACGCCGATTTCGAAGGCTTTGAGAAGCTTGACATCCGCGTTGGCAAGATCTTGGAGTGTACTAATGTGCCTAAGTCAGATAAATTGCTTCAGTTTAAGATCGACGACGGTATGGGCGGTCGCACAATCCTTTCTGGTATCGCAAAGAGTTATCCTAACCCAGCAGAGCTAGTAGGCAAACAGGTATGTTTTGTGGCAAACTTCAAGCCAAGGAAGATGATGGGAATCGAGAGCCAGGGAATGATTATGTCAGCTGTTAATAGCGACGGAAAGCTTGTGGTTATTTCTCCAAGCAAAGAAGTTGCTAATGGTTGTGAGGTAGGATAAACATTATCTGTAATATTTTTAGAGACGGGGAAACACCTCGTCTCTTTTTGTTTTTATAGCCACGTTAAAAAAAGTTGACGATAACGATAACGTTGACGTTGACTCGATACCTCCAATTGTTGGATAATCCGTGGTGAATTCATGATAATTCGTGTTCGGAAATAAATTTTCGATCCATTTTCCGCAAATTTTACGTTCCCCCAACAATAATTCATGAAAAATTCGTGTCTCCGACCATAAGCCACACGCACGTCCGAGCGTCTCTACATGGTTTAGCATGAATTTCCGTTAAAAATCCTTAAAATTTATTTTCCGCAGAATCAGCGTTTTATGAATATTTTCGAAAAATAATTGGTAAAACGCTTGCGCAGTACGGAAATCTGCTATACTTTTGCACTCGCTTTCGGGAAGGAACGCTACTCCGAACGAAAACAAAGGCATAAAATAAGCTCCCCAAGAGAGGGTGAGACGCTAAAGATAACGATCTTTGAAAACATTTGCAATTTACGAGGAAGAACGGGACATAAATTAATTTATGTACACACAAGAGGTTCTAAAAAGCGCAAGATCTGAGAAAAACTAAGAAAAAACAATTCATACAACGGAGAGTTTGATCCTGGCT
>JAZUIF010000106.1:0-10370 GCA_045642085.1 Paludibacteraceae bacterium | reverse complement strand
TTTCTCAGATCTTGCGCTTTTTAGAACCTCTTGTGTGTACATAAATTAATTTATGTCCCGTTCTTCCTCGTAAATTGCAAATGTTTTCAAAGATCGTTATCTTTTGGCGTCTCACCCTCTCTTGGGGAGCTTATTTTATGTCTTTCGTTTCGGCTTTGTTGTCGTTCCTTCCCGAAAGCGAGTGCAAAAGTATAGCAGATTTCCGTACTGTGCAAGCGTTTTACCAATTATTTTTCAAAAATGTGCGTAAAACGCTGATTCTGCGAAAAATAAATTTTAAAGGTTTTTAACACTAAAATGCCACATGTTGCGGAATTTGGCAAAAATTTGAGGTGGCGTGTCAACGATTTCTCGGATCTCTCGGATTAAAAACACGAAAACCGTGGGCTTACGCACCACGGCTACCTATATTCCGCCACTATGTGGCTTTGCATTAAAAAAGCCACACCCTTGCGGATGCGGCTTTTCATATAGCTTTTAATATAATTATGAGACTTATTTATTTCTTTTTTCTAAACTTTGTCTCGGTAGCTCCCAATGCATTCAGTTTATCATTTACTGTCGCAGACGTAATCGTATAGTCTGCATTTGAACTAGCACACGCAAGACTAGCTACAACATTTTTTGCATTCACGATAGCAGTAACTTGTTGCACGATTGTAAAAACTGAACCATCATACATCAAATACCCGGCACCTACGTCAGATAAAGTTAGCTCTCCATCATAACCATCAATTGTGATTGTCACCACTTGATTCTTCATCAAATATGAACCTTCTGTTTCAACTACCTTAAACGTAAAATTTAGATCTAAGGCTTCATTTATTGCCTCATACTCTCCTCCAGCCTCAACTTGTATCTTAGGACTTGCGACAACGTTTATTTGGGATTCGGGATCCGGTTTTGGAGAACTTCCTTTTGTCCATTTAACTGATTTACAGTGATTAAATGCACATACCACTTCAACATTATCTTCTGCATTATCAATTACCACATCAAGATTTTCACAGTCGCGAAATGCACCGCTTCCAATAGAAGTGACACTTGATGGGATCTCAATGCTTGTCAAACTTTCACAACCACCAAATGCAAGGATTCCAATAGAAGTGACACTTGATGGAATTACTACACTTGTCAAACTGCTACAGTCTTCAAATACTTCTTCATCAATAACAGTGACACTTGATGGGATCTCGATGCTCGTCAATCCGCTACGGCGAAATGCCCCCCATCCAATAGAAGTGACACTTGATGGGATCTCGATGCTTGTCAAACTGCTACATCTAGTAAATGTCCCCCATCCAATAGAAGTGACACTTGATGGAATCTCGATGCTTGTCAAACTTTCACAACCACTGAATGATTCATCTCCTATCTTTTTTAATGTTTTAGGTAGCGTCACAGATTTGATTTCAAGATCCTTAAACGCTTCTGAGCCTATGCCCACAACAGTATACTCCTTACCATTCAAGATTGTTTTCTCTGGAATAACTAAATCCGAGCTACCGTTATTAAATCCAGTAACCTTAACTTCTTTATCATTGATAATGAAGTATCTCAAATCCGAAACTGATGTGTCTTGCACTCCAGCCCCCGATTTCAATGCTGCAATCTCTTTTTCCAATTGGACAATCTTTGCCGCCATATCATTGAAACCCATGATCTTCGCAATCTGCGGATCATTGAATGAAATGCTGTCAACTTTCTCTGTTGGATAACTCTCCACAGATCCGTCCTTCATGATCACATAAAACTTGTCTGCTGAAAATGCAGTTAGCGCTGCAGCTGCTGTGGCTGCTGTAAGTAAAAATTTCTTCATAATATAAATCCTTTTTTATTTCTTAATAAACTTAACCGATTGATTCTTCACTGATAGAATATAGCTGCCGACGGGAAGGTTGCTCACCTCTACCCTGCTGCCATTGCTGCGAGCAACGACGTTTCCATCCATTCCTCTTAGGATGATTTCGTCACTCTCCTCTATTCCTGATACTGTGATGTAATCGCTTACTGGATTCGGATATACCATAATCGCGACGTCGGAAGATGAGGTGTTCTTCACTCCATCAACACTTGAACTGAACACGATTGTCGGGAATCCTTTGTCTCCACTCTTCTGTGGCTCAAACTTGATGCTCTGCACCTGACCTATCTGAAACTCCTCTTTGCTGCCGTCGGCCGCTATGCCGATAAATGATGAAGCAAAACAGGTTCCAAAGGCGGTAAATGACAGAATCATCGAAAGTAGTATTTGTCTCACTTTCATATTCTCTTATATTTAGTCCTATATCTTCCTAATATTATTTGCTTTCGCAATCCTTGACAAAACTGAAAAAAAAAATACAAATATTTTACAAACTATTTTTCGAAAATTGTCCTAAAACATATTATCAGAGGGGAGAACGTAAAATTTTCGGAAATGGGTCGTAAAATTTGATTTGGAACACGAAAACCGTGGGCTTACGCACCACGGCTAACAATCTTTCGCCAAAAACCGTGGGCTTACGCGCCACGGCTAACAATCTTCCGCCACTACGTGGCTTGCGACAATCATTTTACGTACTTATAAATTTTCCTATTTTTCAATGGAGCCGATAAATTTGTCCAACAATTGTACCAATGAAATTAATTCGTCTGGGTTTATTCCGTCGTTGACAATCTGTCGAGCCAAACAATTGGGAACTTCTTTGATCTGCTCTTCCAGTTTCTTGCCCTCCTTAGTCAAAGACACAATACGCTGTCGGGAATCAGCTTTGCTTTTCTGTCGAACAATCAATCCTTGTTTCTCCATTCTCTGAAGAAGCGGTGTGACAGTGTTGGTTTCAAGTCGCAAAATATCAGTGATCTCTGATATGACACGGTTATCCTGCTCCCACAATACCATCAAGACGAGATACTGCGGATAGGTGATTCCAAACTCTTTGAAATATGGAGTATACGCGCTCGTCACCAATCTTGCCGCCGTATAGAGTCGGAAACAAAGCTGATTGTCAAGCTTTAACTGTTCGTATGCCATCAATTAATATTTAGTGAAATTATATTTGTCGCGCAATGAGGCTTTCTCCTCTACCGACAATGATGTGAAATAGCCCTTCCATCCTGGACAGAAATTGATATGCCAACGCCAGAAACGTCCCAATAATGATTTTGGATCGTTGTCGTACTTTGCTCTAAACTTACAGTTTGCGCATGGTTTTTCGTTTGATGCCATAATATATAGTATTTATTGTTTTTTATTTTTCCACCAATCTTTTATTCTCTTCACCCCGTCGACACCGACAATAGTCAATCCGCCATACTGGAATGTTTTAGCCAAACCAAAAAAGACAAACCATAAAACAAATTTTGCTTCTTTAGAAATCGGCAAAGCAGCTTGTGCGAATGAGAAAATATAGCACGGAATACACATCAGCAAAACTATAACTCCGGTGCGAAATGAGAATCGTTTTAAGAATGCTTGTATTTTTTCTTTCATTATAAATATAATTTCAATATTCTGCCGACAGTCGACAAAACGCTGCATTTACAACAACTTAGTGATTTCTGATTCAATCTGTTCTGGAGTGAATGACGGATCAAATCGTTTTACCACATTGCCTTTTCTGTCGACAAGAAACTTCTCAAAGTTCCACTTGATATCAGAATCTTTCTTGCTCTTTCCATTCATACGAGACGACAATGAAAGCATTAGACTCATAAAGAAATTGCCTTTACCTTCTCGCTTAGTAGCAGCACTTTTCAAGAAAGTATATAATGGCGACTCATTTTCTCCGTTAACTTCAATCTTCTTGAATCGTGGAAATGTAGTGTCGTATCTCATCTGACAGAATTCTGTGATGCCATCATCATCTTGCTTAGCCTGCTCCATAAACTGGTTGCATGGGAAATCCAAAACCTCGAATCCTTCATCCTTATGTCGACGGTACAACTTCTCCAAGGCTTCATACTGCGGAGTCAATCCACAAGCAGTGGCTGTGTTGACGATAAGCAAAACCTTATCCTTATAATCAGACAAAGAGACCTCCACATTCTGTCGATTCTCTCTCTTCATCACTTTGATGTCGTATAATGTCATATCGTATGCGATTTTTGTGTTAAACCTTAATATCATCAGCCTCAACTTATCATCTTATCGTCGACAAAGATAATACAAATATTTTATATCGTGCACGATATTTTATAAAATTTCAAAAAAATGCAAAACTTTTAATATTATTAGCTAAACAGAAAACAGCGTTTGATAAAAATTGGCAATTATATACGAGTTGTCCAAACACGCATATTTTAATACGCTCGCCCTAACGGGCTCGCGTTGGTGGTATGGGTTAGGGCCAAAAAATCAAACATGGGGCCTTAACAATCCTCATTTTGGACAACTGTTATATAATCTCTTAAAAATTTTACGATTGGAACCCCACAAACAAAATGAATAATGAGTAGTTTTTATAAATTTGTACAAAAATCAAAATTATATATGAAAAAGATATTCTCTTTTATAACAGCAGCGTTAATGTTGACAGCTTGTAATGAATCGAAAGTACAGAATTCAGAAGTGAGTGTCGACACAGATCAAATTATCACTGACGTGATGATGAGCCGTAGAAGCATTAGAGTTTGGAAGGATTCGGTGATCAGTCGTGAGACTATGGATGAAATCCTAAAATGTGGAATAAACGCTCCAAACGGAAGAAACACACAATCATACGAGATTCGTGTGCTTTCATCAGCAATGATAGACTCTTTCACAGCGGCAGTAGTAAAAGATAATCCACAGATTGCAGAAAAGGGAGGATTCAAAAACATCTTCGTCAATGCTCCCCATGTGATTTGTCTTGCATACGACAAGAGTTATGACATGGCTCAGGTGGATTGCGGTTTGCTAGGTGAGAATATCATTCTGTCGGCTTGGTCAAAAGGTATCGGATCATGCTGTTTGGGAAGTTCTGCACGTTGGATGAAAAGTTCACCATCAGCTGAAAGTCTAATGAAAAAACTAAATATTTCAGAAGGGTATGAACTTCTTTATTGTATAGGTCTTGGCTATCCTAACGAAGAACCTGACGCAAAACCAAGAAAAGAGGATATGATCAAATATATTGATTAATTATAAATATAGGGAAACAAATAAAGAACAGCCGCACTCAAAAAAGTGTGGCTATTTTTTAATCTCCTAAATTATATTTCAGCTGAAAATATGTGCAAAGCCACATTTGCAACAAAAAAAATATAGTCGAATTGCCATTAGAATCAAAAAAAATTATTTCTTTTGTATAGAAAACTACAAAAGTAGCCAAAGAGGATTCATATTTGACAAATGCAAAGCACTTGAATTGCTTACATAAAATATGAAAAAAGATTAATGTCGAATTATAATTTTAGGACCATGAAACGCTTACTATCATTTCTATTTATTGCATTGTTCGCTATTGCGTTCGCTGCATGCAACAAAGATTCGGATGAATCAGGCAATACAACTAATCAAGACCCTGATAACAAAACTCTTGTGGTATATTATACATATACTAATAATTGCGAGCAAATAACAGAATCGCTAACAAGTCAGATATCTGCAGATATAGTTAAGATCGAACCAGCGGAGAAAGGAATCAAATACGAAGACGACAATTATGCTGTCACTACTGAACAAATCGATCGTATTCTTGCTCATCCAGAATCGGAAAAGAGTTACCCTGCCGTTGATGACGTAAATGTTGATTTCAACAAATACAATACTATTATCATTGTCGTGCCTCTATGGTGGAAACAAATGGCAACTCCGATGCAATCCTTCCTTTTCAGATACGGTGCTAATTTCAAAGGTAAAAACGTTGGCTTGATTGTCAGCAGTAACTCAAGCGACATCATCGAAGTTGAAAAGGACTGTAAACGACTAATCCCTGAGGAAAATGTAAACTATTTCAGAGAAAGCCTCTGGATAAATTCCAGGACTCATCCAGCAAGAGAGTCTCTTATTACTGAATGGCTTACTAATATTGAATACTCATCGATTGAAAACGCTAGCAAATAACTGAACTTAAAACTTTATTCATCAAATAAAAAAGCATGGGTTGAAATCAATCAACTCATGCTTTTTTATAACTGATTATAAATCATTCTATATCTAATTCCTCTAATAGTTCTTCATTGAAATATTTGATCCAGGCCTCATAAACATCCTGGGCAGACTGCATTGTACCAATAAGATAACCCGGAGTTTCCTGAAATTCATGCAGACCACGGTAATAAAACAATTTATGCTCATTGTCAATCACAAATGGCATAATATCATTACGTAGACATTCACGGAAAAGGATCAAACGTCCTACTCTTCCATTGCCATCTTGAAACGGATGAATACTCTCAAAACGCCAGTGATATTCAGCAAGGGTTTGAATTGTGACATTTGTCTGCGATAAATACCACTCTCCAAGTTTCTTCATCTCCTGTGCGACGTCGGAAGGTTTGCATGTATCTTGTCCGCCCACTTCATTTGCCAATTTTTTATAATCACCTACATTAAAATAAGGTTTTAAAGCATCGGCAGTTCCTGACTTAAGAATCTTATGAAATTCCTTAATTATAGTTTCCGAAAGTGGTTCTTCTATTGTACGAAGAAGATAATCAAATGCGACAAAATGATTAGTAGTCTCTATGATATCATCTACAGGCACAGCTTCCTGATCCTTAAAACCGATTGTGCGAGTTTCAAAGATATATCGAGTCTGTTCTTCGGTGAGTTTGCTGCCCTCAATACGATTGGAATTATAAGCCAACTGCACTTGAGTTTTATGGTAGATTCCACCTTTACGATGAGACTCTTGTTCGTCTATAAGGAAAGCTGTAAGTTTATTCATAGATAAAACTTATTTTGCCTTCAGACATTCTCCGTCTTCATCAAAATCTCCAAGCACGACTTCTGTGATTGTATTGATTTTAGAAGCATCGTATGGAGCAGACACACGAATATAGTTTTCAGTGAATCCATGCATTATAGTGCTGTCACTCTCTTCCCAAAGCACTTTAGCACTGTTTCCAATCTGATTTTTCATAAACTCATGCAATCGTTTCTCAGAAAAATCCATAAGAATATCAGTGCGACGTTTCTTCTCGCCATTCTGAATATATGGTTTGATTGCCAACGCAGCTGTGTTAGGACGTGGTGAATATGGGAAGACGTGGAGTCTGGTAACGTCGAGACTCTTGATAAATTCGTAGGAATCATTGAAATGTTCCTCTGTCTCACCGTTGAAGCCGACAATCACGTCGACACCGATGAAGGCATCTGGCATTCTCTTTTTAATCTCAGCGATCTTATGAGCAAAGACATCTCTCTTATAGCGACGGTGCATCAATCCAAGGATCTCATCATTTCCACACTGCAATGGAATATGGAAGTGTGGCATGAATGCACGGCTGTTAGCACAAAGATCGATAATCTCGTCAGTAAGAAGATTAGGCTCAATGCTTGAAATACGGTATCGCTCAATTCCGTCAACCTTATCTAGTTCACGAACCAAATCGACAAACTTCTCTCCCGTCGACTTTCCGAAATCTCCAATATTGACACCTGAAATCACGATCTCTTTTGCTCCCTCTGCTGCAGCCTTACGAGCCTCATCAACTGTCATTGCAATCGATGCATTACGGCTCTTTCCACGTGCGATCGGCACAGTACAATAAGTACAGAAATAGTCGCAACCATCCTGCACCTTCAAAAGATAACGAGTACGACAACCAGCAGTGCAGAATGGGAAGAAAACATCCACCTCACTACGTTTTGTATGATAAATCTTTGTGCCAGGCTCATTATCATTAAGCATCTTCACAAAAGACGCCATATCAAACTTATGCTGAGCACCAAGCACAATGTCGACGCCATCGATATTACCAACCTCTTCTGGCTTGATCTGCGAATAGCAACCAGTCACAACAACCTTCGCATCAGGATTCTGACGCTTCAACTGGTTGATCACCGCCCTACCCTTTCGCTCAGCCGCTTGAGTTACAGCACAAGTATTGACCACGATAAGATCGGCTTTCTCACCATCTTTAGCAGTGACATAACCAATCGACTCAAGATCAAAAGATAGTCTCGATGTTTCAGCAAAATTCAACTTGCATCCAAGAGTATGGTAAACGACTTTCATAAGTTGTTATTAATCAATATCATTTATATTTCCCGGCTTACCGAAAACGACAAAAAGCAAAAGAGAGACGATTGCAGCGTAAAGCATAGATTCAGTCGGCTGAATCACGAAAAGAATAGCAGTGATTCCAGATGGCACGTGAATAAGTGTCATCTTTTTCATTGTGATCTTATCAAACAAAGCTTGAGCTGCTTTCTGATCATCAATCTCAGCAACTTTCTTCTTATCCTTATTATATTGCCAAACTGCCAATGGAACAAGCACTACGATTAGCAAATAAGCAAAAGTGCTAACATAGTATGGAATAAAAACTCCCTTATTTTGAAGGAAGCTTGATATTAGAATCAGAATAGCAGAGATTGCGATTCTGCAATAGTATTTTAAGTTGAGATTCATAAAATAATTATTTAAGCGGGAGGGTTTGAAACCCTCCCCTACGATTATATATTGTGAAAGTAGGGACAGGTTTCAAACCTGTCCGAATTCGAATTAATATTAAAAACCAGAACCCGTCGAATAAGGTCTTCTTTCGACAATACTGCGACCGAGTGTCACCTCATCAGCATAATGAAGTTCGTCTCCCGTAGCCACACCTCTTGCAAGAGTCGTGATATTGATGCCTAAATTTTCAAGTCGACGATAGATATAATATGCTGTGGTGTCGCCTTCCATAGTAGTCGATAGTGCAAGCACCACCTCATCAATAGGCTCAGAATGAACACGTTGCACAAGACTGTCGATAGTAAGGTCGTTAGGACCAACACCGTCGATTGGAGAAATGACTCCGCCAAGCACATGATAAAGTCCACGGAATTGCTGAGTCGCCTCGATGCTCATCACGTCCTTCAAATCCTGCACCACACAGACGATTTTCGGGTTGCGACTTTTATCTGAGCAAATTTCGCAGACATCAGAGTCGGAAATGTTATGGCAGCATTTGCAAAACTTCACCTCTTTTTTAAGACGTACAAAAGCATTGGCAAAACGCTCCACATCCTCCTCCGAACGATTAAGAAGATGAAGAACAAGACGCAACGCACTCTTTTTTCCTACGCCAGGAAGCGAAGAAATCTGATGCACAGCCTCTTCAAGAAGTTTGGAAGAATACTGATCAGTCATTATTCGTAGAAACTATCGTCAGCCTCAGCACAAACAGCACTAGAAGTGGCGTTGATCAAATCCTGAGTAGAAGTTTTTTCATTAGAAGCTGGCTCAATAATCTTCTCGATCTTATAAACAACATAGTTGCTATTTCCACGCCACCATAGAGCATGGTTGTACTCCTTATAACGAACTGTTACGATAGACTCACCGACAAGTTCAAGCGTATGAGCAAGAGAATCATCCTCAACAGAGAAATCAAACTCATTACTTCCTAGACCCTGACCTTTGGATTTGATACCCTGCTGAATCAAACGACCCTCGTAAGTTTTCCAGATATAACCCTTGCGAGTAACGAAGTTAACCTGACCAGTCTTGATACCGTCAGCGAACTCCCAATAGAAAGAGACGTAACCCACAGCAAGTAGAATTACTGTAAGCACTGAAGCAACCATGCAACCTATTTTCATAATGCTAATATTTATCTACAAATTATATTGCAAAGATACCACAATTTAATGGAAAACAGGGAAATTATTCACAAAAGTTGTTTAAAACAAAAAAGCAGCAATTTCTTGCTGCTTCTGTTGAGCGGAAAACGGGACTCGAACCCGCGACCCCGACCTTGGCAAGGTCGTGCTCTACCAACTGAGCTATTTCCGCAGAATGTCTTACTTTTACGTGCTCAAGATGAGATTCGAACTCACACGCCGTAATCGGCACTACCCCCTCAAAGTAGCGTGTCTACCAATTTCACCACCTGAGCATTTTGAGAGCGGAAAACGGGACTCGAACCCGCGACCCCGACCTTGGCAAGGTCGTGCTCTACCAACTGAGCTATTTCCGCAATTTTCTGCTTTCTATATCTTAGATCGCTGCTCTTTTTCAAAAGCACTGCAAAGGTAGATGTTTTTTTTATTACTGCAAATCTTTTGGCAAAAATTTTGATAAAAATGATGATTTTTTGCTCAAAATATCATCGTGAGCGATTATTTATATATCATCACGTACGATAATTATCCTACGGTAATGAATTTGTCTAGCGACAAATTCACACCGTAGGCTTATAAGAAAACTGACCGTTTCCACGGTCGAAAATTAAAAGTCGGAGGCCAAGCGGTC
>JAZUIF010000105.1:0-10474 GCA_045642085.1 Paludibacteraceae bacterium | reverse complement strand
TGTAGAGACGGGGCTTGCCCCGTCTTTCTATCTATATAAAGAACATTCATTTTTGCATATATGAATTTTCGTACATTGCTGAATATCAAGCCGTTTGAAAAGAAGATGACTTACGGAAGTAAGATTGTCTCACTTGGCTCATGCTTCTCCACAGAGATGGGCAATCGTCTGCTTGATCGCAAGTACGATGTTCTGCTGAATCCGCTTGGTATTGCATTCAATCCGTTGTCGATCGCAATGCAGATTGACAAATCCATAAATATGGATTTTTTCAACGAAGGTGATTTCTTCTGTCGTGACGGAATATGGCGAAGCTTTCTTCTTCATAGTGATTTTTCCGGAGATCTGCAGAATACTATTCGTGATGCCAATAATGCTCTTCGTGACGCAAACAATTATTTAAGAAACGCTGATTTCATGCTTCTTACTTTTGGCTCAGCGTTTGTTTACCGTCATAAAGAGAAAAATTTTGTTGTTGCTAATTGTCATAAGGAAGATGCGAATGTTTTCCGACGTGAATTGATTACTGTTGATGACATTACATCTGTCTTTAAGCCTTTGATAGATAAAATCATTAGTCAAAATCCAAATATCTGTATCGTATTTACTGTAAGCCCGATCAGACATTTGCGTGATGGACTGGATGAAAATTGTTTGAGTAAGGCTACGTTGAGATTGGCAATCAACGAATTGAAAAAGATGTTTGCAGATAATCTGGCATATTTCCCATCTTATGAGATAATGATGGACGATTTGCGTGATTATCGGTTTTATGCTGACGATATGCTTCATCCATCGTCTGTGGCTGTGGATTATATCTTTGAGAAATTCTCTGAAACTACGATGACTGTCGAACAGATTTCTTTGATGAGGCGAGTGGAGAAGGTAATGGATGGTTTGAACCATCGTATGACTGATCCTAAAAGTGCAAGCTCTAAGCAGTTTGCAGCTAAACTAATTATGAATATGAATGAGTTGACGGGAAAATATCACGTCGATTTCAAAAAAGAAAAATTGGATTTGATTTCTAAATGTGGACTTGAGGAGGTTTGATTATGGATTTTAAAAGTATAAAAGATAAATATATCGCACTTTATCACGAGTGTTTGAGTTTCATTATTGATCCTAATGTCGTATGGGATAGGGTAGAGAATGTGAGACGAACTTGGACTGATACGCAGACAAGAATACTTTATCCGTTTCTTGCGTTAATTTGTGCGTGTGGTTTGATACGTGTGCTTTTTGAGAATTTCTATATATCTGGGTATGATCTTATAACTCAGATTCTTTTAGCTTTGGCATGGCCTGTGCTGTTGGCAATCTCATTAGTGATAAATGCTGTTATTCTTCGACCTTTACTTCAACTGTATACTGGCAAAACGGTTGATTTTGAACGTATGGTGGTGTTCTTGACATATGCAGAAATACCTTTGTTTATCTCAGCTGTACTATTTGCATTTTTGCCAATGTTGTTTGGAGTGCTTATATTTGCAAATTTTTACTCTGCATATGTGATAATGTCGGGATATAATGTTTATTTTGCCGATGTTATGGGTGAAGAAAGAAAATATAATTTCTTGACAACCCTTGTCACATTCGTCATGATTTATCTTTTGACGTATGGGGCTTGGTGGGCTTTGACTGAATTTTAGAATGAAAGGTTTCATTAAATATGGGAAATAATAAATTAGGAAAGTTGATGAAAAAGGATGTGCTTATCAAGAATAAGCGCGCAACTTTCGATTATGAATTAGTAGACAAATTCACTGCTGGAATTGTTCTTGTCGGCACGGAGATGAAATCTATCCGTCTTGGTAAGGCAAGTTTGGTAGATACTTTCTGTTTTTTCGCCGGCAATAATGAGTTGTGGGTGAAGAACATGAATATCTCTGAATATTCGTTTGGATCATATAATAATCACCTTCCACGTCGTGATAGAAAACTCCTTTTGAATCGTAAGGAACTTAATAAACTTCAGCGTGAGGTGAAGGATAATGGTATGACTATCGTCCCTACAAAGATGTTTATCAATGAGAAAGGTCTTTGCAAGGTGGAGATTGCGTTGGCTCGTGGTAAGAAGGAGTACGACAAACGTGAGAGCATCAAGGAGAAGGATGCTAAGAGAGATATGGATCGTTACATGAAGAGATAAAATGGATTTTGTATTAAGCATGAAGGATGTCGCACCTCGTATCTGGGGTGTCGAGTTTCCTGACAATATAAATTTTGAGGTAAAACCAGGTGAGGTTTGGTGTATTCTTGGTGAGAATGGTTCGGGCAAGACAATGCTTCTAGACCTTATCTCAGGAAAAAGTGGAATACGTGGAGGTGAATTGAAATATGGATTCTTCGATCCTAACAACCGTCCTGAAGGAATTAAGTATGCAAGCGACATGATTCGCACAATGTGTTTTGAAAGTGCGTATAAACTTGCCGACTATAATAATATGTATTATCAGCAGCGTTTCAACTCACAGGATAATGAGTTGGCTCCTACAGTTGAGGAGTTGCTGAAGATGAGTGTGGAGAAGAAGAAGGGAAACCGTACTCTTGATGAGAATCTTTTGAATTCGTTGATGGAGAAAATGAAAATCAACGACATCAAACACAAGCATATTATCATGTTGAGTAGTGGTGAGTTACGCCGTTTCCTAATCGCAGAGTCGTTGATATCAGCACCACAATTGCTTCTTGTCGACAATCCTTTCATCGGTCTTGATCCGACGATGATGAAGGAACTGAACGATTTCTTCGGCTTGCTTGCACAAAATGGTCAGATGATGATTTTCTCTTGTCCAAGTGAAGAGGAAATTCCTGATTGTTGTACTCATATTCTTCCTGTAAAAGATAAAAAGTATTTTCCAGGAATTGAAAAAGATAAATATCTTGCCGACGAGAAACTAAGGTTGACTGTTTTTGCTCCACGTCAGTTTAAGACTGATGAGTTGCAGGCTACTGTCTTATCAAAACCAGATTTTGACGAGGTGTTCTGTATGACAAACGTCAATATCTCATATCCTACGAGAACTCTTTTCAAGGATCTTAATTGGCAGATTATGAAGGGAGAGAAATGGAGTTTGTCTGGTCAGAATGGTTCTGGTAAGAGTACACTTCTTTCGCTTTTGTCGGCTGACAATCCAAAAGCATACTCATTGGATATCAGATTGTTCGGACGTCAACGTGGAACAGGTGAGAGCATCTGGGATATCAAGCGTCATATCGGATATATATCAAGTGAGATGCATTTGTATTTCCGTCAGGATCAACCTTGTAAGAAGATTGTGGCGTCTGGTTTCTTCGACACTATCGGTCTATTCCGTACTCCGACAGATGCTCAATATGAGTTGGCTCTACAGTGGATGAAACTTCTTGGTATCGACCACCTTGCCGAGCAGTCGTTCTTGAAGGTTTCAGGTGGAGAGCAGAGACTTGTTCTTCTTTGCCGTACAATGGTTAAGAATCCGGATTTGCTTATCCTTGATGAGCCTCTTCACGGACTTGATCTTGCCAACAAACGTCGTGTACGTCAGATTGTGGAGAAGTATGCCGACCAAGATGAGAAGACGTTGATTTATGTTACACACCGTAAATCAGAAATTCCTTCTTGTGTGACTAAGCATTTTGAAATCAAGAAATTAGGTTAGGATAATTAAATGTTTGAGACCGTCCCTACGTAGGGGAGGGTTTCAAACCCTCCCGATAATAATAAGGATATGAAGAAACTATTGTATTTCATAATCGCGATATTTGTGCTGATTGCTTTGGCAGTCGGTGCAATATTCTATTTCTCCGATACCATCATGAAGAAGGTGTTGGATAAGGAACTTGAAGAAGTACGTGACAAATATGGAGTTCAGGTGACTTTCGACGATTTGAAATTCAATGATTTATCTTCAATGTCCTTTCATGGTATCTCGCTCTATAAAGTAGACGCGGATAAAAACGTCACTGATACCATCGCCACTGTAGACAGCCTTACTGCCACAGCCAGACTACGCAGTTTGATGAACAAGAAACTAGAATTGACAAGATTGTCTATTTCCGGTGTCGACGTGGCTTATAAAATTAAATCCAGAAAACATGAATTAGAATCGGATACATTGGATTCCGATGATGTTAATACTGGTGAAAAGAAAAGCATCTACGAAAAATTCAATCAGGCTACAGGTTTATTTTTCCGAATGATGCCTGAACAATTCAATTTGAATGATTTGAATGTTGCCGTTGAATCAGATTCATTTTATGCGAAAATTGCTATTCCAAGATTTCAGATCAAAGATGATAAGTTTGAATCGGATATCATTTGTCAGGAGATGACACATGAGATTCAGAATTTGTCTCTAACAGGAACATATCAACGTAAAGATCAAACTATATCTGCTGATATTCAATCGAATATCGACACTGCTAGAGTCATAGTTCCTTTGATTGAGTATAAGTATGGAGCAAAGATTTCTGCTAATCTATTTTCAATTAAATTGTCGATTGATGCCGACGAAAAGGCTGAGTTGTTTAAGATGAAGGGTAAGGCTTCGGCGGAATATCTTTCAATTTATCACGAGCGACTCTCTTCGCAAACGTTGAATTGCGGAGCACCGTCGGCAGATTTTCTTTTGAATATAGATAAGAATAGCATTGAGGTTGATAGTTCGACGGTGGTACGTATAGAAAAACTTGAATTCTCTCCATACGTCAAACTTGACAAAGGAGATAATTTCGGTTTGACAATCAAACTTGACAAGGATAGATTCCCTGCTGACAACCTATTCTCATCAATCCCACGTGGTTTGATGCCAACACTTGAAGGAATCAAAGTCGACGGAGATATTGATTATCATCTTTTGTTTAGTTTTGATATGGATAATGTTGATTCATTGCAGTTTACATCGTCAATGAAGAAATATCCTAATTTCAAGATCAAGTATTATGGCAATGTTGATTTAGGCAAGATGGTGGATACCTTCACCTATTTTGCTTACGATCAGAATGTGTTGCAACGTAAGATCTTAGTCGGAGAGGATAATCCAAATTTCAGAAACATAAATGATATTTCAGTCTACTTGAGAAATGCTGTGCTTTTCAGTGAAGATCCAAGTTTCTTCCGTCACCACGGATTCCTTGAGAGTGCATTGCGTCAGAGCATGGTGAAGAATATCAAGGAGAAGAGATTCGCCAGAGGAGGAAGTACGATCTCAATGCAGCTTGTGAAAAATGTATTCCTCAACCGTGAAAAGAAACTGCAGCGTAAGGCTGAGGAGGCTATGATCGTTTGGCTTATCGAAAATAATAATCTCACTACCAAAGATAGAATGTACGAAGTCTATCTCAACGTGATAGAGTGGGGACCGAACGTATATGGAGCTGCTGAAGCTGCAAAATTCTATTTTGGAAAAGAACCGTCGAAACTAACCGTCGACGAGGCCATTTATTTGGCTATGATAGTGCCACGTCCGAAGAAATTCAAATGGTGTTTCGACGACGAAGGAAAACTGCGTGAATCCTACGACCAGTATTTCAACACTATTTCTGAACGAATGCAAAAAGCGGAGATTATCTCTGAACGAGAGATGAATAAAGTGTCGTATAAGAATGTAGAGCTTACTGGCGACGCAAAGAAAATGTTGAAGAAGGGATCATCCTCTTCAACTGTTGATGAGGCTGACGAAGAAGACGAGAAACCAGGATTCTTCAAGAGATTGTTTAAGAGGAAGAAGGGGAAAGCTTAGAGCTTAGAGAAATTAGCTTAGAGATAATTAGATTAGAAATGCTGAATAATTTATTCTTGACTCAGGTCACTTTATCTAAGGAGATTCCTGAAGACAATTACATCTCCGATCTCCCCGTCGTCAGACATTTGAAAGAGATGAAGAAGATCGATTTCAAGAAACCTGTCACATTTATCGTCGGAGAGAATGGAACTGGCAAATCCACGTTGATAGAGGCAATCGCCGTCGCCATGGGATTTAACGCTGAGGGAGGAACTATCAATTTCAATTTTTCTACCGAGTCCACCCATTCCGATCTCCATAAATACATCAAAATAATTAGGGGAACATCACGCAACCGTGATGGATTCTTCCTTCGTGCTGAAAGTTTCTATAATCTAGCAAGTTATCTTGAAGGAATGGATAGAGATAATCCTGGCGACGGTACATTCGACAGCTATGGAGGAGTCTCATTACACAATCAGTCCCACGGAGAGAGTTTCATGTCGCTTATAGAAAACCGATTTGGCGGCAATGGATTATATATTCTCGACGAGCCCGAAGCCGCGCTCTCACCAATGCGACTGCTACGGCTTATGGCGAATGTCAATGCACTTGTTGAAAGAGGATCGCAATTTATCATCTCCACACATTCGCCTATTCTTATGGCATTGCCCAAAGCCGACGTGTTGGAGCTTACGGAGAACGGAATCCAAAGAGTGAAATATCAAGACACCGAACATTTCCAGTTAACCAAAGACTTTGTCAATTCTCCAGAGACGTTTCTGAGGTATTTGTTGGAGTGAGGCATTAACAATTTTTTTGTTTGAGCATTTGAAATATTAGCAAAGTTAATTATTTGTGCATATTTTATTAATGTCATATAATGTTTAAGTTCTAGCTAATGGGTGTTACTATAAAATTCCCTTCGATTTTGCTTCGATATTGGATGAAAAACGTGGATTTGTGAGTGTATGCACAGAGTTGGATTCAATAGATCTGCAGATTAAATTGTTTATCTATTGAGACTTTTAGTTTATTCACTTAATGATTTAATATGAATACTAATCAAATTGATAAGTTTTATTATGGGGTATCTGTTTCTTCACCTTGTCTATGTCCTATAGAATGTTTATATAGTAAGTTTTTATGGAAAGGTGGTTGTGCTCATGTTTCGGGAGTTACTATAGTATGCAATGGCGTTGGCTGTGGGTATAATGGTATTATTAGAAATAGTGAACCAGAACAAAAATTGCCAGAAGGAATTAGCACTGCATGGTTGAATTTCACAGAGAGAAAGATATACGAATTACAGGAATTCCTACCTCATGATCAAATAGTTGATTTATTTAATATGAGTGTGGGACTTGATGAAGAGCTTGGTTCAAATGGTAATTACAAATTTGATACATTCGATTTATGTTATTTACCGGATGGAGAAGTCGTATTGTATGTAAAATCATCATATTTAACTCTTTTGACCGATTGGAGTTCCAAAGGAGAAGAGTCTCATGAATATGATGAGCATATTTTACTTTCAAAGGGGTGCGATTCGATGTCGGAATATTTTGATTTATGCATTGAAGATGAACCTGGAAGTACAGCAGTTCAATTTGAGAAAGATAAGGGCCCTGTTAAATCAATTATTAAACAGTATTTTACAAGATATAACTACAGACTTTCTTTTGACTTTGAAAATCAGGACTCAAAATTAGGAAACTCACGACTTTACTTTACAAATGGAGAATGGATAAAGGCAAGTTTTGAAAAGGTTTTCGATATTATAAAAGTCCCGTCGATATTGAAAAACTTTAATTTGTCGTGGGATAATAATGGCTCTCGCTATTTTTGTTATATGTATTTCAATGAGGCTGAGATGTTTAGAATATTTGATGAAGCGTATGCTTATGATTGTAATCAACAGGGTGTATTATTAATCAAGGTATGCAAATATAATAATCTATTTGAGATTAGTCTAAATGTAGGTGATAAGTCGTTCCTATTTGAGAAAACAGAGATTAGAGTATTTGTTAAACAATTGGACCAGTTAGATCAAAATCCTAAGTTAGTATATGTCAACTATGAAAAGCAACAAAACTTTTTTATAGATGAATTATAGTTCATTTTATATTGATTTTTCAATATTACATTATGAAACAGCTTGAGGGGACAATATTAAAATACGAATTTTGCTCTTGTGTGACATTTGCAAATGGACACAAAAGTTCATTTCGTAAAGTAGAGCAAATTAAGGTAGGCAAGGCTAATGATGGATATTCTTTCACAATGTTAGGCTCATCTGAGGAGACAATCGATGGTGATGAACCTGAAGAGTGGAATGCTATTATACTTCAATTTGGCAAGACTCTTTGTCCTTATACTCTATTGGCGACCGGGGATGGGGAACTGACTGGTGTTCAAGATTTCGAAGAAATCAAAGGTCATTGGCTTGATCAACGTCAAGAGATAATCGATTATTATAATAGCTATCTGGTAAAAAAAGAGTCTAATCGTTTTTATCTGGCATTTAATTCCGAAGAGAAGTTCTTTAATATTATGAAGAATAATATGTTCCCACGTCTTCTTTTCTGGCAAGATAATCTACAGAATCAGAAGATTGAAATTCGTGATTTCCCGGCAGCAAAAAGATTCACTATTTTTACTTTTAGATGATTGTATATCGTGTTTTTAAGAAATTTGATTCTTATCTCTAATTAATTCAAAATTGGTCAAAAAATGATTTATTTATTCTTATTCAATTGTTATGTGTCATTTCTGACATCTGTATTGTCTAGACTTAAAGGTATGAGTATTAATGATCCGGAAATAATCGATAGCTCGGTGACTTTAACTACAATAGCGGTGTCCGTGCATACACTGATTAATTTAGTGTGTTTAGATGGTTTACAATACATTTTTTCTCAACATTCTTATGTCGTTGCTTTGTTATCAAACGACAGCCGTATGTTATATATACTAATGCTTGTTGGTGTGTTGGTCGCCATAGGATCATTTTTGAGTAAAAGCCTTGAAAAAAACAGATGTAGGTTCCCTTGGTGGTGGAGGACAATATTTGAACCTATCCCTTTTTTGATAAAAATTATTTTATTCTTTGGGTTGATAATAGGTCCATTTAAGATTCTAGGGTATCTTATTCATGAGTATGGCTTTCTAAAATAAACGTATATTTAGTTATGCCCAAAAATGAATTATTGGACTCCTTCTATCCATAATAGAATTGTGACTAAGGATAAAATTTTAGCGTTAAATTGTGATGAATATTATTCTTTTGATTATTATTGTATTTATTGTTTATAAAAGAAAAGTTCGTAATGTGGAGAAATTTTATTATGAGACTTCTTGTTCTGCCCCAATATTGAGTCCGGTTCGTGTTCTAGTTGCAAATTTTATAAGCGAGTCTGGCACATTACATGCCGATTTTGGTAATGTATACAATTGTTCTGGAATGGGATGTGGACAAAATCCATATGAAGGGTCGTTGGGTTCAAAGTATTGTATTCCTAAAGCAATTGAGGCGGTATGGATATCTTATGTGGATAAAAAAGTCTATCATATAAGAGCGTTATTGCCGTATGATGAATTATTAACATTATTTAAGCGTTATGAAGGTTTAGATCATTTAGATCTATGTTTTTTGCCAGGCGGTATACTTAAATTGTATGTAAAAGGTGGTGGATGGAAAAGATTACTTGAATGGTCTGTGACTGGGAAAGAAGAAACGAATAAAAAAATTCTTGAGGATATCTATTTTGAATATGGAAAAGAAAATAAAAATGATTTTTTTCAAGAAATTTATAAGGAAGAAGAAAAAGGCGATGAAAAATGGTTAAGATATTTCAAAAAGAATGGATCTCCTGCTGATCTTTTGAATAAATATTTTAATAGATTCAATTATGAAATTAATTTTGAATTTGATGATCGTTGTACTACAAATGTTAAAGTTTGGTCTCCATTTTCAAACAATGAAACATTTCCTGTAGATTGTAAAAATGAAATCAAAACACTAACTATGGTAAAAGAAATTGAATCTTCTTGGGATACAAAAAATTACCATTATACTTGTTTCATGTATTTCAATGAGGAAGAGATGTTGAGGGTGTTTGAGGAAGCGTATGGAGAAGATAAAACTCAAAAAGGAGAATTTAAGATTAAAGTAGGCAAAGACAACAATCAATTTGATATTTCATTAAATGTCGGCGATAAATGTATCAAACTAGAGAAAACGGAGATTGATGTTTTCCAAGATCCAATTGATAATCCTGACGGTGATGGAACTTTGATTTATGACAACTATGATGAACGTCATAATTATTTTGCCGACGATGAGAAATATGTGGTAGATTGAATAAAAAAGCGGAAATCATTGAAACCGACACCATTATTTATGGGCCAACCGTGGCAACGGTTGATTTTTTAATTACCCAATGGTTGATTTATTCACGAAGTGAGAAATCTACCGTTGGCGGATGTCGGTGGACGAGTAAAAAAACAAAATTTATTTTATTAAAAAACAAACAATTACAAATTTATTATGGAGGATATTATAAATGATGAGGTTTTGGGATCTCTAAAGTACAATAATGGAGCATGGGTTAGAAGATTAGAATTTCCGGTGCTTAATTCAAATGGCAATCTTATACTCGCTATTCAAGACGATAACAATGAAGGTATTCTTGACGTCCAGAGAGATGCATATAAGACTTATTTGCAGAATGAAGAAAAGTTTAAAAGTTGTGTGACAGATCTGC
>JAZUIF010000104.1:0-21660 GCA_045642085.1 Paludibacteraceae bacterium | reverse complement strand
CTTATCCATAGGGTGTATTGACGCAGTAAGATTCGCGGCGTCTTCAATATAACAATACCAAAGTCCATCAACCTTGAATTTTGACCTCTCCGCCATTGCTGGCATTGCCATGAAAATGAGGCATATAATCCAACAGAATAGTTTTTTGAAAATCATTTTAAGATTAGATTTAATTAGGAGATTATATAGCAGTTGTCCAAAATGAGGATTGTTAAGGGCCCGTGTTTGATTGTTGGGCCCTAACCCCGCTCTCCAACGCGAGCCCAAAGGGCGAGCGTCTAATAAATAAGCGTGTTTGGACAACACGTATATAATTGCCTTTAATTATTTTGTTGCAAATATAAATTAAAATGTAGAGACTTCGCAATGCGGCATCTCTACTGAATGATTATTTCTTATCTCTCGTCTCGATATAATCATTGAACAATGAAATGTACATCAATGTCAAACGTTCAAAGTCTGTTTTTGCTTTGGCATTTTTAAAATACGAACTAATAAAATCTTTTGAGTTATCATTTAATGTTTTTGTCATCGTCGAATTGTCCTCAAACATTTTCTTCCAGAATTTATTACAATTATTGACTCTTAATGGATTTATCGGATACATCTCTACCGCCCAAGGCCACTCTGGTTTCTTGAAATAATAATATACAATTTCACTGCGAAATCCATACTTATCAGTATGCCAAGACCTACACATATATAAAATATAACCTTCCTGCTCCATCAATTTATAAAGTATCGACTTTTTCTCCTTAGGCATTTTTGGATTGTCTTTTATAAACTCCAGATAACTTATCACATAATCGGAATAGATTTTAGGTCCAAAATCCTTTTTCTCCTCATCGTAAAACTGGACATATTCCACTTCCGAATCTTCAAGCACCACTTTCTTCTGCTTAGGACCCATCAAATAGATTGCCTGTCCGTGAGTGTACCACACTTCGGGAGCCTCAATCTGCTCTCCCGACTTCAATGTGATCAACCCGTGTTCGCCTGCTGCTGAGGCTGAAATAACTGACGCTACTGAAATGGCTACTGCCAAAAAAATCTTTACTATACTCATAATTCTACCAATATTAAATGTCTAACGGCATAATGATTATTTTTTGTTTTTAGAATCCGAAGCCAACGCAGATAGCCACATATTTTCTGGTTCCAAACTTACAACCGTCGTCGTCGCCAGTGTTGAACTCCAACTCCGTCACTTTCTTGACAACATACTCCGCTCCTACAAAAACAGCCTTTTTCTTATTTGGCGAATATCCAAGTCTGGCTCCTGCATGCAAACTTCCTTCAAAATTAAAGTCGTGTGTGAGCACCCACCCAAAATCACCAATCACGTATGGCGTAAGGAAGGCTTTGTTGCTTGGCGTCAACTTAAACGGACACTGATAGCCTATGCTGAATTCGACTCCTAAAAAGGACGATTTTTCAATCATATAGGTAGTGTCATCCTTCTCGATTATATCTGTGGTGAAGAAATCAGGGTCTGTAAACAAATGCTTTTCTGTGTGTCCCAACTCTACTCTCGGTCCGAACAAGAAATATTTGCCAGCCATAATCATAAAAGTGAGATCCGCTTTCTGTCCGAAATGATCCTCCAATCCCTTTGAAAAACTTAATTCAAGATATCTGTTCCACTCCTGCGAATAGATCACCTTCGATTCTTTCGATTTCTGGATCTTTTCCACGTTTTCTGCCGACGACGAGGAGCTGCTCACAATCTTGTAGCCATCCATGTTTTCCTTCCAAACGACGTCGATCTCCTTGCCTTTATAAACGTAGGTGGTCTTATAATTCTCTCCATCCTTCACGGTAGATGAATATTCCACGTCTGCCATGTTCTTCACTCCGTCGAATGCAAAATCTCCAACGATTGATTTCATGACCGGTATTGGCGATTTCGTGCGAAGTTGGATTCTACGCGTTTCAGAGGCTTTATCCAACATCACTGACAATACTCCCTCGTCCATGCCTAAAAGTGCCTCAGTCGCGACGTAAGACGACAAATCAGCGTCGTTTTTCTTCACGTCGTCAAGGAATTGCTTGGTGATCTTTTCGACGTCGCCAATATTATCCTTTGAAGTCGACGCTACAGACATCTCATTTACGGAAGCATTGTTGTAGTATTTGATCGGAATAGAGAAGTTGGTATTCTCACGGAAAGAGGCTTTCCAAGTGTTGATTCCGACAACGGTATAATCGCCCGACTTCTCCTTCACCAACAATGGTCCACCCGAACTTCCTGGGTCGACTTGAGCCGTGTGCTGATAGACAGCGACCGAGTCGATATCACCAAAAAACTCATCCTTCACGCTATTGTTCGACATCACACCCTTACCAAGCTGCCACGACGGTTTGTCGCCCAAAGCAGGGTATCCAGCAGTCCAAACGTCGGAACCATCCTTCACCTTGTTTTTATTAATCTTGAGTGCGGGAACATTCACGTCGCCAGAAGGAAAATTCACCAATGCAATATCAAGATTCTTCGATACATAAACGACGGGGCAACGGGCATACTTTACCTCCGCGCCGTTTACCTCAAAAGTCAAATCCACATATTTAGCGTCGTGCACCACATGTTTGTTGGTCACGACAACAAGTTTTCCCTTCTCATCCTTGATCACAAAACCAGATCCGAAAGAATCACCACCTGTATATTCCCTTACCTTTTTTGAGGCAGCGATATAGTATTTATTCTGCAACACGTTTGCCAAGTTTTCATAATTCAAAGAAGCATTATTCGACTCCCTGACATAGCAAACCGACTCTCTCAACTCAGCCGCATACGACATCATTCCAACACACATAGCCGCGATGGAAGTGATTAATCTTTGTGAGGTTTTAATATTAAACATTGTCCTAAATTATAATTTCCATATTCGCAAATTCCATTTCGATTCTTGCGAAACAACGCAAAATAAAGAAATTTTCAAATACAATGTTTACCCCCCCCAATTTTAACAAAAATTAACAATCGGTTAATTGCGGAATGAGGCCCTCCCGTCTCCCTTAAAGGGAGGAGATGGTTCACTAATCTACCGTGGAACGGTTATTAAACCAGGCCATGGTTGGCAATCGTCGCATGACGATTGGCTACCGTGGCCGAATTTAAGGGAGATTTAGAGGGGTTGAATGGAGGAATTCGTAGAGACGGGGCATGCCCCCGTCTTGCAAGGAGGAACGCAAAATGGTTCGTAAAATTATTGAATGGGATTTGATCTATTCAGAATTATTATAAAATTCATATATCTTCGCAATAAATTAAGTTTAGTCATTTGATTAGATGCAGTATAAATATAAAAAAACTAAAATATCAATAGATTTCCAGAAAGATTTATGTTTCAATTATCTAAAGAAGAAAAGGACGAACTAGTCACAAAATGTGACCGGTTCGTGAAGCTAAAGCATTCCTCGATTAAACATACAACAGCAACACACGCTTTTTCTTTATACGCTCGTCCTTCGGACTCGCGTTGGAGAACGGGGTTAGGGCCCAAATAATTAAACATGGGCCCTTAACAATCCTCATTTTTGGACAACTGTTATATAATCTTCTTTAATTATTTTTTGCAAATATAAATAAAAATGTAGAGACGCCGCATTGCGACGTCTCTATCATAAATGATTGTGAATCAAAATTACTTCACAACTACCTTATAAGCCTTTCCGTCAACCTTTACAATGTAGATTCCCTTGTGTAGGTTGATTGCACCTGCTTTGCCAGAGTAAACTGTAGCTCCGCTGATGTTTACGATGCTCACGTTTGCATCCTTAGCTCCATCAACAACCAAGATACCATTCTTATAGATTACAGAAACAGCCTTGTTTGCTACGTTTGCGATGCTAGTCATGTTAGATACAGTCTCGTAAACCTTTACGTCTGCAGTCAATTCTTTTGCTTCTCCAGTATAAGGGTTCTCCCAGATGTAAGTGATTACATCATTGCCAACAGGCATCTCGATTTCTCTAGGAAGCTCGTAGATTGAACCAGCATATGATACTTGTACAGGAACCGAACCTAGCTCTTTTGACAAACCAAGATTTTCGTTCTTTGCCACATACTTGATCTCTACAGAGTCAAGGTTTACAATAGCCTTACCTGTCAATGAGTCTGCTACAACACGGATAGCAGAAACCTTAGGAGCAATTTCCTCGATTGAAACTGGAGCTGGTTTTGCGTAGCAAGTTGTTTTGAATTTTGTAGAATTGCCAGCTTTGTCTGTAGCTACAACCTCAACCTCAAAACCATGTCCATTTTCATTCTTAGCTTCGTTGATGGCAGCTTCTCTTGCAGCGTCCAAATCAGCTAGTTTAACAGTTTCGATATCTCCGTCAACAATATCGAAGACTCCCATAATTCCAAATTCAGAATCTTTAGTGTATCCATCCAAATTATTTCCTGTAGTGTCCACAGTCATAGTGATGTTTCTACCAACTATAGGAAGGACAATAGGACCCTGTGGATCTAGGAACTCGTTTGTTAATGCTCCGCCATCAACAATAGTCAAAGCACCATAACCAAAAGTATCATAATTAAAGACGCTGGCAGCAGTCAAGTTTAGTTCAATGTCAACATCTTTCAAATAAACAGTCTCTCCCTTGACTGTAATATATGCCTCAGCTTTTGATGCATTGTAAACGTCTAAAGTTCCTTCATTCTCTTCTAGACTTATTATCTTAGAGTCTAGAGTGAAATCTTTGATAAGCAAAGTCATTTTTTGATCTACAATAGGATAATCGATATCTTCGATCAAAATGCCAGATTCATTGATGTAAATCTTATTGTCGTTGGCAAATGTTCCGTCTGATTTTACAGGAATGAAATCTGACTTCTCATACTCCAATACTTTTGTCTCGATAACAACACCCTCAGCCTGCTTTCCAAATACTACTGTGATCTGGTATCTGTATGTGAAGAACTCAACTGTGATATCGATAGTTCCGTCGATTGCACCATCTTCTAAAACATAGATGTCAGCAACGGCAGGAACAGTCATGTCGTTGTATGTCTTAATTCCTACGAGTGTATTACCAGTGATGTGAATGTTTTTAGAGTTTGGAACTTCTGCCCACGCAAGATTCTCAAGTGACAGTCTTTGGCTCAACTTCAATTCTCCTATTGCAATTTCAAAGTCAGACATTGCGAACTCTGCTTTCTCATTGTATAGTCTGATACCAACTGCTGTAGAATCGTTGTTTGTTTTTGTTGTGTCGCCTACCTTATTCAAGTCAACAACTTTGTTGTAGAAAGGTACATTGTTCAACTCAAATTCGTTTGAGACAATTGTGTCAGTGTCTACAAATTTTTCAAGTGTAAACGAACATTTAATAATCTGAGAAAACGGTCCAAATGCTATCGAGCAAGTGAAATTTCCTTTGCCATTTCCGTTTGCATCAATTTCTGTTGAAAACTCAGAAAGAGGAAGCTTGGAATCTGCAAACTCAAATCTAGATTTGTCGTTAGATGTAAATGTTAAAGAGTTGTCTGCACCTTGATCATAAAATAGATTAGCGAGAGTTGCTGAAATACCATTTAGATCTTCTGTAAGTATTGAAACGTTAAATCCTGTAAACGTGATAGCTTTATAACCGCCATCCGTATCTGTGATTTCAGCATCAACATTTTTTGATTCTCCCGACGCATTGCCAGAAAAAACCATAGTCGCCTTATACTTTTCGGCGAATGCAGTGTTAAGCAATCCTAATAGCATTGCTACTGCTAAAAATAATTTAGTAAATGTTCTACTCATAGATGAAAACTTTTTAAATTCCTTTTAATTGCTATTTGAAAGCAAAAATAGAAAACCTTTTATTCTATACAAAACGTATTTCGTTTTTTTTACATTTGGGCATGAGAAAGATGTGAATTTATTCATTTTCCGTGCTTTATAGTCAAAAAAGTAGAGACTTCAAATCTAAAGTCTCTACTTTAATTTTATCAATCATCCCTTGATGTTGTTTCTGTCAACAGTAGGTGAAGTTTGAATCCGAATTTTGATGTCGTGATAGGATATGATGTCGACACCCTTGGCTTGGATACGCTTCTGTCGTAGAAGAATGATACCTTCATAGACTGGCTCACTACATATTCTGCAGTAAACTCGGCTTTCATTGTCTGCAAGCCACTGCTTCGCTCCTCAATAGTGTTGGCGATTGTCTCAAACTTGCGGATGAATGCTTCTGTGTTCTTGAAGTCGATATCCAAGTTTAGATTCAAATCGTTGTTGACTTTTGTCTTCTTTTTCTTGTCGACAAATCCGATTATGACTCCAAAGTCGTCAATTCTGTATCCTCCACCAATCTTGAATCCCTTGCTATATGATTCAACAACCTGTAGAGCTGGAATGTCCAATCCCGCTGTACGGTTTCGGTTGTATTCAAACTTTAATCGTACGCTGTTCTTTAATGTTGAGTTGATACCAATCAATGGATTGAATGCCTCGGTAAAGTTGACATTCTCTACCTTTGTGCTTCTTACCAAGAATGGTGTTGGCTCCGACTCATCTACGATTATACCGAAATCGTTAGGATCGTTGTATAGCGGATCCCAGTCTTGATGCTTACTGAATGAGTTGACGTTGTACGTACACTTGTATCCGTGAGTGATATTGAATGCTTTGAATCCCTCTTTTAGGATTGGTGCCTTGTTCAACAAATCTAGAGAGAATTTCCAGTTAGGAAGCATCTTGCCGATTCTGCGGATGATTTGATTGTCTTTCTCTCTATTAAGGTTCTCTCCCTTGTAAGCAGCGACGAATGCAGGAACTAGAACGTCAGCTGAGTTCAACGGTACTTCAGCATCACCTCTTCCTGGGTTCAATGCTTCGATATGAGATTTCATCTTGTATACGTTGTTGATGAAATCAGAGAATGTTTCGCTAGATACCGTTGCTCCACGCTTGAATGATGATCTGCGTAAAGCGATGTCGGTGTGGCTGTGTGTTCCTGAGAACTGATCTTCTACTCCCTTTCTATAAGAGTCGTTGTAGTAGAAGAATTCATCTCCCTTATTCCATGACGATGCTGCATTAAGGTCGAACTTGATACCAGTGTATGGCTCCAAAGTGGCTTTGACCTGTAATGTTTGGTCGTGAGTAAGCAATATTGGGTTTACAACGTCATCCATACCTAGCTGATTCTTTCGAAGTGCTTCGTCGATGGCGTCGGCTGCATTGTAGAATCCAAATGTGAACTTAGCTCCTGGATCTCCATCTCCAGCCTGACCTAAGAATCCACTACCTTTGTTGTATCCGTTTAGTGTGGTTCCTTCTGTCAGTCTGATATTTCCACTGACATTTCTTACCATCATCAAACTTCTTACAAATCCGTCGATGAAGTTGCTTAACTTCTCGTTCTTTCTCTCTTTTTCTCTGACAGTTAACGAGATGTTAGTGACATCTTCTTTAGAGATGACATTGATAGCATTCTGGTCGATGACCTCATACTTCAAATCGTATGGATTGCCATCTTTGTCTTTCGCCTCTAGGATGATTCTAGTAGATGCAAGACGGTGGCTGATTCTTGTCTTATTGCCTTTCTTTAGACGAAGGTTCTTTCTTTCGTAAACCTTTGGTGCTTTTGCTGGCTTCTCTTCTTTCTGAGTAGTGTCTTTTCTAGCGGCAAGTTTCTCGTTAGCTTTCTTCGACAATGCGTTCTTAGAGAATTTCTTGTTCACTTCTTTTAAGTAGCTAGACTTATTGTAAAGAGTCTCCATGTTGAAACGCACGTCTCCATTCCAATTACGCTTTGAATCAGCAATGTCGTTGTTTGAAGTAAATGTGTTTGGCTCAAGAGTGACTCCTCTCTGCCAGTCGTAGTTACCTGTGTAAGACGCATTTGCTGTGATCCAGTCGAATATAGATATCTTATTGACTGGGATAGCGTAACTGATATTTAGCTGCTGAGTGTAGTTGTATGGTTCACCGGCAGACAAGAAACTTCTCATCGTAACCTCTCTCAAGTCTTTTGCCCACTGAGTGATAGAGTCCTCACGCAAATCGTAGATATATTTGCTGTTGTATTTGTACTCTCTCATACGTGGAAGATCAAGGAATTCAGTGTTGTATGCAAGCGACTCTTCGATCTCAGAATTCATTGCTGTTGCGAATGAAAGCTTGATGTTTTTAGTGAAGTTCCACTTGATGTCTGCGCGACGTGTCATGTTGAAATTCTTGTCCCATGTCATATCCGCAATCTGATCCTCCCATTTTGTTGGAGTCGTTTCTGATCCTAACTCGCGTGCCAATATCTCGTTGTATGAACGATCCATGTTGACGGAGAATGTATAGCTGTTAGGCATTGGGTAGAATCCAAAGTCTGTAAACAACTTCCATTTCTTCTCCTTGAAGAATTTAGAATTCTTGAATGGCATCAATGCTTTTGGCGACAACGAATATGAATAGTTGAAGTTTCCACGGTATGTGCGTGTCATGTCATACTGTACGTCGATGTCCTGCTCCTTACGTTTAGTGAATGCCAACGAGAATGAGAAGTTAGCTGGATCGTAAGGCATTGGATTCTTGCTTGTGATTCCAACTCTAACGTTAGTAAGTGCGAAACTTGTTTGCTCATTCGACAATACAGAAATCTTCTCAATAGAATCTCTATATTCTTTTGTCGCATTCTCCAAAGCATCAGATAATAGTACGTCTGTATTTGTAGGGTCGTACTTTGGCTTCTCTTTCTCTCTGCTGTGAGCAATAGTTAGTGGCATGTTGACGTGGGCATTCTCAGGGAATAGTTTACCCAACTGCACTGTGGCAGACATATCTAATGAATATGTGTCTTCCATGTTGCGGTCCATCACATTAGATTCGATACCACCAAATCCTGTTGTCTCAATACGTCCGGTCGCATCAAAAGAGGCGAAGTCACTCAATGTGAATCCGATTTTACCTAGTGCTGCCCAACCTCCGTCTTCGTTGAATCCAAACATTCTCAATTCATCCAACCAAATCTCCATGTCTTTAGTCTCACCACTTTCGTTGACTACTCCGACCAAAATTGTACGGATATCTCCGAAAGAAGGGTGTCCTTTGACTGTCAACTCGTTGTTGCCGTATGCTCTAGTATAACGCATTGTAGGGTCGAAACCTATGCCTCTTCTGTCGGCTTTGTTGCGTTCAAGTTTAAGATTGACAAAGTCATCAAAAGCAAAATCAACCTCCATTGGCCATATCGCACGATTATCACCTGTTCCTGCCTGAGTGAAGATCACGTTGTTGATCTTATACTCATAGTAGTTCTCTGTGTAGTCTGTACCAAAACGGATGTAGAATTGAACACCGTTTGCTGACTGATATGGGTCGTTATACTCATTCTCAAAGTGAACAAACATCTTCAAACGCTCGTATTGGCGCACATCAAGATTAGTACGCTTATATGCGGCTGAAGTCTCTTTTGGCTTCAATTGAGATACAACCATACGCATTGACTGCTCGTTCTCATTTCTGATAGAATTTGTAGTTGGGTCTAGATTACGTTTGATGCCTGGAGGCATATCGTATCCGACTGGTTTCTTCTGACGGTCTTTTTCATAACAAACAGAAGAAATCTGCATTGCTTCAGTGTTGGTCTTGATATTGTCGGAATACTTGTTGTCACTTCCGGCAAACAAAGAGGCATCACCATGGTTGTTGATAGTTCTCCATTCTGTACGAGTAAGGTTCATACCTGCGAAACGTAGATATGTAGTGTCTTTGAATCCGGTCATGTACATACGCATGTAGCGGATCGAAGTGAAACTTGGACCTTTTTTGCTTGTGCTTTCCGCACCATTGACGTCAGCTTCCTGGAGAGGAATTTTCAAACGATACCACACAACTTCGCCAGTCTTTCCGTTTGCTAGCTTTCCTGTTTGTGTCATTGTTCGGTTGACGATATAATTCTCCTTCCACTTAGATGTATCAGCAGAGAATATCTCTGGGCTGATATTGATTACGTACTCGTAGTATTTTTCTCGTGTGTTAAGAGTCTTGTCTCCGTTGATATCTTCTGTGTTTGGAACCCAAGAACCAGCTGTGATGTTGTCGCCGCTACCGTCAACTATGGAGTTGCTTTCCATACCATTGTAGTAGTGATAACGCTCAAGAACACCTGGCTTGTCGCTCTTTCTGAAGTGCTCGAAGTCATCGCCAGCAGGGTCGGCAGCAAAGGCTTCATAGTTGGAAACGTTCTTTGCCGCAAGTCCTTCAAGATATTTTTTATATGTATCAAATTCACGCTCTTCAGCTGAACTCTTACCGTTCAAACCTAAATCCTGATATTTGATGTTGTCGTTGTCGAATTTTCCTGTCGCACGACCCAGTGGCTTTCTACCCCAGATTGTTTCTGCCTTCTTTGTCGGATCTGTCTCTGGTATAAAACGCTCTTCTGCTTCGATCTCGTTGTCGTGAAGGATATCCTCTGAGATTTCTCCAAGGTTGAACACCAATTTACCTACATTGTTGTCTCCTTCGTTTTTGTTGAATTTCTCATCACTGTATGGGTCAAGCATCCAGATCTCAAGATATTCGATGTTGCTTTTGCTGAAGTTTGTAGTCTCTAGCTTACGCATCATACCTCCCCAACGGTTTTCTGGCTCTTCCAATTCTCCGTTGGCGTTCATCTTGTCGACATCCAAGTTGTACATACCTCTCTCTTTAGGATAGTATGCGATGTTTAAAGTAGATATTGTCGACGATTCTCCAGAATGAGCCTCTTTTTGTGGATAGATCTCTTGCTCAATAATCTGACGTGTGAAATTGCTTGACACATCGTCGTTAGATACACCTTTAGGTCTGTTTCCACTACGCTGGAATATATTGTCGATCTGATACCATGCAAAGTGAGCTCTGCTCAGACCGTATTCTATATTCTTGTATTTGATACTGTCTTGTTTTCTCCAGAAATTGTCGTTGTGACGGACAAAGTCAGTTCCAAGTTTTGATGTCCTAGATCTGATAGGCACACTGGCAAGTGTCCATGAAGTTGAACTCATCAGGTTGATGCTGCTCTCTGTGCCTTCAAAATCGTCGATGTATGATACACTCTCTCCTTCCTGCTCAATGGCTTTGCTGTGTCCTGGGATAAGCTGTGCAAACTCGCCTGATAAAGTGAAGTTAGATGGTGCTTTTGCCTCTACCAATGGTATGGCATCTGTCACTTTGGTTAGCCAGTTGCTCTGTGTGTTGTATGCCGCATTCAATCCCCAGATAGTGTTTGACTTTGGCTCGTTACCATTTGCCACTTTCTGAGTCATAGGTCTCTCGGAAAGATGCATGATGGTAGCTCCAACTGACAATCTGTCGCTAAACTTATATTCTGCGTTGACTCCTAATAGAGATGTTTGCTGTGTGCTAAACATATTCTCGCTCTCAGATGTCACATTGACCTGAGAATTGCTGGCAAGAACGGCTTCATCCAAGATTCTGACTATACCTGCTGCGTAGTCTACTGTATATCCAGTTCCCTCTTCCAATGTTCGTCCACCGGCAGTTACTCTTACTGATCCCTTCTTAGCGTATGGCTTGATACGGATTTCGTTTCCTGATGATGATTTGTATTCTCCTACGATTTTGAATCTTGCATTTTCTGCATATTCATAGGCATCTGTTTTGATTTCATCATACAACTTGTCGAATCTTAGCGATCCTGGAACAGCCTCTACTTTTTTAAGTGATTCTCCGAATGGCTCTACACATGGGAAGATGATTCTACCTTGAGATGCTAAAACTGTATATCCTTCAAGGAAATCGAACTTTCCATCAGACATTGTGCGTTGCTTGCTGTTTAGACGGTCGGCTCCGATGATCTTAATCCATTTCTTGTTCTTGAAATCCTCATTTACGTCACTCTCTTTTGCATAGTCGAGATACAAACCGCCATTGCTTAGACATTTGATTTGAAGCTCGAAATCTTTCTCCTGTAGATTGTATCCGCCAATGTTGTAGACGTTTTTCATCATCAAATCCCAGATGTCTCTGTTGTTTGGATCGATTTCAACTGTTTTGATCAACTTCGCATACAATGCAGGAGCATCGTTTGCTGATCCTGATTCAGTTGTACTCTCCATTGTAGATGATAGGTTAGACGACAATTCACCGACACGGTATGTCTGTCCTCCCATACGGTATTCATATGCTACGGCCAAAACCTCTCCGTTGTTCAAAGCTGTACGTAGTGAGATATATCCCAAATTCTCGTTTAGGGTATATTCACTTGGTAACAATTTTCTTGCCGACTTGATCTCTGCATACTCTTCGTCTTTCTTCAAAAGACTTATTTCTGGGATGTCTTCAATCATGTCTGCTGTACGTAGAGGATGTTTCTTATCCTTTATCTCTGCGAATTTTGCCCAGTTGTCATTCTTAGGAATGCCTCCACCTTCGCCTAAGTCTTTGAAGGCTATGATGTTACGCGTGCTTTGCGTATTCTGATTCTGAGTCGTGTAGTTTGTGTTTGTTACCCAAACGTCGATGTTTGTGATTATGATACCGTTTCTGATAACAGGTACTTGCGACATCCATGTGTCGTAATTGTCGCGGAAATATTTAGAAAGGAAGTAGTGTCTGTTCTCATCGTAGTCTGTGATGTCGACTTCAAATTCTGTTGTTGACGCTCCATTCTTTGATGATACAGTCTCTGATTCACACTCTTGTTTTGACACTACAGCCGAAACTTTTAGTTTGCCGTACTGCAACTCTGTCATGATACCAAATAGAGAGTTGCTACCAGGGATAAGTGTCGAAGAAAGCGGCAAACTGACATTACCCACATCTATTCTGCGGATGATGTCATCTTCTTTACCCTGGTATGATAGCTTTATTAGCTCTTGGTCTGCTTCAAATGAAGATTCAGTGTTGTAGCTCAACTTCACGTTTATTCTGTCGCCGACAGTACCACTAGCGTTGATCTGAACCTTTGTGTCGAAGTCGAAATTGTTGATTTTACGGTTTCTCTCTGCTATACTTGGATTGTCACGTCTTGTGAAACTTAGTCCGAAATCCAACTCCACGGTTCCCTGGAATTTAAGTTTTACTCCTCCAGGTCCGAAAATTTTGTCTCCTGCTACTCCAAGTCCGATTTCTACACCATCTAGGCCGAATTTGTTGCCTGCTGTCCCTCCTATACGGTTTTTCTCAGCCCAATAAGAGTTCATGGACTGTCTCAACTGATAATTAGAGTATTCGCTCGATGTCATGGCAAATGGCGACGCAACATCCATATCTCCAATTCGACGGTGGAAGATATAAAGTCCGGTTGTTGGGTCGTATTCTACATCTGTCTGATAATCATTTCCTTCCCTGATGTCGATAGGGTGGTTCTGTTTAATCTCATCTTGTGATGTTAATCCTGATTTCGCAATCGGATAACGTAGTTTTGTTGTGTCTGTCTGCCTGTCTCCTTTATCTTCTGAAGGCTTTACGTCAGAATTGAGGATGAAATCCTGTGCGAAAGTTGAAATTCCAGCAAAAAAAGCGATTAGAGTGAAAACCAAAATCCTCACTCCTTTGCTGAACTTTATATTTTTCTGCTTCAATATTGAACGCATCTATTTGGTATCTAAATTTATACTTTCTTTAGTTGTGCCAACGCCTCTTTAATCAACTGGACTACTGTTGCATTAGGTGTTACCTTAAGTATAGAAGACACAACCTTTTCTGCAGCTGGTTTTGCACAGTCCATCATCACCAATGCCGCTACAGCCTCTTCCTTAGCCTGCATTGCTGCACTTCCTGCTGTTGCTGAGCCATCACCGTCGACTGCATATTCTTTGATCTTGTCTTTCAACTCAATGATAATCTTCTGTGCTGTCTTCAATCCAATTCCTTTCACTCCTTTGATGGCAACCACGTCGTCGGACATGATAACATTCGCCAATTCCGCTGATGTATAGGAAGATAGGATCAAACGTGCTGTGTTTACTCCGACTCCACTTACTGATGTAAGTAGGTTGAACACCTCACGCTCTTTTTTGTCAGCAAAACCATAAAGTAGGTGCGCATCCTCTCTTACGATTAACTGCACATACACTCTTGCTTCACTTTTCCCTTCAAGCGCAGCATAGGTGGTAAGACTGATATTTATATTGTATCCTACCTGTCCGGCTTCGACCACCACGTTGGTAGGATTTAACTCTGCAATTTTTCCTGATATATACTCGTACATAAAGCCTATTATATCATAATTTAGGCAAAAATAATAAATTTTGCCGACTTTTTATGCCCTTTTTTAATTTTAGCAATATTTATGATTTGCACGACCGAATATAGATACTGCCAACGATATAACGTATAGGTTAAATTTTTATTGTGTAGAAACTGAAAAATATATGTTTGTCCTGTTAACGTTAACGTCATCGTCAACGTTAATACAAACAAAAGAGGCCGCTCATTTGTTTGAGCAGCCTCTTTATGTCTAATTAAAACCTTTCGATTTATTTCTTGCCGTTGATCTGAGCGTCGATAACTGCGATAGTTACGATGTTCATGATGTCACGTACTGATGCCTCTGGCTCACATACGTAGATAGGCTTCTTCAATCCCATCTGAACTGGACCAACGTTCTCAGCAAGACCCATAGAAAGAAGTGTCTTGTATGTGATGTTAGCTGAGCTTAGGTTAGGGAAGATCAATGTGTTGACATCCTTACCCTCTAGCTTAGAGAATGGGTATGTTGCTGAACGAAGCTCCTTATCAAGTGCGAAGTTAACCTGCATCTCACCATCTACCAAGATCTCTGGGTGGTTCTTGTGTAGGCTCTCAACTGCCTTGTGAACTGTAACTGGAGAACCAGTGTTGTCAGCGCCGAAGTTGCTGTATGAAAGCATTGCGATAACTGGATCTACGTCGAAGATCTTAACGCTGTCGTTAGTCAACTTAACGATCTCCTCAAGTGTCTCAACGCTTGGGTGGTTGTTAACCAATGTGTCTGCCAAGAAGTAAGTTCCCTTAGCTGTGTTTACGATGTTAAGAGCAGCGATGTGGTTGATGCCATCACGAGTTCCTACGATCTCAAGAGCTGGCTTGATAGCGTCTGTGTACTTAGTGTAAACACCGCATACCATAGCGTCTGCATCACCCATCTCTACCATCATTGTAGCGAAGTAGCTGCGGTTGAACATCAACTCTAGGCTCTCAGCGTATGTGTAACCATTACGTGCGTTCTTCTCAGCCAAGTACTTAGCGTAACGATCGCGACGTGAGTTCTGGCTCTCTGCACGGTTGTTGATGATTTCGATTCCTGAGATATTGATGTTGTTCTCCTCTGCGATACGAGCGATGTTTGTCTCGTTACCAACTAGAACTGGAACACAGATTCCGTCGTTCTTAGCAGCAACAGCAGCGTTAAGTACGCTTACATTGTTTGGCTCAGAGAATACAACCTTCTTAGGAGCCTTCTTAGCACGAACACGTAGACCGTCGATTAGTTTGTTGTTCAAGCCCATTCTGTGACGAAGCTGCTCGCGGTAAGCATCCCAATCCTTGATCTCGTGACGAGCGACACCACTCTCGATAGCTGCCTTTGCAACTGCAGGAGCAACTGTCTCAAGTAGACGTGGGTCAAGAGCTGTAGGGATCAAATACTCCTTACCGAATGCCATTGTCTTACCGCCGTATGCCTTGCTTACGATTTCTGGAACTGGCTTCTTAGCCAACTCAGCAAGAGCGCGTACAGCTGCAAGCTTCATCTCCTCGTTGATTGCCTTTGCGTGAGTATCAAGAGCACCACGGAAGATGTATGGGAATCCAAGTACGTTGTTGATCTGGTTAGGATAATCCGAACGACCTGTTCCGAAGATGATATCAGGACGAGATGCCATTGCATCCTCGTATGTGATTTCTGGGTTAGGGTTTGCAAGAGCAAACACGATTGGGTTGCTAGCCATTGAGCGAACCATGTCCTGAGACAAGATGTTACCCTTTGACAATCCCAAGAATACGTCAGCACCCTTGATTGCCTCATCTAGTGTGTTGATGTCGCGATCTGTCTTAAACTCCTCCTTACGTGGGTTAAGGTCAGTTCTCTTTGAGTTGATAACACCCTTAGAGTCGCACATTACGATGTTCTTCTTCTGTGCACCAAGAGCTACATATAGACGAGTACATGAGTTAGCAGCAGCACCTGCACCGTTTACAACGATCTTTGCATCCTCAATCTTCTTTCCTGCAACCTCAAGAGCGTTCAAAAGAGCAGCAGAAGAGATGATAGCTGTACCGTGCTGGTCGTCGTGCATCAAAGGAATATCAAGCTCAGCCTTTAGTCTGTCCTCGATCTCGAAACACTCAGGAGCCTTGATGTCCTCAAGGTTGATACCTCCGAATGTTGGAGCGATAGCCTTTACTACCTCGCAGAACTTGTCGATGTTCTTCTCGTTAACCTCGATGTCGAATACATCTACGTCTGCGAAAATCTTGAACAACAAGCCCTTACCTTCCATAACTGGCTTTCCAGCAACTGCACCTATGTCACCAAGACCAAGTACTGCAGTACCGTTAGAGATTACGGCTACAAGGTTTCCCTTTGCTGTGTAGTCGTAAGCATAGTTGTTGTCTTTCTGGATTTCCAAACATGGTTCAGCAACACCTGGAGAGTATGCCAAAGAAAGGTCTCTCTGAGTTGCAGTAGGCTTTGTAGGGATCACCTGGATCTTACCAGGGCGTCCTTCTGCGTGATACTTAAGTGCATCACTCATCTTTTTGTTGTCCATTGTATAATTTCTAAAAATGTTCTTATTCACGTTAACGATACAAAGATATGCTTTTTGTTAAAAAAATGCAAAATTTATATGTTTTATAACTCATTTACTACTAAAAAATGAATTTTTATTGCGTTTTTGTACGAATTTCATACTTTATACGAATTTTGCTTTCTCACTTTGTGCGGAATGGTCTTTGTATCGCCGACTCAATTCCTTCGACGCTGTCGGAGAAGTGAATGCCATGCTTTTCTATCTGCACACAATCCATTGTGAGGTTTCTTTCTTGATCGCTGAATCTTTCATTGTCAGCCAAAACCAATTGTGACGGATCTTTGATGCCCATTATTGAAGCTGCCTTAAAATGTAGGTCGTAGCTGTTGAGTGAGTTGGCACTGCCAAAGTTATAAATGCCTCCGGGTAGTGAAATGACCTTCTCCATATTCTTGACTACTTCCCATACGTTGGTTACACCTCTGTATTCGTGAGTCGCAGCAAGAAGTGTTTTGCCTTCATCGCTGGCTTTCTGTATGTTTACAAGGATATTACTGTTTAGCTTCAATGCACTGTCTGGCAGATCGTACATCCACGTTAGTCTGAGCCCGACTGATTCTGGCATATTCCATTGTGTCCTTTGCTCAGCTTCCAGTTTATGTCTGCCATAGATGTTGACGGACTGAAGAACGTCTTCTTCTTTAAGCAAATCGGGTAATGGGGTGCCGTTGTATACTTGGTCGCTCGACATGAATATAAGCTTTGCTCCGATTTGTTTGCATGCTTTAGCGACTCTAACTGTACCTTGCACATTTACTCTGTGCGATTCTTCTTCGTGTTGCTCACAATATCCGGTGTTGCTGAGAGCTGCGCAATGAATCACGATTTCTGGAAGATTCTCTTCCAGGTATGCCTTGACTGCCTCTTCGCGGCTTACGTTAAGCTCGCTGTGAGACGGTAGTAGCAAGTCGAACTTGTCTTTATAATATAGAGCTAATCTGCTTCCTAGAAATCCACTGCTGCCAGTGATGAGTATTTTAGTCTTCATATTTATTCTTTATTGATTTGCAACTCCATTATAATTGGCATAACGGTTTGTTGTTAAGCCTGTCGATGGCTAGATGATGACCGACTGCTGCTGCTTTTTTGTACCAGACCATCGCTTTCTCCACATCAGGTTCATTGATCCAACCTTCTTCAATCGATTGCCCGATTCTATACCACGCGTATGGATCCTCCGATTTCTGGTATGCTTTGATGGCGAGCTCTGCATTACGTTTGCCATCAAGAAGCCCACGTCGGTAGATGTCGCCAAGGTTGGTAGGAGCAAAGTAATGGTCTCCTCGTCTTGTCGCTTCTTCATACCACAGAATAGCTTCGGGGATGTTGACAACCACACCTATGCCGTGCTCGAATATTGTGCCGATATCGTTTAAGACGACACCAGGAATGTCTAACTCTTTGTTTTTGTCGACTTTATATTTATCTGCAATTGCAAGAAGCAGCTCCACATCTTCTTTCGCATAACTCTCTGTCGTCTCGGCTCCATCCGTCTGCCACGATTTTACGATGCCGATTGAAATATGTTGTGGCACATCTACCTCCTCGTCGACCTCCAACTCTGTACGCTCGTCGTCTTGAGGAACCAAATCATTTCTAAGCATATATTGAATGTAACCATATATGCGAGGAGATGAAGAGTGTATTGATACACCAAATTTATTGAGTAGGGACTCTGTTATATAAGGAAATCCATCAGAAAGAGGTAGGTCGACATAATACTTCTGTCCGATACTGAGCAGACATTTGAGATAAGCCACCTCTTCACCGATGCAATATTCTGTCCACTCTTCATCGAATGCTTGAAATGCGTTTTGACCATCCTCTGATATATACGCTTCGTCGCAAAGATATGAATTCAGAGTGTCTACTAGATAAGGGAAGAATCGATAGTCGTCATAAGAGGCCATGCAATCAATCGACACTACATACACATCTTCACTTTTCTCAATAGAGAATAGGGTAGTGGAATGACCATCTCTATAGAATCCCCATGCATTTGGGATGTCGTCGGGGGATATGCTTAACACAATATCGTTTGCTCCAAGCAGTTTGACAAACTCCTTGAAGTCTAATTGATGGTTTGATTGTATTATGACTTGTTGTAACATGTGTCGTAGCTTTTGTCCACTATAAATGTTCGATAGTATTGGTCAATGAACCATTATGATTGGTTGTCGAAACTATCCCGTTGCAAATAATAAGCGGTGACTGCCATTGCAATCACCGCTTTTATATTGACTGTAGAGCCGCGAGATCTCGCGTCTTTACTGAAATGTCAATTATACAAGAGACTTGATAAGAGTCTCTCTGTCTCCAGCAAGAAGATCCATTGGAGCGATTTCAGGAAGAGTGTAGCAACCTGCGTTCTGCTTCTTAACGGCTCTACAGCAAGATACAAGTACCTGAGCTGTCAAAGCTGGGTTGTTGATCTTCATTGTGAATGTGAACAACTGGTTCTGAGTCTTACCGCTCACACCCTTACGCTCAAGAAGAACACCGTGACCCATGTCGCGAACATCGTCAACGCTAGCTACTGGGATAACGTGAGTCTCATCGTGTGCGAAGTAGTCGTCAGCCTTGATCTCCTTAGTTACCTCCTCAAGAGTTGCACCATCCTCAAGCTCAACGTATACCATACGACGGTGTACGCTTGTTCCCAAAGGAATAGTCATAGAAAGAGCGTTCTTCACACCCTTCTTTGAGCGAGCGACAACTGAGTGTCCCATACTCATACCAGGTCCGAAGTTAGTATATGTGATACCCTTAGGAGCCATACCCATAAGAAGAGTACGGATTACTGAGTCTGTACCTGGGTCCCAACCTGCAGAGATGATAGCAGCAGTGCCATTCTTCTTTGCGATTGCGTCAAGCTGCTGACGTAGATCCCAGATACCACCGTGGATATCGTAGCTATCTACTGTGCAGATTCCCTTAGCCAACAAAGCAGAAGCTGTTGCTGGAACATCGCGAGTTGGAGTTGCAAGGATAGCAACGTCTACCTTACCAAGCTCGTCGATGTTAGAAACAACCTTCAAATCTTTGATCTCATCTGGAACAACACTAGCGTTTCTTCTTACAACACCAGCGATCTCCATGTCCTCAGCTGCTCTAAGAGCCTCGATTGAATATCTTCCGATATTGCCGTAGCCTACTACAGCGATTCTCAATTTAGCCATATCTGAATTATGATATATTTGAATTGTGTTATGTGATTAAATTCTTTTGAATTTCTTTCGCGTCGCAAAGATAATACGAAAGAATTAAAAAGAGAAAGGATAGACAATCAAATTTCTTCGAGAGCCTATCCTTTCAATTATGCATATTTCAAGTTAGGATTAGCAAAGACCCTGAGCCAACATAGCGTCAGCAACCTTAACGAATCCAGCGATGTTAGCACCCTTAACGTAGTTAACAACACCTGTCTTCTCATCCTTACCGTACTTAACACAGTTGTCGTGGATGTCCTTCATGATACCCTTAAGCTTGTTGTCAACCTCCTCAGCTGTCCAAGATAGACGAGCAGAGTTCTGACACATCTCAAGACCTGAAGTTGCAACACCACCAGCGTTAGAAGCCTTACCTGGAGCGTAAAGGATCTTAGCGTCGATGAATGCCTTAACTGCCTCTTCTGTAGATGGCATGTTAGCACCCTCAGCAACAACCTTAACACCCTTAGCAAGAAGTGCCTTTGCATCAGCCTCGTCAAGCTCGTTCTGAGTTGCACATGGCATAGCTACATCAAGAGTCTTGATGTCTGCGATCTGCCAAGGACGTGCGTTCTCGTAGTACTTAGCTGATGGATACTTAGCAGCGTACTCCTTGATACGACCACGCTTAACATTCTTCAAATCGAAGATGAATGCAAGCTTAGCTTCGTCGATACCGTCTGCATCGTAGATAGTACCGTTAGAGTCAGAAACTGTAAGAACCTTTGCACCTAGCTGAGTACACTTCTCAACAGCGTACTGTGCTACGTTACCTGAACCAGAGATAGCTACAGTCTTACCCTTCAAGCTATCACCCTTAGTCTCAAGCATGTACTGTGCAAAATATGTTGTACCATAACCAGTTGCCTCAGGACGGATCAAAGATCCACCGAACTGAAGACCCTTACCAGTTAGAACACCTGTAAACTCGTTGCGAAGTCTCTTGTACTGACCGAACATGTAACCAACCTCACGAGCACCAGTACCGATATCACCTGCAGGAACGTCTGTGTCAGCTCCGATGTGCTTTGAAAGCTCTGTCATGAAGCTCTGGCAGAAACGCATAACCTCCTTGTCTGACTTGCCCTTAGGGTCGAAGTCTGAACCACCTTTACCACCACCCATTGGAAGAGTAGTCAAAGAGTTCTTAAGAACCTGCTCGAATGCAAGGAACTTCAAAAGACCAAGGTTTACTGAAGGGTGAAGACGGATACCGCCTTTGTAAGGTCCGATAGCTGAGTTCATCTGTACGCGGAAACCACGGTTGATCTGGAACTCACCCTTATCGTCGATCCAAGGAACACGGAAGATGATTACTCTTTCAGGCTCGCACATTCTCTCAAGAATCTTAGCCTCTTTGTACTTAGGATTTGCCTCGATGAATGGTAGCAAGCTCTCTACTACCTCACGTACAGCCTGGTGAAATACCTCTTCACCTGGATTCTTAGCGATAACTTTCGCCATGAAATCCTCAACCATCTTGTTGCTCATTTTGTGATAATTTTAAATTATAATTCTTTTTCTAAAATGTGTAAAAAAGAATACTTGTCAACGGTTCGCTTTTTGCATTAATTTACCGCCGTGTTCGTTTTTACGTTTGCAAATGTATATAAATTTTGACAAAAACAAATGAAAATGTAAGAAAAAATAAGAAAAAGTGGAAAAAATCTAACAAATCATCGTTTTTGGTTACTTTTATGGACTCTGTGAGTC
>JAZUIF010000103.1:0-7539 GCA_045642085.1 Paludibacteraceae bacterium | reverse complement strand
AGGATCACAACTAAAGGTGGGAGTCCCATTTATATATGAGATGGATGATCACGATGTGACATTCCGTGCTGTTGAAAAACTAGGCACAAAGATAACGGTTACATCTAATGAGTTGACGATCAAAAAGGGAACAGACTGTGTTCCAGAATGTCACTCTTCATCAACTGGTGATTTCATTTCAGGTACCGACTTTGATCCAACAGGTACTAATTCTGGTAAACTTGAAAATGATGTAGAAAACTTCTTTGGAGAGTACGCTTTGGAGTTTTCTAAAGCACAATTGTCTTATACTATTGGAGGATTAAAGAATAGTTTTGGCAATTATGTTCCAAGTATAGATAAAAAAGTGATGGAGGGAGTTGAAGGTGTCTATGACAACTATTTTATGTATCTAACAAGACCGATTGGAACTGTTGTTGAAATCAGGTTCCCCGCAAACCCCCAAAATTGTGATCATGGATTTAACCATCATAATGTTTCATATAGAAGACAGAACTACCGTTTTGTCATGAGAGCATACATTAAACCGACTTGTCGTATGGACGCCAATGCTTCTTTCCGTGCAAGAACAGGTCATGGTACAGTCACAGAGGACCGAATGGATGTTGAGCTATATGATGATGAGACAGGAAGACTACTAGGAAGTCTAACTGACTTGAAATCACAAAATGACGTGGCTGAAGTCAAGTTTAGCAGTTTGACAAATGTAGGAAATCTGCCTATGTCAGGAGGCCAGTATCACATGCTTCGTTTTGAGATTACATTCTATGGATATATGCCATATGTAAATGAGGGATTAAGCCACTATGCATTTACTCCTGAGTTTGCTCAGTTGAGTTGTGCTGATATTGCAATCGACTATATCTCAGCCGAGGTAGAGAAAGTATGTCTGTCACCTAAGATGGTTTGTAGTGGAGAAACAGTACATGCCACTGCAACAGGTTTCCCAAAGAACGCCTCATATACATGGTATGAATATGATGGTAAAAACTGGTATGAACTTTTGGGTATGTCGGGAAGAGGCGATAAATATCGTACTGCAAATATCAAGGTGACTTTCGTCGGTTCTAGACAATATAAAGTAGTCGTTAATAAAAATGACGGAACAAATACTACAGTAACTAAGGAGTTCACTGTTTATGGAAAAGAGTGTAATCCTATCATGCCAAATGAGATTATTGGTACTGGTATGATATGTGCACCTAGTACAGAAGAGGTGTTCTATGTAGCCCCTGTTTCTGAGGATGCCACAGTTGAATACCGTTGGAAGTTGATCACTCCTAGTGGAAAAGTAATTGATAATAGTACAGTATATGATGGCCTTGGTTTGGAAGTTGATGCTGCGACTAAAGGATCATCAGTAAGATTGATGTTGCCTGCAATGTCAGAGACTGGAAAATATACTTTGCAGGCTCAGGTTGTTAGAAATACAAAAATTGAAGGGAAGAATGTGACTCAGTTGATTGGTGATCCGATCACAAAGACAATCATGGTTCACAACACTCCTACACCAAAATTGACATTGACTGGAAATTATGCGTCTGGTACAGCAGAGCAGGATAAGACACTTTGTCCTGCCGACATTACTACCAAGCTGGTTGCAAATGTGGATGTCACAAACAAGTCAACTGCAGACAAATATATCTATACTTGGACAGGAGCCAGTGCAAATTCCAAGACACCTACATCAGCAGAGGTATCATGGGATCATGCTGCAGCTTGTGCCGGCACATTAAAAGATCATACAATCACAGTTAATGTCAAGATAGACGGTACAACATGTGAGGCATCAGCAACTCAGAAATATAAGTTCGAGAAACTGGTTGCTCCTACTATTGATTGTAGCAAGATAGACGGTATTGAGAAAGTCCTTGGCCCTACAGATAAGACAATGACTATTGATTTGGCTAAAGATATCCCTTTCCCAACTTATTCGTCAAGTTGTGATCCAGATCCAACAATGACAATAGATGTTGTAGTTAAGGATCTTGACGAAAAGAAGCTAGAGGGATTGAATCAGTCAAGAACAATAACATTCAGAATGTCTCAGCTTGAGACTACCAATACAAAAGTGGAAGCTCCTGCAGGAACAGTGTCTTTGACATATACTGTCAAGGATGGTTGTGATAGAACAGAGACATGTGAGGCTGTGATTACAGTTTCTGACAAAACAGCTCCAAATGTAAACTGTGATTTGATTCCAAATTATAAAGCTCATTTGAAGAATCAGAAAGGCTGTGTCGCTGTACCTGGTGATTACTTCCAGGAATTGCCAAAAATATCTGTGCCAAGATTACCTGATTTGAATGGCGTGGATGGAACAATCACAGGTGTATATAAAGGAAGATTGGAGAAATCAACTGAACCAGCTAAGTTGCCAACAGCAGGATTCAGCACTAAACTAGATTACAATGCTCCATATAATAAAGGTATCACATGGATCCTTTGGGCATTCTCAGACAAGTCTGGAAACACAGAATACTGTTTGCAGAAGATTGAAGTGATTGATGACAAGGATCCTAATGTTACTTGTCCTAACATTGACTTGGGCACTCTTGACGTTGATACTTTAACAAGCACATTGAAGCCATCTTCTGTTATCGCAAAGATTAAGGAGGTTGCAGAGTTGCCTTATGGATTTGATGAGTGTTCTTCAACACCAGAGGATTCTCTTGTGCCAACACTTTATTATCGTATTCCAAACGAAAGCAAGAATTTGATTTTGATTGAAGATTCTCAATTGGATGATCCGATTTTTGAGGCAGGAATTAAGTATGATTTGGTTTGGGTATTCAAGAAGCTTGTTGGATATTATGTAGATGAGAATGTAAGTGTAGAGTGCTCTGTTTCATTTATGACAAAGACTCTGAATTCTGCTTTTGATACACTTCCAGAAACACCAGCGATAGATTCGTTCTATATCAGTGTTATATCGAATGATGCAAAAATGGGAGCCGTTTACGGTCAGGGAAAATACGCAAAGGGAGATACGTTGAGGTTGGAAGCAAAAGCGAATATTGGCTACAAGTTCGTTGGTTGGATTTCTAATAATGGATTCAGCACAAGATTTGCAGAAGGCAGTGACACGGTCATGGGAATATTTGACGTAGATACTACTTATAGAGAACCAATAGTAGATACTCTTCCAGAAACACCAGCGATAGATTCGTTCTATATCAGTGTGATATCGAATGGCACAAAAATGGGATTCGTTTACGGTCAGGGAAAATACGCAAAGGGAGATACGTTGAGGTTGGAAGCAAAAGCGAATATTGGCTACAGGTTCGTTGGTTGGATTTCTAATAATGGATTTAGCACAAGATTTGCAGAAGGCAGTGACACGGTCATGGGAATATTTAGCGTAGATACTACTTGTAGAGAACCAATAGTAGATACACTTCCAGAAACACCAGCGATAGATTCGTTCTATATCAGTGTGATATCGAATGATGCAAAAATGGGATCCGTTTACGGTCAGGGAAAATACGCAAAGGGAGATACGTTGAGGTTGGAAGCAAAAGCGAATATTGGCTACAAGTTCATTGGTTGGATTTCTAATAATGGATTCAGCACTAGATTTGCAGAAGGTGATGATTCAATAATTGGAATATTCAGAGTAGATACGGCATATAAAGATACGGAAGTAGATTCAATTCCTGCAATTGATACGGTTCTTGTATTTATTGATGTTGTTTCTTGCGATACTTTATTAGGATATGTTACTGGTGCAGGTTTGTATCAAATAGGAGATACTGCAGAAATCAAAGCCATTGCAAATGACAATGCAACATTCAAAATGTGGAATGATGGTGATACTGATAGTAAACGTTTTGTTTTATGTGATTCTACAAAATCGTATGTGGCTATTTTTGAGCAAAAACTTGTTACTGATGTAAAAACAAATAACGTTTCAAATGCAGACAAGTTGGTAAACGTCTATACTGTCGAAGGTTATGTGTTGAAGGAGAATGTAAAATTGTCTGAAGCATTGAAAAATCTAAAACGAGGATTCTACATTGTAGGCGACAAGAAGATCTATGTTTCAGAATAAATAAGAAATCTATAATAAACAACAAAAGGCTGTTGCATCGCAACAGCCTTTTATTTTGCATTGCTGTAGAGACGCGAGATCTCGCGTCTTTACCGATTATTTACATCTCCGATTCCTTCAATCTTTCAGCGTTCTCTGCGATGATTAGCTGGTCGATGATTCCTTGGATATCACCACCTACGATGGCTGCCAAGTTGTAAAGTGTCAATCCGATACGGTGATCTGTCACACGGCCCTGTGGGTAGTTGTATGTACGGATCTTTGCTGAGCGGTCTCCTGTGCTGACCATTGTCTTACGACGTGATGCAATGTCGTCCATATATTTCTGATGCTCCTGGTCGTAGATCTTTGTTCGCAAACGAGACAATGCACGCTCCTTGTTCTTTGGCTGGTCACGTGTCTCTGTACACTCAATCAAGATCTCTTCTACCACTCCTGTATTTGGATTTCTCCATGGGTAACGCAAACGAACTCCGGACTCTACCTTGTTGACGTTCTGTCCTCCGGCTCCACCGCTTCGGAATGTATCCCACTTGATCAAACCTTCCTGAATCTCCACATCAAACTCATCTGCCTCTGGCAACACAGCCACAGTAGCGGCTGAAGTGTGGACACGGCCCTGAGTCTCTGTCTCTGGCACGCGCTGCACACGGTGAACTCCACTCTCATACTTAAGGATTCCATACACACCGTCGCCAGACACGTTGAAGATGATTTCCTTGAATCCTCCTGCTGTACCTTCTGTGAAAGATGATACGCTCACGCTCCAGCCTTTCGACTCGCAATACTTGCTATACATCTTAAACAAGTCTCCGGCGAAGATAGCTGCCTCGTCTCCACCCGTACCTCCACGGATCTCCACGATAGCGTTCTTTCCATCCTCAGGGTCAGAAGGGATAAGCATAAGTTTGATAGCCTCCTCCATCTCAGGAAGCTTAGGCTCAAGTTCATCAAGTTCAGCTTTAGCCATCTCCTTCATGTCGGGATCATCCTCAGTCTGAAGAATCTCCTTAGCCTCAGCGATATTATTGAGTGTAGTTTCGTATTCCTTCTTCGTCTTCATGATTCTCTCAAGGTCGCTATACTCCTTGTTAAGTTTCACGAAACGTTTCATATCGGCGATTACAGCCGGGTCTGTGATAAGGGTACTGATCTCCTCGAATTTGATCTCCAGACCCTCAAGTTTCTGTAGTAGTGTATTCTCTGCCATATTGTATTATTCGTAGGGGCTGGCCTTGTGCCTACCCTTATTGTTGCTAAAAAGCGACTGCAAAAGTAGTGAAAAAAAATCAAAAAGGCGACGAGATTTCTCCCGTCGCCATTATTTTATCATTCAGTATTCTGCAATTAGCAAAATTCTTTTGTCAATGTTTCCACTTCTTCGATCCAGATTCTGCTGCTTGCGTCGCTTGGCATTCTCCAGTCGCCACGTGGTGAAAGGTTGACACTTCCCACTTTTGGTCCGTCTGGCATACAGCTTCTCTTAAACTGTTGAGCGAAGAATCTCCAGTAGAAGGTGCGCATCCATTTCAAGATGGTTGCGTCGTCGTACTTGCCTTCAAACGCTTTGTGTGCCATGTAGAAGATCTTTGTTGGCGAGAATCCGAAACGGAGTGTGTAGTAGATGAAGAAATCGTGAAGCTCGTATGGACCAACCAAATCTTCTGTCTTCTGGGAGATCTCTCCCTTGTCGTCGGCTGGAAGAAGCTCTGGGCTGACAGGTGTGTCGCAGACATCAAGCAATGTCTCCTTTGCTGCCTCATCCATCTCGTAAAGAGCGGCATACTTCACCAAGTATCTTACCAATGTCTTTGGAATAGATGTGTTGACGGCATACATACTCATGTGGTCGCCGTTGTAAGTGGCCCAACCAAGCACAAGCTCGGATAGGTCGCCTGTACCGATGACAAGACCTCCGATCTTATTTGAGTAGTCCATCAAAATCTGTGTTCTCTCACGTGCCTGAGTGTTCTCGTAGCTGACGTCGAGAATCGAAAGATCATGGTCGATATCTTTAAGATGCTGAATACAAGCTGGTTTGATGTCGACCTCCTTGATTGTCACACCAAGACTCTTCATCATATTAAGAGAGTTGTTGTATGTACGGCCTGTTGTTCCGAATCCTGGCATTGTGATGCCGACAATATTCTCACGTGGGATACCAAGCTTGTCGAATGTCTTGACCATCACAAGTAGGGCAAGGGTAGAGTCGAGTCCACCACTGATTCCTACGACGGCTTTCTTGATGCCTGTGTGATACAAACGAGTGGCAAGACCTCCCACCTGGATTGAGAAAATCTCGTTGCAACGAGTCTTCATCTCGTCCTCTGGCGGAACGAATGGGTGTGGGGCGAAAGTACGAGTCACCTCTGATGGCTCTGCGTAGATTTCACCTCCTAGTTTATTGATATCTATGTCGTTGACCTTGTTCGGATTCTGGTTGCCGATGATGAAAGCTGAATTACGTAGACGGTCGGCTTGTAATCTCTGGATGTCGATGTCGGCTATGATCAACTGCTCTTGGAATGAGAATCTTTCTGATGTAGCGAGCATGCTTCCGTTTTCAGCGATGATGGCTGTGCCTGAGAATACAAGGTCGGTGCTGCTCTCTCCGAATCCTGACGCAGTGTAGACGTAGCCACATGCGTTAGTCGCTGATTTCTGACGGACAAGTTGGCGACGGTACGCCTCCTTACCGATAAGCTCATCACTTGCAGAAAGATTGAAGATGATTTCTGCTCCAGCCAGGCATAACTCGTCGCTTGGCGAAGATGGCATCCAAAGGTCTTCGCAGATTTCAATTCCGAACTTTATTCCGTCGACTTCAAACAACTGCTTTTTCTCTCCGAATCCTGGAGTGAACCAACGCTTTTCGTAAAACTCATTATTGCTTGGCAAATACTGCTTGTCGACCTCAGTGGAGAAGAACTCTTCTGTTCCAGCTACGAAAGCTGCATTATACAATTTGCCGTCACGATAATAAGGTGCTCCGATAAGGGCATAGATACAATGTTTGCGAGCTTCTTCATTGATTCTGATGAGTTGTCTTTTTGTTTCCTCAATCAAAGTACGTTGGTAGAACAGGTCGGCACAAGTGTAGCCTGTGAGACAAAGTTCAGGAAAACAGACGATTTTCACATTCTCCTTGGCTGCCTTCTCTATTAGAGCGATAATTCTATCTGCGTTCACCTTAGGATTGGCTATCTCCACCACAGGGATAGCGCTTGCGACGCGGACGAATCCAATATCTTCTTTCTTCATAGTATGATGATATTTCAGTTTCTGCAAAATTACTTCTTTTTTGATTAAGATCGCATATTTTTTGTTAAAAAAACATAAATGTAAATAGCAATTATATACGAGTTGTCTAAACACGCTTATTTTTTATACGCTCGTCCTACGGACTTGCGTTGGTTGGAGGGGTTAGGTCCCAAATAATTAAACATGGGCCCTTAACAATCCTCATTTTTGGACAACTGTTATATAAT
>JAZUIF010000102.1:0-16440 GCA_045642085.1 Paludibacteraceae bacterium | reverse complement strand
GTTGAATAAGTACGTTTCAGAAAATCCAAAGGCTTATGATTATCATTCAGACTCCATTCCATTGCTACAATGGGTGCAAGGAGAGGATGGATTCCCTCGTTTTGAAGGAGTGGATTTGAAGCCGACGCAGGGATATGTGGTTCGTTACACAGGGGCCATTGAGGATTATGACGTCGCTTTGAATGGCACCGTCGCTTTGCCAGTTTGCCGCGGCAACTCTTACGTTTTCTCCAACAACTTCGATGGAAAGAATATCGTGAGCGACACGACTATCATTGTGGAAATGGCAAAGAAGGACTCTATTTGGGGATTGGAAATGCGAGGTGACTTTGATGCTGACGGTTATATCTCTCTTTCTTTTTATACCAATATGGATAACGAAGACGAGAGATTCTATGGAATCCGGGGGGATTTTTATACTCAGAACGAAATTAAAGAGTATTTCTTTGTGAATAGTTATTTGTTTTCTAAAGCTGGTGTAATCTGCGACTATGTTCAAGAAAACGATTCCATTTGGAAAGTCACTTTGGACAGTATTTATTATAGTATTGAATATGACAGTTTGGCTTTGTATGTAGGATATTACGATAGCAAGGTTAGATTCAACACAAATGTTTTATCTTGGACAAAGGGTGCGACTGGCGATGAGACCAGCGTCTCAACCATCAGCAACCTAGCACTCGAAGTTTATGCCGACGACGAGACTATCCACGTCGTCAACGCACAGCCAAACACTAAGATTCAGGTGTTTGATATGAACGGCAAGGTAGTAGCTTCTGGTGTAACCGATGCTGAGGGAAGTGTAGAGATGAAACTTCCTGCGATGAATGGTGTTTATGTGGTGAGTGATGGTAATCAATCGACGAAGGTGGTGGTAAAGTAAAATAACATCTAACATGAAGAAGATTATATTCCTATTGGCTTCATTCGTTGCCATCTTTATGGCAATAGCCAACAACTACATGCACGTCTATTTGAACAATGGTTCAATCCTTGACTTTGATACAGAAAGCCTACTTCGGGTTGACGTTCAAAAGGATTCCACTTCTAACTCAACCTACCTTCTTGTTGTTAAAAACGACAGCTCGACACTGCGTATTGACCAGTCTGATATCCAGAAAATAGCATTCGACGATACAATTAACTCGATTTGGGGATTAGAGGTGAGCGATGTTGACGAAAAAGGTAATGTCTCAATTACTTTTTATGCGAATATAGAAATGGAAACAATATATGGAATTAGAGTAGATTTTTTTAAAGATTATGACTTGTTCTTGTACATTAAGAATATCTCTTTGAATTCTCATTTCCCTAATAAATCAGGAATAACTTTTGATTATATACAAGAGAACGATTCTATTTACAAAATAACAGTGCATGATGTCTATTTTAATGCTAATACTAAAAGTATAGCAGTTTTCATTAGAGTTACTAAAGATGAAAATTCTAATGTCATACGCTGGAATAATGAAAATATTGAAAGAATGCCTGTAAGCGGTCAGATAGCCGATCACGATTATGTTGACCTTGGTCTTCCAAGCGGTACACTTTGGGCAACCTACAACGTGGGCGCTTCCAAGCCACAGGAATCTGGTTGGCATCTAACATGGGGCGTGGCATATCCGAGTGATTCGTATTACCCAGGCTCGTACAAATGGGGAAGAGACTCTATGACGAAGTATAATTCGAAGGATAGCCTGACAATATTGCAGCCAGAGGATGACGCTGCCACAGTCAACTGGGGCTCAGAGTGGCGTATGCCAACAGGCGAAGAGTTGCAGGAACTGATAGAATACTGTGAATATAGCAGTACTGAGTTCGAGGGAAGGAAAGGAGCGAAATTCACCGCCACTAACGGTAACTCCATTTTTTTCCCTGCTGCTGGGTACGCCGTCGATTGGGTTATCGCTGGTGAGAGTAGCGGCTACTACTGGTCGTCATCTCTCGTGGATGTGGGCGAGAATCCTGGATTCTTGTACTTCAGGGATGAAAAGGTATACATAGATTACGGCGGGGGAGGTTCCGGACACTCTGTGCGTGCAGTGTGTGCAAAGAAAGAAGAAAGAAATGTGTATAGTGTGAAATTCTACACATCAGACAGCACTTTGATAAATGCTCAAAATGTATATGAAGGTGCACATCCTAAAGAAGTACAGGCACCAGTAAGGACTGGCTATGAGTTTGTCGGATGGAGCACTTCATTTGATACAATCACCTCTGATTTGTCTGTTTACGCTATTTATAAAGAGGCTTGCGTCGACCTTGGCCTTCCATCGGGCACACTTTGGGCAACCTATAACGTGGGTGCCACCAAACCATCAGAATACGGTGACTATTTCGCATGGGGCGAGACCAAGCCAAAGGAAGACTACAGCTGGAGTACATACAAGTGGACAGAGGACAAAGGCAAAACTTTTACCAAATACGTCCATTCAGAAAAATATGGCACCGTAGACAACAAGATGGTGTTGGAAGCGGAAGACGATGCAGCGACAGCCAATTGGGGCAAGAACTGGAGGATGCCGACGATCGAGGAGATGCAAGAACTAATCGAAAATTGTGAATATAGCTGGACAACGGTCGACGCAAGGAATGGAATAAAATTCACCGCTACTAACGGCAACTCCATTTTTATTCCCACTACTGGCTATTTTAATGGATCGGATAACTACTATACTGGCGGCCACAGCTTCTACTGGTCATCATCGTGCCAAGAGAAGGAGGAAAGTGCTCTACGTATGTACTTTAAAAATGAATATGGGTTTTCGTTGTATGTAGGTTGTGAAACCGCCTATCGCTGCCCGGGATACTGTGTGCGTGCGGTACGAGCAAAGAATTAGCATCCATCACCAACATCAAAAAGCCATTAGGCAAAATCCAATGGCTTTTTGTTTATTCTCGCCTGAATTGATTCTGTCGGAAATGGAATAATTGTCGTAGAGACGTGTTATTATCGCATCTCTACTGACCCTCTAAATCTCCCTTAAATTCGGCCACGGTAGCCAATTGTCATACGACGATTGCCAACCATGGCCTGGTTTAATAACCGTTCCACGGTAGATGAGTGAGCCATCTCCTCCCTTTAAGGGAGGTTGGGAGAGCCTTTTTACGCATTTATATGATCTCTTAAAAGAATTTGAATTATGAGAATAAACTATTTATTGGGAGCATCGCTATTGGTAGCAACGATGCCTTTTATCTCTTGTGGAGATGATGAAGAGAACGAGCCAAAGAGTCAGGATAATGAACAGACTGACGGTGGCTCTGGTGTTGATGATAATAGTGGCAATTTTACCGACCTTTCTGGAAAAGACAGCAATGGCCGAGAATACGTCGACCTAGGCCTTCCATCTGGAAACCTATGGGCTAAATACAACGTGGGCGCAACGAAGCCAGAGGAATTTGGCAACTATTTCGCATGGGGTGAGACGTCGCCAAAAGATACATACAAATGGGGCAATTATAAATATGCGACTCTACGTAGTTCTGGGGAGTTGGATTCCTTGACAAAGTACAACTTTGGCAATTATGGTTATTGGGGGCCAAAAGACAAACTATCGGTTCTTCTTCCAGAGGACGACGCCGCGTCTGCCAATTGGGGTAGTGAGTGGCGAATGCCTACGGATGAGGATTTCAAAGAGTTGGTAAAGTATTGCCCGTTCGACTGGATCGAAGTTAATGGTGTACGTGGCATGGGCTTCACAGGTGCAAATGGCAACGCTATCTTTCTGCCTGCCGCTGGCTACCGTGACGGTTCGGATATCAAAAGTGTGGGCTCTTATGGCAACTATTGGTCGTCTACACTGGTAGAGGAACGCGAGTACCTTGGTAGCACCATGTCCACTTACGATATCGCAGCGACTTGGAGCAGAGCCAACCGTTGCGTCGGCAATCCTGTCCGTGCTGTCCGACGATAAATAGAGACGGGGCTTGTCCCCGTCTTTGCATGTTTAGAAATAGTGATTACCACAACGCCACTCTTCCCATTTCTCCGAGGTCGAGTGTGCCTGAGTTGGCTCCCATTGCCTTGAACACCTTCACAATAGTGTTCCAAGTGATACTTTTTCCACTCTCAATCTTGGAAATCTGAGCCTCCTTCACTCCAACCAACTCCCCCAACTGTTTTTGTGTGAGATTCTGTTTCAAACGAGTCTTCTTGATGGCTTCCCCGATAAGGAAGTCTTCAATGTCTTTGTCGTATTTATCTCTTCTTGGAGTCCCTTTGACACCAATGTATTTGTCGAGCATTTCTTCGTGAGTGTAAAATTTCATATCTCTCCGTATTTAATGTTCATGTATTCTTTTCTTATGGCTTCGGCCTTTGCAATTTCTTTAGATGGTGTTTTATCTGTTTTTTTGACTATTCCATGAGTGGCAATTACCACTTTTTTCTGTCGTTTATCCCAAAACGCAAATAGTCTATAACAGATGTCGTTGAAAATGGTTCTAAATTCCCATATTTCTCCGTCTAATTTCTTGAATAATTCTTTGTCTATTACATATCTGCTTTTATCGATATTGTAAAAAACTTTATCTCTTGCCTTTTCTGGCAATGAGTCAATGAATATACCTGCTTCTTCAAGGTATATCACGTCAAATTTTGGTTCGTCATTCATTTTTTTATACTGTTATTAATCAACATTGGTGCAAAGATAAAATAAACTTTCCTATTTTGGAAGACTCATTCAGATTTTTTTGATCGGCCACGGTAGCCAATCGACGGAAAGATATTCGGGACCCTCTTTAGGCAGAAATAAATAATAAAAGGCAATTATATACGAGTTGTCCAAACACGCTTATTTTTAGACGCTCGTCCTTCGGGCTCGCGTAGGAGGGAAGAATTAGGGCGTTCCGTCCTTAACAATCCTCATTTTCAACAAATGCAATATAATTACCATAGTTTTACGTTTCCTAAGTGATTTCAAAGCTCTTCGTGGTTAATTATATTTCGGGATAGGCTTTTGCGGAACTCCACATAAAAAACAAAAAAGGTCTCTCAAAATTGAGAAACCTTCTTGGTAGCGGATCCGGGATTTGAACCCGAGTTTCATGCGTGAGAGGCATGCATGCTAGACCACTACATTAATCCGCCATTTTGACCGCTCCAAACCTCTTTCGAGTAAAGTCTGCTGTCTATATCTTTTTAGTAGCGGATCCGGGATTTGAACCCGAGTTTCATGCGTGAGAGGCATGCATGCTAGGCCACTACATTAATCCGCCATATGCAAAGAATTTTGGTAGCGGGAACGAGAATTGAACTCGTGACCTCCGGGTTATGAATCCGACGCTCTAACCAACTGAGCTATCCCGCCATCTTTCCGTTTGCGAGTGCAAAGGTAGTACATTTTCTATTAACTCCAAATCTTTCTGACATATTTTTTACAAAAAGATTATCAAACTATTGATAACCAAAATTATAAAAATTTCACATTTTAACTCATTTCATATAGCCAACTGCCGTCAAACCTCACTATATGGCAGTCTACCCCACTCTTTTTCCTCTCTTCATCCCACTTTTTCGCCACATAGTATTTATTTGAGCCATCCACAATCAGTTTTTTATATCTGAAATTCTTCAAATCCTGCTGTTTAGTGGCGACATCATTCGCTAAAATCAAAATATCAACCTTCAATGGCGATTCCACATTTCTTTTCAAATCATCTTTGTCAGAAAGAATATAAACTCGCTCCGTCTCAAATTCAAAAAAGGATCTCTCTGCCGACGATGGAGTTGGCAACAAACGATTAGCCCAAAATTCTTTTGCCTTTTTGTCGACTTTAACGGAATCGCCGCATCCAAACAACGTATTTGAATCCGTCATACTATTCACTGCAGTCACTCCATTCACATTATACACCGCTAGCATCTTTGTCTCCTTCTCTTTCATTCCATCGACAGTAGCTCCAGCAAAATAGAAAACAGAGACCACTGCCGAAATCCACAACAACGGCAGCCTACGATAATTACAATAAGCGACAACCAGCAGAGCCACCACCGTCCAAACAATCACGTCGTAGGAATAAAAAGGAATTCTATCAAGAGTGCTGAATGAGATGTCGGCTGTATAATAGACGATCTCATTCACCGCATTCGCAACCAACGTCGCAATATCCAACACAAAATCAGACACAACAGTCAAAGTCGGCAGCAATGTCGACAATCCATATAATCCATAATAAACAAAAGCCAATGGAATCAGAAGCGTGACCATCGGAATCGTGACAAGGCTGGAAGCGATGGAGAGAATCGGAAACGTATGGAATGTAAGCAAAACGATCGGCGTCGTCAAAACCTGTGCCGCAATACTGATTGCAACGCTTCCGATAACATATCCACGGAGTTTATTTAACAAAGAAATGATTTGAGAAACCAAGGTAGAGATGCGAGATCTCGCGTCTTTACGAGAAACCTCGTTTTTTTCATTCAAGACATGTCTTGTCCCTTCTCTACATGACATTTTAATCTCCGGAATTAAACTCTCCATTGTCTTCGTCACCGGTTGTCCGAAAAACAGAATAGAATAGACGGCTCCAAAACTTAATTGGAAGCCCAAATCAAAAACATTAAACGGATTGTAGACAAGCATCGCAAACGCTGTGAACGAGACAACATTAATCGGATTTGCCTTACTAAACAAAAGCAAAGCGACTCTATAAACAGTATACATAAGAGATGTGCGGACCACCGAAGCCGCCAGTCCGGTCAAGAAGGCATATCCCCAAATCAGAGAGATCAGAATCATAGCGAAAATCAAGGGGCGCTTCTTCGGATGGATCAGCATACCCACCAAAAACTCCACGATAAATATTATTATGCCGACATGAAGCCCACTCACCGCCAACAAATGGCTCGCACCCGCTTTGGAATAAGCATCCTTCAGCCCATCATCCATCTCAGTCTTGTTGCCAAGTGTAATCGCTACAATCAAATTCTGGGAATCTCTGTAGGGGCAATCCCTTGTGGTTGCCTTATGCAACGTCGAATTCAATTCTGCAGCGATTGTCTCCAACGAAAAATCCGTTGGGGCAATCCCTTGTGGTTGCCCTAAAATTTGAAACCGTTTCACCAACGCTGTAGCCTCAACTCCCTTCTTACGCAGGTAAGTATCGTAGTTGAATCCAATCTTCTCTCCGTTTTCTGTCGACTTAAGGGAAGATGAGAAGACGACAAAATCACCCTTTTGGAAAGAAACCGCAGATGTGTCAAACGTCAGCATCGTTCTTACGTAGGGACTTGTATACAACATTGCAGATGAATCATACAAATAGGTTTCAGCCTCAACATTTATCTTTCCACTCTTCGTCAGTTTGGGAACCGATGTGATTTTGGCGACATACACGTCGGCGGGATTCTTATCCGAGACGCGAAGATCCCGCGTCTCTACAAATTTCGGATGAACGGAATGTTCACATACTCCGCCAAGAAAAAAGACTGTCATCAACAACATAGATGCAGAGATTGTCGTTAACGAAGACATTGTCTTCGTTATAATTGGCTTCTTTATATAAACTAAAAATGACACCAAGGAAGCGACAAAAGTCACTGCCACACCAACCATATTGATGTCGCATAAATGGAAGTTGTATTCTATTACAATTCCTAAAGCAAAAAAGATTGTCAGAAATAGATATGGAAATCTACGGATTGACTTAACGATAAAATTCATATTGTTTTTTGTACCGTTATAATATTGAAATTTAGATAAAGACGGGGACATGCCCAATAATAAAGACGGGGACATGCCCAATAACAAAGACGGGGACATGCCCCGTCTCTACAAATATTTATAGATTCTTCAAACCAGCGATTGTGGCTTTCTGGTCTTTAGCTCCAAACACGAATGAACCAGCAACCAAAATGTCTGCACCTGCTTCAAGGAGAGCCTTACCAGTCTCGAAATTGACACCACCGTCGATCTCAATCTTAGCGTTAGATCCCTTCTCTACAATCATTTTCTTTAGGCGACGAACCTTATCCAAGGTGTTCTCGATAAACTTTTGTCCACCGAAACCAGGATTGACACTCATTAGCATCACTACGTCTGCGTCGCAGATAATTTCCTCAAGCACTGAAACTGGAGTGTGTGGATTCAAAGTGACTCCTGCCAACATACCCAAAGATTTGATATGCTGCAATGTGCGGTGAAGATGTGTGCAAGCCTCGTAGTGAACGCTCAACACCTTTGCTCCTAATTTATGGAACTCCTCCACATAACGGTCGGGATCTACAATCATCAAATGGACATCAAGCGGTTTTGTAGCCTTGCTTGCGATTGCCTTGATCACTGGCATACCAAAAGAGATGTTAGGAACAAACACTCCATCCATAATATCAAGATGATACCAATCAGCCTCACTCTCGTTAAGCATCACGATATCGTTGTTCAAATTCAAGAAATCTGCCGACAAAAGCGACGGCGATACTAGATGATTCATAATTTTTTTTGAAATTTTCTGCAAAAATAGAAAATTTCTGCGACAGTTAAGTTTTTACTCCCTACAAAAACTCTCACACTCAAGAGATTATGTTTATTTACACTAAACAATATTAAAATGAGGTTCCAGATGATTGGGAGAAAAAACAAAAGTCATAACTTTGCCAATATAAATTTAATACCATGAGCGAATTCCAAGAGTTATATAAGACAAAAAGCACATCAGATAATCATCAGGATACAAATCTTGAAATATACACTGAATCGACAGAGTCAAACCAAAATGACAAATCAGAAACGTCAAGAGAAAATAAGTCAAGTGACAACAAAGAGGAATCCATTGAGTTTTTACTAAAGCAACAAGAGAAAAAGAGGAAGAAATACCTTGCTGGATTTGCAATTATTCCAATCATTTCTGCATTTGCTCTACATTATTTATTCAATCTACTAGGGTCTTACGACTTTTCTATTACCGTCATGTCTGTATTTCTTTTGGTATTTATATTGTTCAAAATCGCATTCAAAAGCAACAGCGAGTTCTACAAAACAAAGATTCTACCACAAATCATCAGACAAGCGACAAAAGACTACAATATCGATGGCAGAATCAGATACAACGATTATGAGATATCTGTAGATAATGTTGAAGAATTCAATAGTAACGAGCTATTCAGCTACTGCAACAATGCAGAGATAGAAGACTCATTCTACGGGAAAATGAACGACACCGACTTCCTATTCAGAGAGTTGTCTCTTATATACAAGGCCAGGAAATCATCTGATACACTGTTTAAGGGAATAAACATCCGTATCCAGTTCAATGACATTGTTGCCTCTCGAACTTTATTTAATATGAAGACAAGCATTTTCGCGAGTGATAAATACAAAAAAATCAAGACTAACGACGAAAATCTCAACAATCTATACTCCATCTATACTAATGATTTCGAAGGCACGTCTCAAATGCTTACTGCTAAATTCAGAGACAAATTGATAAAATTGACCCAGGTCGCAGATGAATTAACCGAGGATTCAACCGATGAAATCAGAATTCTTGCTGATCTCAACGTGCTTGACATCTACATCCCCTGCGGAATCAATTTATTCGAATCCTCATTCTTCACAAAAATGACATTAGAGAAAATAGAGGAAGAGAAACACAAGATAAAGGTCTTTTTAGATATAATAGATACGTTTACAACAAACGTCAATTATCTAGGCTTCGAAGAATAACCGACATACCACGATATAATACAATAGCTATCATGGTAAGTCTCTAACAAAAACAAGGACAAAGCAGGATTCAGTTCTGCCAAATTGACGCACAATCAGCCACAAAACGCATTACAGTTGGACTTTTTGTCGCGTCGACAATAATTTTATCACACTTTTTTGCATTGGCACGCATTTTGAATCTATATTAGCGTAACACTAAAATTTGACGATTATGGATTTTAAGAATTTCACATTAAAAGCACAGGAAGTCGTTAAAGAGGCTATTAAAATAGTTCAAATTTCCGGACAGCAGGTTATCGAGCCGGAACATATATTCAAGGCTTCTCTTAAAGTAAGCGATAACATAGTAAACTTTCTAATAAGTAAAACAGGAGCCAACGCCCAACAAATTGCGTTTGCAATAGATAGAATGGTGGAGCAAGGTCCAAAGGTCAGAGGAGGTGAGCCATATTTCAGCCACTTGACTAACGATCTATTCCTAAAGGCAGAAACGTTGAGTAAAGAGGCAGGTGATGATTTCGTCACTGTGGAATATATGATTCTTGGTTTGCTAAACACAGAAAGTGCTGCAGCAATCGTTTTGAAGAAATTCGGAATGACTGCTAACGACACTGCAGAAGCGATCAAGGAATTAAGAAAAGGAAATACAGTAAAATCTGATAGTGCGGAAGAATCATACCAGGCTCTTGAACGATTTGCAATAAATTTGAATGAGCGAGCACGTTCAGGAAAACTAGATCCGGTGATTGGCCGTGATGAGGAGATCCGACGTGTGCTACAGATTCTATCGCGTCGTACTAAAAACAATCCTATATTGATTGGCGAGCCAGGTACTGGTAAAACTGCGATCGCGGAAGGTCTTGCTCACAGAATCGTACGTGGCGACGTTCCGGAAAATTTGAAAACAAAGCAACTATACTCATTGGATATGGGAGCTCTTGTTGCCGGAGCCAAATATAAAGGTGAGTTTGAGGAGCGTTTGAAATCAGTCGTAAACGAGGTTTCTAAATCTGACGGTGAGATAATTCTGTTCATTGATGAAATCCACACATTGGTCGGAGCCGGTAAGGGCGACGGTGCAATGGATGCCGCAAATATTTTGAAACCAGCGCTTGCTCGTGGTGAGTTGAGATCAATCGGTGCGACTACACTTGATGAGTATCAGAAATATTTCGAGCAGGATAAGGCTCTTGAGCGTCGTTTCCAGAAAGTCATTGTTGACGAGCCAGATAAAGAGAGCACAATCTCTATCCTTCGTGGATTGAAAGAGAAATATGAGACTCACCACAAAGTGCGTATCAAAGACAATGCAATCATATCGGCAGTCGAGCTTTCAAGCAGATACATCACAGACCGTTTCTTGCCAGATAAGGCAATCGACTTGATCGACGAGGCAGCATCACGTCTTCGTATCCAGATCGACTCAGTACCTGAGGCTCTTGACAAATTGCAGCGTGACATCATGCAGCTAGAGATTGAGCGTGAGGCAATCAAGAGAGAAAACGACCAGAAGAAGCTAAAAGCTTTGAATGAAGAGATTGCGGAGAAGAGAGACGAGTGCTCTGCGATGAAGGCAAAATGGGGAAGCGAGAAAGAACTTGTCAACCAGGTACAAGCAGAGAAAGCTAAGATCGAAGAGTATAAATTCCAGGCCGAGAAGGCAGAACGTGAAGGTGATTACGCACTTGTAGCCGAACTTCGTTACGGAAAGATCAAAGATTCAGAGGAGACAATCAAGTCGCTTGAAAAGCAGCTTGAGGACAACGGCATGGGTCGAATGATCAAGGAAGAGGTCGACGAAGATGATATCGCATTCATTGTAAGCCGTTGGACTGGTATCCCTGTCACTAAGATGCGTCAGAGCGAGCGTGAGAAGCTACTTCATTTGGAGGAAGAGTTGCATAAGAGAATCATCGGACAAGATGATGCCATCTCAGCCATTTCAGATGCGGTACGTCGTTCACGTGCTGGATTGTCGGATCCAAAGAGACCAATCGGTTCATTCCTATTCCTTGGAACAACAGGTGTAGGTAAGACAGAGTTGAGCAAGGCATTGGCAGAATTCTTGTTTGACGACGAGACAATGATGACTCGTATCGACATGAGTGAGTATCAGGAGAAGCACTCTGTTTCTCGACTTGTCGGAGCGCCTCCGGGATACGTCGGATACGATGAGGGTGGACAGTTGACAGAAGCAGTACGTCGTAAACCATATAGTGTAGTGTTGTTTGATGAGATAGAGAAGGCACATCCAGACACATTCAACATCTTGCTTCAGGTGTTGGATGACGGACGTTTGACAGACAACAAGGGACGCGTCGTCGACTTCAAGAATACAATCATCATCATGACTTCTAACATGGGTTCACACGAAATCCGTGAGAAGTTTGAGAAGATGACTCCTGAAAACAAAGAGGAAACAGTAGAGGCAGCAAAGAATGCTGTGATGGATATGTTGAAGGTAACAATCCGTCCAGAGTTCTTGAACCGTATAGACGAGATTGTGATGTTTACTCCACTTAACAAGGAGGAGATTGGAAACATCGTCGGATTGCATGTCAAGAAAATCAAGAAGATGCTTGCCGACGTGGATATCACAATCAACTTAACAGACAAGGCAATGGAGTTCATCACAACAGAAGGCTACGATCCAGAGTTTGGTGCACGTCCAGTGAAGAGAGTTTTGCAGCGTCATCTACTTAACGAATTGTCTAAGAAGTTGTTGGCAGGAACTGTAAACAAAGAGAAGCCAATCATCGTCGACGCTAACGACGAAGGTCTTTTATTTGAGAATTAAAATAACGCTGACGATAACGCTATAACGCTGACGATAACCTTGACGTTAACGACCACAATGTTAACGTTAACGTCAACGTAAGCGTAAAATAATTTAAGGTTGAAAGGAGGCTGGATTCGTTGATGAATCCAGCCTTTTTATTTACTTTTGTGGACTTTCAAGAACAGCATGGATCATACAAACAGAAATAGGAAATTATTATTTATTACCATCGCAATTCTCTTACTGATTCCGACCAGTACGAATTGGCAAAAAAAGCTTGTCAAATTTTTCTTTGATGCTCAAATTTCTACGTATTCAATTTATAAGTTCGAGCAATTGTCAGATTCGACAGTGAAAATAACGGGAATCAAAAATGGATTTCACCCTGAAGAAATTGACATACCGTCAAAACTGCTAAAGGGATTCCATTTATATTCAGTAACGAGTATTGGAGGCTATGCATTCCACCACGAATTCAAATTGAAAAGAGTAATAATTCCGAATAGCATTACCAATATCGGAGAAAATCCATTTTTACAATGTTGTAATTTGAAGGAAATCCAAGTAGCGTCTGAAAATCAACATTTCATTTGCAAAGACGAAGTATTATATGGCAAAGAAAAATCAGAAATAATCTCTGTATCAGAATGTAAAAAAGGGAGATTTAGCATTCCGTCATATGTGATCAGCATTAACAATTACGCATTCTACAATGCAAAATTGGAAAAGTTAGAAATACCTAATTCCGTAACATACATTGGAGAGCATGCGTTTGAGGGATGTTGTATAGGAAGAATAGATATTCCAGAATCAGTGACATATTTAGGCACGAGAGCATTTGCGGACTGTAGAAATCTCAGGGAAGCAAGCATACAATGTCACATGGAGAATATTGAAGAAGAGGCCTTCGAAGGCTGTTTCAATTTAGAAAATGTGGAATTATCTTCATATATAACCCACATTGGATTTAATGCATTTACAAATTGCAAAAAACTCAAATCCATTCATTTTAAAGATTTTTCTCGTCTAAAAACAATCGATCCATCAGCTTTTCGATACTGCACAGAATTAGACACATCAGAATTGCCATTAGGTTGGTGATCAAAGACAACTCCATATTAAAATCATAATGCAAAGCATAAGTTTTTGCAACGTCATAATTTATAATCTCCTAAAAATTTCTTATCTTTGGCATATCCATATTTTCAATAGCAAAAAGGAGAGATATTATGTCGCAAATTACATTTCTATTAAAGGCAGAAGGCGTCACAGCCGACCAGATATATATAGTCGGAGCTTGCAACGAACTTGGATTCACAGAGGAGAACGCTCTTCCTATGATGCAAACGTCGGATGGATGGACTCTTACCATCAATATCAGCCGTAGCAATATCAGATATTCTTACTTCTACAAAATTGGTGAGGAAACTCGCCAAGAACCTTGGATGTCGAGAAAAATAGAAATTCCGATAAAAGAGAATATTAAAATCGCCGTAATCGACAAATATGGTGCGACAGACTCCGCCAAAAGCATATTGAACACTAAAGCATTTACTGAAGCGGTATGTTATCATGCCACTAAATATGAATTGCCTAAAAGAATTTCTCCGGTTATCTTTTCGGTGACAATACCAAACTTACTCAAAGAGCACGAGATTTGCCTGATAGGCGACCAAAGCCAGTGGGGAAAATGGAAAGAAGACGAGGCAATGAAGCTTTCGTGTGCAGGTGCCCCATATTTCTGGTGTACTGCGGAAGGAAGCAAACTAAAGAAGACTGTCGCTGAATATAAATACGTCATCAGAGATAAGAAAACAAAAGCTATCCTTGCTTGGGAAGATGGAGAAAACCGTAAATTCAAGTTGCCTAAAGGCAGCTACAACCTTGTGATTGCCAACGACGGAGTTCCGAACTTCCAGTTGCCAGTATTTAGAGGAGCCGGAGTAGCAATTCCTATTTTCTCTCTACGAACTAAAAAGAGTTTCGGTTGCGGAGAATTCGCTGATTTGAAACCGTTTGCAGATCTTGCAAAAGCAATGGGATTGCGTATTATCCAGACGTTGCCAATCAACGATACCACAAGTCGACATACATGGAAAGACTCCTACCCATATAGCGCCATCTCCACATTCGCTCTTCATCCGATGTATATCTCTATCGAAGATTGCGGAGAAGTGCCGAACAAGTATGATTTCGATAAGATGCGTAACGACTTGAACTCACTTGACGCAGTCGACTACGAAAAGGTGATGGATTGGAAGATGAGTATTCTTCAGGCAATGTTCGACAGAGACAAAGAGTCGTTTTTGAACAGCCCAGAATTCAAGACATTCTACGATGCCAACATGCATTGGCTTCGTCCGTATGCCGCATTCTCTTATCTACGTGACAAATTCGGCACATGCGAGACTGCCAAGTGGGGAGACTACGCAAAATATACAGATGCAAAAACATCTGCTTTGTGTGATCCACAGAGTGCAGCATATCCAAAAGTCACATTCTACTACTATCTACAATTCCACTTGGATAGTCAGTTGAAAAAAGCGGTGGCATACTGTCATAGCATCGGAATAGCGTTGAAGGGAGACATTCCAATCGGTATGGATTTGAATAGTGTCGACGTATGGCAATATCCAAAACTATTCGATTGCAACGGAAGTGCAGGAGCTCCACCTGATGACTTCTCCATCTATGGTCAGAACTGGGGATTCCCAATCTACAACTGGAAAGAGATGCAGAAAGATGATTTCTCATGGTGGAGAAACCGTTTCAGCAAGATGTCCGATTATTTCGACGCATACAGAATCGACCACATCCTTGGATTCTTCCGCATCTTCCGTATTCCAAAAGATTGCGTGTGGGGATTGTTGGGTCAATTTGCACCAGCATTGCCAATGACAAAAGAGGAAATCGAATCGTTTGGAATCGAGTTTGATGAAGAGAAATTCTGTGAGCCAAACACTAACGATGAAATTCTTCGTCGTCTGTTCGGTGGAGACGATCTATTGGTAAAGCAGAAATACCTTGTCGAAATCGACGAAAACAAATATAAGCTACGCAAGGAGGTCGACACTCAACAAAAGATCAAAACCTTGCTTCCTTACAGCACTGACGCAGAGAAGAAGATTAGAGACGGATTGATGAGTCTACTTTGTCAGGTCTTGTTTGTACGTGATTATCAAGACCCTACAAAATATCATCCACGCATCACAGTGCAGAATAGTGAAGCATTCACGATGCTTGATCCACAGTTGCGAGACAAGATCAATCGTCTATACAACTATTTCTACTTTGAGAGACACAACACATTCTGGGCAGAGCAAGCAATGGAGAAACTTCCATCATTGGTACACAGCACAACAATGATGTGTTGCGGAGAAGACCTTGGAATGGTGCCAGCATGTGTGCCAGACGTCATGAATGAGTTGGGAATCCTATCGTTGGAGATCCAACGTATGCCTAAGGAATTCAATGTCGAATTTGGACATTTGGAGAACACTCCATACCGTTGCGTCAGCACAACGTCGACACACGACATGAGCACAATGCGAGCATGGTGGGAGGAAGACAAAGGAAAGACACAGAGATATTTCAACAACTATCTTCACGAATATGGAGATGCACCATTGTTCTGCGAGCCTTGGATATGTGAGAAGATCATCGCATCACACCTTGAATCACAAGCCATGTGGGTGATTCTTCCGATTCAAGATTGGATGGCGGTCGACGGAAATGTACGTTGGGACAAGACATTCAAAGAGAGAATCAACGATCCAGGTGATCCAGACAATTACTGGCATTACCGTATGCATAAGACCGTGGAAGAGCTATACAATAACAAATTCTTCTGCGATAAAGTTGCTGATTTGAACAAGAGACACAGAAGATAAAAAATACTGAATGCAAAATTAAGAGGGTGTATCAAAATTGATATGCCCTCTTTTCGTATTTAAAAATCAACGAAAAAATGCAACAAAGCCCCAACTTTCT
>JAZUIF010000101.1:0-89165 GCA_045642085.1 Paludibacteraceae bacterium | reverse complement strand
TTTATTTTTCTGCAAATATACTAAATTAGTTAGTCACAGAAAAATAAACAGCATTTTGTTGATTGTATCATACATAAAAACGGCTGTGTTTCGACATGAAGCACAGCCGTTTTATTTTAATCTCAATTCTATGCAATTTCGGAATACAACTCCGAAATTACATAAATTTATCTTAATGTCTTATTCAAAAATTCCGACACAACCTGTTCGTACTTTTCTGGCTGTTCTGTAATGGCATTGATATGAGTGCCTCCTTCCACAAGCCACATCTCTTTATTCTTTTTCTTCGTAGCAAAAATACGTTTTCCTTCAGAAACTGGCACTCTAGTATCTGCGTCGCCATGGATAACAAGAAGTGGAATCTCAACATTCTCCAATGATTTGATCGCCGAAGCTTCTGTGAAAGACCATCCTTCTTTTATCTTACATAGTAGACTTGCCGCATATAGTAGTGGGAATGCAGGAAGATGCATCTTTAGCTTCATCTCGTGGCTGAACTCTGCAAATGCGGATGTGAATCCACTATCGTCAATGACTGCCTTCACGCATGACGGCAACCCTTCCTCTGCACACATCACTACACATGCTCCACCCATCGATAAGCCGTGTAGCACCACAGGAAGAGAAGCGTCGAAATAACGGTTTGCCTCTGATGCCCATTGCAAGACATCCAAACGGTCGGGCCATCCCATACCAGTCACATGACCATCACTGCTTGCATGGTGTGCCAAGTCGACCATCACAACATTGAAATGAAACTTTTCCAAATACATTTTTGCATGTGGCAATGTCTGAATCGAGCAACCAGTGTATCCATGAACCAATACCACAGTCCCTTTCGCATCCTGACAAGGGATTCCATAAGCATGCAGACGCTGTCCCTTGGAATTGGTAATAAAATGGTCATTTACCTTTCCTTCTGCACGTAAAACGTCGAACCAAGAAAGAGTTTCTGGCTGTTCAGCTCCAAACTTCTTTCTGAAATTTTCCTCACTTCGACCAACGGTGTCCTTATAAATGGATATATGCAGGAAGAAGAATGCAAACGCCACCATAAAAACGACGATGGCCAAACAAATTATAACAAAAATCATAGCATTAACCTTTTAATAAAATCACCACACAAACCATGCCAACAACAATATCTGACTTGCAATATCACACGTAACAATCAATATAAATGATTTTTTTGCCACAAAAAATGAGACGCACGTCCATGCGTCTCTACGAGTATTTCCAATTTATTCATTTATCAAGCTCCGGGTTTCTTGCTCTTCAAGATTTTGATATAGAAATATATTGTGATTGCTGCGACTGGCACCTGCACCAAAAGCAACATTGTCAATGCTTCTCCACTCATAATTAATCCTCCTCGTATCTAATTTGGTTATCCTTATTCTTCTTGTCCACCAAGTATATCATCACGCATAGTATCACCAGACACATCAATAGCGAAATACGTGTGATATCGACATACATGACATCGTTGATAACAGTTCCCTTACTCAACGCTGTACCCTGCTCCACCTTATCGCCAACTTTCACCACAGGCACTGTTCCTTCTGGCAACGAAACCGTTTTGATGCCATCTCCAAGATTGATGTCGACAGAATTATCAGTCACTCCATTCACCTCGCCAACATAGTCAGAATAATAGTAGTCTGCCCACCATGATGAGTTGGCTCCGATTCCTTTATGAGTCAACTCTCCTATGATAGATGAATTGTCGACCTCCCATCCTGACAATGAGATTTTACTCCAATCATCATCCTTAGGCTTGATTACAGCTGTAACAAAAATCAATATCATCATCACCGGTGTGACATATCTAAGGATATATTTGAAAATTACCGGAAGCTGCACCTCCGCTCCATAATGGATTATACGCCAACCTTTATCCATTCCCATCACCCATGAGAACATCACTGTCTCAATCATTCCAAAGAAGAAGAGTGCAAACGTGCCTGCCCAAAAGTCGTACTGGTCGAACACTCCTTTGTCGAAAAACAACACTGTAGGCAAGGCCAAGAAGAACAGAACAACTCCATAAATCCAAGATGCTTTCTTCTGTGTCCACTTATAACTATCCGTGAAGAACGACACCAATGGTGTCGAGATCGCAAGCGACGACGTCACCGCAGAGAAAAAAAGCAAACCGAAGAATGCTAGTCCAGCCAACGCTGAAAGCACTGGTCCCCATTGGGCAAACAGGTATGGAAGAGTCTTGAAACCAAGACTGAATCCACCGGACTGAGTCATCTCAAGTACGGCAGGCACACCAAAATATCCCACAGCAATCGGGAATATGATCGCACTACCAAGCACCACCTCTGTAAACTCATTAGTGAAACCGGCAGTCAACGAATTCAAAACGATATCATCATGCTTTTTGATATACGACGCATAACACTGTATGCATCCCATTCCAAGCGACATAGTGAAGAATACCTGTCCACCAGCAGCCAACCATACCTTAGGATTAGTCAACGAATCAAACTGAGGTGTCCATAGATAGTTGAAACCATCCATACTGCCGAATGTCGCCCCAGCGTCGCCCTTATCAAGAGTATAAGCTCTTACAACAAGGAATATTCCGAAAAGCAAAAGCAACGGCATCGCCACCTTTGCCACCTTCTCTATTCCATCTTTAATTCCTTTAGCTAGAATCCAAATATTGAATACGACACATGCAACGAAGCAAACCAATGTGTCGTGAGGAATGAACGATGTCGAAACATTAAGGTCAAGATACCTGCCAAAGAATGCAGCAACCTCATTTTCATCCATTCCCATGAAAGTGCCACATACTGAATGAATAGCATACGACAAAGTCCAACTCTCAATATAGACGTAATAGGCACAGATAAGCGTACTGCAGAAAATACCCATCGATCCGAAATATTTCCATATCGGATGACGATGTGCCGACTGAAGAATCATAGGTGGAGCATGATGTCCAGACATTCCTCCCAACTTACCAGTACTCCACTCTATAAAAAGAAGTGGCAGACCAAGTAGGAAGAAAGATACAAGATAAGGGATGATGAAAGCACCACCACCATTATTAACCGCCTGAATAGGGAAACGTAAAAAATTTCCTAATCCGACAGCATTACCAGCCATTGCAAGAATCAATCCAATACGTGAACCCCACGCTTGAGTCTGTTGAGCCATTTTGTCGCTTTTTCTGTTGGTTTCTATTAAATATAGTTTGCCACAAAAATAACATTTTTGTTCCGATGGGAAAAACAAATCTTGTTTAGGACGACTAAATAATGGATTGTCAGTTAAAAAAACGGCTTAGATAATAACAAAAAATCAAAAAAAAATGATTAAATTTCAATTTGAAACAAACATTCTCTATATTTGCTACCTAAGTAAAGGATTAAATTAGGATAATATGAAAAATGCTACTATATTAAGAATAATAGTCTTTGTTTTCATGGCACTGGTATCCATATCGTGCCAGAAAGATCCTACCCTTACAGTATGCGGTAAGATCCCTGCAGCAGCAGGAAAGATGGTTTATATCGACAGTCTAACGTCGGAATTCCCTGTCTGCACTGATTCCATACTCGCAGATTCAGCAGGTGTATTCATGATAGAGCGCAATGCAGTAAAAAGAATGAGCTTCTTTCAGTTGAGAGCAGACTCATTGAGTGCTGTTTTCTGTGCCGACTCCACAAAAAGAGTCGACTTCAATGTGGGATTACGTGGAGAGCTATACCTTACTGGCGACAAATATGCGGCACAGGTCTGCAAACTAAGCCAACACGTAAGAATCACAAACAAGTATATCAAGACATTGATGCTGATGAACGACAAATGTCCACAGAAGCAGATGAAGAAACTAATCTATTCACGTGTGATGCGATACAGAGAAATGGCAGACTCATTGGTAAAAGAGGATCCTATCTCACCTGTAGCATATTATGCGATGAATGTCAAACTGATTTATAATATTGAGCCATACGACTTCAACGACCCTGATGACAGACGTATGCTTGCCATTGTGGCAAACGGATGGAATATGATTCGTAATGGCAATGTTTATTCCAACCAATTGCTTGCCAAACTGGCTAACACATCAGCAGGCAACAAGAAAGTTGGCGACGATCTTTTGTATTCTGAAAAAGCAACATTCGTTGATTTGAATCTTCCTGACGCTCAAAACAATAACGTCAGTCTCAACAATATCAAAAACAAAAACGTGATTCTTCTATTCTGGAATCTTAGAAAAATGGATCAGAACGTCTTATCCAGCATCAAATCTTACTATAATGAGAATCCAGACGTAGAGATATACCACGTCAGCTTCGACCAGGATATGGCAGCGTTTGAGAAAGCTGCGGCACAATGTCCTTGGGTATGTGTGAACGATGCAGAAGGTAAAAGTGCAGTGACTTATAATCTTGAGTCAACTCCATCAGTATTCCTTTTCAATAAGCAAGGAAATATCGTCGGAAAGAACATTCCATTTATCGGATACAAGTTTTAAATGCTAAATTAAAAATTTTGTATTCCGCATTCTTAATTTAGATTTTCTCTTTCGTGCCCAAGACAGGACTCGAACCTGCACAGCCTTGCGACCACTGCCACCTGAAAGCAGCGCGTCTACCATTTCGCCACTTGGGCTTTACCTTAAAAGCTATGCGAATTTCGCAAGTTTTTAGAAAATAAGCAAAGCATTTTATTAAAATCATTCAATAATCAGAGCAGAGTTTCTTTTATGCAACTCTGCTCTTATTTTATCTAAATAAAATGCCTACTTTTGTATCGTCTTAACAACTTTCATATGAAGATTGCGTTCGATGGCAAAAGAGCCGTAAAAAATGGGACTGGCCTCGGCAACTACAGCCGATATGTGTTGGAATCACTATGCAAACATGCTGATGCCGACGATAAATTCGTCGTATATTCTCCTAAAGGAAGAATGAACGCATGGATGCAAAGGATTATGGACACTTTCTCCCCTCATATCCGTCTTGTCATCAAAGACTCTATTTTCGCAAGCGTGTGGCGTACATTCGGTGTCACTCAAGATGCTGAAAATGAAGGTGCTGAAATCTTCCACGGACTCAGCAATGAGTTGCCTCTCAACATTGCAAAAAGTAAGATGAAAAGTGTGGTGACTATCCACGACCTCATCTTCCGCAAAATGCCGGAATGCTACAAACTTATCGACCGTAAAATCTACGACTATAAATTCCGTAAGGCTGCAGAGAATTGCGACGTTGTGATTGCAGTAAGCGAACGCACAAAGAATGATATTGTGGAGCTGTATCATATTGATGCAGAAAAGATTAAAGTCGTTTACCAAGGTTGCGACGCACAGTTTGCAAAAGAGATAAGTGAAGAAGAGAAAGCCCGCGTCGCAAAAAAATACGAGCTTCCTAAAAGATATATTCTCAACGTTGGAAGTATCGAGACAAGAAAAAATGCGCTACAGATTGTAAGAGCGTTGAAAGACATCGAAGAATCCATCTCACTCGTGATTGTCGGCAGACGCACTAAGTATGCGTCGAAGATCGATGAATATGTAAAGGAAAACGGTTTGGCCGACAGAATAAAAATCGTCTCAGGAATTGATTTCAAAGATCTTCCTGTCGTGTATGCCCAAGCAGAAGTGTTCGTCTACCCTTCTTTCTACGAAGGCTTTGGAATTCCTATTGTGGAGGCACTGAACGCTGGAGTCCCTGTCGTCGCAGCCACAGGATCATGTTTGGAAGAGGCTGGTGGATCAAGTTCGATTTATGTCGACCCTACTAATGATAAAGAGATGTCTGATGCGATCAACCGCATCTTGACAGACTCCGATTTGAAAGCTAAGATGATTGTCGACGGGAAAGCGTATGCCAAAAGATTTTCAGAAGAGCAGTGTGCCAAAGAGATCTTTGACATATATAAATCCTTGATATCTAAATAATTTACTTATCAACATACATATATGACAAAGAAAACATCATACTCACTAATCGCATTATTTTTTTTCGTTGTCCTGATTTGGATCGGGATAGCAGCTTGTCGTATAGGTGAAAACAAAGACAAACTTTGGGCTCATAGAGTCAACTCTTTAGAGAAAAGAAACGAATTCAAAGAATCATACCCTAATTTTGAAGTCGACATAACACTCAGGAGTCTTCCTCTAAGCAGAAATATCATTTTAGATGTTTCGCATGATGCCGAGATTTCTTTTGAGCTATCCTTCGATGAATATATTCAAAGCATTGGAGAAAACGAGAAAGTGTGGTTGGACATAAAGAATCTAACAATCGACAACAATCAGGAGCTACTTGACAAACTTGATTCATACGTTTCCAATAATGGGTTGAGGAAAGACCAATTCATTGTTGAGACCAGAGACTACAATGCTCTGACTTTGTTGACACGAAACAACTACTACACATCGTATTATGTTGATTTCAAGGATATTGACGCAAATGTGAAACAGCATCTTAACGAAGTTGCTCAGTCAGGTTGTGTAAAAGCTCTTTCTTTTCCTTCATCCCAGTATAGAGAGATAAGAAACGGTGTGACTGATAAAGATATCGACTTTCTTACATGGGCACATCGTGAGACTCAAATAGAATTCCTACTTAATCCGTTTAACCAAAGTTTATTAGACGATGACCGTTTGAAAGTAATTCTGATAAAGACACGAGGAAAATACCATAGATAAAGAGACGCGGAGAAAAGAGACGTCGCGGGAAAATAAAAAAGAGACGCCGCACGCGACGTCTCTACGAATCATATAGAAATTCTTAATTAATTGAATACAACGCTACCGTCGTGGATGTTATAGTAAGCACCAACGATCTTAGTCTTACCTGACTCAACGAACTCCTTAACAAGGTTACGGTCGTCAATTCTCTTAACCTGAGTTGCAGCGTTCAAACGGATTGCAGCATCAAGAGAATCCTTCTTACCAACATACTGCTTAACGTCGTTCTGGATCATAGTAAGCAACTCATCGATCTTAGCCTCGTCGTTAGGCTTAATCTCACCCTCGATAGCACTTGTCACACCACCACAAGACTCGTGGCCAAGGATAACTACAGTCTTAACACCAAGGTGCTCGATTGCGTAGTCGATGCTACCCATAACAGCGTCATCGTTTACATTGTTACCAGCTGTACGGATAACGAAGATATCACCAATACCCTGATCGAAGATGAACTCTACTGGAACACGTGAGTCAGCACAAGCTACAACAGCAGCGAAAGGCTTCTGACCATTTGATGTCTCAGCGATACGAGCAGCGTCAACGTGAGGGAAACAAGACTTTCCAGCTACATAACGAGCGTTACCATCCTTCAAACGTGCGATAGCCTCGTCAGGAGTGTTAACAGCAGCATTCAATGTTGCCTTTACTGAATCTTTGTATGCACAACACTTTGTTGCACCAGCCTCACACTTTACTGCTTCCTTCTTAGCGCAGCTTGCGAACATACCCATAGCAACAACGGCGATAGGCAAGAAAAATTTTTTCATTTTTTTATTTAATAGTAGTTAATTGCATCTTTGTAGGGGCAATCCATTGTGGTTGCCCTTTTCCAGAACGCTTACCACGTCTTTTCCAAAAAACGATGCAAAATTAATTCATATTCCTTTTCGTTGTCATCGTGAATACGTGGAATTTATACAAAAAAAAGAGACACCGCAAAAAAGAAAAAGAGACGCCGCACGCGACGTCTCTACGATTTGAATCAATCCAATGAAAATGATTATTTCTTCTGAAGCAATCCAATAATCCAAAGAAGGACACATGAACCAAGAGTTGCTGTGATAATTCCTCCTAGACTGATTGGACCAAGACATGGAAGACCGCTGAACAATCCTCCGAACAACCAACCTCCGATCATACCACCAACGATACCGATAACGATGTTGATCAAAAGGCTGTCAGATCTACCCATCAACTGACCTGCTAGGTAACCGGCTAAAGCTCCGATAAGCAAGAATACAATAAATTCCATCTCCTAATATTTGTTTTGTTTATAATTTCTAAAAGCAAAGGAGCAAAAAAAAGATAAAAAATACAACATATAGTGCAGCAAAAACACTAAAAAAAGATAGAAAAAGACTATTTTTGTAGTCGAAATATGTTTAAGATGCAGTTAAAACGCCTACATACATTTCTTTTGAAGGATTATTTGCTAAGTTTCTTGGCCACATTCTTCGTATGTCTGTTCATCCTGCTTATGCAGTCGCTATGGAGATACATCGATGAAATGGTCGGTAAGGGACTTGAATTGACTATCCTTGCACAATTTTTCTATTATGCCGCGCTTACTCTTGTACCGATGGCATTGCCTCTTGCGATCCTATTGTCGTCACTGATGAGTTTTGGTGGTCTGGGAGAGCGACTTGAATTGATAGCCATGAAGGCAGCCGGCATATCGTTGTTTAGAATCATGAAGCCATATTTGGTGGTGATAGGATTGCTGTCGATCGGATCGTTCTATTTCTCCAATGTGGTGATGCCCGATGTACAGTTGAAATGGACTGTCCTACTACGTTCCATCAAACATAAATCACCCGACGTGTCTATCCCTGTCGGTTCGTTCTATACTGGTATCGACAATTACAGCATCTACGTGCGCAGTAAAAACCACGACACTAGAATGCTTTATGATATGATGATCTACGACTTCACCGGCATCACCAACGGAGGTAGTTCAGACAATATCAGAATCGTGACTGCTGATTCCGGAATGCTCGTCTCCACTGCCGACAAAAAGGGATTCATCCTAAAGTTACACGACGGTGAGATGTTTGAGAACATGAAGGGTTCTGAGGTTCAGGTGTCAAGAAAAAATATTCCGTTCCGACGCGAGACATTTGGATATAGAGAGTTGATCATGGACTACGACAATAGTATGAGCATGGTAAGTGAAGAATCGGTGGCTGGAAAACAGAACACTAAGAATCTTGACCAGCTTACTCAAGCTATCGACTCCCTACAAAAAGAGTCGGACAGTTTGGCTGTAGCCTACTCTTACCGCTATGTCAACTCCTTATTCTTCGACAGAAAGCTTGACAGCGGATTTGTCAAAGTCGACCTTGACACTATTCCGTTGGAGAGTGCCAAAAGTTATGAAGCGATAATCAATCGCCGCACACTGTTGCAACAGAAAGAATCATTCGACAGAGCGGTAAACAACATGCAGAATGTAAGAAACGAGCTCGACTACTACGGTGAACGCAAGCATGCTTCTGTCGACAAGCCACTATGGAAACATGATATCGAAAGACACCGTAAGTTTACTCTTTCTTTCGCTTGCCTTATTTTCTTCTTCATCGGAGCTCCACTAGGTGCCATTATCCGAAAAGGAGGATTCGGTCTGCCAGTCGTAATTTCCATCCTGCTTTTCATCGTCTACTATATTGTAGACAACACAGGATTCAAGTTTGCAAGAAACGGAAGCTGGCCTGTTTGGGCAGGAATATGGTTGAGCTCAGGTATGCTATTCCCACTAGGTTTGTTCCTAACTTACAAAGCAGCTATCGACGCCACATTCAATATGCCAGCAGCTGGTGCATTGGGCAAAAAGATATCCAAATTCTTTAAGAAGTTATTTTCAAAGAAACAAAAACAAGAAGTTAATCAAGTAATTAACATAGAGTCTAACAATGAATTATAGTATAAATACAATAGAAGAGGCGCTTGAGGATTTCAAGCAGGGTAAGTTTGTGATTGTAGTAGACGACGAGGATCGCGAGAACGAAGGCGATTTCATCACTGCTGCAGAACTTATCACTCCAGAGAAGATTAATTTCATGCTTCGTGAGGGACGTGGTGTGCTTTGTGCTCCTATCACAATCTCCAGAGCAAAAGAGTTAGGTCTTGATCGTCAGGTTGCCGACAATACTTCTATTTTAGGCACTCCATTCACTGTCACAGTAGACAAGCTTGAAGGTTGCACAACAGGAGTTTCAGCACACGATCGTGCAATGACAGTCCAGGCTCTTGCCGACCCATCAAGCACAAGCACAACATTCGGGCGTCCAGGACACATCAATCCACTTTACGCCCAGGACAACGGTGTGCTAGCCCGTGCCGGTCATACTGAGGCAGCTGTCGACTTGGCTCGTCTTTCTGGGCTTCAGCCAGCAGCCGCACTTATCGAGATTCTTAATGAGGACGGAACAATGGCTCGTATGCCACAGCTTGTTGAGGTGGCTAAGAAGTATGGCATGAAGATGATTGCCATCAAGGATTTGATCGCATACCGTAGAAAGAAAGAGTGCGTGGTTGAGACTGGAGAGAAGGTAGAGATGCCAACTCTATATGGAAACTTCAAGTTGATTCCATTCCGTCAGAAGTCAAATGGTCTTGAGCATGTCGCCCTAATCAAGGGAGAATGGCAGCAGGACGAGCCAATCTTGGTACGCGTCCACTCATCATGTGCGACAGGAGACATCTTCGGTTCACGTCGTTGTGATTGTGGCGAGCAGCTACAGAAAGCGATGGAAATGGTAGAGAAAGAGGGCAAGGGAGTCATATTATATATGAATCAGGAAGGACGAGGAATCGGATTGATGAACAAGATCAAGGCATACAAGCTTCAGGAAGAAGGTTTGGATACCGTCGACGCCAACATCCATCTTGGTTTCAAGCCAGACGAGAGAGAGTACGGCGTAGGAGCTGAGATTCTTCAGATCCTAGGAGTAAAGAAGATGCGTCTGATGACCAACAACCCAGTCAAGAGAATCGGTTTGGAGAGCTATGGTCTTGAGATCGTTGAGAATGTAGCGATTGAGGTAGAGCCGAACAAATACAACCGTTTCTACATCGAGACAAAGAAAAACCGTATGGGACATACAATCAAAAAAGCGTAAACAAAGAACCTTTTATATAATATTGTGAATTATGAATTTGAACATGTTATTACAAATTCCAGAGACTGTTGCTGTAAACAACGTAGAGGCACCAGCACAGCAGAGCATCAACCTGCTTGACACCGCAATGAAGGGCGGATGGATTATGATCCCGTTGCTACTTCTTAGCATCGTAGCCATCTACATTTTCTTTGAGCGTCTAACAGTGATTAACGCAGCGTCGAAATACGATGCGTCTTTCATGAATAAGATTAAAGACTACATCAATGAGGGCAAGATTGACGCGGCTTTGAATCTATGCCGCGACAACAACACTCCATGCGCAAGAATGATTGAGAAGGGAATCCAGCGTCTTGGACGACCAATGTCAGACGTATCTGTAGCAGTTGAGAACGTAGGTAACCTTGAGGTATCTAAGCTTGAGACTGGTCTTTCATACCTTGCTACAATCTCCGGAGGTGCTCCAATGATCGGATTCTTGGGTACAGTAGCCGGTATGATCGACGCATTCTTCCAGATGTCTAACGCAGGAAACAATATCGATGTCTCTTCATTGGCAGGTGGTATCTACACTGCCATGGTAACAACACTAGGTGGATTGTTCGTAGGAATCATCGCATTCTTCGCTTACAACTATTTGACAACTCGTGTCGACAAGGTGGTTCGTGATATGGAAGCACGTTCGCTTGAGTTTATGGATATTTTGAATGAGCCTGCCAACTAAATAACTGAATGCTATGGCTTTAAAACGTAGAAATAAAGCAGAGGCAAGCTTCAGCATGTCGTCAATGACGGATATCATCTTCTTGTTGTTGATATTCTTCATGTTGACATCATCGGTGGTGCATCCCAACGCCATCAAACTGATGTTGCCGCAGAGCAATTCGCAGACGGCTGCAAAACCGTTGACGCGAGTTACAATAGACAAGGAACTCAACCACTATGTGGCATTTGGAAACGAGACAGAGCGTCCAATCCAACTTGAGGAGATAGAAGACTATCTTAAGAAAATCGAGTTGGCAGAACCAGAGATGTATGTCGCCTTGTATGCCGACGAAAGTGTGCCTCATGGTGAAGTGGTAAAAATATTGGACATTGCCAACAAGAACAAGTTCAAGCTTGTTATTGCAACACGTCCGATGAAGAAATAGTCAAAAAAACGAGAGTGTATGGATAGACAAAAACTTAAAACCGAAGCCAAGACATACGGTGCGACGGGAACTGTGGTTTTCCATGCTGTCATTTTCTTGGTGCTTATTTTCGGCTGTATGACGTCGACAATGGACACCACCGAGGAAGGATTGGCAGTGTCTCTCGGTGCAGACGATTTTGGTGGAAGCGATCTTTTTGAACCAACTCCAGCCAGCGAAATAGAAGGTCAGTTGGCAGAAGCATCTCCAGCTGCAGACCCATCTACAGCTCCTGAAGCCTACCAGACTCAGGACATAGAGGAGACAGTGGCAATGCCTAAGGCCGACGAGGAGAAGAAGAAAGAGGAGGCCAAGAAGAAGGAAGCCGACGCTCAACGTAAGAAGAAACAGGCAGAAGAGGCTGAACGCAAACGTAGAGAGGCTGAGAAACTTGCCCAGATTGAGAAAGAGAATAAGCAGAAAGCTGAAATCGGAAACCGTTTGAAGAATGTCTTCGGACAGGGAGGAAACGGAGGCTTAGGCAACGACCAATCGTCTACAGGCAAAGGAGATGGCACTTCCACTGGCAGCCAAGGCAAATCGACTGGAGATCCAAACAATGCACCGTCGCAAGGACATGCAAAGACAGGAAGCAATAACTCATGGTCGCTTGCAGGTCGTTCGCTTCGTGGAGCAATGGCACTTCCTACTTATAAGGAACAGGAAGAAGGTACTATCGTGATCAGAATCACAGTGAATGAGAACGGAGACGTAATCATCGCTGAGATCGCACCAGGTACAGACATAACATCAAAACGTCTTCACAATGAGGCTATTGCAGCAGCAAAGAAGACAAAATTCAATGCGATACCGGGAAAGAAAAATCAGAGCGGTACCATTACATACAAGTTTGAATTAAGATAAAATGAAAAAAGTATATGTTTTCTTGGCAGACGGTTTCGAAGAGACTGAAGCCATCTACCCTATCGACCTACTAATCAGAGCAGGTGCGACAGTGGAGAAAGTCAGCGTTACAGGAAAGAAGGAAGTCACAGGATCACACAACGTCACTGTGATTGCCGACAGCCTATTCGCCAACAACGATTATAGCGATGCCGACATGTTGTTCTTGCCTGGTGGTCCAGGACACAAGACATTATTGGAGCATGCAGAATTGATCGAATTGGTAAAAAAAGCCAACGATGAGAAAAAATGGTTGGCAGCTATTTGCGCAGCACCAATGATCTACGGATCTCTTGGTTTGCTTGACGGCAAAGCAGCCACATGTTATCCAGGATACGAGCAGTATCTTAAAGGTGCAGTGGCAACTGGAGCTCCATACGAGATCTCAGGCAACTTCGTCACAGGAAGAAGCGCAGGTACAGCAAAAGCATTCGCATTGGCAATGGTAGAGGCATTGTTCGGTAAGGATGCTTCAAAAGAGGTAGCCAAGGCAATCGTATCATAAATATTGCAAAAAAGGAATAATATAAAGGATTTTTTAACTTTTATGAAGTTTTTTGCCTATCTAAGCAAGTTAGTCTTAAAATATTCATATATTTAACTGCAAATTACTAAACTAAAATAACATGAAGATCATTAATTATATCTCAGTTTTGGCACTTTCAGCATTGATGTGCTGCTGTGCCAACTCAAATAAAGAAGCCGAAGCTCCAGCAGGCACTGCAGATTCTATTACTGTCTCAACACCTACTGAATTCGTACCAGTAGAAGGAGTAAGCGCCGAATGTTATGTCGACAAATTGTCTTATGCTATTTGTATCGATTGCGACGTGCTTGACCAGTTCCGTACAATGTCGATTTACGGACCTGAGAAGAAAGAGAACGAGAAGATGCCAGTTGTCGTATTCATCGAGGGTGAGGTGAAAGACATGCCTTCATTTGAGTGGCCACGTATCTTTGTAGATCTAGGATATAAGGTTTGTATTCCTAAATGCTCAAACATCAAGGCTGACCGCAACAACGACAAAACAATGAAGACATTCCGTACTGCATTGAGTGACGTGAATGACGCATTAAAGACAATGAAGACAAAGGCAGACAAGTATGGTATCGATACAACAAATATCATCTTGGCTGGAAATGCTTCAGGTGCTGCATTAACTACATCTTACATGTATACTTATGTGTCAGGTGCTGAGAATTTTTCAAAAGACGGTATCAAGGGAGTGATCTCAATCTCTACAAATTCAGCTTTGAACTTGAACGAGCTTGAGAAGAACCTAGAGAATAAGACTAAATGTTTGATTTTCCATGGAACTGCCGACAATCAGTCTGCAGAACTTCTTCACTCAAAGCAGTTGTCGTCACAGCTTGGAGAGTTGGCCGACTACACAGAGGTTGATGGAGTAAACGAATTCCCTACTCCAGAGTACACAAAGGTAGTAAAAGACAAGTGTAGAGAGTTCTTGAAGGAAAGCACAACAAAATAATAGAATTTTGCGTGGGTAGCATTCATACCTACCCAAACAAATCGCATATATGTTAGAAGTAGGTAAAAAAAACATACTAGAAGTTTCAGAGGTAAGAGCCGACGGCTATATCATCAAAGATATGGTCGACGGTGATACTCTTTTTATGCGCAAGCTGGAATTACCAGACGGCGCGGAGGTCGGCGATCAGGTGGAGGTGTTCATCTTCATGAATGCCAAGCGTGAGATGGTTCCGACAACGATGATGCCATACGTGATGCCTGGCGAATTCGGTTATCTATTCGTAGATGAAATATCAAAAGCAGGAGCATTGCTTGATTGGGGATTATCCCGTCCTTTGTTCCTTCCATCACGTGAGATGACAATGCGTATGCAGGTCGACAAACGTTACTTGGTCTATGTCTACTATGATTTGGTGACTCGTCAGGTCATCGCTACAAGCAGAATAGAGCAGTATCTTAATGTATCTCCTGCGAAATACGAAGTCAACGACGAGGTTGATATTTTGATCGCCTCACGTCATGAGCGCGGCTATAAAGTGATTGTCAACAACGCTCACTGGGGAATGATCTACCAGAGTGAGATCTTCCAGGAGATTGAAGTCGGAGCACTTTATACAGGCTATGTAAAAAATGTCCGTGAAGACGGAAAAATTGACATCTCAATGCAGCCGCTTGGAATAAAAGTGACTGACGAGTTGTCGGATATAATCATGGAAGAATTGCATAAGAACGGCGGAAGATTGAACGTATGCGACAAGTCGGATGCGGAGTTGATCGCCGACATGTTCGGATGCAGCAAGAAGAGTTTCAAGAAATCCATCGGAGTGTTGTTCAAACAGCGTCTGATCGAGATCCACGAAGATTACATCTGTCTTGTGTAACTAAAAATTAGGAGGGAAAGGTTATGAGTAGTATACTGATTAAAGGTGTGTTGCTTAATGGCAAAATCACCGATGTTTTGATCAAAGGCAATCGTTTCAGCAGAATTGCCCCAAACATTACAGAGAGTGCAGACCAGGAGATTGACGGCAAAGGTTTTGCTATAATTCCTCCGTTCTACAATGGACATTGCCATGCAGCGATGACATTGCTTCGTAGTTACGCAGACGACCTTCCATTGTTCACTTGGCTAAACGAGCATATCTGGCCAGTTGAGGATAAGATGGTGGAGGAAGACATCTATGTCGGCACAAAGCTTGCTCTATTGGAGATGATCAAATCCGGAACAGTCTTCTTCAACGATATGTACGGAATGGTTGAGGAGAGCATGAAAGCTTGTGAGGAGATGGGTGTTCGTGCACAGATTGGAATCTCTTTGATGGACAGAATGGGAGAAGAGTCGATCAACGGAAGATTCGCACTCCTACATTCATATAAAAGCACAGAATTGGTGAAGATGGCAGTTGCTCCACACGCACCATACACAGTATCGAAAGAGTTGTTTGAGAGATGTGTAAGAGAGGCAGACAAAGCAGGTGTGATGATCCACACACATTTGTCGGAGACAGCAAAAGAGGTTGAGGATTGTAAGGCAGAGCACAATGGAATGTCGCCAGTTGAATGGCTTGACAGTCTAGGTGTTTTGACAGATAAGACAGCGTTGGCTCACGTTGTCCACACATCAGACAGCGATGCGGATATTCTTGCAAAGCGTCAGTGTGTGATTGTGTCGAATCCGACTTCAAACATGAAGCTTTCGAGCGGAGCCTTTCACACTACTCAGCACCGTTCACGCGGTTCAAGAGTAGTGCTTGGTACAGATGGTGTATCGTCGAACAATAATCTTGACATGCTTCAGGAGATGAAGTTCTTCGCATTGCTTGCAAAACTTACTGAGGATGCAGAGTCGGCACCAGCTGATTATGTATTCGATATGGCGACAAGAGCCGGAGCAGAGGCATTCGGCATCGACGCTGGAGTAATCGCAGAGGGTAAGCTAGCAGATGCTGTTCTTGTCGACATGAGCAACGAGAGACTTGTGCCAGACTACAATTTGATCTCCAACCTTGTCTACTCAGCAGACAGCAGATGTATCGACACAGTGATCTGTAACGGACGCGTATTGATGCAGTCGGGTGTTGTGCCAGGCGAGGACAAGATCATTGAGGAGACACACAGAGTATGTGCAAGATTCAAAGCCATGAAAAAATAAGACTTGAAGAAATAAGACAAAAATATTTCAACACAATATGATATTATTTTTCAAAAAAGAGGATGCCGGCTTAATCGCAGTCGGTGTTTCGTCGAAATTGGGTGAGGAAGATATAAAGAAACTCACTTGGGCATTTAGCGGTGCCAAATACATGGAGTGTGATAGCATCAACGGATGGTTCGTTGGTCCACGTCGCGAGATGATCACACCTTGGAGTACAAATGCAGTGGAGATCACTCAGAACATGGGTATCAAGGGCATTGAGAGAATCGAGGAATACTTCGTGGCTTCAGGCGAGAACGCAGAGCATGACCCAATGCTACAGCGTATCTACAACGGTTTGAACCAGGATATCTTCACTATCTCAAAGACTCCAGATCCAATTGTCTACATCGACGATATTGAAGAATACAACAAGCAGGAGGGTCTTGCACTTAACCCACAGGAGATCGAGTATTTGAAGAGCGTAAGTGCAAAGATCGGAAGAAAGCTTACAGACAGTGAGGTGTTCGGATTCTCACAGGTGAATTCAGAGCACTGCCGTCATAAGATATTCGGCGGAAAGTTCATCATCGACGGTAAGGAGATGGAGAGCTCACTTTTCGCTATGATCAAGAAGACATCAGAGACTAACCCTAACAAGTTGGTTTCAGCATACAAGGATAACGTTGCATTCAACGCTGGTCCTGAGATCGAGCAGTTCGCACCAAAGTCAGGCGACAAGCCAGACTATTTCGAGGTGAAGAAGATGCAGTCTGTCATCTCATTGAAGGCTGAGACACACAACTTCCCTACAACAGTTGAGCCATTCAACGGTGCTGCCACTGGTTCAGGTGGTGAGATCCGTGACCGTCTAGGAGGTGGTAAGGCATCTTTGCCAATCGCCGGAACAGCTGTCTACATGACATCATACCCACGTACTGAAAGTGGAAGATCATGGGAGCAGGCAATGCAGGAGAGAAACTGGTTGTACCAGACTCCAGAGCAGATTTTGATCAAGGCTTCCAACGGTGCCAGCGACTTCGGTAACAAGTTTGGACAGCCACTAATCTGTGGTTCATTGATGACATTCGAGCACCAGGAGAACAACAAGAAGTTCGCTTTCGATAAGGTGATCATGCTTGCCGGAGGTGTCGGATTCGCAAAGATGAAAGACGCACAGAAGGGACACGCAGAGCCAGGAGAGAAGGTTGTAGTGATGGGAGGAGACAACTACCGCATCGGTATGGGTGGTGGTGCCGTTTCATCAGTTGAGACAGGTCAGTACTCAAACGCAATCGAGCTTAACGCCGTACAGCGTGCAAATGCAGAGATGCAGAAGCGTGTATCCAACGTCATCAGAACACTTGCTGAGAGCGACTCTAACCCAATCGTTTCAATCCACGACCACGGTGCAGGTGGACACTTGAACTGTTTGTCTGAGCTTGTTGAGGAGACAGGTGGTAAGATCGATATGGATGCACTTCCAGTTGGCGACGTTACTCTTTCAGCTAAGGAGATCATCGGTAACGAGAGCCAGGAGCGTATGGGACTTCTTGTTCACGAGAAGGACATCGACCTAATCAAGAAGATCGCAGACCGTGAGCGTGCACCAATGTATGTAGTTGGTGAGACAACAGGAGACAACAGATTCGTATTCGAGAAGAAGAACGGTGAGACACCAATCGACTTGGAGATGAAGGATATGATCGGTAATCCTCCACGCACAGTCATCACAGATAATTCAGTAGAAGAGCACTATACAGACGCTACAATCAACGTAAGCAAGGTAGACGAGTATATCAACAATGTACTTCAGCTTGAGAGCGTAGCATGTAAGGACTGGTTGACAAACAAGGTTGACCGTTCCGTAACAGGTAAGGTAGCACGTCAGCAGACATGTGGTGAGGTGCAGTTGCCATTGGCTGACCTTGGAGCTGTTGCGTTGGATTACAGAGGAAAGTCTGGTATCGCAACGTCTATCGGACATGCTCCTATCGCAGCTCTTGCTGATCCAGAGGCTGGTTCAGTGCTTGCAATCGCAGAGGCATTGACAAACATCGTATTCGCTCCACTTGCAGAAGGATTGGATAGCGTATCGTTGTCGGCTAACTGGATGTGGCCATGTAAGAATCCTGGTGAGGATGCAAGATTGTATAAGGCAGTCAACGCAGCAAGTGATTTCGCTTGTTCACTAGGTATCAATATCCCTACAGGAAAAGACTCGTTGTCAATGACACAGAAGTATGGCAATGAGAAAGTATATTCTCCAGGTACAGTGATCATCTCAGCTGGTGCAGAGGTTTCTGATGTTAAGGGAATCGTTACTCCAGTTGTTGCTAACGTACCAGGTTCAGCAATCTACTACATCGACTTCTCATTCGACGAGTTGAAGCTTGGTGGTTCGGCATTGTTCGCATCATTGAACAAGGTCGGAACAGAGGTTCCATGTGTTACAGACACTGAGTACTTCATGGACGCATTCAACACAGTTCAGGAGATGCTAAAGGCAGGTATCGTACTTGCCGGACACGATATTTCAGAAGGTGGTATGTTGACTGCACTTCTTGAGATGTGTTTCGCTAACTCAGAGGGTGGTTTGAACGTCGACTTGAATGGCGTTGGCGACGACGTGATGAAGGTATTGTTCGCTGAGAACCCAGGTGTTTTGGTACAGGTTTCAGACTGTGCTTTGGCAGAGAAGATGATGAAGGAGGCAGGTGTTGGTTTCGCCAAGATCGCAACTCCAATGGAGGACAGAGTCGTAAGAGTAGCTAAGGATAAGTTCAAGCACGACTTCCAGATCGATCAGCTTCGCGACGTTTGGTTCAAGTCGTCTTACCTATTGGATAGAAGACAGAGTGGAGAGATCTGCGCTAAGAAGCGTTACGAGAACTACAAGAACCAGCCATTGAGATTCAAGTTCAATGCTGACTTCTCTGGTAAGCTTTCTAAGCTTGGCATCACAGCCGACCGTACAGCTCCATCAGGAATCAAGGCTGCTATCATCCGTGAGAAGGGAACAAACGGAGACCGTGAGATGGCATACTCAATGTATTTGGCAGGATTCGACGTTAAGGATGTCCACATGACAGACTTGGCTTCAGGCCGCGAGACATTGGATGATGTCAACTTGATCGTCTTCTGTGGTGGATTCTCTAACTCAGACGTCCTTGGTTCAGCTAAGGGTTGGGCAGGAGGATTCCTATACAACGAGAAGGCAAAGGCAGCTCTAGACCGTTATTACGCACGTCCTGACACACTTTCACTAGGAGTCTGCAACGGATGTCAGCTAATGGTTGAGCTAGGACTTGTTTATCCTAACCACGAGCAGAAGCCACGTATGCTTCACAACGACTCTCACAAGTTTGAGTCATCATTCGTAGCGTTGACTATTCCTCAGAATGAGTCAGTGATGTTCAAGTCACTTTCTGGATCTAACCTAGGAATCTGGGTGGCTCACGGAGAAGGAAAGTTCGACCTTCCATACGCAGAGAGCGAGTACAAGATCGTAGGTAAGTATGTATACGACGGTTATCCAGCAAACCCTAACGGATCTAAGTACGCTACAGCAGCTATCGCATCTGCAGACGGACGCCACTTGGCAATGATGCCACACTTGGAGCGTGCGATCTTCCCATGGCAGTGGGCACACTACCCATTGAACAGAAAGTCAACTGATGAGGTTACTCCATGGATCGAGGCATTCGTTAATGCTAGAAAGTGGATTGAGCAGAATAAGAAGTAATTTAATTCTGTAATATACATTGTAGAGACGTCACAATGTGGCGTCTCTTTTTGTTTGTAAACACGAAAAAAGGGAAGACCGACGATCTTCCCTTTTTGATATAATGTAAATATTACAAGCTCAGATTAATAGTAGACGACTGTTCTGTCGTAACCATTATTCTCTATGATTTGCAATCCTGTTGGAGCGTTTATCTTTTTCAAACTGATACAGTTCTCAAACATATCGTCACACTTAGTTACATTCTGTGGAATTCTGATAGACGTCAAACTTTCACAGTTCATGAAAACATTTTTCTCTATTGTTTTCAACGCCCCATCCGGAATTCTGATTACACCAAGTTTTGTGCATCCATAAAAAGCAGTTGCCTCCAATGTCTCTACTGATGCCGGAATCACTATGTTCTCGATACTTTCGCAGTTATAGAATGTAGCTGATTGGATCTCAGTAATATTATTTGGCAGCATCACTGTGTATAGATTACTGCAGTTGACAAATGCACCTCTACCAATTTTCTTGACATTGTCTGGTATCATGATTTTGGTTAACCCCTGACAACATCCAAAAGCATAGTCACCAATTACTGTGACAGATGCTGGAATTGTTATGGATTGCTTCTGACCAGGAAATGCGACAAGTTTGCTTAGTTTCTTATCGTATAGCACACCATCTTTTGAAGTATAGTCAAGATTTGCCTTGTCTACACTAAATCCCTGAAGTGACTGACAATTATAGAAAGCTGATTCATGAATCTTTGTCACTGATTTTGGGATAGTGATTGTCATGACATGGAAACATCCCGCAAATGCACTTGCAGGGATGACACTTACGCTTTCTGGTATTGTGATCTTGGTAAAACCAGAACAAGCCGCAAATGCTCTTTTCCCGATTGATTTCACAGCGTTGGATAAGATTATATTCTGCAACTTTTCACAACCTGAGAAAGCCTCTTCTCCAATAGCTGTCACTGTATTTGGGATAGAGATTGTCGCAAGACTGACACACTCGTGGAATGTGTAATCTTTAATCTCTGTGAGATCTTTTGGCAAATTGATGCTCTGTAGGTTTCTGCAACCGTTAAATGCAGATTCCTCGATATTCTTTATTGTCGACGGAAGCACTATTTTCTTGACCTTGCTCATTTCAAATGAGGCCATACCAATCGACGTTACGGTATACTCTTTGCCATCTTTGACTACGACCGACGGAATAACAACTTCACTCTTATTTCCAGACACTTTATATACTTTCGCTGTCTTAGAATAGTCGTCGTATACAAAACCTAAACCGGTCTGCTCCGCTGGTGTCTGAGCAAATGATGAAAGCGATAACAAAACAGTCGCAATTGAAATTAAAAATTTTCCCATTTTTCGCTATATTAGTCCTAATGTCCAAATATATATAAAATTTATTATATAATAAAAATATATTCCGAATTAATGTTTTGTAGAGACACCATGATATAGTCTCCACGATATGACATCTCTACGATGACAAAATTAGACCGTGCATGAATCACTCCATACACGGCCAAAAAGTTGAATAAGAAATTCTATTTTAGATAACCTCTATTCCCTTCTCCTTACAGATCTCAAGTCCGATACCACCAAGCTTAAACTTCTGGATCTTTCCTGAACCTGTTAGTGGGAATTGGTCGATGAAGAATACGTATTTAGGGATCTTGAATCTTGCGATCTTACCCTTACAGTAATCCACTACGTCTTCCTCTTTTATGTCGGCTCCGTCGTGCTTGATAATGAAAGCACCGACCTGCTCGCCATATTTCTTGCTTGGAATACCAGCTACCTGCACATCTCTGATGCCAGGCATACTCAACAAGTACTCCTCTATCTCGCGTGGATAGATATTCTCACCTCCACGAATAATCATATCTTTGATACGACCTGTGATGCGGTAGTAACCATCTTCGTCCTTGATTCCCAAGTCGCCAGAATGAAGGAATCCATTGGCGTCGATTGTCTCGTTTGTAGCCTCCTCATTCTTGTAGTAACCCTTCATCACGTTGTAGCCTCGGCAACACATCTCTCCCTGCTCGCCCACAGCACACTCTTTTCCAGTTTCTGGATTAAGCACTTTCACCTCTACCTCTGGATAGTCGACACCTACTGTAGTGCAACGCTTCTCGAATGGGTCACGAATATTTGTATGAGACATTCCTGGAGAAGTCTCTGTAAGACCATATACTGATGTCATCTTCATGAACATCTCCTTCTCCACTCGTTTCATCAACTCTACTGGACAAAGAGCTCCAGCCATGATTCCTGTACGTAGGCTTGTCAAGTCGAACATACTGAACATTGGATGATTAAGCTCTGCGATGAACATTGTTGGCACTCCGTAAAGGATTGTACAACGCTCTTTATGGATCGACGCAAGCACTACCAATGGGTCGAATTTCTCTACCATTACCATCGTAGAACCGTGAGTCAAGCAGGCCATTGTGGCAAGCACAACTCCAAAACAGTGGAATAGAGGCACACAAGTACAAAGTTTATCGTTCTGAGTGAACTCCATCTGGATTCCTGTGGCATATCCATTATTAGTGATGTTATGATGAGTAAGCATTACACCCTTAGGAAAACCTGTTGTTCCGGAAGTATACTGCATATTCACAACGTCGTGGCAATTGACATTAGCACGCGCAGCCTTCAACTCATCGTCTGCCGACATTTCACCAAGAAGTAGCAACTCCTGAGTGTTGTACATTCCACGATGCTTCTCAGAACCTATATAGACCACTGTCTTCAACAATGGCAATTTCTCATTGTTTAGATGGCCTCTCTGCGATGTTTTAAGCTCAGGCAACATTGTGTAAGTCATATCCACAAAGTCAGACTCCCAAGTACCGTCGATGATAAACAACGCATTCAAGTCGGCATTAGAGCAAAGATACTCAAGCTCGTTCTGCTTGTAGTTAGTGTTGACAGTGACTGCGATAGCACCTATCTTAGCACAAGCGTAAAGCACAATAAGCCAGTCTGGAACATTTGTTGCCCAAATACCTACATGATGACCTGGCTTGATGCCGACAGCCAACATACCTTTGGCCATATTGTTGACACGAGTATCTGTCTCTTTCCATGAAAGACGGAAATCTCTATCAGAGTAGACGATGCAATCCTTGTCAGGAGTCTCATTCGCCCATTTTTCCAACCAATCAGGAATAGTATTATTAGAAAGGATAGATGCCATAATATTAGTCGTTTGGAGAATACAACACTGCCAATAGCTTTACTGAGCCACCTTTCTTTGCCTTAATACAATGCGACACTACTGAGTCGAAGTAAAGGCTATCACCCTTCTCCAAAGAGTATGTCTGATTGCCATACACAACCTCTGCACTACCCTCAAGAACATATACTAGCTCTTCTCCCTCATGACTCGACATAGACTGACAATCACTGTCCTTAATGTCGACAATAAAAGGATTGATTCTGCAGTTGCTCTTACCATGTGTTAGGGAACTATAGTTAACGAAATCAGGATGAGATGCCTTACCATTGCTGAAGTTTGTTGAATTATTTACTTCACCTGCCTTAGTAAGCACTGGACCAGCGACATTTTCAACCTCTAATAATGTGTCGACACGCAAACCTAATGCTCTCGACACCTTAATTGTGATTGCAGACGACGGTGCATCTTTCCCATTTTCAATAGCAGCAAGCACATCTGCGCCTACTCCACTTCTCTCTGCCAACTCCTCTATGCTCAGATTTTTCTGCTCTCTGAACTGCTTGATTTTATCGTTAATTAAACCCATGTTTTTTATAATTCTCGTCAAATCTCGAATAATTGTTCAAATTTTCGCTTTTTCGACAATGTTCTATTTTTCTTTTCGATTATTCAAATTTCCATCTTTCGATGACACTGCAAACTTAGTTTTTAGGATTTAGAAAAAAAGGATTTTAATCACTTTTTTTGGGGATAAATCAAGGCATTTTACACTTTTTTTTTGCCCTTTGCACACTTGATTTTTCTTTGTGCAAGAAATCATTGCACACTTTTTTTATGATTGTGCGGTTTCCAAATTTTCGCCAATTTTGTTCAAATTTTCGCCTTTGCACATTTCAAATGAAAATGAGCGATGTTTCGTGTCGTGAGTCATAACTTACGACACGAAACAAAAAAAGGAGACGACATCGAAATGTCATCTCCATTCTTATTGTTAACGTCAACGTCAATTACTTTCCGAAGTATCTGTTGTATAGACCACGGAAGCCCTGTCCGTGACGAGCCTCGTCCTTAGCCATCTCGTGAACTGTGTCGTGGATAGCGTCAAGATTCTGAGCCTTTGCGTTCTTTGCGATACGGAACTTATCCTCGCAAGCACCAGCCTCAGCGTTCATTCTCTTCTCAAGGTTTGTCTTTGTGTCCCAAACTACGTCTCCAAGAAGCTCTGCGAACTTAGCAGCGTGCTCTGCCTCCTCGAATGCGTAACGCTTGAATGCCTCTGCGATTTCTGGGTAACCCTCACGATCAGCCTGACGGCTCATTGCCAAGTACATACCAACCTCTGAACACTCACCGTTGAAGTGTGCGTTAAGATCCTTGATCATCTCTGGATCACATCCCTTTGCTACACCAAGCTCGTGCTCTGTTGCGTAGTTGACTGGTGCTGACTCATCAAGCTCCTTGAACTTGCTTGCTGGAACCTTACACTGTGGACACTTCTCTGGTGCACTATCTCCTTCGTGGACGTAACCACATACTGTACAAATGAACTTTGCCATAATAATATAGTTTTAGTTTTTTGGTTTTATTCTTTTCTTTTCGGGAGGGTTTGAAACCCTCCCCTACGTTGGATTTGTTTGTATAGTAGGGGCAGGTTTCAAACCTGCCCGTATTTATTATGCCAACACCTCTTTTGCCAATGCAACCAAAGATGCCTCTTGATCCGCTTTCAATGCCGACTTGATTGTCACTACAGTGTCGCAGATTTTGATATCCTTCATAGCTTCTAATGTCGACTTCATGATCTTGCCCGACATTGGAGCCCATGTGCCGTTCTCCATGATACCTACTGTACGCTTCTGGTAGTTTTTGCTCTTCAAATGAGATAGGAAACTCTCCATTGGTGGGAATAGACCTCCATCGTATGTAGGAGCGGCGATAATCATCTTGCCATATCTGAATGCGTCCTCGATAACTTCTGCCTCATCATCGCGACTAAGATCGCTCACAACGACTTTCTTTGCTCCCTGCTCTTTTAGAATCTCAGCAAGTTTCTTTGCGGCTTTCTTAGTGTTGCCGTGGATAGAAGCGTATGCCACCAACACACCTTCGCTCTCCACTCCGTATGAACTCCATGTGTTGTAAAGGTCGATATAATATCCAAGATTCTCCTTCAAGACTGGTCCGTGAAGTGGAGCGATTGTCTTGATGTCAAGAGTCGCAGCCTTTTTCAAAAGCGACTGAACCTGCACTCCATACTTACCGCATATATTAAAATAGTAGCGACGTGCCTCACACGCCCAATCTCCATCGTATTTAGAGATGGCACCGAATTTGCCGAATCCGTCGGCTGCAAACAACACTTTCTCGCTGCTTTCGTATGATACCATCACCTCTGGCCAATGAACCATCGGAGCGAATACAAATGTCAAATTATGCTGACCAAGGCTTAACGACTCTCCATCTTTTACCTCAATCTTTCTGCCGTTAAGGTCGACATCAAAAAACTGTGCCATATAGGCGAATGTCTTTGCGTTTCCGACAATCTTCGCTGTTGGGAACACCTCCAATGCCTTCATCATCGAACCGGCGTGGTCTGGCTCCATGTGCTGGCAAACAATATAGTCGAGACTTTTGCCTCCAAGCACTGCCTTTACATTATTGATCCACTCATCTGTCTTTCTTGCGTCGACAGTATCCATAACTGCTGTCTTTTCATCAAGAATGACATAAGAATTGTATGAGATGCCCTCTGGCACTACATATTGACATTCAAACAAGTCAATATCCAAGTCGTCTACACCGACGTACTTGATCTTATCAGAAACATTCATCATAATTGTACTATTTTATTTTGATTCTTTGACTTTCTGTTTTTTCATACACTTCTCACAAATGCCAGTAAGGTTCAATTGCACATTCTGAATGTTGTGTGAACCGAATTCCAACGATGACAGTTCGTTGATGATTGGCATCTTAGAAGGAAAGATATCGTAGATCATTCCGCAATGCTGACACATGAAATGAGCATGAGCGGAGATGTCTCCGTCGAAATGCACACATTTGTCTTCAATATTTAATTGGGTTGCGGCACCGTTCTCTACAAAAAGTTTAAGTGTATTGTAGATTGTTGTTTTGGACAAAGTAGATATCTCCTCATGAAGAGACTCATAGATTTCCTCTACTGTAGGATGCGTCTTATGAGTCAACAAATATTTCATCACAGCCACTCTTTGAACCGATGGCTTTATCCCGAAACTTGATATGTAATCCTCTACTCTCATCTCATTGCAATTTGGTATGATTACAAATTTACAATGATTTTAATTAATCGCAAATTATTTTTATATTTTTTAGGGTTCAAATTAAAATAACATAGGGGCAGTTAAAAAAACCACCCCTACATATATGAGATATGCACGTATTAAACCATTGTGACACGCACGTCCGTGCGTCTCTACGTGCAACCGGATTATTCAACGATCATTACCCAACCGTGCTTGTCCTCGATCTCTCCGTACTGGATACCACGGATAGTCTTGTAAAGCTTCTCACTGATAGGACCAGGAGTGCCATTCTTAGCGATGACGTAGCTCTTACCAGCATCTGGATCATCAATACGTGAGATAGGGCTGATAACGGCAGCTGTACCACATGCTCCAGCCTCTTCCATTGTCTCAAGCTCCTCGATAGGAATTGCTCTCTGCTCAACCTTCAAACCAAGATCACGAGCGATCTGCATCAAACTGTTGTTTGTGATAGAAGGAAGGATTGAAGTCGACTTTGGAGTGATATATGTATTGTTCTTGATACCGAAGAAGTTAGCTGCACCAGCCTCATCGATATACTTCTTCTCCTTTGCGTCAAGATAGAACTCACAAGAGTAACCAAGATCGTGAGCGCTCTTGTTAGCCAAAAGGCTGGCAGCGTAGTTACCACCTACCTTGTAGATACCTGTTCCAAGAGGAGCTGAACGGTCGTATTTACGAGTAACAACGTATGGAGTTGTAGCGAAACCACCCTTGAAGTATGGACCTACTGGAGTCACGAACATCATACATAGGTATTCAGTAGAAGGGCGAACACCTACCTGTGCACCGATACCGATAAACAAAGGACGGATATACAATGAAGCACCGCTCTCGTAAGGTGGAATGAAACGCTCGTTAAGCTTAACGACCTTCTTCACCATCTCGATGAACTTCTCAGTAGGAAGCTCAGGCATCAAAATACCCTGGCAAGTGTGCTGAAGACGCTCTGCGTTTGCCTGTGGGCGGAAGACGCGGATCTTACCGTCTTTGCATCTGTAAGCCTTCAAACCTTCGAATGCCTCCTGTCCGTAGTGTAGGCAAGTAGCAGCCATGTGGATGTTCAATGTCTCCTCTGAGCTAACCTCGATCTCGCCCCATTTGCCATCTCTCCAATAGCAACGAACATTATAATCTGTCTTTCTATAGCCAAATCCCAAATTTGACCAATCAAGTGTATCAGCCATAATTTTTCTAATTTATGAATTTCATTACTTTCCTACAAAAATAACGACTTTTTTAGAATGTTATTTTCAAATGGGGGATTTTTTTAATTTTATATTAAATCAACACTGGAAAAAATCACTACAAAGATGCAAACAAGATATAGAATATCAGTCTACATTTTTGTTAATCCATTCTCCTATAGCGTATAGTGGAATGATATCGATGTCTCCTAAAGAACCAAAATTTTCAAGTGATGTCCTGATTCCTTTTGGGATTTTTTTCAGGTCCATAAAATAACGCATACTCTGCATTGAACCTTTTGTGCCTGATTTTACTTCTATTGGAACAATTTGTCCCTTTTTCTCTACGACAAAGTCGATTTCTGAATTTCCTTGCTTGTCTTCTCTATGCCAACAATGCAACTCAGTTTGAGTGTATGGAGACATTGATTTTATTAATTCTTCAGCCACATATACCTCTGCCATAGCACCCTTATTGATTGTGGTTGTATCAGAATCCATTAGGTATGGAGTAAGGTCAAGATTCAAAAGGCGTTGCACAATACCAGTATCAAGCATGACTATTCTGCAGTATTTTCGGTCGACTTCTGCACCAAGAGGAATTCCATTGGCAGAAGTATGCACGACACTATTGGCTAATCCTGCCATCATCAATGTTTGAACTGCTTGTTTGATGACGTCGGTTCTTAAATCTCCGTTTACACGAGAATAGACAAATTTTCCCACACCTTGCTCTGCTATCGACATCCATGCGTCGTTTATGAGAATAGGGTCAACCCTTTTTCGGTATTTTTTAAAATCAGAACGAAATGAGTTGACCAAAGAGTCAAGTAAAAACTGACACTGTGAGATACTTTGTGTTTTAACGTATTCAGAGACAACCTCTGGCATTCCTCCTATCGCCATGAATACTTTAAGCAAGGACACAGCCTTCGCATGAACTGCATCATGTAAAGGTTGAAGGGGAGATCCTAATTTTATGACATTCAACAATGAAGTGTTGCCAGTTGCGTTAAGGAACTCAGCAAACGAAAACGGATACATGAATATAGAGTCTATTCGTCCAACTCCAAATGAAGGCAATTCCTCCAATGCAAACTCTAAAAGAGAACCCGTGGCTATGACATGTAATTGTGGATATCGTTCATAGAAATATCTAAGTTTGTTGATGGCTTCTGGACAAGCTTGAATTTCGTCAAATATTAAAAGAGTCTCTCCGGGAATTATTTCACAACCAAGTATCACACTTAGAGAATCACAAATTTGTTGAGGCGAAAACTGAGGCGCAAAAATCGAGTGTAAGTCACGTCTCTCATTTAGGTCAATTTCCACATAGTTTTTGAAATTACCAGCAAGATGTCGCACTGCAGTGGTCTTACCTACTTGCCTTGCTCCACGTACCAACAATGGCTTATGAGAGGTGGATTTTGCCCACGTCTCCAAGTATTTATCTATATTTCTTTCTATATATATCATAACTATCTGATTTTATATGCTTTGTTGGTGAAAACTGCAAAAATCGCACCCGCAAAATTACTAAAATCTGCAAAAATCGCACCCGGAAAACTATCAAAATCTGCAAAAATCGCACCCGGAAATAATTATGAGCTTTGCTTTTATGGCAAATTCGACGTCGTTTACTCTCATTTTCGTGATGATTCGGTTGTTTTATACTCTCATTTTCGTGATAATAATGTATATTTGTACTCTCATTTTCGTGATAATTAATATGGAAAGAAAGTTATATAGCAAATTAAAGCATTGGAAATAATGGCAATATGAAATTTATTGATAATCAGTCAAAATACATATTTTTGTAGATATGAAAGGTAAGATACATTACGTGCAAAATTGAGCACAATTTTGTATTTCTTATAGACTTTTTGGAAAAAAAACTCCATAAGCCTTAATGGAAAAATTTATTAATCAAAAATCTTTAACTATGAGAGAACTTAATGAAAAGGAAGAAGCTCAGTTTGCAGAATTCAGTAAGAAATTAATTGATAAGTGTATTGAAATTGCAACAAAAAATCAAGGATTGCAAGAATTTAAAGGCAGATTTGTATTATCTGACTCTTACGTCAACCCAGATGTTTTGGTTATTGGAATAAATCCTGGGGCAGCCACTGATTATGCTCCTGATTCAAAAAATGGCAATACTATACGAATGGAACGGTTTTCTCCGCATAGAGAACATTGGTACTCAGACCAAGTATTTAGAAGTGAAGCACAGAAAGAAGGGATAATCAACATGTCGGTGAAAAAATGTTTCTCTCAACAAGTTTGGAACCACATTGTATCATGTGATAATCCAAGAATAGTACACACAAACTTATGTCCTATAGCGACTAAGGACGAAAAAGAACTAAAGTATTTATATAAAATGGATCCAAGTTTAAAACCTATGTGTATAGAATGGATCAGAAATTATATTGATTTAATTCAACCGCGACTTATTATTGTTGTTGGAAAATCAGTAATGATAGATACTTTTGGTGGTTGTGAACTTTATGTCAGTACAAAAACAGCATTTCACAATGTTTATAAAGGAATTCCTGTTATTGGATTTTCTCGAATACATAATTGCATTCGAAAATCAGATCAAATTATTATACGACAAATGACAGACCAACTTTTACTAAGTAAGTGATTCAAGTTTCGCAAGTTAGTGGAATATGAAAAGGACAAAAAACAGCGTTTAACAATCACTTATTCAAAGTAATCACACTTGGAAGGTCCTCAATCTGTGGAGAAATCCCATTAACTTGAGAAACATAAAACCACTGAAAACATCCAACTGTTTTCTGTGGTTTGTTTTTGCACTTCCAAAAGGAATATTTATTTGGCAAGTGAATACAATTAGATTTTTAATATCTGAAACGGCTTTTTGAAAATCGCCCCACAAAACCTTAACCATAAAATCAATAAAATTTTATCATTATGTGGAACAAAGTAGATATGGTTGGGAAAGTCCTTGTCGATAATGGATTTTATAAAGCTGTTGGTTACAGATATGGTTTTATAAATGGGGCAACCGCATGGGTGGCAGTACCAATGTCGATTAAACAATGGAATGATGTTTGTCTCTGCTTGGTGTCAAGACCACATGAGTTTTATTCGAGGATTAACTGGAAAACAAGGACTATTACGGTTAGATACATTTATGGTGATGATATTTACATTGTGTTTAAGGTTCATCGTCATTACATATATGTGATGTCCTTCTCAGAATTGTATGGATTATATCCCTCACTTGTAGACTCAAAATAAGGTAATTATATACAAGTTGCCAAACAAACACGCTTCTTTTAATTCACTACGAACACCTTAAAATTTACTTTCGTAGCGGAATTATGTGAAGATATATACCTAAACAATAATGTCTCTAAATTCTAAAATACCATCTCCGTAAATCATTTTTTTAACCACTTACGGAGGAGTAATTTTAAAATACCTTCTCCGTAACACCAATGCGGTACGCCGTCCTTTCGACCCTGTTTTATGATTAAGGTCATGTTTATACAAAGGATGTACTGCCTGAGCGACAAGCAGACGGAATATCAGATAAAGGGTCGGACCTGTTTCCGCCAGTTCTTGGGTATATGGACTCATTACAGAGGATGACAAAGGACATTTGGCTTGATTCCGGATACACAGGTTTGGAAGATGCACATGATGAAAATTAGATGCTACTTCCAAAATCCACGACGACCGTCGTCCCTCTGCCCAATTCAGACACGAATGATATATCTACATTGAACCTGCTGAGAATTTCTCTCGACAATGCTAAACCTATGCCTACCCCTTTGGCATCGGATGTGTTTGATGCCCTATAAAATGGTTGTGTGATATTTTTCAATTCATCCTTTGGTATACCTATCCCATTGTCGTTGATGATTATCTTACGAGTGTTCACGCTGACTTTGACAGGTTCATGTTTTGAATATTTATGGGCATTGCTGATGATGTTTCGTATCGCAATACGCAATAGGTCTTCTTTGATTTTTATGGAAAAATTGTTTACGACTTCTATGTTAGTCTTATCGTCTGCAAACGACTGCATAAAATTGCCAACATTCACTTCATTCAATGAGTCTGGATCAAAATGTTCCGAACGAGTATGAGAGAAGAGCAACAGATTTTTCATGATACTTATTACTCGCTCAGCCTCAAGACTGATTTTCTGAAGCGATTGTTTGTATTCGTCGACGGTACGTGTTTTGATCAAAGCCACCTCACACTCTCCTTGAATAGCAGTCAGAGGGTTGTTGATTTCATGGGATGCATTATTGACGAAGAGCTTTTCCGTCTGATAATTGTGGTCAATCTTTTTATAAACTTTTATGGCATAAAGTCTGCTAATTAAGAACAGGACAATGCCTGTGGCAAAAACCAACAACACTAGTGAGTAACCGAATGTTTTGCTTATTTCAGAGATATATGGATTACGGCTCAACACAACTACCGCAAACACTCCTTCATTATCGTCGTAGACAAGGGCCAATCCGATCTCTCCGTCTTTATGGAATCTTACAATACTATCGTTAGTGAGTTCTTCAATTTCATTTTTTGTGAGAAATTCTCCAAGATGGGATTCTGCCTCCGCTCTATTCTGCATATTGATGAATAATTCGCGCGACGTGGGAATGCTTTGTTCTCGATTGTACACTATCCGTCGGTATTTTTCCGCGCTCAACTCGTCTTTTTCAAAACGCTCCATGGCTACGGCTATTGCCTTCTCTTCCAAATAACGGAAATAGATCTTCTCTGCATAGTGCGACTGCAACACAAAGAATATCACACCTGCAACGACAACCAGTGAAATGGTGATTGCAGAATAGATTAAAGAAACTTGTTGGCCTTTATTCATTGTTTTTTCATCATATATCCCATTCCGACAACAGTATGGATTAGTTTGTCGGAAAATGGATCATCAATCTTGTTTCTAATGTAGCGGACATACACGTCGACTATATTAGTGTTGGTGTCAAAGTCTTTGTCCCACACGTCACGCAACAATTGGCTGCGCGAGAGCACTTCGTCGTGATGCAATACGAAATATTCAAGCAGACGGTACTCTCTGACGCTTAGCTCCACATCCAGACTGCCTCTTGATGCTTTATGTGTCGATGGATCACATTTCAAGTCGGCATATTGGACCATATTATTATTAGCTGCGAATGAAGATCGTCGCAACAATGCTTCTATGCGAGCAAGAAGCTCCACAAACTTGAATGGTTTGACCAAGTAATCATCCGCACCCGCGTGAAGCCCCATCACAACGTCGTCCGTAGTGCCTAATGCCGTCAGCATCAACACTGGCACAGAGTAGGAATAGTTGGCTCGGATGAGTTTGCATACGTCTAATCCGCTCTTTCCTGGCATGCGTATGTCAAGAATGACAAGATCAAAAAGACATTCTTCGCTTAAAATATTACAAGCCTCATCCCCGTTGTTAGCTACGGTGACGGAATATCCATAATCCTCCAATCCACGTTTTACAAAATCGCAGATGTTTAGTTCATCTTCAGCAATGAATATTTTCTTCTTTTCTGCCATAGAATTTTCACGTAAAGAGAGTTCCGTTTTGATGGAACTCCCTTCTAAATAAACTTAACTAACACAAAGAAAATAAATATCTTGCATGGTTACAACTTTCGACGTTGCAATAAACCTGTTTTGTCGTAGATTCTCCAACTGTATATCTTCTCCACGAAAAGAGGGAATATAAGAAGTGTGAAAATCGTAGCGAATATCAGTCCGCCAATGATGACGATTGCCAATGGCCGTTGGCTCTCACTACCGATTCCATGACTTAAGGCTGCTGGAATCAAACCGAATATTGCCATCATTGCGGTCATCAGCACAGCGCGTGTGCGGCTATGAACACTCTTGTCGATTGAATCTTGCAACGTCTCGCCATGACGTATGAAATGCTTGATATCCATAATCATTATCACTCCGTTCTGGATGCAGATACCAAACAAACAGATGAATCCGATTCCTGCGGAAATGGAGAAATTGAAGCCTGTAATGAGTAAGATCAGGATTCCTCCGACAGCGGCGAATGGGACATTGAGCAACACAAGTGAGGCGTCTCTGGCGTTCCCGAACAGTATGTATAAAATGGCGAATATAATCAGAATACTGATTGGCACCACTTGTGCCAGACGCGATGATGCTCGTTGTTGATTCTCAAAATCACCTTTCCATTCTATTCTGTATCCTTCAGACAGTGGCACATTCATACTCACTTTCTTCTGCGACTCCGCCACCGCACTTCCCATATCTCTGTCGCGCACGGAGAACTTCACCGCACAGTAGCGTTCTTGTCCATCACGATAGATAATCAGCGGACCAGTGATTAGACGGATGTCTGCTAGTTCACCAATAGGAATCATTGCTCCTTCACAATTCTCTACTTTGATCTTTGCAATTTCATTCTCGTCTTTACGAAAAGGTTTGTCGTAACGGACAACAAGATCAAATTTTCGCTCTTCTTCATATACTTGCGACGCGACTTTGCCACCAATAGCCATCTCGATAGTAGACTGCACATCATCTTTGCTTACGCCATAACGAGCCAATCGACTTTCGTCCAAGTTAATCTGAATCTCTGGTTGACCAATATTACGCAACACACCAAGGTCGGCAATTCCAGGGATAGGCTGCATTGTCTTTGCCACCTTCTCCGCTATACGTTCTGATTCATACAGATCTTTTCCATAAATCTTAGCGACGATTGCTCCTTTCACTCCGCTCACAGCCTCTTCAACATTATCACTGATCGGTTGTGAGAAATTGAAATCTATGCCTTTATGTTGGCTCAATTTCTGATTCATCTTCTCCATAAGCTCCTCCTTTGTCATTCCAGATTTCCACTCGTTTTCTGGATGAATCTTGACGAACAACTCGATATTATAGAATCCGGTAGCGTCGGTGCCATCGTTCGGGCGGCCAGTCTGGGTGATAACCTCCTTCACTTCCGCAAACTCTCCGACTTCTGATCTTAGCTGTTTGGCCATTTTCGTGCTTTCGGCAAGTGAGATACTTTGTGGCATTGTAGCTCTGATATAGATGCTTCCCTCGTTCATTTCGGGAAGGAATTCAGTTCCCAACAGGGCGAAAGCAGATAGCCCGGCTATCATCACCACCGTCGCTCCAACGATTACCTTGCAGGCATTCCTATGACACCATGCAAACGTTTTGTCTGTGATATCGTATACAAGTTCAAGGAAACGATTGCGTTTCTCCTTCACATTCTTACCAAGTAGCATTCGGGAGAGGACAGGCACAAGCGTAAGTGTGAAAAGCAGAGCCCCAAGTAGTGCGAATCCGAGTGTGAAAGCAAGTGGAGAAAACATTTTGCCCTCCACTTTCTGGAACGAGAAAATCGGAATCAGAGCTGTGATTATGATAAGTTTGGAGAAAAACACCGACTTGGCTTTTGTCCTTGCTGTAGTACGGATGACTCCTCCCTTGCTAAGTTTGCCAAAAGCCTCCATCCCTATTGCCCTTGCTTTTTTATCCAATGCGACGAAGAGTGCCTCCACCATTACCACCGCACCGTCTATAATGATTCCGAAATCGATTGCTCCCATAGATAGCAGGTTGGCACTCATTCCTTTTAGATGCAGACAGATGAATGCGAAAAGTAGAGCAAGGGGTATAACAGTGGCCACAATGAATGTCGTTCTCCAATCCTTCATAAATAGGAATACAATGAGCGTGACGAGAAAAATCCCTTCCAACACATTGTGAAAAACAGTCCCGACGGCAAGATCCACCAGGTCTTCACGGTCGTAGAATGGTTTTATTTCAACACCGTCAGGAAGGAGTTCCTTCTGGATATAGCTGATCTTTTCTTTAAGAGCGGTGATGACTTCCTGTGCATTTTCGCCTTTTCGCATCACAACAATTCCCTCCACCACATCGTCCTCTTCTCCACGTCCTACTTGTCCGAGTCGTGGCTGGCACGATTCATTCACTTTGGCTAAGTTTTTCACGAGGATTGGCGTGCCACCGATATTCTTCACGACAATATTGCCTATCTCCTCAATGTTGTTGATCAACCCAATTCCTCTGACGACGTATGATTGTTGACATTTCTCAATGACGTCGCCACCAACGTTGGTATTGCTTTTTGATATCGCTTCAAAGAGTTCCAGTGAACTTATTCCGTATGTGGCAAGTTTATTAGGATTGACACTCACTTCAAATGTCTTTACCTCTCCACCAAAACTGACGACATCAGCCACTCCCGACACTGTGCGGATATTCCTTTCTACAACCCAGTCCTGAATAGTCTTAAGTTCACGGACAGAATGAGTTTCGCTGCTTAATGTATATCTGAACACCTCGCCTGTAGGCCCTTGCAAAGGCTGGACTTCCGGTTCGACATCATTAGGTAAATCAGCATCTTTAAGCAGGTTATACACCTGTTGTCGAGCAAACTCGTCGTCAACATCATCTTCAAACATTATCGTCACCACTGACAAGCCAAACAATGTCACGCTGCGGATATCCGTCTTCTTCTGAGTAGCGTTCATTGCTATCTCAATCGGGATGGTCACGAATTTCTCAATCTCCTCCGCACTTCTTCCCGACCATTGTGTTATAACAGTGACTTTTGTGTTAGTGACGTCGGGGAACGCATCCACTGGAGTATGCTTAAAGCAGAACACTCCTGTGATTATCATTAGCAAAGTGATACAGAGTATCAGATATTTCCTGTTGAGAGAAAAGGAAATAATAAAATCGATCAGTTTATTCATTATCTTAATGCTTCAAACTCCAACAATGCGTTTTCACTTACTACCATTTCACCTTTGCTGAGGCCAGACGATACAAATGCACACATATCGCCATATCCTGCTATTTTTATCAGCTGTCGACGCAGATGCTTTTCGTCGTCGCATACCACAACATAGTCATGGCCGTTTTCAAAGATTATGCTTTTCGTCGGCACTTGTAGCATCGGACGGATATCATCGGAGATGGAAATATGGACTGTGGCAAACATACCCGGCTTGAGCAAGCCTTGTTTGTTGTCTAAGCAAACCCTTACTTTCATTGTTTTGCTCACATTGTCAAGGATATTGTAGACTTTATTGATGACTCCGTGAAATTTCACATTAGGATATGCCACTACTTCCACAGTCACACTATCTCCCGATTTGACTTTCCAAATGTCGCTTTCGTAGACATCCGCTATCACCCATACCGTACTGAGGTCTGCTATCTCAAAAGCAGGAGCATCATTGTTGGTCGCATCTATATATGAGTCGTTAAAGACAGATTTGCCGACAACAAAACCATTGATTGGAGAAACGAGAGAGGCCGTTGACATTTTACTATATCCGTTTACTTTCGCCACATTTTCTAATCTTGCCATCTCGGCTCGCAAAATTGTCAGCCCCTCTCTTGCTTCCTGGACGTCCTTGGCTGTTGCCATTTTGTCTGCATACATCTCCTCCAATTGGTTGAGATTTCTTTCCGCCATACGGATTTGTGCATTAGTCTCACTTATCTGCTTCACATGTTCTGCCGCATCTGTGCTGAACACCGTCGCTAACGTCTGTCCTTTCACAACTGGGTCTCCAATCTCCACCTGAATGTTTTGGATTTTACCGGTGCATGGCACAAATATCTTTGCAAGTTTACGTTCATCACAAGCGATATCTCCATTCAGAACCAATTTCCCACGCATTTCTCCAGCAATGACCTCGGTTGTCACAAGATCAACACGACTTTCCGTCTCTTTAACATCTTCTTTTGACTCTCCTGAGCATGAAGACAGAACTAAAAGTGCAGTTGCAATATATAAGTTTTTCATTTTTAGTTGTTTTGTATATCAAGTGAAACAAATGCTTTGATTAATTCAAGTTTATTCTCGGTGTGTGTGAACTGAACCTCTTTGTAAGTATCAAGGATATCAATCAGTTCAATCAATGAAATATTATGATTCATATATTGACGTTGTACATTCAATATGATCTGTTGCGACATCTCCTCCGCCACCTTGCTCGATTCATCAACCATCTCTTGAAGTTTCAACAGTCTATTCCAATTTTGATCTTTTTCGATAGCTATCACGTCATGTAGATGTTCCTTTTCCAACATTTGAGCTTCAAGATTGTGTTGCGCTGCTTTCACTGTCCCCTGATTACGGTTGAATATCGGGATCGTAAAAGTGACTCCTGCACCAAAATAGTTATGCCCGATGTTTCCGTTCTTATCCCACTCTCCATTTACAGACAATTCTGGCAACCCATTGGCTTTCTGCAGTTTTACATTGTACTCTGCCATCTCAACCTTTTGTTTAGCCATCTCCAAGTCTGGACGACGTTCAACACCCTCTATGATTTCATCTTTTGTAAGATTTTTTATTTGCCCAAGGATTTCTTTTTCATTGATTTGTGGGACGATATGTGTATTCACATCAAATCTAAGCATTGTCCGCAACTCATTTATCTTTGACATCATGTCTATCTCAAGACCTCTAACCTCCTTTTGCAGTTGAACCATTTGACTTTTAATTCTCACGACCTCCACCGCCGAGATATTCCCTTTATTATATTGAGAGTCATAAGACAACAGAATCTTATCAATCACATCTGTTTCCTTTTGCAAGATTGAAATTTTCTGCTTACAATAAAAAATGTCCGCCATTGTGGAATAAAGATCTCTACGCAATAATCTTTTTGTGTCATCCAATGTTGATTTTGAAAGACGTACATTAGCTTCTGCAATTTTGATTCTGTTTGAGCGTTGTCCACCAATGTATATTCTTTGAGATATTTGAATATCGCTCTGTCCCTCTTTCCCACATTCAAAATAACGTCCAGTGACAGGATTATTGATGTTATGCTGGATACTGATCTCTGGATTTTCAAACAATTTCTCCTGACGTAGTTCAGCCTCCGACATTTTCATTTCAACATTTTGCTTATTTATATTGACATTCTTATCACTCAATATCTTTTCTGCATCATCAAAAGAGAGATATAATGTGTCTTGACTTGAATATGAATGTGTGGCATATACTACAAAACAATTAAATGTCAGTATGCAACATAAAGATTTCAGTAAATTCATAATATCTGTTTTAATTATGCCGCAAAGTTATTTGATATGCCTTTTATATTGAAAAATAATAAGTTAGAAGACTATAATATCAAATTAGAAAATTCTAATATCCACTCGCAACCAAGTTGCATTTCTTATTCCATACCTTTGCATTGTAATCAAAAAAGAATCGTAAATAAAAGGACAAAACTATGATTTGGGATTTGCTTTCACCGTTATACGACTTATTTGAAACTGCCTACAATGGCAAATGTTTCAAGGGTATTGCAGAAGAGATTAAGAATCACGTTGGAAAGGACGACGTGGTGCTTGAATGTGCTTGCGGCACTGGCCTGCTGACTCTGCCTATGGCTCAGAAGTGTAAGGAACTTATCGCTACTGACTATTCCGACGGTATGCTAAAGCAGACTCAGAAGAAGGTTGGCGGATATTCCAATACGAAGATTCAAAAGGCGAGTATCCTGGATATTCCTTTTGAGGATAACCGTTTCGACGTCGTGGTGGCGGCTAATGTTATCCATCTTGTCGACGATCCGGCTAAGGCATTGTCTGAGATGAAGAGGGTGTGTAAGCCAGGTGGAAAGTTGATTATCCCAACTTATGTGAATAAGGAGAGTAAGAATTCGATGGTGGCAGCCAAACTGCTTTCTATGCTTGGTGTGGATTTCAAACGCCAATTCAGTTTGGATTCATACAAGGAGTTTTTCATAAAGCATAATGTCGACGTGAAGGAATTCCGTGTTGTCGAGGGAAGAATGCCATGTGCGTTCGCAATTGTGGCCCTTTAAGTTTAGACATCCCTTTAATAAATACTGATACTCGCTCTGTTTTTGTGATATTTATAGTAAAAACTCGCTCTAATTTTGTAGTTTTGTGATATAAAAGTGACTATAATTTTAGTAATTACGATTATAATCTATTAAATATCAAATGTATGGCTTATTTAAAAAGGAAGATTGATTCTTTTCTTAACCAATGGAAAAAATCAGAGGACAAAAAACCTTTAATAATCAAGGGGGCGAGACAGATTGGAAAAACAATGTCTGTCGAACATTTTGCTATTGAAAATTATAAAAGTTTCATTAACATCAATTTTGTATCAGAACCACAATATAAAACTATTATTCGTGATGGGTATACAGCAGAAGCCATAACGAAAAATATTTCTATGTTAAGTCCTAAACATAAATTTATTGAGGGGGAAACTCTTATTTTCTTTGATGAGTTACAGGAATTTCCTGAAATAGCTACGTCATTGAAATTCTTTAAATTGGATGGACGGTATGATGTGATATGTTCAGGATCGTTACTGGGGATCCATTATAAACGTATTGAAAGCAATAGCGTAGGACACAAGATTGATTATACTTTGCACTCAATGGATTTCGAAGAATTTCTTTGGGCAAAAGGCTATGAAGAATCTGTAATAGAAGACATGTACAGACATATTATTGAAAGAACTCCATTTTCTGAACTTGAGCATACTGTGTTTATGAATCTATTTATGGATTATTGTATACTAGGAGGTATGCCATCCATTATAGATACGCATATCAATTCTGGCATTTTCGAGGGAATACTAGATATGCAACGTCAACTGGTACTTGATTATCAAGAGGATGTGAGAAAATATGTTGTTGGTGTGGAGCAGACAAGAATACTCAATGTTTTTAACAGAATACCTGTACAACTTGGACAAGACAATAAGAAATTTCAGATTAGCAAAGTGGCTCCTAACGCTAAGGCCAAAGATTATTGGGGATGTATAGAGTGGCTTGCTGATGCGGGTATTGTGAATATATGTAAATGTCTTAATTTCCCAGAATTGCCGTTAAAGGGCAATGTAGATGACGATAAATATAAAATATATTTTGCGGATAATGGGTTGCTTGTTGCTCTATTGGATGATGAGGCTCAGGATGATTTAAGAGTCAATCAAAACCTTGGAACTTATAAAGGTGCTTTATATGAAAACATAGTTGCAGAAGCCATAAAGAAATCTGGAGGTGATTTGTTTTACTATAAAAGACAAGATTCTACCCTTGAAGAAGATTTTTTCATGAGAACAAAACATAATCTTGTTCCTATTGAGGTCAAGGCAACAAATGGTAATTCAAAGTCTCTCCAAACTCTTATAAATAGCGATAAATATGGAGATATCTCTTGGGGAATAAAACTAATTAAAGGTAATGTCGGTTATGCAAACAATATATTAACATTGCCTTATTTCTGTGCCTTTCTTCTGAAAAGATATCTAAGAGATTTAGAATAATCTCGTGTAAATAGATAGTCCACAAATGTGTAGTCAGGAGTACAATGGACATTTTCTCGCTATATTTTGTACTTTTGTAGAAAAGCAATAAACAAAATGGAAGATCCAACAAATAATCATAGTTCACAAACTCCCCCTTCAGGGGGCTGGGGGGCTCTAGCTCTCTCTCCTCTTCTTCTCTTCTTTATATGTTATGTCGGAGGCAGTATCGCTTTGGGCGACTTCTACGCTATTCCGATTATAGTGGCTTTCGTGGTGACGAGCCTTTATGCGTTGCTGATCTTCCGCAACGACACTTTTAATAATCGTGTGATGGCTTTCGCACGTGGTGCCGGCAACGAAAACATCATGTATATGGTGCTGATTTTCATTCTGGCTGGTGGTTTTGCCTCACTTGCCAAGAGCATCGGAGCTATCGACGCCACTGTCAACCTATGTCTTTATGCTTTGCCGACGTCGCTCCTCCTTCCTGGATTATTTCTTGCCACATGCTTGGTGTCGATGAGTATCGGCACATCTGTGGGCTCCATTGCTGCATTGGTGCCGTTGGCTGCTGGACTTGCCGACCAGACTGGCAATAGTGTGGCTCTTTACACTGCCTGTATCGTGGGTGGCGCGTTTTTCGGTGATAATCTTTCTTTCATCAGCGACACGACCATTGTCGCCACTCGTACACAGGGAATAGCCATGCACGAGAAATTCAAAGCCAACATCAAAATAGTTCTTCCCGCAGCATTGATTGCTATGGTTATATATGTGGTGATGGGCTTTGGCTCTAATGTCGACCATACTGTTGAGACGCCCGATTTCATACGTGTATTGCCCTATTTGGTTGTGCTAGTGACTGCAATATGCGGAATCAATGTCATCATCGTGCTTACAATAGGAATCGCTCTTTGTGCCGCACTTGCAATCGGTTTGGACGGTTCTGCTTTCACTGCTATTCTGAAATCTGTCGACGATGGAGCGAAGGGAATGAGTGAACTTATTATTGTCACTCTGCTTGCTGGCGGATTGATGGAGTTGATTCGTATCAATGGTGGTATCGACGTGTTGATGAATGCAATCAAACGAAGTGTGAAGAAACGTCGTGGAGCAGAACTGAGTATCGGGGCTCTTGTGATGGCTGCCGACTTCTGCACTGCCAATAATACCATCGCCATCCTCACAGTGAGCTCACTTGCTAAGGAGATCTCCGAACGATTCAATATTCCACCACGTCGTGTGGCAAGTCTGCTCGACACGTGGAGCTGCATCGCGCAATCAATAATTCCGTATGGAGCCCAACTGCTTATCGCCTCTGGTTTGGCACATATCGCGCCCACTGAGATCATCAGTCATCTTGTCTACCCATATATATTGGCTGTGATCACGTTGGGTGTGAGTGTGATGAAGAAAGAAAATGTATAATTTCATGGTTTATCTCCAAAAAAATGTGAAGTTTTAACAAGATTATCTCCAAAAAAGTGCGAAGTTTTAACAAGATTATCTCCAAAAAAGTGTGAAGTTTGAAGATTTTCATCAGTTTTTTTGAAAAAAATCCCTTTTTTATTTGCTAGTATAAATTTATTATGTAATTTTGACACAAACAAAGAAAACGAAGTATAAAACAACTTAAATTTTTACGACATGAAAACAATTATAACATCATTATTAGAGACAGACCTATATAAGTTTTCAATGGGTCAGGCAATTTTCCATCAGTTTCCAAACTACAAGACTACTTGGACTTTCAAATGCCGAAACAAGGATGTGAAATTCACTCCTGAGATGGTGGCTGAAATCAAGAAACAGTTGCAAGCATACTGTGAACTAAGATTTACAGAGGATGAATTGGATTATCTAAGAGTCATCGGAGCAAAGAAAGATGCGAATGGCAATATCATAAAGAAAGGATGGATCAAGGATTCTTACATTGATTTCCTACGTATCTGGCGTCCAAGATTTGAGGATTTCGAAATCAACGATAAGGCTGAATGTGGATTGAATATTGAGGCGACAGGAACTTGGTTGAATACAAGTATGTATGAAATCCCTACTTTGGCTATCGTCAACGAGGTGTTCTTCCGTATGAATTACGATTACGAGGAGTTGAAGAAACAGTTTACACGTAAGCTAAACGAGAAGGTGAATCTTTTGGAGCAGGATATTTACGAACTTGGAGCATTCTCTGAATTTGGTCTACGTCGCAGATTGTCTGCTGAATGTCAGGAGATGGCGGTGATGGCATTGAAAAACGCGAAGATGAACAATAAGTCAATCTTCGTCGGCACAAGTAACGTCTTCTTAGCTCGCAAATACAATTTGTTGCCAGTCGGCACAATGGCTCACGAGTGGATCATGTGTGTCGGACAGGGAAACAGAGCAATCAATCCAGCCTACTCAAACCTTTACAGCCTTCGTGCATGGGTCAATGAATATAAGGTGCAGAATGGTACAGCTCTTACAGACGCTATCACAACAGATTGTTTCTTGCGTGACTTCGATGAAGAGTTTGCGACAGTATTCAGCGGTGTCCGTCACGACTCTGGCGATCCTTTCGAGTGGGGCGACAAGATCATCGCACACTACCAGAAACTTGGCATCGATCCTACTACAAAGACATTGCTATTCAGCGACAGCTTGAATTTCGAGAAGGCAACTAAACTTAAGAAGTATTTCGAGGGTAGAGCCAAGACAGCGTTCGGAATCGGCACATTCATTGCAAACGACACAGACGTGCCACCTCTAAATATTGTGATGAAGACGACTCTTTGCAACGGTGGAGACGTAGCCAAGATTTCTGATACTCCAGGTAAGGGTATGTGTAAGAACCCTGACTACATCGATTATCTACAGAGAGCTATCGATTGGAGAATGAACCACCCTGAAATGTAATTTAAACTAAAACTAAACGATATGAAAAATTGGGAGATTAAAGAGAGAGAAGTAGTAATGAAGACTCCTATCGGAAGCTTTGTTACCACAAAAAAGATAGATCCGGCAGGAGTAGAGCGTAAGTATATATCAATGCAGTGTCCCGACTGGGTTTGCGCAGTGGTGCAGCTTGCCCGTACTGATGATTTCATGATGGTCAACCAGTTCAGACATGGCATCAACCGACAGATCACAGAGTTTCCATCAGGAATGGTGGACGCAGGAGAGAAAGCAATAGATGCTCTATATCGTGAGTTGGAAGAGGAGTTGGGAATCAAGAAAGAGAATATCGTCAAGTGTGAGCAGATCTACACTGGCAGCCCTAATCCGGCATTCATGGAAAACCGTATGACTTGCTATTACGTGATTGTCGACGGATACGGAAAAAATAATCCAGACGAGGACGAGTTCCTTGAGACTGAATTTGTGAAGAAAGCCGACATGGATAAGATTGTGTGCCAGGAGGATTTCGGATTGATGATGAGACTCGCTTGGGAACTTGCTAAAAACAAATAAAGTAGAACCTGTAGGGGCGTGGGTTAAAACCTGCCCACAATTAGAATAGGAGGAAAAGATTATGAGAACACTAAAAGATCAGATGGTAGCCTGGATTAAAGACTACTTTGCAAAGAACGGAGATGCGAACACTAAGGCACTTATCGGAATAAGTGGAGGAAAAGACAGTACAGTTGTGGCAGCAGCCTGTGTAGCGGCTTTAGGTAAAGACCGTGTAGTAGGTGTGATGATGCCAAACGGTGTTCAGACAGATATAAATGATAGCAAGCGAGTTTGCGAGTTTTTAGGAATCAAAAACTACGAGATAAATATCAAGGGAGCATACGACGCACTTGCTCAGGAGATCACTACAAAGACTGCTGGAGATGCCACACCACAGTTTAAGACAAACACACCAAGCCGTTTGAGAATGGCGACTCTTTACGGAGTGGCAGCCATCATCGGAAACTGTCGAATCAGTAATAACGGAAACAAGAGCGAATGCTTGATGGGCTATTTCACAATCTGGGGCGACGGTGCCGGTGATTTTGCACCATTAGCAAACCTATATGTAAGCGACGTCGTAAGGTTAGGAATAGAGTTGGGATTACCTGAGGAGTTGGTGAAGAAAGCACCAAGCGACGGAATGTGTGGTATGACAGATGAGGATAATCTTGGATTCACATACGCTGAAGTGGAGAAAGTGGCAAGAGGAGTCTACGATGATGTTAATCCGGAGACAGCCAAGAAGATCAAGAACAGAATCAACGGAATGCAGTGGAAACCAAAATTGCTTAACCTGCCAAAGTTCATGCCAGAGCAGAAGGTGTTGGCGATTATCGACGCTCAGAACGATTTCATTGACGGCACAATGGGCGTAGGCATTGAGAAGTGGAAGAAAGCAAAAGCAGCCATCGTTGATTTGATAAAGAAAGAGAAATACGACAGCATCGTCTTCACTAAGGATTGGCACCCGACTAATCATTGCAGCTTCACTGCCCAAGGTGGACCATGGCCGGCACACTGTGTGGCTGGAGAGAAAGGTGCGGAGATCGACGTCGACCTACAGGCAATCGAGATACCAAGCGTGACACTAAATAAAGGTTGCAATGTGAATGTAGAGGAGTATGGAGTCGACGTGTTGCCAAACGTCAACAACGTAGCCGAGCTTCATCTTGTAGGCCTATGCTACGACTACTGCGTACAGAGCTGCGCAAAGGAGACAGCCAAGACACATCCTAACACACGAATCGTAGTGAAGAAAGCAGGCACAGTCGCCATCGACGACAACGCCAAAATCGATTGGGAAGGCTTGGGTATCGAAGTAGAGTAACGATTTCACATTCTCAATTATAAACGACAAGGTCTGTTTCGGAAAGAAGCAGACCTTGTATTTTTTGTGATAATCTCCTACACAAGTGAACGAATGTATCCCATCGTTGGGATTTCCAACCAAAGATGGTCTGTACCGACAATTATGAATTAAGAATTACGAATTATGAATTAATTCAAAATCCCCATTCTCCAAACCGCATGAAAATGCGTCGTTAAAAGAAGAATATTCTACTAATTCTGCTAATTTGTATTTTTATATTCTTTCTTTTTAAATCTTCATAGCAGATTATCAAAGTCATCATACCTTTGCAATGTCAAAAGACAAGAAACAATAACATTTGATTAACGATTAAAACGATAAAGACTATGGCACAGAAAAAACTTCATTTCGAGACTCTACAACTTCATGTAGGACAGGAGAACCCAGATCCAGTAACAGGAGCTCGCGCAGTTCCTATTTACCAGACTACTTCTTACGTTTTCAACAATTCTCAGCACGCTGCTGACCGTTTCGGTCTTCGTGACGCTGGTAACATCTACGGTCGTTTGACTAACTCTACTCAGGGTGTTTTTGAGGACCGTGTTGCAGCTCTTGAGGGTGGTGTTGCCGGACTTGCAGTAGCATCTGGTGCAGCAGCAATCACTTACGCTCTACAGAACATTGCTCAGAACGGTGATCACATCGTTGCTGCTGACAACATCTACGGTGGTTCTTACAACTTGATCACTCACACTCTAACAACTCAGGGTGTTGATTATTCAATCGTAGATTTCTCAGACTACGATGCTATTGAGAAGGCAATCAAGCCTAACACTAAAGTGATCTACGCTGAGACACTTGGAAATCCAAACAGCGATGTGCTTGATATTGAAAAGGTAGCGGCTATCGCTCACAAGCACAATCTTCCTCTTATCATTGATAACACATTCGGAACTCCTTACTTGATCCGTCCACTTGAGCACGGTGCTGATATCGTGGTTCACTCAGCTACTAAGTTTATCGGCGGTCACGGTTCTTCCCTTGGTGGTGTTATCGTAGACGGTGGAAAATTCGACTGGAAGGCAAACGCAGACAAGTTCCCTACTCTTGCTAAGCCAGACCCATCATACCACGGAGCAGTGTTTGCCGACGTCGCAGGTGCAGCAGCATTCGTCACTCGTATCCGTGCGGTGATCCTTCGTGATACAGGTGCTACACTTTCACCATTCAACGCATTCATCCTTCTTCAGGGTCTTGAGACTCTTTCATTGAGAGTTGAGCGCCACGTGGAGAACGCATTGAAGGTGGTTGATTTCCTAAGCAAGAATCCAAAGGTGGAGAAGGTTAACCACCCGTCGCTTGCAAGCCACAGAGATAACGCTCTTTACAAGAAATATTTCCCTAATGGTGGAGCTTCAATCTTCACATTCGAGATCAAGGGCGGTCAGGAAGCAGCTTGGAAGTTCATCGATTCACTAAAGATCTTCTCTCTTCTTGCTAATGTAGCCGACGTGAAGAGCCTTGTGATCCACCCATTCACAACTACTCACTCTCAGCTTTCTCCAGAGGAGGCAGCTCAGCAGCACATCACTCCGTCGACAATCAGATTGAGTATCGGTACTGAGCATATCGACGATATCCTTGACGATTTGAAGCAGGCTTTTGATGCGATTTAATGTGTAACGGGTTATTAACCCGTTACCACAAGCAGTTTAATTAAAAAAATTGAAGCTTATGGCACAGATTGAAACATGGAAACCCCAATATACGAAATATTTCGAAGCTCTCAATCGTGGTTGGATTACTCGCTTCTTCGACGAAAACGCAATCGAGCCATTTGAGGTTGAACTTCTCGCTCACCCCGACAGAGAGATTCTAAACAAAGGCGGTCATCTGTTCTTCGCTACTGAAGAGGGTAACGTACTTGGCTGTGTGGCTCTGTTGAAGCATGGTGAGAGTGAATACGAGATCTCCAAACTTGCGGTTGATCCTGCGGCACAAGGTAAAGGCGTGGCAAACCAATTGTTTGAAGCTATCTTCAACTACGCAAAAGTTAACAATATAAATAAACTAATCTTGGAATCGAATACTAGATTGAAAGCCGCTATGGGACTTTACAACAAGTATGGATTCAACGAAGTGAAGGATTTTACTCCTCACTACACAAGAGTAAACATCAAATTTGAGAAATTGCTAAGTTAACGTCGACATTAACGCTAACGTTGACAGACGATCAATCATGAGATTGACAAATTTTATTATTAATTATTAAATTCAGATTATTATGGCACAGATATATAATAGTTTCGCAGAACTTATCGGACGTACACCAATCGTTAGATTGCACAATATTGAGAAGGAAGATAACCTACAGGCAAAGCTTTTGGTTAAGGTTGAGGCTTTCAATCCTGGAGGAAGTGTAAAGGATCGTATCGCGCTTGCCATGATTGAGCAGGCAGAGAAAGACGGTTTGCTTAAGCCAGGTGGAGTTATCGTAGAGCCTACAAGTGGAAACACTGGTATCGGTCTTTCTTGGGTAGGCGCAGTCAAGGGCTATAAAGTGATCATCGTAATGCCAGAGACAATGAGCATTGAGCGCAGAAAGTTGATCGCCGCTTACGGAGCTGAGTTGGTTTTGACTCCAGGAAGTGAAGGAATGAAGGGTGCTATCGCAAAAGCAAAGGAGATTGTAGCGTCGACTCCAAACTCATTCTTGCCATTGCAGTTTGAGAACGCAGCCAACCCAGCTGTTCACGAGGCAACAACAGGTGAGGAGATCTGGAAAGACACAGATGGTGATGTCGACATCTTCGTAGCAGGAGTTGGTACAGGTGGTACTGTCAGTGGAGTGTCAAAGGCATTGAAGTCTCACAAGGCTTCTGTAAAGGCTGTTGCAGTAGAGCCATCGGCAAGTGCAGTGCTTTCAGGTAACGCTCCTGGTCCACACAAGATCCAAGGAATCGGTGCTGGTTTTGAACCAAAGAACTTCAACAGAGACTATATCGATGAGATCAAGACTGTCAGCAACGAAGATGCGATTGCAACAGCACAACGACTAGGAAGAAACGGTTTCTTCGCAGGAATCTCATCTGGAGCATCATTGTACACAGCCATCCAGTTGGCAAAACTACCTGAGAACAAGGGCAAGACAATCGTCGCTCTTCTTCCAGATACAGGCGAAAGATATCTATCTACAGCATTGGTAGAGCAATAATCAGTTCGTAGGGGCAATCCCTTGTGGTTGCCCACTATGGTCGGTAAATATGTATGGATAGTTTTCAATCTGTCCGCTATAAATCGTTTTAATCAAGAAGGGCATGTCGAAATGGCATGCCCTATTTTTATTCTCCTCTCAATTCCTTCAGTTTGTCAACCCAGATTCTCGCCGCACACTCCACCATACGTGGACAAGGACGCTTAGAATAGTATTCAGCAGTACGAGCCTCTGGCACATGCGTCGTCTTCTTCTCTTTAAGTTGGCCCAACAAGTCGGCACATTTGATTGATCCGTTCTGCTCCTTAAACTTTGCAGCCATCTCCTGCACCACCTTATAGTTCAACGATTTTGCTGCTGCGTCTTTAGGATCAGTCTGTCCACACTCCAATCCAGCAAGCATAAACATTCCACATGCGGCTCCACACGTCTCTCGCATTCTACTTATTCCGCCACCAAACGAAGCCGACATTCTCAACGCCTGCTCTTCAGTGAAGCCATACATGTCGGCAAAGGCTGCCACCACCGATTGCGAACAGTTGAAACCACTATTGAACAGTTCCACTGCCCTCTCTATTCTTTTCTCGTAATCCATGCTCTTTTGATTTGCTATTGTTTACTTTACCATACGGCAGACACATTCTGCAAGTCATAATACATTGCTATAGTATGTCCTTTACCGTCTTCATAACGTTTACGCTCATCGTTACCCATAAACAAAAAACCATTTTTTTCATAAAATGGGACTGCCTGTCTATAAGCGTCAACTGTTATAAATCGACATCCTGTCTTATTATCCGTTACCATCCAATGTTTTATATAATCTAAAACCATAGATCCTAAACCAATACCTGATTTTTGGTAAGCAAAGTCAACTCCAATTCTCCCTATCTTGACCGCAGGATAATCACGTCTATGCTTGCTATGTGGGAACAATGTCTTTAACTTACGCCAAAAGCCATTAGTATGTTCAATAGATGTAATTTTGTCATTTGAAAGGCAGAAGTACAACACTGTCTTTCCTGCGGATTCTATCAAATATGTAACTGCAAGCAGCTTTTCTTGATATGCTTTCGCATCACTCACTAAAAAATCATTTATATCATTATCTCCGCAATCAAAAGGAAGTATGACGTGCTCTGATGTAAGTCTTATAATACCTGAATTTTTCTCCATATTTTATTTAGGCAACTTAGACAAAAACATCTTTAGTTTGTTCACACTATCTTCTATGCGATTACGTTCTGCTCTGCGGATTTCTTCCGAAGGTGTTGTGGATGCAGATTGGATAAAGGTCGTTGCATCTTTACCAGTAAGGATTGGTGTATTTCTAATTGGTCTTGTCATAATACTCTGTTAGTTAATCATTTATTTTCCCAATAGACTCTTTTTTCAAAAAATCTTATGCAAATATAATCATTTTTTCTTCATCCACGATGTCTCAACAATAAAAAAGCTTGCCCCGGACTAATAGGGCAAGCTTTTACAAATTAGTAAATCAAATTTATCAAACTTGATATATCATTGTGATATTTAGCAACTTATAACAAACTACCCTTACATAGTGCAACAAAATGCAACAAAATAGACTTTTTCAACCTCTTTTTGAGCCATTTTTGTTGTGTTTGGTACAAATATAGAAAAAACCAGCCTACTTTCAACAAGCAGACTGGCTTTATATAACATATAATTAAATTCTTTCTTGTGTGGTCGCTGGCTGGCAGTTGCTCTTCTGCTTCATCTACCTTAAACCACACACAAAGATAATATCTATTTCTCATCTGGTGAGGCTGGTTTGCTGGCTTCTTCTTCATTCTCCATAAAGATCCACCAGAAACAACTTCAACAACTTCTTTTTACGTGCGTGTATGAGTATAAGAAAATAACCGCTTATAGCCGTTTTCTTGTGTTTCTCTTGTGCTAATTCTCTTATTTTGCACCCTACACGTGCGCGCGTAGTGACCCTATGAAAGTCACTCTTTATAGTGTTGCATTTGTTGCATTTCTCACTGCTTCCTCACTGCTTCATTTCTCTTTAGTGTTGCATTTTCCTCTTTGTTCATTCTTACTTCGTGTCTTATCTTTAGTGTCACATTTGTAACATTTTCTCTTGCTTCACTCTCGCTTTATGTTCTATCATAGTGCCATATTCAAACATAAAAAACAACATATAGAAAAACACAAAAAATGTATATTTTGGAATGTAGATACATAACCGCCAAATGGTCTTTTCAATGGCTGGCAATACTTGCTTTAATTTGCCGTTGAAACTTGCTAAAAATGGCATCTTTCTTTTCATCTGGCTCACTATGCTTTTCAATGTGCTTTTTGACAATCTGCTTAAATCGGTTTCTCTCTCCAGACTTCTCACAATTTGCACTTGCTTGCATCAGCATTCTTTCAAACAAATCTCCATCACCACTTTGCAACATTGCTATAAATTGCCCAAGTGCCTCTCTTTGTGTGCTGGTCTTCTTCTGGAATATGCCTCCAGATTGTTTCTTTATTGAAAGAAAATGTGACTGCCATAGTTTACACACTCGCAAATAAAAGTCTTCATCATAAAGCAAAGACAAACTGGCATTGCTCTTTGTCTGGTTTGTTATGTTCTTTTGCAGTCTTAATTCTGCTCTTAACCAGCCACCTCCTTTCAATATCTCTGGCAAATCAGTCTTTGTTTCCTTTGCCCAAAGTGATTTATCATATATCACAAGTTGCCGTTGCTGACTGCCCCAATATATGCCATTTTTGCCACAAGGCCACCTCTTCAAACGTGGTGCAGTTCCCAGAACATTCTGCAACACTTCTATTTTTGTAGTCATTGGCATAATGGTTGAAAGATCCAGCCTTGTAATTGTGAAACACTCTGGAGGTATTGCACAAAAATTGCATATCTCTTCAACTGCTTCTTTTGCCGTTGCTCTGGTCATAGTGCTGAAATTCTCACCAAATGCAAAACGGCTCAAACTGCCCTCTATTGTTATTCTATGGCTCAAATATAGGCATATATAGAAATTCTTATATTTTGCCTTATAGCCTTTGAACACTCCAGAAGCATCTATATTTTCAACAAACATTTCTTTGTGTGGCATCAGTCCAATTTCTGCAAGTTCACCTTGATAAACGGCTCTTATTGTGTCATACATAGCATTTCAATTTTAGTGAATAGAGAAGAAGCACCAGCAAAAACCAGTGCTTCTTGCAATACAAAATTTGTATATTTTGGCGGTTATTATTTTAGTATTCAAAAAAGGGTTTTGCCTCCTTTCTTAATTGCTCCAGTTTCTTCCACTCTTCTTCATCATCTACCAACCCCAAAGCACAAGCCTTTACAAAGTTTCTGGCATTATGATAAACCAACACTTCCATACATTCCCAATCTGGAGAAATAAGCACTACAAAGCCATCGTTTGTGTAGTCAAACAAAGGATTTGTTTTCTTTCCTTTTAAGATCGTTTTGCCCTTTGGAGGCTCACCAGTGCCAACATAAAAGCCATTTAGTAAATCAGTGCTTATAAGGTGTATGCTTGAAAAATTGATATTGCCAGCACCTTTCAACGCAAACTCTCCAAGCCTCTCTGGTTTTGCTTCAACAAAATTGCCAGCATCTATCTTAACAAGTTTGAATTGCCCTTTGCCGTTGCCAGATTTGGTTTTTAGTGCCTCTATGCCTCCCCAGTGATAAGCAGACGCAATACAATCATATCTTTTGTTTTGTGCATCAACCTTAATGCCCCACTTCTCTTTTGTTTCATCTGGCAAATTTACCAGTTTATAATATGCTAATATATCAGCCATTACTTGCACCCTCCTTTCTGCTTGCTTTTGTTCAACAATAAAATATCTGCTTCTCTCTCAATCTCTTCTCTGGTTTTCACTTTTTCAGCAAACAACCATTGCTCAACCTCACTTCTTTTGAAGAAAATAAACTTTCCTTTCTTGTAGTGTGGAATTTCTCTCTGGCTGGTCAATCTATAAAGATAACCTTTTGAAAATCCAGTCAACTTCAAGCATTGCTCAAAGTTCATCACCTCACCACCACCAGAAGAAACTTGCTCCAGTGCTATCTGCAAATCTCTAATTTGCGTTTTCAAACTCTCATTCATTGGCATCTTTGTTAAAAATTGAGGCAGTAAAAACCGCCCCAATTTAATCATTAATAATCACTGCAAATCTTATTTGACACCACCAGACAAACGCAGTCTTCTTATTTCTGCATCGCCACTATACACATTTGCCAATTGCTCAAAAAGTTTTGCTAAAGCATCATCACTAACACAAGGTGCTTTGACTACAACTTTGATATGAGCAATGGCATTGCTCTCTACCTTTTTAAGTTCCACATCGTCAAGATCCTCTGCACCCTCAACTCCATCAATAGGAAATCTATCAATTTCCCATAGTGTATCTACCTCTGGTAAATAACACTCAAGGCTAATGCCTTTCATAATTTTACTCATCTTTTTACTTTTAATTTTTTGTGATTGTTGAGCGCTCTAACTTTCACACTGCAAATGTATAATGGCAATTTTTAGCAATCGGTTAATCTTTCCCAATCCTTTCCCAAGTCTTTCCCAAAACTTTCCCAGATTTCAAGGCTTTCTCACGGCTTCAATAAATTATGATTGCGACAATATTGCCAACAAAAAAGCAGTGATCAGCATCGCCAACCACTGCTAAACAAGAATGATTTATATTATTCACTCCTTATCAAGACTTCAAATAACACACTTATTTTCAATTATCTTCAACAACTTATCAATTATATTATCTTTCTCTTCCAATTGCCTCAAAAGAGCCTCTGTTGTCGCATTGCCTATTATGATTTGATTGTTGTTGCCATTAACTGAAACAAGCACAATCCTATTTGTTTTTGCTCTCATATTCCTTTTCAAACTCTTGCAATATTTTATACAAATCAAATGCGTTTTCTGGTGCTTTGAATTTGTCATTTTGATTTTGGTATTTGCTTCTCACACACTCATTTGCTTTATTGCGAGCATCAACGCCACATACACTTTCTATTTGATTTAAGAATATTTCTTTATTCCCTATAAAACTATAACAAACTCTTATTTTGTTGTGTGCCTCTTCTTCTAATTCTATTTCTTTTATTTGCCCAGATAAAAAAACTCCAATAAAGGCATAATAAGAGCCACCACCTCTATTTACATATTTTTTCTTAAACTCTTTTGATAGTTCCAAATAGCCAGATTTTATATTGTAAATCACCACTTCTTTTTTCAAAAGGCATTTCCAGCCACTCTTTGCTTTCTCACTGCTCAAACCTTTGAAAAGTTCATCAACCACCCTTTCTTTTGTCGCTTCTTCCTCTTGCATTCTCTCCAGTAATAATAATTTGCTTATTATTCTGCTTATTATAAAATCTGGCAAAATACCCTCTTCAATGTATGTTTCAAATGCCTTTAGATACTGAATGAAAGATAAACAATCATAACTTGAAACATTCTCTGGGAAATACTCTGGCAAATCTTCCTTTAACTCTTCTAATTCTCTTTGTTTTGCTTCATAATCTTCTAATGTGTCTGCAAGACTTTCCCAAGGAAATTCCCCATAATCATAATAATGGCTATTGATCAGATACCCATTATTATCAATCAATAAATTTCCATTATCATCATATTGAAGCATATTAGAAACTTTGTCTTCTAAACTTTCTACTTCTTTAAGTTGCTCTTTTACTTCCTCCAGTATGCTTATTTTGTCGCTTAAATATGTTGTGCTTTCTTCTCCATCTTCCATCATTGCAGACAAAAGAAACTGCCTTTCTTTCCTTGTGAAATTCCAAGAAAATAGATCCTCCCAGATAAGCAAATGGCTCTCTTCAAACTTATCAAAGCGACACTGCAAAGCATCTTCAAAAACTGCTTTCAGTTCCTTTCCTATCTTCAAAACTGCTTCTTCTCTTTCTCTTGTGTTTGTTTCTGGATCATAAACCGATTTGAAAGCAAATTCTTCTCTTCTCATACTCTCTTTCAATTATATGTTCCTACTAAAATATCTTATCTATCAAATCAGCCGCCTCTATTTGCTTCTTTGGCATCATTTCCAGATATATTTGCGTGGTCTTTATATCAGTATGCCCAAGCAAACGGCTAACTGAATATATATCCATACCACCAGCCAACAAATTGACCGCAAAAGTGTGTCTGGAGGTATGAAAGCAAATGTTTTTATCTACTCCAGCCATCTTTGCAGATCTCTTTATCAATTTATTGATAGATCCTGGTGTTACTGGTATAAAGATATTCCCTTTCAATCCAGTTGGCTCTCCTATTACTTCCAGTGTCTTCTTTGACAAATAGCCTTTCACAATCTCTTTTGTCTTCTGCATTTCAATATCAAAATAGTATTTGCCGTTGCTGGCATCTTTCTTTAGATCCTCCCATTTGATTTTCTCAATATCACTAAATCTTAAACCAGTGTAGCACCCAAACAAAAACATCTTTAGACAATCTTTCTGGAGATTGGTATTTTGTGGGAATTTTGCAACAATATTATCCAGTTCTTCTATTGTTAGATACTCCCTTTTGGCTCGCTTTGCCGTTGGTTTTTGCTCTTTGTTCAATTCTTTGAAAGCATTTGAAGAAATCAGTTTGTCTTTCACTGCCTTTGCCAAAATAGCAGAAAGCAAAATGCAATACTGCTTTATACTTGTTGCTTTCTTTCCCTCCAGAAAATCTATATAAGAAAGCACCCACTTTTTATCAACATCGCAAAGTCTGGTATTTGTAGAGAAACTTTGAATATGATAAATCAATGTCTTATAGTTGCTTTTAGTGTTTTCAGCCTTTTTACTGCCATTTAACAAACTATTGATATAATCAACCAATAGCACTTTGTTTTTGTCTTTCTGGCTGGTTTCTATGCCAAATTTGCCACCTACTATTTCAGCAGTCCTTTCTGCTTTCAATTTCTCAACTGCCTTTCTGGTGATCTCGTTTTGTGCTTTGCCCTCTGGTGTGCTGCTATCAACCAGCATTAAACCAGTTGCCTCTTGTTTTCTTGTTCCATTTGGTAGAGTATAAAGCAAATATAATGTAGTGCCATTTTTTCTTTCCCTCTCCAATACTTTCACATACTCTTTAACTTTCTTCTTTGCTCTCATAGTCTTCAATTATATGTTATGTTGCAAAGTTAGCAAAAGTTGGCAACGTGCAACAAAAATGCAACAAAAATAAAACAACTATATAGAAACAAACAACAAAAAAAGCACCTACAAACAAATTGCAAGTGCTTGATTTTTCAGCGGTTTAATATCTACTTGTTTATAGATATTTTAACCGCTTCAAATTAGTAAATCAAACTTATCTAAACACTATTACCTTCTTCATCACTATCGCAACATCTGTCGTAACCTCCACTAGATAGTTGCCTGCCGACAAACCGGACACATCCACCGTCGGATCATCACTCACCTTCACCTCTACTCCACTCATTGTCATCACTCTTATCTTTCTGATCGCTGACGACGCTTTGACCACAAACTCATCGCGTGCCGGATTAGGATAAATCTCCACCGACTTGCCATCCATTGCGATGTTTTCCACATCTGTTGGATCAACCTTCTCTCCTGTGAATTCCAAATAGTCAAGATTTGTATAATCTGTATTGAACAACACTTTGATGATGTGCTTGCCTTTTGTCAACGACACTTTGCTCTTCGACTCAATCATTGTGTAAGTGTCCCAGTCGGCTGTCTTTGATCCTGATAGAGTCGCCAACTTCTTGCCATCCGACAATACGTCAAACTCGAAATTGCCGTTTCCATTTGATGCCGACGCTACAATGCCAAACTCCGCATCTTTCAACACCTCCACTGTATACTCAAGCCATTCTCCAGATTTTGTATAACCGATAGCATAGCCACCTTTCTGATTGTCGACGATGTCAACTCCATCATTACGGTATTCCTTACCTTCGTTTTTATCGTCAGTGTCGGAATAAGCAAAACCTTCGCCTCCCTCGTCATAATTCTCGGCCTCAACCTTCTCTGGCAACACTACAGCAACACCCTTGTATGGAGTCTGTGGAGCATTAACAGTGATCTTTGACTCGGCTTCCATCTCCGATCCGTCCGACATTGTTGCGACTGCCTTCACAGTATGTTTTCCCTGAGTGGCTGTCCAATCTACCGACCATGGATCAGATGACAATGTCGCTACCACTTCACCGTCGACTGTAACTACAATCTTCTGAGCCTCTACCTTTCCTCCCACCTTCACTGTGATTGGAAGGATATCTCCGTCTGAATACTTTCCGCTTGCTGATGGAGAAGAGAAATTTACTCCGCTTGAACCTACCTTTCCACACTCAAGAGAATAGTTTTTCACGAAATTCCAGATCTCCTGGCTTGTGTGGAGAGCACCACTGTTGTTGTGCTCATGGTCACGTCCCTTGAACGAGATACGTACTACCTCAGTCTCACATTTACCTCCTGTCCAAACCTCCTTCGTACAGTTGGGATAACCATTAGTGTATTGAGTAGTGATTGGAGTAGGATTACATCCGTTCTGTTTAGCCCAACCGTTGACGTAATCTGTCGAACCATCGTAAGGCACAACACTATCACTCGTACCATGCACATGGATTAGAGGCAAAGGTCTTACGTTTGAATAAGAGCCTCCACCCATCAAATGTCCTGAGACTGGTGCAAAAGCAGCGATTTTATCTGGAAGTTTTGCCATCAAATGGTATGTAAGCATTCCTCCCATTGAGAATCCCGACATGTAGACGCGGGATTTGTCGATTGCGTATTTCTTATTCATCTCGTCGATGATGGCAAGAATGAAATTAGCATCTTTATCTCCACTGATATCCCATGTAGAAAAACCAGTTCCACCACCTGGATAGACGACTACGAAGTTGGCAGTGTCGGCAATCTGCTCCCATTTAGCCTGATTACGCTGATAAGGGATATCCTGGTCCATACCATGACATGAAATTACCAATGGACGATTCTCTGTAAGCCCACTTGGAGCGTGAACGTAAAATTGACGATTTTGTCCTCCGACATTAACGGACTGCATGTCGGCATGTGCGGCAGACACAGAAAGTGCTGTGCCTAAGATCGAGTAAATAAGTTTTTTCATGTTATTAGAGTAGTAAGTTTTTCGTCGGCTAAAATAATGCCTTATACGACAACTCTAACAACAATGCGTAAAAAAGAAATTTTATGTAGTGCTTTTGACGGTTTTATCCCATTTTTAGCGATTTTTTCCTAATCCAAACATCACTTAAAAGGATGTAAAGAGCAGAGTAAACAAATAAGACGGAGTTTAATCTACCCCGTCTCATTATGAATTGTGAATTACGAATTATGAATTAATCTTCGTTTCCTTCCTTCACATATTCAATCGCACGATTGATATAGTCGAGAAATGGTTTGGCTGATTTGAATTTCTCCGCCACATAATCTACGAGTGTAGGAGAAAGGATATCCTCTGTCGACGGTTCACTTGTCAGACAGTAGACCTTATACTTCACCAAGTCGATATACGGAGTGGAATCATCGAAACCCTTAGGAGGACGCTTCATCTGGAATGACTTGTCGAGATGAAAAACAGGATCGACCTGTCTTTCAATAATATCTTTGAAATCTCCCCCACCGTCGACAATATCCTCTCTTAAGACCTTCAACGCTTTAGGATCAATGCAATAATCGCCCACAGCAAGCATGTGGCCCGACGGGTAGACGTCGCTCTGCTCTGTGGCGACGTGGAAATAGTAGCCACTGAACCCTGATTTCTTTCCACCACGACAGATATAGCATCCCATGTGAGTCTTGTACGGACTCTTATCTTTGCTAAACCTCACGTCGCGATAGATACGATAGGTGCAATCCTTCACAGCAAGGCCTTTGACCGTCGGATCAAAAGCCTCAACCTTGGCAATTAACTGCTCTGTGAAATCCTCAAACACCCTCTTAGCCTCAAGATATTCGTCTTTATGGGCATCAAACCAGATCTTATTGTTGTTGGCAGCAAGATTCTGAAGGAAATCTAAGACACGTTTCATTATTGTGTGGTTTTATGGGAATCAAAAATTTCCCAAAATTACAAAATTCGGTGAATCAAATCTCCGATTTTTGCCAAATTCGGGGATTTGATTCTCCGAAAATGGGCAACTGTGAAGATTTATAAAAATGAATAACAAAAACACAATAAAAATCAGAATAAATATTACCTTTGCTGAGTATATATTAACAGTCAAAAAAGAGTTATGCCTCAAATAAGTGATTTTTATGGAATTTTAATATGGTTGAATTACAATGATCATTTGCCACCACACTTTCATGCATGGTACGGAGAATACAAAGCTATTATAAACATAAATGATGGCGTTGTCAAAGGCGAAATGCCAGGACGGGCTCTACGCATGATATTGGATTGGCTTGATCTTCATCGCGAAGAGTTGATGGACAATTGGGAACTTGCACAAAAAGGAGCTCCATTGAAAAAAATTGAACCTCTAAAGTAATAGAATTTATGGACCTATTTCTTGAAATAATAAAAGCAGAATATGTAGAAGAGTACAAATTACGACTTTTCTTCAACAACGGCGTTGTGAAGGTTGTCGACCTGCAACCTTCCCTTGTCGGCGAAATCTTTATGCCACTTAAAAACATCGATTATTTCAAGCAATTTAGCATAAAGTTTAATACAGTAGAATGGGAAAATGGAGCAGATTTTGCGCCTGAATATTTATACGCACTGGAGGATGCGGCTTAATCTACTATATAAAAATGATGGTGCATAAAAATACACCACCATTACCCGCCTTATTTTATCTCACCACCTTTGTGAACTCGGGACCAACACCCTCCTCATTGCTTACAAGCACAAACACCTCAGCCTGAGCAGGATTACCATTTGCATCGTTGCTCTCTGTGATGTAACGATACTCAGTGCCGTTCTTCACATTACGAGTGCTGACAAGAATTGGTGTGCCAAGTGGGTAAGGATAGTCGCCACAAGCAGCGTCGTAGATACCCTTCTCCTCGTCGTTCAAATTTCTCTTCTCAGCGAATGGAGCCTCAACCTCCACCTCACCTGCCTTGATTCCACTACGGACAAGAAACTCGTTAACCTCGTCTGCAGCCTTAGCGATACGGATTGTGCGCACACCGTAGCCATTCATGAATTTAGCGTTTGGAGCAGCCTTCTTAAGTTCTGCCACACTCGTCTCCAATCCACCGCTTCCGAAAGTACAGAAAGGCACGACCACCTTACCTGATAGGTCGACGTTCTTCATCCAGCTGCCTACAGGCTGAGCTGCTATTCCGCACCACACTGGGAATCCAAGATAAACAGTATCGTATTTAGCGACGTCGACATTAGTAGGCTTAACAGCAGGAGCAGCTCCACTCTCCATCTCCTTCTTGCAACGAGCAACTGTCTCCTCGAAAGTGCCGTTGTAAGGCTCCACAGCCACGATAGAATCCAAATCAGCCGATGTAGCCTCAGCGATAAGTTTTGCCACCTGCTCAGTCACATGAGTCTGAGAATAATAGATCACCACCGATTTTGTAGTCGACGCTGGAGACTCCTCCACCACAGCATTCTGCTTATTTCCGCAACCTGCAAGCGACAATGCCGCAGACATCGCAATTAAAGTCTTTTTCATATTCTTTTTCCAACAGATAATTATGCCACTTGCTTCATATAGTCAATAATCGACACCTCTTGCTTAAGTTCTTTCGCAGTATTGACAAATTTCTCTATATGCAATACCACATCACCTGTATACATAATTTCACCACATTCCTCACATTTATAGCAAGGAACATTACGAATAACAACTAAAACGTCTCCTAAATCAGAAACAAAAGTTGTTGTACTTTTAACAGCGTCTTTTCCGCAACGAGAACATTTCATAATATTCATTTTTTTACTTTGAAATTATCATTCCATATAGAAAGATCAGGATAATATGCAGTAATTAAGAAAATCGATTCCTCATTATGACTAACTACTACATGTAGTATCTTATCATCTATACTTAAGCCCAAAATCAAACAACTAGGATAAGGTTTGTCCTCTTCGTATTGTTTGATAATCTCTCCTTCTGCAATTACTTTTTGTACATCCAAAATTGATATATTTCTCGACAATAAACGTTCCAAAGCGTGTCGTGTAACTACGAAATTATCAATTGAGTTGAGTTTTCTTAATTCATTAATATCAATCATAAATTCAATACTAATCCTTATTTATTTTTTTACAAAAATACAAAAAAAATGAACACTTCATTTCTTTTCATAAACAAATGACTCCTCCGCCACCATAGACATTTCTGCTTCTGGTTCAAAATTATACGTTTTGGGAACACAGTAGGAATCAAGAATGATGGAATTAATTTTGTTGGACAAAGCCATTAGAGTCTGACGTTGTTGCTCTTTGCCCCTCAACTGACATTCCCAAACAGTCAACACATGCCACCCAGCCTTCTTGTAACGCATCACATTGATATAGTCGCGCTGCATATTTCGAGTGATTTTCTGCACCCAGAAGTCAGTTCGAGATTTCGGAATACGGCAACACTTGCTGTCGATCACCTCCCCATTCTCTTTATTATATCCAAGATCATGACCATGCCAAAAACAACCGTTGATGAAGATCACCGTCTTATATTGCCTCATCACGATATCAGGCGAGCCAGGCAATCCTTTCACATAAAGTCTGTATCTGAAACCTTCCGCCCACAGCCATTTACGCACAACGACCTCAGGCTTCGTATCCTTCGATCTTATGTGCGACATACATTTATGACGCTGCTCGGGAGTAAGTTTGTCAGTCATCGACAATTAATTCTAAATTCCCAACACTATATTTGCGTCAATATTTAATCTTTGACACATAGTTCTGGCAACCTGAAGAGTTGGTTCACTCTTCCCCGTAAGGAAATTACTAAGTCGCGAAGGACTCACACCAAGCAATTCAGATAACGCCTTTTGAGTAAGCCCCATCTCATACATTCTCAATTTTAGGACATCCGCTAATGAAGGCTCCCCTATTGAAAAATGTTCCTCAGAATAATCAGCGACAAGGTTTGACAACAGATTTAATTCTATCAAATTAGGATCATTTTCTGGAGTATTATCATCAACCAACGGCAAAAGTGCTTCTACTTTAGCCACGGCCCAATCATATTGTTCTTTTGTTTCTATCTTTGTCATAACTCTTATCCTTAAATATTCCTACAATCTATTTTGTCGTATTCCGAATGCGTTCCTATAAAACGGATATAAACGAATCCTATCACAAATTTGACAACAACAATCAAACGATAATTATTACCCTTTATATTGAAGACATAATGTTGATTGCCAACATTATCAACACTATTGAATGTCTTTTTCATGTCTGCAAAGCACGACCATTTAGACCTCTTAACTTTAGAAACCCAATCTTGTAAAGCGACCTTGCTTTCAGGAACTCGTTCTGAATACTCCTTTATTGCCTGTTCTGTAAATATCCTCATGAATGCAAAGATAGACGTTTTAAATTATAAAACATAATTTAAAATAATGAAATCTGTATGGAGAATAAAAAAAGGAAGATTTAAGACCTCCCTTATAGTAACTTAACGTTTCCTATATTCCGACGGTGATGTTCCCGTGAAACGCTTGAAGAAATTGGAAAGATGAGCCTGCGACGAAAACTCCAGTTGGTACGCAATCTCCTGGATAGTCTTGTCCGTTTTGAGCAGATCTCGGATTTTGTTTAATAGCGTAGTGTCGATAATTGATTTAGGTGATTGCGACGCTACCCTTCTCGTCACCTGAGAAAGATAACGTGGAGAGACGTTGAGACGGGAAGCATAGTAGTTGACATCATGGCTGTTCATACACTCGTCTTCCTGCATCTTCACGAAACTATTATATAGGGCAATACATCTGCCAGACATCTCTGGATTGACCTCCGTCGGCATCATATAATTAGCCTTTTTTTCTGCGTCGTCGAGGCTCATATCCTGACAAAGCAGAGTGGCGATTGCCGAACAAAGTTCGTTGCATCGTCCGTGACTGTCGTCGGCGACAATAACTTTTTCCGCGTCGAATCTGCCATGATCCCTTTCACGCACAACCAACGCGTCGCACAACGGAACAAGAGTCTTCTGGATTCTATCGATCAACTCATCATTGATAAGCACCTCGTCACGGCTCGAGTAGACGACGGGAGAGAAAAGCACCCAACGTGGTTTATAGCGAGATATACAGCGGACAATAGCCTCCAAGGTATAGATATTTCGCACGAGGCCAACCTTGAAGACGTATGGAGTGATATCCTCAGCCACCGCGTCGATCTGACGCTCCACAATCTCAGCAGGGATATCATAGAAATCCTGAATACCGAGAGTATTCTGCATAGTAAGAGTAGTGATGACAGAAAGAGCCTTGCCACCAAGAGAAGTGATCGTCTTGATGTCAGCCTGGATACCAGCTCCACCGGCGCTATCCGAACCCGTTATTGTCAGGATTGTCTTCATATCTGCAAAGTTAACCATTTCAACGGGATATTACACATCTATTCCGAATCTTGCAAATATGAGGCAGAAATGTGTAAATGAAAAGAGGTGCCTTCATCAGACACCTCTAATTAGCAAGCGGGCGGGTTTGAAACCCTCCCCTACATTACTCCCACTCAATTGTTCCTGGTGGCTTGTGAGTGACGTCGTACCACAATGAACCTGCTCCTTCTGCAACGAATCTGCCCCATAGTCCTTCAAGAAGCTTCTGGTCGATCTCTGCGAAGTTTGCTGTCATAGCCTCTGATGAGTTGACTGGTCGCATCACGATACATGGCTTGTCCTGCACTGTAAGCGGAACCAACACTACTGGCATCTGCCAGATCGACTCGTATAGGTCGTTCTCCTGCAAAAACTCTGTACAGATGTTATCAAACTTACGAAGGACATCAAAGTGGTTCTTTGTAGCGTACTGCTCAACCAACTTTGGATTCTCGTCGCTTACACTGCCGACCTGCCAGATCACACGGTTGATCACCTTGAAACGGTTTACCAACTCAGTTGAGAATTTCTCACACTGCTTCCAAGTCAAGATCTTAGTTGTAAGCAAGAATGGCTGCGCGTATGTTCTACCGTCGCCCTGCACTCCTACACTCTTGATAGGAAGGATCTTTCCGTCGATATTATTCTCTTTCAAATACTCTGCCAAGCCTGGAACGTCTGCGTTAGTAGCAAATTCTCCCTTGCCGTCTGTGCAAAGCAAACGAACACCAAGGCCAGGTCCTGGGAATGGGTGACGCCATACAAGGTTGTGAGGAATACCAAGCTCCTCGCCCAACATACGTACCTCATCCTTATATAGATCTGCCAACGGCTCAAGAAGCAAGCCCTGTGCCATCAAATCCATCACCTCCTTCACACGGTTGTGGTGAGTCTTGATAAGGTCGGCGTTCTTTGTTCCACCACTCTCGATTGTATCTGGATAGATAGTTCCCTGAGCGATCATCCACTCTTTTGGATCAAGATTTAGCTTAGCCATCTCCTCGTCTTTCACAACCAAGAAAGTAGCGCCGATGATCTTACGCTTCTGCTCTGGAGCTGTGATGCCCTCAAGTCTGCTCAAGAATGAGTCTGTAGCGTCGACAACACGAAGGTTGTTCATACCCTCAGCCTTCAAGAAATCAATGATCTTTGCCGACTCATCCATACGCATCATACCGTTGTCGATATGTAGACCCATCACTCTGTCTGTGCCCAACACACGGTTCAAAAGCACGAAAGCAACAGTACTATCCACACCACCTGATACAAGCAAGAATACTTTTCTGTCGCCAACCTCTTTCTTGATCTTCTCAGAGATTAGAGGCATATAGCTCTTCATATTCCACTCACGCTTGCATCCGCAGATGTCGATGAAGTTGTCAAGGATCTGCATTCCATACTTACTGTGAGTCACCTCTGGATGGAACTGGATACCGTAGATCTTGCGTGAATCAAGAGCGACGGCAGCAATCTCGCAGTCTTTTGTCGACGCTATGATCTTATAGCCTTCTGGCAATTTCTCAACTGCGTCACCGTGGCTCATCCACATTGGTGAAGACGCAGGGATATTCTTCAATAGCGGGTGCTGAGGCTCCTTCAAAAGAAGGTCAGCGATTCCATACTCCTTCACCTTACCTGGGCGAACTGATCCGCCAAGCTGTGAAGCCATCAACTGGTGTCCGTAGCAGATACCAAGTTTTGGCACTGGAATATTAAGAATTTCAGGATTGTAGTCGGGAGCATCCTCTGCGTAAACGCTTGATGGTCCACCACTGTAGATGATACCTGTTGCTCCTGCAAACTCCTCAACTGAGGCAGTAGGAGGCAATATCTCTGTAAACACACCTAGACGGCGCACTCTGTTTGCTATCAAGTGGGCGTACTGACCACCGAAGTCCAGAACTATGATTTTATCCTGCATATAATGGTATTTAATAATTTCGTTTTATTTTAAGCATTTATAATATTTTGCTCAAATTATCTTTTTTAACGCTCGCCCTACGGGCTCGCGTGAGAGAATGGGGTTAGGGCGTTCCTCCCTTAACAATCCTCATTTTAGTCAACGTTAACGTTATCGTCAACGTATTATTTCAACAGCTTGTCGAAAAGGCTCCAGTCGACGTTTCTTGCATCCACTCTGTATTTAGCCTTCTCATAGAAAGGAGTTCTCTTTCCAAGCGACTCTCTGATATACTCAAGCATCTCCTCGTCGCTCTTATCCTTAAGAAGCGGACGCTCGTTTTTGGCTGTGCGGAGATACTCGAAAAGCACCTCTGGAGACGCCTCTAGATAGACAGTGTCGCCAGCTGAATTCATAATCTCCATATTGTCGAAGAAGCAAGGTGTGCCTCCTCCCGCAGAGATCACAACGTCTTCAAACTCCGATACCTCTTTAAGCATATTACGCTCAATCTGACGGAACCCCTCCTCTCCCTTCTCCTTGAAGATCTGAGAGACAGTCTTGAACTGACGTTGCTCAATATAGACGTCCAAATCCTTAAAATCTAAGTTATACTTCTCGGCCAACATCTTGCCGTAGGTAGTCTTTCCGCTACCCATATAACCCACCAAGAATATACGCTTCATTATCAATTTATAATTAGACGGTACAAAATTACACTTTTTTTGGATATTATCACATACGTTGACGATGACGTTAACGTTGACGGGACAAAAAAGGCCGACGCGTATTCACGTCGACCTTAATTTAGATTAATCTCTGTTATCAAATACACGCACGTCCGTGCGTCTTAACATCATTGTTTTATTTGTTAATCACAAGTTTGTGAACTGTTGTCTCCCCGTCGACTATAATGCGGACGAAATAAACACCATTGTACAAGTTGGCAATATTTATCTCCTTGCTATTGCTTACCTTTACAACTTCACCTACTACATTTAGAATCTCAACCTTCTCAACTACACCCTCAGCAACCACACTGATCTTTGTCGACGCAGGATTAGGTGTGATTAAGATTGTATTGGCAGAATAATTATCCAAAGATGTTGGATCTTTTGCAATCACAGTGATTGTATCCATGATATCACAAGGTGTTTGCAATACTGGATCGAAATTATCGTGAAGATAAATAATGTACTTCACTCCTGTTGCACCAGCGTTCTCAACATCCGCATAATCCACAATGATTGAAGGTGCCACGTTATCTGCAGATGTGCATTCCTTGCTTACTAAAGCATCTGACTTTACATCTTCCTTAAACCACTCAACTACATAATCGAAGTAATCGATTCCTTCGTTGTCTATACCATGAACTGCATTTGCCATTCCTAATTCTGCAGTCTCATCTATTTTGATCTCAACTGTCTTATTAGCCGCATTGAATTTTCCACCTACAACTGAGAACTCCACAGGATCTGGAGTTGTACATACGGCACAATTCAATCCTGCCACAACTGGAAATGCAGAGTATGATATTATACGGCATGGAGAAAATGCGTCATATGGTTCCCATAAACTTGGGGTATTTAGGTCTGATTCATTTCCCATCAACACACGGAAATAGATGCGATCATTAGTGCCTGCCAATGGAGCAAATGCAATATGTGATGCTGGTTCAGCAATTTCAAATGTATTATTTTTCTGAACATCACCTAAGTTATGCCATGTGATCTTTTCTGTATCTGTCGTCGAAGGGTCAGAGTATGTATACTGGAACAAATAGCTGATTTCCTCATAGTAATTTTTTGCAGCCATAGAATTTTCGGCCTCTAAAACAAGTGGCATACCAGCACATAAGTCGAGCAACTCACTACTTGAGAGATTAGACGATATATTAATGTCTGGAGGTGTACATGCCGAGACAATGATGTTGTCGATAGCAAAACCTGCAATACCAGGCCCTTCACATGATGGAGTCAGATTCAACACTCTTAGAATAACTGACTCTGTAGGCAATGTATTTGTATTAAGTGAATATTCAACAGTATACCAAGAATCATTTCCTATCAATTCTTTCTTGCTTATATACAATTCTTCACCGGTTAAAGCATCGACCAATTGAAGGGCCAATGTACCTACAAGTCTTTCAGATGCAGGTTTGTTAGCTGCAGCAAAATCTGCACGGAAGCGAAGCTCCTTTCCTGGGCATAATCCACTTATAGTTCTTTCATACAATACATCAAGACAAGAACTATCTGTCAAGTCAATCACCATCATACCTCCTGTATTTGTGCCAGAATTGTCATGTTGAACACCTCTTGAATAAGGATTCAAATTAGAAATTGCATAAGTACCGTCCCAAATACCACTATTAGGACGACAAGGGGGAACTTGAATGGCATCTGAACCAGGATAATCTACGACAAATGGTAAATTTCCTTTGTCCTCAGTGTACATAATCTGAGAAGCAGGAATATTTATTGTATGTGTGACCATCTTTTCATCAGTATACTCATAAGTCTTAGCCGACGTAAAATCGCCAAAATCCTCATAGAGCAAGTACGACATTGACATAGGAGTACCATTTCCATCTGAGCAACAGTTGCCAACAGTAAACTCATATTTATCACTTACCACAGGTGAACAACCAGGCAAAGACACTTCACAAGAAACGGCATAGTCTCCTACATCCGGTGGACTAAATGTAAATGATTGTTTATCTGATCTATCTCCTGTTTTATCTTCCTTCCACGAATATGTAGTACCTTCTGGATATGTTGACCTCAAAGAAAACAAAGATCCCATTGCTGGACAAGGAGTAGCAACAGTTTTTATATTTGGCTTGATTTCTCCTTTAATCTCTATATTATCGATACCTAGTGGAATAGCTTTGGAATCGCTTCCTCTGGCGATATAAAAAGTAACACTACCATATTCATCAACAGTTGCTGTTGATGTCAATGAAATACTCTTACCATAAGGTATTGGTTTTCCATTTGCCATGGCTTCCTCCAATTCTCCATTAGGTTGCAATGACGACCCCACAGCAACACTCAAACCATTACCATTCAATGTATTACTTGTTTCATTATAACTGTATATACCATATTTAAGGTTCAATACCGATACTCCCTCTGAATATAAGTATTTGAGAACATCGACGTCGAACAAAGAATATGCATCTGCTGAAAATGAAACTCGAGACCCTGGTTCCAATCCCGACACTGTATAAGTTAATACAGGCACTCTATGAGCAGATCCTATATTTACAAACATATTGGATCCTGGCATATCCATAAAATAAGGATGTATAAGTTTAGGATTAGCAACAACAGCTCCCACTACAGGAGCAGTAACAGATGTTGGATCGTAATTTTCTGGTGGCAAACCGCCATCAGAAACAATTGTGTTCGTTTTAAGACCAATTTGATTTGCCTTAGACGGCAGTTCATAATAAGAGCAAGTGCCGCCACACATGTCATCAAGGATGTCTCTTGCATTTTCATTCAACCAACCATTAATTGGATTGTTATCATTTTCCATTGCTGGATCAAACAACGATGTAGGGACATCGAAGTTCGTTCCTCCTACAACACATTGTGCAAAAGACGGTGATACTGCTACGGCCAGCAGTGTCGATAAAGAAAATAACTTCTTAAATTTCATATATTTGATTTTTACTTTTTCCAGTTTGCAAAACTACTTATAAATTGTAATGTAATAAAGGCAACACGTAAATATATCATGGTGATTTGTCAAAAAATCTTAAATTATTTTAGACAATAACAAAAAAGGTCGACGCGGATTCACGTCGACCTTAATTTAGATTAATCTCTGTTATCAAATACACGCACGTCCGTGCGTCTCTACATCATTGCCTTTTACTTGTTGACAACAAGTCTGTGTACAGAGGCCTCTCCGTCGATAGTAGTACGGACGAAATAAACACCGTTGTGCATGTCGGCAATATTTATTTCTTTGCTATCGCTTATCTTTACAACTTTACCGACAGTGTTTAGAATCTCTACCTTCTCAACTACACCCTCAGCAACCACGCTGATCTTTGTTGACGCAGGATTTGGTGTGATTGTAACAGCATTAGCAAGAGTGTTGGAAACGGATGTAGGCTCTTTTGCAACTACTGTGATTTCATCCTCAAAGTCACAAGGAGTATCTGATTGAGCAGGGTCATAAATATCATGGAATGAAATCTTAAACTTCTTTCCTGCAACACCCGCATCTGCCACATCATCATAAGACACTTTGATTCTAGGTGCATTGATATCAGAATCTGTACATGTTTTCGTAGTTCCATCCGACCAACTTACTTTATATCCATGGTAAGGCAGACCATCTGAATCTGTTCCGGAAACTTCTTCTTTAATGCCGATTACAGCAGTCTCTCCTTCACTGAGTTCAAGAACCTTTCCATTAAGTTTTCCTTTATCCGCTGTAAACGTCACACCTGTAGACTCAAAATCCAAAGTTGTACATTCGGCACAATTCAATCCTGCCACAACTGGAATTGAGGAGAAAGAAACCGCACGACAAGGAGAAAAAGCATTCTGATGTTCCCACACAGTACGTTCCTGTGTCAAATAATCCTTGTCTCCAACAACTACTCGGAAATATATATGGTCTGCCATACCTGAAACCAATGGCTCAAATGCAGGATGCATAGCAGGCGAAGAAATGCGGAATTCTCCATCTTGCTGAATTTCACTCAAATCCTTCCAGTCTATCTTTTCTGCATCAGTTGCAAAAGGATCAGAATATGTATATTGGAATAAGAATCCAACATTTTTTCCATAAAAATACAATGTCGAATTGGACACGACCGTATTCAAAGTAAGTGGAATATCTGTACACAAATCAAGCAATTCTGCTGCCGAAAGATTTGATTCCAATACCACATCAGGAGTAGTGCAGACTGATAAGAACAAATTATCGATAGCAATATCTCCTCCCTCAAATCTAGGACTCTCAGCTAAATATCTCATCTTCAGTTTTAATGGAGAATCTGAAAAACCATCAATGACAACACTTTCTCTTAATGATTTCCAACCAGTCTCTCCGTTTACAATCGCACTGCTAGAAGCAATTACCGAACCATCTCTTTCTAATGATATTTCAATATTAGATGAGTGTTGACTTATTGATGCAACATCAACACCAAATGAGACCTTTTTGCCAGAACAAATATCATCAAATTCCATCTCAAAGAATTCATCCTGAGAACCATCCTCAAGAAGATCAAACTGAAGCATACCTCCTGTCTTTGTGCCTGAATTATCGTATTGTACGCCTCCGAAATAACCTCCGTTTTTAGAAACCACATACACTCCATGATCATACAATTGAGATTTAAAACCCATATCTCCTCTAGGAATGGTTCCAGGAGCAAGGAATGGTACCGCCATTTTTGCTCCACTCTCCTCAATATTATATGCCTTTACATATGGAATATTAGCCCCAACAGACTGTGCATCGTGAACCTGACCAACAGGAATTCCCTCTGTGTGAGTCACTCCATATCTGTCAGTCCACTCGTATGTGTCGTCAGATACAAAGTTTCCAAAATCATCGAAGAACAAGTATGTCATTGCCATTGGTGTACCATCAGCAGTAGTACAACATGTGCCAGAATGGATTCTATATGGATCAGACTTTGCTGGAGTACATCCAGGAAGAGTAACCTCACAAGTCACAGAGTAATCTGTCTCTGCTGCATCTGGAATGAAATAGAAGTCCTTTTCTGTAGATGCCTTTCCAGTGACAGTCTCTTTCCAAGAGAACATTGTTCCCTCAGGATAGTTTTGTTTTGTGTTCACACGGATTGGCTGTAGTGGGCATGGGATACCAAAAGAAGAAAGAGTTGGTTTAATAGTTCCCTCAACACGAATATCGTCAATTCCTACAGGTATCAAACCACAATCATAAGAACGATAGAAATAGAATGTTATATTTCCAGATTCTGGCACGACTGCTTTGTGAGTCACAACTGTTTTGTCTCCATATTCTACAGTCGCAATTGTAGGGTTATTTGCTCGGATTGAATTATTATAAGCTGTCATGAACTCAACATTACCATCACTTGATGCAACATTAAACTTCAACACATTGCCCATAACAGATCCCCTGTTATAATCATATCCATATATATAATCCTTCATATTCTTTACACCTTCATTATTTATAAGATGTTCAAAATATGTAAGATCAAGCAAATTATGTAATGTAAATGACAAATAAACCAAAGAACCAGGCTCCAACCCCATAACTGTATAAGACAATATCACACAATTATCAGCAGAACCAACATTCACAAACATATTGTTTGCCTCCTTATTTGCCTTGAAGAATGGATGTATAAGTTTTGGTTGAGCAGTGATTGTAGAATAGCCATACTGTGCTGGTTTTCCATCAGCAGTAACACGCGTGTGAAAGACATCATCAACAGTAGACATATCCGCATTACTCTCTGTAAAGAATCTACCTCCTATACCAATCTGAGCCGCAGATGATAAAGCCGCAAACGTATGTTTATCGCAAAGTTCATCTTTGTCAAGGTCGGCATTATACCAACCATCCGCATCTGAAGTCAATACTGGGCAACAAAGTTCAGTGTTTGTCTCGAAATCTGTTCCTGCAACAAGACATTGTGCAAAGGCAGAAGAAATAGTCGACATCAATAACGTCGAGTAAGAAAATAATTTCTTTAGATTCATAATTTTTCAGTATATTTTTCCGCATACAAAAGTAATATAAGACACCTAGGTATAAATGAAAATGCGGAATTAAATTCTCAAATAAGTTAAAAAGGCTTAAATGGGTTGACACTTAAACGTGTATTATCTGCAGAAAAGTGTAGTATCACACAAAAACCGTCTGCAACTTTCGCTGCAGACGGTAAAAAATTAGGTTATAAAATACCCGGCCAATAACAAACTAATCTTTTATTACAATCTTATACTTTCCATTCATATGGGCACCTTCCATACTCAACATATAGATGCCGGAAGCTATACCTGTCAAATCAACTGTATCACTATTATATCCTGGAATGATCTCCATTGTCGAAACTCGAATTGTTCTTCCCATGACATCAACTACTGAGAGTCTTAGATTGTCAGCCTCATCTGCCTCACATGACACGTTCAAGACGTCGTGGGCTGGGATTGGACTCAACATGATATTCATTGTTGAAGCCTCGTATGTGTTTGCTTTTGTCGGCGTAGTTGGCTCGACTCCCATCAAATAGTAGCATGCATTGCGTATTACCGAAAGTGCATCCTTTGTAAGATTAGCGTATGAACTACTGTTCAAACCTATCTGGATGAATTTGTCTGTCAATGTCACTCCTGCGATAGTCGCTCCACTGGCAATCTCAAAGATACAAATCTGAGACTCCTCGTCTTTGACTGACGCAATGTCTATGATCAAACCAGACTTATCAGTGAACGACTCTGGATTCATGAATGTCAACGCTTTTGTGTCGACTTCAGACACCATCTGGATTTCTCCATTTGTGAATATGATATCTCTGAACATCTGATGATTGCGATACTCGCTCTCCACATAGATTGATGTTGCTGTAGTGTTGTCTCCAAATCCTGCCTTTGCCCAGTTCCATGCTCCTGTAGCATTTTTGTAGGCGTGAACCTTCATATTCAAAACCGGTTTGTTGATACCTTTCAACTCTGGGATTATTGCCGCTGTCGACGGAGTCTCCTCACTAATCAACACCATATCGAAATCCTCAAAATTGACATCTGAGTTGGCTGATGAGATCTCCCAAACAAATAGGTCGTTCTGAGCCTTCAACATTGGCTGTATTGGATCATCAGAGTATGTAGCTCCATTTGGATCTGTGATATAGGCGATTCTCTTCTTGTCGGCAGGGAATGTCGACGGAAGTGGCGACTCAAGTGCACTACCACCATCAAACATGGCTGTAAGTGTAGTGTTCTTAGCTCCCATTGTGAAGCGGTAGATGGTAGTCTTTGCCACATCCTTTCCGTCTCGATTCCAAGAAAGGAACTTGTTTCCTGTAGTAGGCAAAACCTTAACAGAAACAGGACATCCTTCTGGGAAAGTGTTAGATTGAGTTATTGTACCAAATTTATCTTTATTCGCCTTTACTGTCACTTTATAAAGTGGCTTCAAATATTTCTGCAAAGCACAGATGTATGGATCTTCAATCTCACGTAATCCCTCTGTGATGAATCTACACATTGCCATTGCTCCCATCTCCTGGAAATGAGTACCGTCGCTGCTACCGCTTGGATAGTTGCTATACTCGCCAGCTGGGTAGAAATTGTAGAAGTAACGTGACAAGTAATCGGAATCAAACTGCTTGAAGTAGTTGTACGATTTCATGTTCAGATCAACGAACGCACATTTTCTGTTCTTTGCAACAGTCTCCATCGCACCTCTATAGTCAGCACCACTCTCTGTGAAGACGTTTCTCATCGCACCGTTCTTCCAAGCGTTAAGCACCATTGGCGACACAAGCACTGGAATTGCTCCCTTACCTCTTGCCTCAACAACAAATGAGTCAATGTAAAGTTTATACTTGTCGACTGGAGTGTAACGCTCTGGCTTTGTGTCACGGTCGTTGTGTCCGAACTGGATGAATACGAAATCACCAGGCTGCAATGCGTTCAACACTGTCTTCCATCTACCCTGCTCACGGAAACTTCTTGAGCTACGTCCGCCGATAGCATGGTTGACAATCTGGATATTAGAATTGAAGAAATACTTCAACACCTGGCCCCATCCTGTCATTGGGAACTGGCTATCCTTGTAGTCGCAAACAGTAGAGTCACCAATCAAATAGATCTTACGTACAACACCATCCTTACCAATTGAGACGCAAACGTCAAGACGCTTTAGAAGTTTGCCATTAGCATCAAACACCTCAACTGAGTATGTTCCGTTGTTGTTGACTGCAATCTCCTGAGTTGTTCCGTTAGTGATCTTGGCATTGTTGAAATACCACACATACTTATCAGCTTTAGGTGCAACCAACACTTTCTTAGCATTGTCGATTGTGATCTCAGCATTCTGGTCGAATTCTTCCTTTTCTACGATATTCGACTGGTATACAGCTTTGTAAGTAATGTCGGCATTACCCATTTTGATTACCTTCAATGTTGTTGTGGCGATGCTCTTACCTGTACCATCTTCCCAACGAAGGAATTTAGCTCCACTCTGAGGTATTGTCTTTAGAGTAACGTTGATTCCAGCAGGGAAACTAGCTGATCTTGAGATTGTCTTTGCCTTTGAAGGATCGTTGATCTTGAATGTCACATTGTAACGAGGAAGAATTCCAGGAATCAACTTCTTTAAGTTAGCATCTGTGCTCTTCTCGATTGTCTCGATCACACATCTTGCGTTGTCGATGGCTCCTGTCTCCTGATAGTGCACCTGATCGGTGTTACCCTTTGGATAGTTGGAATACTCACCAGCCTCAAGATGCATTGTGATATGTCTTTCTGAATAAAGCTGTCCCTGCTTCACAAATAGATCGTAGCAGAACTTATCCAAGTCGACCAAAGGCAACTTGAGTGATGTAGCCAAGTCGCGCATTAGCTGCGGATGCTCGTGGTATGAATCGTAAGGTTTACCGTTCTGCCATGCCGCACGTCTTACTGTCGACACCAACACTGGGAATGCTCCCTTAGCTTTACAGTCGTTCACATACTTCTTGATGTATGCGTTGAAAGTATCTTTCGGAGCGTAGCGGTATGCCTGAGTTGCACGGTCGTTGATTCCAAACTGGATAAAGACGAAATCACCAGCCTTTAGCTGTTTTCTTATGTCGGCCCACTTCTCGTTATAGAAACTCTTGGAACTCGTACCTCCTACAGCCTTATTGTAGCATACCACCTTCGATTTGTCGAAGAAGAAAGGTAACATCTGTCCCCATCCTTTACGTGGAGCATAACCATCATTATAATCCTGAACAGTAGAGTCTCCGATAGTGAACACTCTTACCTGAGCGTTGATGAATGCGGGAATGCTCAACACAAGCATCAACACCGCCATCAATCGCTTTATATTTAGAATGAACTTATTCATAATACTCTTTTGCTTAGTTAAACAATTTCCTTGAAAATTTAAAAAAGCACCATTCCTATCTAGACTATGGGGGTATGGGTTACGGAACTTAAGGAATGGTGCAATCTTAAAAGGATTTTTTAGGTATTAGTTTCTTACTATGAATTTCGAAATATGATTGATTTTCTTACCCTGCATCTTTAGGATGTAAACTCCTGCATGCAAACCGTTCAATGATGTCTGATAGCTGTTGCTGCCTGAGAATGTCTCAATAGAATCAGAATTGATCATCTTTCCAGCCATGTTGATTACAGAGATGTTAACCACATCATAATCCTCAGCTTCAAAAGTGACTGTCAACATATTTGATGATACGAATACATTCACATTCATTCCGATTGTTGTCGATGTGATGACATCAGCATCAGATAGGCCGATTCCTAACAAATAGTAGCATGCATTTCGTACTATCGAAAGACCGTCATTAGTTAGATTAGAGTTAGAACTACTGTTCAAACCAATCTGGATATATTTCTCAGAAAGCTTTGTTCCAGCGATAGATGCTCCAGCAGGGATCTCCAAAATACATGTCTGCTCTTCTCCCTTAACTGATGCGATAGACTTGATATCACCAGTTGCATCTGTGAACGACTCAGGATTCATGAAAGTCAATGCTTTCGACTCTACCTCAGTCACCATCTGAATCTCATTACCCTTAGAGAAGTCGATATCCTTGAACATTGGATGATTCTGTGCTGCTGCATCCACTACCAAGCTTGTTGCCTCTGCATTGTCGCCAAATCCGTTAGCGGCCCAGCCCCATGCTCCGTCTGCAACCTTGTAGCCATGGACCTTCATACTCAACATTGGAGTAGCGATGCCTTCAAGTTTTGCCATGATAGCCGCAGTAGATGGAGTTTCCTCACCGATCACGATCAAATCAAAACCAGACAAGTTAGCGTCTGCTGCATCTGCCTGAATCTCGCGAACGTAAAGGTCATCGCAACCCTTCAACATTGGAATGATTCTATTGTTTTTGTAATTAGAGTTTGTATTATCTGTAATATAAGCCACACGTTTCTTGTTGCCTGTGGTTACAACATTTACGTTAATCTCATATGACACTACTTCATCTCCACCCTTGCTGCTGATTGTGATCTTACCAGATTCCTTTGGTGTACCTGAGATTGTCAATGTTCCATTATCCTCTTTAGCTGTTAGGCCATCGATCATTGCACCATAGTTGAAACCAGTTGCCGAACCACTCAATGTGAATGCTACTGGAGCCATTGCCTCACCCTCAAACAATTCCTGAGCTAGAGTTCCTGTTGAAGTCATACCTGCCTGCTCTGGAACTGCTGGAGTTGAGCCCTTCTTGTTGTTAAGATAGATATCTGGCTGCTTGATTTTGTCGACACCATCACCGATATAGAAACCAAGGTGAGGTGGCTGGTTGTATGCTGAGTTCTGCCAAGCAATACCGCAACGATAAACCGCATCATGCATTGGAGTGAACAAACGATACTTAGACTCGATTGTAGTAGTGTAGATATAGATCTCATCTGCACCGTTGTGAGTGATGATCTCCTCACGCCAGTCTCCGATCAAGTCGGCAGAAAGACATGGAGTCGACTTAGTACCATTACAAGAGTTACCCTTCAAAGTAATCAATCTTGTTGTTCCGTTGCCGTTCCATTTGTCAACCTTTGTTCCATCAAGCAACTCATCCTGAAGGTCTCCGTCCCAGTAAACTCGGAAGTTCTGAGAAGGCTTTTTGTTGCTGATTACCTTACCCTTGCAGTCGAACACATCTGAGTTGTATGCGCTCCAGCACTCAAATCCTCTGTGCTTTGCATCGATATCGGCAGCCATACAACGACCGTTATCTGTACCTGTTGCCTTACCGAAAATCACCTTACCAGTACGAAGGTTTCTCATCTCATATCCGTACTTGCTACCCTTCTCCTCGTGGCAGAACCAACCTTCCAAATCCTCTGTGTCTGGATCCATCTGGCTCACATGCATTGCGTCACCGTGTCCGAAACCAGTTCTGTAGTATAGCTTACCATCGTGGTCGATACAAGCCGAACCAAGGATGATTTCATCTTTTCCATCGCCATCAACATCGGCAACACTTACATTGTGGTTTCCATCACCGTAAGCACCCTGTCCTTTAGTAGTTGAGTGGTGCTCCCAACGCTGAACCAACTTGCCATCCTTCAAATCGTATGCTACCAAGTGAGCCTGTGTATAGTAACCACGACACATAACCACGCTTGGATGAACACCGTCAAGATAAGCAGTACAAGCGTTGAATCTGTCGACACGGTTACCGTATGTGTCTCCCCAGCCACCTACATTTCCACGTGCTGGATTGTAAGCGACTGTGTTAATCTCTGCACCTGTAGCACCCTCAAAAACAGTTAGATACTCAGGTCCTGTCAAAATGTATCCGTTACCATTTCTATAGTCAGCATTTGGATTATCCTTACCCATGATGACATTCTTTCCCTTACCATCCTTTGTGCCAGGAGCAGTCTTGCAGACCATCTCAGCCTTACCGTCGCCATCATAGTCGAACACCTGGAACTGAGTGTAATGAGCTCCCGCTCTGATGTTCTTTCCAAGATCGATTCTCCAAAGGAAAGTACCGTTCATCTTGTAACAGTCGATGTAAACATTACCTGTTGTTCCCGACTGAGAATTATCTTTCGCGTTAGTTGGATTCCACTTTAGGAACAACTCATATTCACCGTCGCCGTCAACATCACCACAGCTCATATCGTTAGGTTCGTAAGAGCCTCCTGGACGCTTAAGCTTGATTGTCTTGAACTGCTGACCCCAAGGAGTCACTGCGTCAGAAGCGTCGATCTCTTTGTTGTTGACAACTGCCTTGACAACATACTTTGACGACTCGTTTCCTCCACCGTCAACGTAATTAGTCTTAGTAGTGATAGGAGTGGCATTTAACTTTGTACCGTTACGATAAATATTAAATGCTGTGCTCTGAGCATCGTTGCCCAAAAATCTCCAGCTTACAAAAACTCCATTGCCTGTCTTTACAGCAACAACTCCTCTGTTAAGATACTCCATCTGCTTAGTTGCAGCTGATGCCTCCATCTGTCCTGCTGCGACAGCTAATGGAAGAAGTAATTTGAATAAGTGTTTCATGATCTTAGATGTTAGATTGTTATTAGCCTAGTTGTTAATTGTGTTTTGTTTTTCCTTTTGTTGTTGTTTTGTTTTTTGTTTCGCAACCGGTTGTGTTCCGATCACATTGCAAAGATAGGTCAAAGGTCAATGGTGGAAATTTAAAATCACTCCAAAGAATAGGAAAATCACTCCACGAGTTCAACTAGGAAAAAATGCGATGAAATGGGATTTTTTTCGGATTAGGCAGGTTTAAAATGATGTCGTTTTTATTGATTAAATCCTTTTTGAAACTTTTATCCATAAGAGGTGGTAATTATCTCCATACATAAATACCACCTCTTATCACCAAGTATTTTATTTTGTTGGGCTTGTACCAAAGAAATCTTTATATTTTCTGCTGAAGTAAGAGGGGTCATTAAAACCAACTTCGTAAGCAATTTCGCTCACCGACATCTTTCCTTCAGCAAGCAATGTCTGGGCTTTATGCAAACGATACTCCGATAGAATCTCAATAGGCGACTTGTCTATCAACGATTTCAAACGACGTGTCAACGTTGATTTGCTGAAACCAAGATCTTTGGCAATATCGTTGAATGAATAGTCAGCGTTTCCGTAATTCTTCTTGATACAGTCGAGAAGCTGCTGAATCAATGGGTTAATCTCACTTTTCTCGTTTTCGTTATCGTTTTCGTCATTAAGCGAGCCAGCCAATATCTTAATCTGACGGTGCTGCTGCATACGTAGGAAATTATATGTCTTGAGCAGCAACTCTCCCTCATTGAATGGCTTTACTATATAATCGACCGCACCAGCTGAAAGTCCAGCAATTCGAGTCGACATATCTCGGACAGCAGATAAGAACAGAACGGGAATATTCGATGTGTTGGCTCTTTGCGCAAGATCCTTACACATATCGATTCCATTCATATTTGGCATCTCTACATCGCTGATAATCAAATCCGGAATGACATTCTCCGCCACAGAGATTCCCTCTAATCCGTTTGTAGCCGTCTCCACAGTGACAAAATTGCTTAGCATGGCCTTGATATTGTCGAGCAGAAGCGGATCGTCGTCGACAGCAAGAACAGTTTTGCCCTCAAAGAAGGATTTATCTATACCTTCGAGCACATCTGCCTTTGATTCGGCAACCTTTTCTTCGGTCTTATCAGCTATTGATGAGATTTCCATACCAGTATTCATCGCGACTGTAATCTGTGTGCCGACATTTGTCTCGCTGGCAAAATCAATCGTAGCTCCCATCTTACTTACAAAGTCGGAAACGATTTTCAATCCCATTCCATAACCTTTCTCGTTCTCCGTACCTTGACGTGAGACAACATTCTCCCTATTCCTGATTTTCTCCAAGAACTCAGGCGTCATACCTATTCCTTCGTCGACAACCGTCAGAACAGTTTTATCATTAGCTTCTATAGCTCCGACTTTTATCTTTTTTCCTCTGCCAGTGTATTTGATGGCGTTGGAAATAAGGTTTCTCACCACTACAGCCAACATCTTCTCGTCGGCCAAGACATGATGGCTCAAATCATCAACAGAATACTCCAACGTGATATTCTTCTCATCGCACAACGGCTGCAAGAATACCACAATATCCTTCACTAGTTTTGCTAGGTCGACATTGCCGATCTCACACTTCATCTTCTGCTCAGAATTAGATGCCCACTGTAGCAGTTTTTCCATCTCCTGCTGAATCTTCTCAGCCTCCGATGTGGCATCAGAAAGAAGTCGACGCGACACATCCTCACTCTGGCTGTTCGACATAACGCGGCGGAGTGTAGTCACAATAGCAAACATCGGATTCTTAAGGTCGTGAGCCACCACTGAAACCAATTGATCCTTGAGTTTCAATGTGTTAAGCAACGATTCATTCTTCTCTTCAATGGCCTTCTTCTGATTAACCAGAACCTCATTAGCATTTCTAAGATCAACTGTTTTCTCATCGACAGCCTTCTGAAGTTCCTCTTTCTTACGTTTCAAAGCTGCAACTCGTCTGTTGGAGACAAAAAAGCCAAGAGCAATAAAGAGAGCAATGCACAATAAGATGAATTGAGTTGATTTCCACCACGGAGGCAAAACCGACAATGGTAATGAGATAGCTTGATATAGCTTTCCGTTTGGAGAGAAAACTCCTACTTCGATATTGAATTCACCATCAGGCAAGACGTCGATAGTTATTTCTCTCGACGATGACACCCTATTCCATATCGTATCCACCGGCATCACACGGTATCGTATGTCGTAAGTGTTTGGCTCTGCATAGTTCACTACATCAAGAGTCAACAATAGATGTGTCTGACCATAATCCAACTTAATCTTTCTTTCTGGGTCTATGTCGACTTTCTCCTCATTGACATATAATTCAGAGAATGAGAGATGCTCAGTGGCGTCCTTAGACACATATTTAGGATTCACGCATACAAAACCATGTTTACATCCAAACAACAATTTGCCATCCTCCGACATACACGATGCCTTTCTGACGAAATAGTCACCAGACAAACCTTCCGCAGAGAATATCGTTTCGTAGCTTTTGTTTTTGTAGTCGATGGCCATAATACCCTTCGTACTAGTCACCCACAATTTGCCATCATCTGTTTTCTGGATAGCAAAATACTCTCCCGACGGTAGGAAATCAAGTGTCTCATAATGAGAATCGTCGGCAGCAAATCTGAACACACCTCTGTTTGCAACCACAAAATATCCTCCACCATCACTATCCTCGCAACCCTGCAAGAAAAGCAATGGATTCTGCGAATTAGCCTGGGCAATATCCGGATAAACCGGCTTAAATTCACCTTCACGATTACTCCAAACAGTACGCGAAGATAGAATCCTTATCGTACCGTCCGACAATTGAAAAGACTGTTCCATCCACAAATCCTGAGAATCATGAAGTAGTTTAGGGTCTAAATTAATATTTGACAAAACATTGTTATTCAATTCATAAACCCCATGTCCACCTGTCGACAAAAGATATGTACCGTCACTCTTTTTCAAAATATTCTTGACGGTATTCGTCTGCATCAGTTTAGATGAAAACGGAGATGTCAATCTGTTCAAAGATATCGGATGAATCTGTCCATCCTCCAAAGTAAGATATACGGGATCTCCACCCCAGAACGACAACATATATCCCTGCTGATACTTCTCGATCGAAAGCACATTGTTGGATGGCAAACCATTCGCAGTCGTCCAATGTTTCAATACATTGTTTGTAGAATCGAGCAATATCAAACCAGCTCCATCAGTGCCAAGAAGCATACGGCCATCGCCACAAGGATAGATGCTTGAGCCAACGGATTTTGGGATTCCCAACTCAACCGACGAGAAACTCTTTGCGTCCGACATACTGTTGATACACCAGACACCATTATCGTTAGTTGAGATCCACGCTCTCTTTTTACTGTCGACATAGATGGCACTCACCTTCGACATTGTAGCGTCGGCTTTATTTATCGGAATGATTTTATCAAATGTGAATTTTCCATCATAAAAGGTCGTTTGCCAAAGGCCATCACCAGATGTACCAAGTAAAATTGTGTTATCTGATGATTTACAGATAGATGCCACCGAACGGAAAGGAGTTGGGATTTTTTCTATACTTGGGATATCATCGTTTAAGTCGGCCATCCACATCGACCCGACATTGGAGCATAGAAGAAGATGCCGAGGGTCAATCTGCAAAATATTATTGATCAACTCATTTATCTTTGGACGATAGTCTAACTGTATATTACCCTCTATATCAGTCACATAAACGCCACCATAACCTCCTATCCAATATCTTCCCTTGAAATCCTTGAATATTTCCAGCACCTTTTTGTCTTTGATATTCGAGCAAATCGGACGAAAAGTATTGGCTTTTTCATCGTAAGAAAACACACCCATTCCAGTCGACGAAAGCAGACATTCTCCATCTGGTTGGATAGAACAACCAGTGATGTCGGAGTTGTGGGCCTCGTCGCCAACAAACCCAGAAATATCATGGAAAGTGTGATTTTTATAGTCATAGGAATAGATCGTGAAGTTTGATCCTCCGAAAGTGATATCACCGTTGGGCAGTTTGAAAGCGTGATAAGTATCGTTACGCTTCATGTCAGGAAAATTCGACTGTTCATAGTTACGGAAACTACTTCCATCAAAACGGCTGATTCCATAGTGGGTCGCCAACCAGATGAAACCATGTTGGTCCTCCACTATGTCATGTACATTGTTGCTAGCAAGCCCCTCCTTCGTCGTATAATGGAAGAAGTAGCTCTGGATCTCTCCACGCGTTGCTCCAATATTGAGCAAGCATAATAAAACTAATATATAATATTGTAACAATCTACTCATAGGCACTAGAACTAACAAAATACAAAATTAGAAGAAAAAAGCACAATTCCTAATTCTGCATTTAGCAATCCTGATTTAGTGTCTAAAAAGGATATCCGATAGCAAAGTGGAAAGTGACATCTCTTCTGAATTTCGAGATGTCGCCATCTATTTTTTCATCAACAGGTTTAAATATATTCCATCTCAATGTCGACGGATCATACCCCTTCATGCCGACATCCAATCTTACAAGAATAAACGATAAGTCTAATCTGATTCCAGCTCCTACACTGGCAGCTATATCTCTACCCAAATCGTTTAGATTAAATAATCCATCAGGTTGGTTTTCATATTCCTTAATAGTCCAGATATTACCGGCATCCACAAAGAGAGCATATTCAAATATACCTTCTGTATGGAATCTAAGTTCAGCTTGAGCAAGTAGTTTTACATCTCCAGTCTGGTTGAAGAAATCCGCAGAACCTTTTCTTATATATCTACCCGGACCAAGTTCACGTGTGCTCCAACCACGCACCGAATTTGGACCACCTGCGAAATATCGTCGTTCGTAAGGAATCTGTTTAGAGTTTCCATAAGGAGACGCGATACCCGCTCCTGCATGTAGAGCCAACGACTGATGGATTCCCAAACGGAAAGTGTGGCTATAGTCGACATCGAAACGAGCATACTGGCTGAATGGCACGCCGACTATTTCGTAGTAGTTGTCAGCATTTTTAGGCAAGTCGAACAGACGAACAAGACCAGATGGCAATGTTCCAGACATATCAATCATGAAACTGAAATTCGAGCTTGACTTTGCACTCTTTTTTGATTTCATCAAAGAAGAGGCGGAAGTGTTGGAATTAGAATAGGAGAACGTATAGCTAGAACGAGTGATTAGCTGATTCGTATAGTTTTGCTTCAACAATGCATTTGATGAAACATCAAGATATTTAGTTTGGAATTCAGGCAACACCCAAGGCACAATAGTATATGTGATATTGTAAAGATCGAGAGTATGGCTAAAACGATTACGTCGAGTAGCCCACGTATATTTCCAGTCGAAAGTCAGATAACGTTTGTTGAACTCAGGTCGGTTTTGCCAGATGAAACCAGCAGAAAAGATAGTTTTACCCTGTTTGGCTGCATAGGAATCGTTGAAAATTGGAGAGAGCACTCTTGGAAATGCAAGAGATGTCTGGACACTGAACTCGAAAAAATTTCTTGTTCTGTCATCATCCTCCGACATAGATATACCATCCTTTGTCTCCTCATTGCTAGTCTCTTTTTTCTCGACGTGAACCATCTCATAAGCTCCACCAAGACGAATTCTCCAAATCTCACTTCCCTTGAAAATGTTTTTATCTTGATAAGTGACATAAGTCTCGACACCCAAATCGCCAGCAGTATTAGTATTATCGATACCCCACTGGATATAGTATGGTTTCGACGGAGTGACTGAGATGTTTGCGATGAGTGACGACGGCAACGTATCGGGAGTATAGGTCACATTGGCAGTCTGTACTGCCGATAGTCCAGAAAGAGCCGAAAAAGTACGGTCGTGCAACAACTCACTGAATAGTCTTCCTTTACGGACAAAGATATTATTGTAGACAGTACTTGAACGCAAGAAACGTTTGCCTTTTGGAGAAACAATAGTGAGACGCTTATACTCAGTAGTGTCAAAGCCGACAACCGAACCACGATTCTCTGCCAGTGTCACTATAACATTACTTGTGCGGAAACGAGTAAGAGGAGACTCTGCTTTAGAAGTGTCAGCATGGAGATTCAACTTCAAGTCGACTTCATGCGTGCCAAGTGTAGAGTCGACAGAATAATATAGATTCTCCTTAGTAAAATTGTAATATCCCTGGTTGCGTACGAACGAAACAATTTCGCCTACACGTGAATCAAGATTTTCAGCATTGTATTTCAATCCAGGCTTAACCTTATCTCCGGACAAGAAATTCCTAGATCGCATGATATCATCGATAAGACCACCATCCACAGATTCATCCACGTTACGAATTCTATATGGATCACCAGCCTTTATATCATAGACGACACTTGCCTTTTTCCCCTTCTTCTCCACATCATAGTCGACATCAGCAGTGAAGTAACCCATATTGAAAAGTTGAGTCTTTATCTCATTAGCTGAAAGTTTGGCACTCTCTTCAGAATATATCACAGGAGCTTCTCCAAATCTACGGATTAATTTATTTATCCATTTCGATGTATCTCTACCCGACAAAGAATAGAAGCGAAGAGATGTTTTATTGAAGAACGTACCTGGAGTATTAGGAGTTTGGATGACATAATCATAAAGGTCAGTGGCATCGATAGTCGGATCATCACAAGTCACATTGATATCATCAAGCAAATAATCTCCGTCGGCCACATATTTTGTAGTCGAACACGATGCCATATAAAGCAAAGCAAATATCCCCGATATGATAAAAAAAAGCCTTTTCATCTCCCTTAACACTGCAAATTTAACGAAAAATGAGCTATTTGAAGATTTTTTTGCATTTTTTTGCCCGAAATATTTGGAGTTAATTAAAAAAGCATTACCTTTGCATCGTTTTTAAGAAACGACACAACGAAAGACTTAAAAATGGATCGGTAGCTCAGTTGGTAGAGCAACAGACTCTTAATCTGTGGGTCGTGGGTTCGACCCCCACCCGGTTCACTAAACGAGACGAAAGTCTTGGAGAGATGTCAGAGTGGTCGAATGAGCCGGTCTTGAAAACCGGTGTACTCGTAAGGGTACCGGGGGTTCGAATCCCTCTCTCTCCGCTCAGTTTGCTAAGCAAATTTAGCGAAACATAAAAAATGGTGTGGTAGTTCAGCTGGTTAGAATACATGCCTGTCACGCATGGGGTCGCGGGTTCGAGTCCCGTCCATACCGCCAGAATGAGGAGTTCAGAAATGAACTCCTTTTTTGTTTCGTGTTTCAAGTTATAACTTGAAACACGAAACAAAAAAAAGGAAGACTCGATTTCTCGACGTCTTCCTGTCTAATTTAACTTATTTTGGGAATTGACATAATTCTATAATGTATCCGCAAACGATTTCAAGTCTGCGTAGAATTTATCTGTATAGTCTTTAGTCTGCTCAGGGGCTTCACCATCCGTCAAAAGATAGACAGTCTGCATTCCAGCTTTGTAGCCAAACTGCAAATCCGAGATCGAATCACCAACCATAGTAGACTCAGCAAAATCAACCTCTGGGAAATCTCGTTTGGCATCTTTTGCCATTCCTATAGCTGGCTTACGACGTCCGGTCTCCTCACAAGTCTTGTCAACACAATGGTAAATCTTATCGATTCTGCCTCCAGCGTCGACAATCTCCTTTATCATTGAAGAATGAACCTCCTCAAGCTGAGACTCCGTGAAAAGTCCTTTTCCAATGCCTCTCTGATTAGTGACAATAAAGATCTTGTCAAACTTCTTTGCGAAAACTGCCAAAGCATCCTTCGCTCCGTTAAGGAAGATAAACTCTTCAGGCTTTGTGACATAACCGTCGACTACCCTCTTATTGATAGTGCCGTCTCTGTCAAGGAAAAGATATCTTGCCTTAGGGAACAATCCACCAAACTCACGCTGAGCTTTGTAGTAATCATCAGGCACACCGATGTCAATAAAATAACCACCGAATGGATAAGCCACAATATTCTTGCGGAACGATGGCATCTCAAGAATCTCCTTCTCAAATGAGAATTTTGCTGGCATTCCTTGAGACAACAACCAATCCTTCTTCACAATATAGATACCTCCATTGATGAATCCTTCTCCACTCAATTTACCTTTCTCAATAAAGTCGAGAAGATTACCTTCCGCATCCACCTGGACTGCTCCATATCTCTCCACATTATCCACCTTACGCAATGCAATGGTAATATTATTACCCTTGTCGAAATGGAATTTCTCGAAAACCTTGAAATCAATATCGAAGAGTGTGTCGCCATTAAGCACCAAGATATCATTACTTTTAGCATAAGTCGACGCAAGAGCGATTGCTCCACCTGTAAACAAAGGGGTTGTCTCCTGTGCATAGCTGATATCTATTCCACGATAACTGTCGCCAAAATACTCTTGCACCTTTTCATGCATGTATCCAGTCGACAGGATAACGTGGTTGATTCCGATTCCACGTAGTCGTGCAAACAAGTAGGCTAAGAATGGTCGACCATCAACAGGAGCCATCGGTTTGGGAATATTCCCAAGCACATGTTTAAGACGTGTGCCAAAACCGCCAGCCAATATAATCGCTTCAGTAATCATATTGTCCAAGTCTTTAATCCATTAGAAGTAAACTCATATCTCTTAGCCGCCACACCTAATTCAGCCAACGCTCTCTCCACCGCGAAACGAGTGCAATTAGGGCAATAGAAGAACATGAATCCTCCACCACCTGCACCAGATATTTTTCCACCTGTTGCTCCTGCTTTAAGAGCAGTCTCATATAGTTTGTCGATAAACGGATTAGAGATACCATCCGTCATCTTCTTCTTATATTCCCAACCGAAATTAAGGAGCTCTCCCATCGCATCAATGTCTCCCTTAAGAAGATGTTCCTTCATCTGGACTGCCTGCTCTTTTAATTTATGCATAGCTTCTATTGATGTCTGATTCTTTCCCTTAACGTTCTTCACCTGACCTTCAATAATCTTAGCCGACTCACGACTTGTCTGAGTGTAACAAAGGAGAAGATTATGAGCAAGCTCGTTTTGGAATTGGCAACGCACACGAAGAGGATTTACGATCACCTTATTGTCCGCATAGAACTCCATAAAGTTCACACCTCCGAATGTAGCTGCATATTGGTCTTGTTTACCACCAGCCATATTCAAATCCTCGCGTTCAATCTTATAGGCGAGTTGAGCAATATCATACTCTCCTAGAGGAAGTTTTAGCCATTCTGCAAACGCTCCAACAATTGCTACCATTAGAGTAGACGATGTTCCTAGTCCCGAACCAGCTGGTGCATCCACATGCAGAGTGATACGGAAAGAGAGAGGAGAATGGGTAAAGTCAGATACTATTCTATTGTATGCTCCACGTGCTAAAACAAAGAATCCATCAGTCGACAATTTCTCAGTTGCTTCACACACTTCATATTCATCACAATCAGGACCAACAAATTCTACCTTGCCATTATCTAGGGGTTCGATAGTGGCATACGCATACATGTTAATTGTTGCGTTGAGAATGGCTCCACCATAAAGGTCAGAGAATGGAGAGACATCTGTACCTCCACCTGCAAGACCAAGTCTCAACGGTGCTTTACTACGGTATATCATGTTTGTTATTTTAAGTTCTTCACAACTATAACGGAAAATACTTCCCTATTATTGTTTTTGCAAGGTAAAATTAAAGAATATATTTTAATTTTCTTGCTGACTCGTGTAACAAAAGTGAGAGTTTTTGAGCATACTCTTCTTGACTATTATAGACGTTTTTTCGCATTTTATGAACATTTTCTCCTTTTGACTGAAAAATCCAAACATGCAACAATAATTAGCAGAAGTAAGAGTATGGACAAGGAAATTTATGAAGCAGGTTCAAAACCATAGACATGGCAAGGCACCATTCCTACAATAAACAAAAAGGTGCGGACCTTGCGGTTCGCACCTTTTTATTATCATTAATCATCAATCATTATTGTCTGATCAAAGTGAAGTGTCCTGTGTAGGTCTTCTTGATCTCCTTGATCTGGATCTCGTACCAGTAGTCGGTCGACGGCATCTGGTTGCCGTTGTATGTTCCGTCCCAGTCTGGTCCGTCGCCGGCGCGGTAGCTTGCGAGCTCCTTACCCCAGCGGTCGAAGATCTTGACCTTGGCGTCAGGGTAGCCCTCCGACAATCCCTTGACCTTGAACCTGTCGTTAACGC
>JAZUIF010000100.1:0-3864 GCA_045642085.1 Paludibacteraceae bacterium | reverse complement strand
ATCTCTGCACTCGAAAGAGTAGATTTAAAAGACCTAATCACCAAGCCCAAAGGGCCAACCTTTCAAAAACAAAATATCAAAGAACTCACTTTATTTGATGATTTTTAATAACAGTGCGATTTTATCGCACCAGTACTAATCGTTAATCATTAATCATTAATCGTTAATCGTTAATCATTAATCAATTTCCGTTGAAAGGTATCCCTTTGGCAACTCACGAAGATTATAGCGGCTAGCCATGATCTCTCCGTAAGCACCGGCTGAACGAAGAGCCAACAAATCACCTCTCTCTGCAGCTGCGATTGAACAGTCTTTCTGGAATACGTCGCTCGACTCACAGATTGGTCCAACCACATCGTACTTCTCAGCTGGCTTAGATGATGTGATGTTCTCGATCTTGTGGTATGCCTGGTAAAGTGCTGGACGTATCAAATCTGTCATTCCGGCGTCGACGATAGCAAACTGCTTCTCTTTGCCTTTCTTTACGTATGTTACCTTTGTGATTAGGCTTCCACACTGTGCCACTACGCTTCGTCCTGGCTCGCAGTGTAGCTTCTGTCCTGGACGTAGCTTCAAGCACTTGTTGTAGATCTCAAAGTATTTCTTGAAGTTTGGAATTGGATTGCCGTCTGGATTCTCGTAGTCGATACCCAAACCACCACCTACGTTGATGTTCTGCAATTTAACTCCTTTAGCCTCAAGCTGATCCTGCAATGCATTGATTCTCTCGCTCAATGGCTCGAAGCATCCTAGGTCTGTGATCTGGCTTCCGATATGGAAGTGTAGACCGATTAGCTCGACGTTGCTCATCTTAGCTATCATGTCGACAACCTTCTCTAGATCATCCATGCTGAATCCGAACTTGTTCTCGTTCAAACCAGTTGTGATATAGCTATGAGTGTGCGCGTCGACATTTGGATTCACACGTAGCTCAACACGTGCTACCTTATTCTTCTTTGCTGCCAACTCGTTGATGACCTCAAGCTCTGGAATACTCTCTGCGTTGAAGCAGAAGATGTCAGCGTCAAGAGCGGCGTTGATCTCTTTGTCTGTCTTACCTACACCTGCGAACACGATCTTGCTTGCAGGGAAACCAGCCTTGACACAAGCCAAAACCTCATTTCCACTTACGCAGTCAGCACCGATACCTGTAGCGGCGATGATTGCCAAAACCTTCTCATTAGCGTTAGCCTTCACTGCGTAGTGAGGAAGAAAACCGTACTTGTCGGCTTCTGATTTCAATTCGTTCAATGTGGCTTTCAAAAGTTCAACATCGTAGTAGTAGAACGGTGTCTCGATCTTTCTTAGCTTCTCAATTGGAAAATTTGCCATTTCTATTATTATGTATTTATTTTTTTATTCTTTTTTTATTCTGTAGAGATCTGCGGATTCGGGAGGGTTTGAAACCCTCCACTACGAATTGGGAAATCCCGTCCCAACATCCCCCTTCAGGGGGCTTGGGGGCTTGGGACTTATAATTCTACAGTCAAATTATTATATGCTGTGAATGTCTTCTCTTTAGCCTCCTCGATATTCTCGCCACGAGCCAAGATGACAGCCATACGACGCTTGCCGTGAACCTCTGGTTTACCGAAGATTCGGATCTGAGTGTCTGGCAATGAAAGCACGTTCTCGATTCCTGAGAATGTCACGTGGTTGCTGTCGCCTCTTACCACTACAGCTTTAGATGCTGATGGACCGTGGAATGCGATGTTTGGAATAGGCAAACCAAGTATAGCTCTTACGTGTAGGGCGAACTCAGACAAATCCTGAGAAATCATTGTCACCATACCTGTATCGTGTGGACGAGGGGAAACCTCACTGAAGATGACCTCGTCGCCCTTGACGAACAACTCAACTCCGAAGATTCCGTAACCGCCAAGAGCAGTTGTCACTTTCTCTGCGATATCTTTTGCTTTCGACAATGCGGCTCCTGTCATAGCCTGAGGCTGCCAGCTCTCCTGGTAATCACCCTCCTCCTGACGATGACCGATTGGCTTCAAGAAACTTGTTCCGCCGATGTGTCTAACTGTTAGAAGAGTGATTTCATAGTCGAAATCAACAAATCCCTCAACGATAACCTTGCCCGCACCGGCACGACCGCCCTCCTGAGAGATTGTCCAAGCCTTCTCCACGTCGCTCTCACACTTGATCACGCTCTGACCGTGGCCTGAGCTACTCATGATCGGCTTAACGACGCAAGGAATACCGATCTCAGCCACAGCCTTGTGGAACTCCTCCTTAGATTCAGCAAACTTATATTTTGAAGTCGGAACACCAAGTTCTTCGGCAGCCAAACGACGGATACCCTCTCTGTTCATAGTCAAATATGTAGCGCGTGCAGTCGGCACCACATTATAACCCTCCTTCTCAAGTTCAAGAAGGGTAGCAGTAGCGATGCTCTCCACCTCAGGAATGATATAGTCTGGTTTCTCCTTCTCGATCACCTCACGAAGTTTAGCACCGTCGAGCATAGAGATAGTGTAAGAGCGGTGAGCCACCTGCATGGCTGGAGCGTTGTCGTATCTGTCGACAGCCACCACCTCAACGCCAAGACGCTGAAGTTCAATCACAACCTCTTTGCCTAGCTCACCTGCGCCGCAGATAAGAGCCTTTTTACGCACACCTGACTTTGATGTTCCAATTGTTGTCATAAAGCTATAATGAATTTGTTTTTTGCAAAATTATAAAATTCAAAGCACCTAATGAAATGAAAGACAGATTTTAATGTCTATTGTTGATATGTTTAGTTACGAATTGTTATAAAATGCAGTCTGATATTTACGGATTGATAGCGAGTTTATTGGTTCGTTTCAAGTTTTGATTTTCCGTCAACGTCAACGTTAACGTTAACGTCATCGTCATCGTCGTCTTATACCGACAATTATGAATTCTGCATTGTGAATTATGAATTTATTTGTAATTTTGTATTCGATATTATTAATAATTACAGTACGTCAAACAGTACAGAAATGAAAAAAATCGTTGAGGACAATCAAAAGTCCATAATTGAAATTACCGAGAGTAATTTCAAAAATTTCATCAAAGAAATTAGAGGTCAACAAGTTATTCTTGATTCTGATCTTGCCGAAATCTATGGCTATACAACCAAAGCGTTTAATCAGCAAGTGAAGAATAACATTGAGAAATTTGATGATGATTTTCGATTTCAACTTACTAAAAATGAGTATGATGAGATTCTAAGGTCAAGTTTTTTGACCTTAGAATAGGGTAAGTATTCAAAATATTTACCTTACGCTTTCACAGAACAAGGAGTCTATATGTTGATGACTGTTCTTAAAGGAGAACTTGCCACAAAACAGAGTAAAGCATTGATTCGTACATTCAAAAAAATGAAGGATTACATTGCTCTAAATCAACCTATTCTCAATCAAAGAGATATACTGCAAATGTCTATCCAAACGGCAAAAAATAGTTCGGATATTTGCTCGATTAAAGAATCTATGGCGGCTCTTGACGAAAAGGTTGTATCTATAGTTAATTCTATGGAATTCATGGTTAGAAAATCTGAAATTGGTAGTTTGATGATGGACTTTTCAAAACTGGAAGATAAGTCCAGTTGGTTAATACTTAATGGACAAATGGTAGAATCGGATTTAGCATACAAACATGTTTATTCTTTTGCTAAAAAATCACTTCAAATTATAGATAACTATATGGGGTTGAAAACATTGGTTCTCTTAAAAGATTTGGAACATTCCGTAAATGTAACGATTTATAGTGACAATATTGGAGGCAGATTGCATAGTGCTGAATTTGATGATTTTAAGAGAGAATATCCCCATGTTAGTATAAAAATGAAATATTCAGGAGGAATCTTTCACGATCGATATGTGATTTTAG
>JAZUIF010000099.1:0-17647 GCA_045642085.1 Paludibacteraceae bacterium | reverse complement strand
TTCGAACAGCACACAAATTTAAGAATAACTCTTGATTTATGAGCCTTTTTACATTATTTTCGCAGTGAAAAGAAAAAGTAAAACAGCAAAAATTTGAGTTGAATTTAACACTTGACACAGTTCATTTTACACTACCCACGGAGTCTTTACTAATAAGACGCATGAGCTGCTATCTGAACGCAGATGAAAGGTCAAAGTCGTTTTATCTGCTACTATGGAAGAACCATCGTGAGATCAGAGAATCTTACGAATGTTCTTCTCAAATTGACGGAACACCTATCAACTTAGTAGTAAAACGCAAAACTCTAACCATCCCGACAAACATAGGCTTGCTGATAATCAAGTCTGTTTGTGCTGAGAAAGAAGAGCATTGCCTGACCGTTGACCAGTCAATACTTCTTCTTTGTTTAAGATGAACTTGCGTGATAACGCACTTATTTAAGATTAAGCTTATAAAATATTATCCAGATTGATATTGCTTCCTTTGAGGTAAAAATCTAAGCTTCTCTTTTTTCGATTTATACTATATATAAGGTAAGCAAAGACTTCTTTGTTTTATAAAAAATAGCACCAATTTCACAATCGGTGCTATCGTGATTACAAATATTTTACCTTAATAAAAAAGTATTTTCCGGTTGTACTATTTTTTTGCAAATGTGATTTTGTTTCCGTCAAGAACCAAGTCGGCTTCATAGTTTTTGCCCTCCTTAGACACCAACTTCACCTTTTTCAAGACTTCGCCTTTAAGCAATGTCTGAATTTGTGGCGTTGTTAGGGTATGACCAGAGAAATTCTTGAATACAAAGAAGTCACATTCAGGATTCTCCTTTCGGTTCTTGCTACAGCTGAATGTGGATGTGTTTTCCTTTACAGGAGAACCACATTTAGGGCAGACTCCAACTTCGGCTTTCTCTGGTATCTCTATCTTAACTTTGTAGTCAGACAATAGAGTCAGATTTGCTCTGTATGGATTTCCATCTTTAGAGATGAATTTTCTGTCTTTAAGACATTTTTTTGATAACAGTTCAGAGAGATCTTTTTTGTCTATAGTGTAGCCACTAACTTCTTTCCACATCAAAAAGTCACACTCTGGATTTTCAGTCGTGTTCCTTACGCAAGAGAATCCTTTGTTGAACTCTCTTACTGGAGAACCACATTTTGGACAATCGTATACTTTTTCTACCTCAAAATCTCTTTCGATAGAGAAATCTTCTTTCAGCACAAGATTAGCCTTGTATGTTTTCCCTTCTTTTGTTTCAAAGGAAAGGGTCTTCAATGTTTTGTCTTTCAGAAGGTTTATGACCTCTGTTTTAGTCAATTCATGACCTCCTTGATTCTTCCATATCAGAAAATCACATGATGGATTCTCCTTAGTATTGCCTGAACAAGTGAAAGAACCTTTGTATTCTATGACTTTCTTTCCACACTTAGGACAGTCGCACACCGAATTGTCATATATGAAGTCAATCTTATTCTTTTCCTTGTCAAATTTGAACCTTACATTATATGACTTGTCTGATGTTGTGAGTGTGATAACATCTGATGTTTCAAGATTTGAGACAAGTTCAGATATTTCCTTTGGTGTGAAGGTGTGGTACTTGTTGCTCTTAAAGATAAGGAATTGACAGCTGTTGCTATCGTCCTGCTTATAGTTGGCACAACGTACCGTTTTCTGACTTTCTATGATTTTACCACCACACAAAGGACATTTCATGTCTTCTGTTACCATAAGGGATTTATTATTACTTTCAACATTGATTGATACTGTGCCAAGTTCCGTTACAAGACTTTTAGCTCTCTCACATATCTCATTCAAGAAGGTTCTTGATTCGTAAGAACCTTCAGCGATCTTGTTAAGTTTGCTTTCCCAGTCTCCTGTGACATCAGGTTTGGATATGTCTAAGTTTTTAACTCCATCATAGATCGCTAATCCTCTTTCTGTCGGAACAAGATATTTTTTATCCTTTACCTCAATCATATTTCTTGATTTTAAGGATTCTATGATACTTGCACGGGTTGCTGGAGTGCCTAAACCACAGTCCTTGATTGCTTTTGACAGCTCTTTGTCCTCAATCATTTTGCCTGCAGTTTCCATAAGTTTCAGTAGCTCTGCTTCTGTTAGCAATGGTGGTCGTTTGGTCTGCTTCTCTTCAATAGCAATGTCAAGAACATTTATGTCTTCACCTTCCATGAGGATAGGTAGGTTCTGAAAAACATTCTCGTCTTCTTCTTTATCGTTAGCCTCTGCCGTAGTTTGGGTAATCCTCCATCCTTCATCTATGGTCTTTGATCCAGAGCATTTGAAAATGGTCTTATCATGAGCTTCTAATGTGTAAGTCAACTGCTCTTTTACACATACTGGCAGAAGAGATTGAATGAATCTCTTTACAACTAATTTGTAGATGTTTTGCTCATGTGCCTTTAAGTTAACAAAGTTGTCATAATTCTCAAATGTTGGAATCACAGCGTGATGATCCGTCAATTTTGAATTGTCAAAACAAGCTTTCTTGATTCCATCCTTAATTAAGTGAGAGACTCCTAACTTCTGTTCTTGTGTCAAAAATCCCAACTTTGTAAGAGTGCCTACATTCTGAGATATTGGATCAATCATATCTTCAGCAAGGTAACTTGAATCTGTTCGGGGATAAGTTGTCATCTTGGCTTCATACAGATTTTGTAGTGCAGACAAAGTTTCCTGTGCAGACATTCCTAAGTCTTTGTTTGCTGTTCTCTGCAAGTCAGTAAGAGAGAAAGGTAATGGAGCTTTCTCTTTCACAGTCTTGTTCTCTTTCTTAACTACATTAAAAGTTTTGCCAAGATTCTGGATTCTTGATGCAGCATCTTCTTTGGTTTCAAACGAGTCTGGACAATTAGCAAAGAATTGTATATTGTCCGAAGTGCTAAGTTTTGCTTTTAATTTATAGTAATAAGTCTGAACGAAATTCTTGTTTTCGTAGTATCTTCCACATACAAAAGAGAATGTCGGTGTCTGGACTCTTCCTATAGGGAAAACTCCTCCCTTATTAGGATTTGCAAGAGTCAATGATCGTGTTGCGTTCATACCGATTAGCCAATCTGCTTTTGCTCTGCTTTCTGCACTATAGTATGTATTGTCGAAATCAGAACCTTCCTTCAAGTTGTCAAATCCTTGCTTTATAGCACTATCTGTCAATGAAGAAATCCATAGTCGCTTGAACGGAGTCTTGCATTTCATGTGATTGTAGATGTTACGGAAAATCAATTCTCCTTCTCTTCCTGCATCCGTAGCACATACAATATATTCAGCCTCATTGAACAGCTTCTTTATTATGCTGTATTGCTGAAAATATCTGTCATCTTTTTTTGACTTAGCTTGTCCGTCTTCCAATAATTGTAGCATAAACTCGTCTGGAATCATAGGCAATGCTTCTTTTTTCCAGGGTGTTCCCCAACCATACGATTCAGGTTCACATAGTCCTACTAAGTGACCGTAAGCCCATGTTACCTGCCATCCATTACCTTCATAGTATCCATCTTTCTTGTCTTTTGCAACAAGAACTTTGGCAATATCCCTTGCCACCGATGGCTTTTCAGCAATTACTACTTTCATACCTACATATTTAGGTGTTTAGTGATGTCGTAAGTCAAGTCACTAAACTGTTTAACATTTTGTTGTATCTTTTTTATTTCCTCTACGGTTTCTATTGTTTTTGTTGATGCTTCTTTCTTTTTATCAGACTCAATTTTCAAAGCTTCGAATAGTTTGTCGTTGTCTATCTGTCCATTTATGAAAATGTCAGATTTCTCAGCATTGATTTCTGCTGCAATTTCGTCATCTGTCTTCTCTATTGGATCATTGTCAGGTTCTCCGCCTAAGTTCAAATCATCATTTTGCTCAGGTTCTTCTAAATCTGTATTATGGTATTCAGAAGTATTTTCTTCCTCAGTTGTTTGACTATCAGTATCGGATAGAACTGCAGTTGGAGTTTTTTCTTTCATAGACGATAATTCATCTATCTTAGCTTCAAGATTATCTATCTTGCAATCCAGTATTGTTAGCTGGGCTTTTACTTCCAGTAGGATTTTTTGTAATATGTCAATCTTTTCCATTTGTTAGTTCAATTTTTCTTGCATCTAAAATTTCTCTGTTTGAAGCTGTGAACTTCAAGTGCCTTCCTCCATTTTTTTCAAAGGCTTCAAAGTAGAACTGGTGTTTGTCTGGCACAGTGAATCGCTGAAAGAAGAATACTGCACTATAGCCACTATTGCCATCGACTAACTCGCTTTCATTTGTCTTATAGACATAGATTGGAACTTTCTCTATATCCTGAGAAGTCTGTTTCTTGCCCTTTTTCTTGTTTTGAATATAACTTCTGATAAACTCAATCTCATAGGGAATTTGACTATTGTTCTGTAAATACAAATGGAACATTAGTATATCATCCTTGATAAATAGTCCTCTTAAACAAAACAGCATTTTGTTTGAGGAAACTCCGATGTTGTTTAAGATTGTTCCTTGCTTGACTACAGCTTCTCCATAAGCATCCATTTCCACTTCATTCATACTTGCAAGAGAGAATGTAGCCTTGTCTTCTTCTGTAGTATTGATTGTGATATTTACATTTTGAGGATTTTCGTTTGCTGTAATAATGTGAGGATAAATCCTTATTTTTCCGTTGCCGTCTTTAGTGACAACATGAAGTGATGTTTCATTGAGAACATCAAATTCTCCAATTCTTTTAGCCTGGACAACATTGTTCAAGTCTGTGATTTTCCCTGCTATGATTGAATCTGATCCTACAGTTACATCAATTACTTTCTCATTTCCAGAGTAAGAAATGTGCGAAGTACGGATAGAACTGAGCTCAATCTTGGATTCATTCAGATAATGATTGTTTGTGATACTATCCTTAACTTCCTTCATGTTAAGTGCTATGGATTGTGGATTTTTCTTGTAAAACAAATCCAAAGTATATATCTTCCCGTCTTTAGTTATTGCTGTAAGAGTAGTATTTTCAAATACTGGTATTTCGCTTTTGATGCGAAGGATGTTCTCTACATCTGCTACTTTTTCAGCAACAATGTCCTCTGTTCCCATGTCAACATAATTTATTTTGGCAGGGAACTGAAGATATACCCATTTGACATCGCTAATGTCCAATCTTATCTTTTTTGCACCTTTCTGGTTAAGACTTTCAGCCATGACACTTAATACAAGAAAGAGCAAAAGCAATATACTTGTGATAAATCTTTTCATGATAAAAATAGAATAACAGCTGGGATTTGACAGTCTCAACTGTTATTCTCCTCTCTATTAAAGTCAATTTTGTAATATAGAATTAAATGCTTATGCCCTTGTTCTGACGAACCGTGTGTTGTTGAATAGGCTGCTTCGTGCTTTGTTGTGCAACTTTATGGAAATGCCCATTTTCAAAAGCCAGTTCCTTTTGGGCTATTTGTCTTTTGGTGTAGTCTATATGCCATTCGTTAAGATCCTTCTTACCTTCAAAGCAAGTTCTGCAGTCTTGAATCGACTGTGCCTTTTCTTGAATAGCACTAAGCAATTTGTCCGTTGCAATGTTACCAGCCTTGTCGTTATCAAGGAATAACTTGATGGTTCTTTTCTCCAAATCAAGAGATTCAAGCTTTTTTATTACCTTGTCAGCGAGAGCTACAGAGTTCATAACAATATAGTCTTCATCCAATGGATTCTTGCCAAGTCTCATTTTCTGCTCAGCACATGAGAGCATATCGAAGAATCCCTCAAAGATGTTAATCTGTCTTGTATTTCCTTCTCCTAAAATGTACGATGGCTCTTTTGCATTGCATATTTTGCTTTTGTACTGATATATATTCCCATCAGGCATTGTTTTGGGTTCGGATTCCATTCTTAACTCCCAACCTCCATCTGTTTTTGGATTGTCAATGGAATTGCCATTGTGTGAGTTAGGGAATCCTATATCGACTCTTTCCTTCATAGGAGATCCGTCGTCCTTTAGTTGACTGTAATGAACTTGCTTACAAAAAAGACGAGCAGTATTAGTAGAAATACAACGACGATTAAGGTAGTCAATAAGGCTATTGTACCAGATGGAATTAACCTTGTTGATGACAATGCTTTGTTTTTCTTCATTTACTTTGGGTGTAAAATCACGTTGAGGAATATCTAATATCATTCCATTGTAGGCATCAGCTGTAGCTTGTATAATCTGAGGCAAGTTCGCTGTGGTGTCTGGAATGTTTTTCATTCTTGCGACAAAGTTCAAGATATTTCCAGTTCTGTCCATTTCAGCTCTATCTATCCATTTTTGTGGATGAACATCAGGGAAAACTTCAAATGAAGGATGCTGTTCATTGCGAAACGGAGAAAAATACACCAAAGTTGTGCCAAATTTAGCATTTCGCTTAGTTTGAACTGGTGTCATTCCCTGCTGTTGCAAGAAACTAACAAGATCTATGTTGCGAATCGCATCAACTGATAAATTGTTGTTCATTTTTGTTACTCTTAAATTAGAAGTAAAATATTTGTTAACTTCCTACAAAAGAGTTGATTATAAATCAGTTAATTTGATTGCTTCACACTATTGCCATATTGTTTTAAACTCGTTGGTTCTAATGAACTATACTAGATGGTTCTAGTGAATTAAACAAGATGGTTCTATTTATTACGACCGTTCTGGTCTTGCGTGGGTGAATCCATATAATCGTGAGGTGTGGAAATACCTTGTGTCGATTGGAAAAAGAGCAGCGGCTGACGGTTTTGATGAAATCCAGTTCGACTATATCCGTTTCTCTACAGAGGTAAAAGACTCAGAAGTGAACTATGGTTATGGTTCTGATACCATGTCGAAGCAACAGGTCATCACAGAGTTCGTTAAATATTCAGCAGAAGAGTTTGGCAAGTGTGGAATAGCATTCTCAGCCGACGTATTCGGTACGGTGATCGACAATGATGTGGATACACGTTTGGTGGGGCAGAACTATGCAGATATGGGCAAGTATGTGTCGACAATATCACCGATGATCTATCCTTCTCATTATGGACCAAAAGTGTTTGGTATTCCTATTCCAAACAATGCACCATATCAGACGATACTTGGATCAATGAAACTATCGAAGAAAGTGTTGGATACGTTGGGTCGCAAACCCAATGTGAGAGCCTGGCTACAGGATTTCAGCGCACCGTGGGTAGCGGGAGCCAGAGCATACACAGCAGCAGATGTGCGTGCACAGATTGACGCAATCTATGATGCAGGTTACGACGAATGGTTATTGTGGAATGCATCGGTGAGATATAGAAAAGATGCTTTGATCAGAGTAGGTGATTCCATACCAATGTATAAGAGATACAAGAGTGTCGCACCGTCGAAACCAGCAGAAATTGAGAGTGATTCCACGGTGGCGTTACCAACAAAATCAGATACTGTTGCTAAGGATAGTTCAGCGTCTAATTTATAGAAATAATGACTTAATGTAGGGGCATGTCGTGTGCCTGCCCAGCCGTAGAGACGCGAGATCATCGCGTCTTTTTTCGTTAGCGTTAACGTCAGCGTCAATTTTTCCCCTAAACCGAGTATTATATGCAGATAAATATCTATTTTTGTAAGTGATAAGTGATGAGGGAATCTTTATGCGGAGATTTCCTATTTAGAGTGATAATTATAATTAATGACAAATGAATAAATTTTTAGGACGTTATGCGTCGCTATTATTGTGTATGGCGGCGATGTTCTTGTTTTCTGCCTGTGGAAGCAAGATGAGTGAGGAAGAACTTAAGGATTATGTGACAGGTTACACCACAAGGTATTTTGGTGGTGAAAAATCAACCATTCAAGTAGTATTTAATGACAATGTGCTGAAGAATAAGGAAGAAAAAGATTTAGCTCAGTACGTTGATTTCTCTCCTGCGCTTGAAGGATCATTTATCAAGAGAGACGACTATACATTGGCATTTATACCAGATTTGAATAGTATTAAATTTGGTACTACCACAAAATGTACGATAAAGATGGAGAAGTTGTTTGGCAACGACAAGATGCCAGACTTCGTTTTTGATGTTGAGATGATAGCACCGTCAGTAAAGATGAAAATCAATTCGGTGCGTGTGGATTTGGTGAATGCCGATGCTGTAATCGTCAGTGGTGAACTTGCTTTCACAATAGAATTGGATAGAAACAGACTCAAGCCATCAATGTTCTCTATTGACGGAGTTGAGCAGAGTGATGTTCTGATAGAGCAGATGTCATCTCCAAACATGTTCCGTTATGAGGTGAAGAACGTGAAGAAGGGAACAGAGTCGAAGAAATGCAAGTTGCAGTTCGATGGCTCGTCTTTGAAAATCGACAATAAGCCATCAGAAGAGTTTGATCTTCCGGTCAAGGCATTGTTTGAGCCTATATCTGTATCGTGCAAAGGTACAAGAGAGAAAACAGTGGCAGTCTATTTCTCTGAGAAATTGGATTCAAAGCAGAATTTGAATGGATTGGTAGATGTTTATTCTAATGATAAAAAAGAGTCTGTCAAGATTGAGAAATACGAGGACCATGTGAATTTGATCTTCACATCAAAAGAGAAGACAAACAAGGGTGAGGTTAAAGTTCATCCTGGAGTCAAGAGTTCTAATGGTAAGAAAATCGCTACAGAATATACATTCCCAATCTCATATTCTGTAGGTATCCCAAGTTTGTCTATTTTGGATAACGGAACCATCTTGGCTAATCCATCAGATGTAAAGGTAAGATTCAGGGCTTCCAACATTTTTGCTGTCGACGTAGACATTTTGAAGATTTATTCAAATAACGTGTTGAGTTATCTACGTGATGGCACAAATAATAATTCCTACTATGATTACGATTACGAGGATGAGTATTATGGTGGAGGCAGTGACGCGTCGATCCGTCGTTACGGAAGAATGATCTATCATAAGACAGTGCGTCTTGATGAAATGGAGAATTTCGACAGTGACGAGAGCCAGCTTTATTCAGTTGATTTGAGTGGTTTGTTTGATGATGATCCTACTGCCATCTATCAGGTGTATCTTTCATATAAGAAGAATTACGCAATGTGTAATGCCAACGGCTATTCACGATCTATAGAGTTGGATACCAAAGAAGGAGTCAGCGAGCGTATGGAAGATCTTTTCGATCATGATGGCTATTTCGACTTGCATTCGGTAATGGGATATGAATACTGGGGTTCTGATGATCCTACTAACGACAGCTACTACACTTGGAATAAGTGTGTGAAGAGCAATATCTACAGATTGAGCGACCTTGGTATCACAGTAAAGAGAGCCGGAGGCAAGAATATCTGGGTAAGTGTGGCAGACTTGGTAAAGGCATCTCCGGTGAGTGGTGCGACTGTCACAGCCTACAATTATCAGTTGCAGCCAGTCGCAGAAGACAAAACTGATTCTGAAGGTTTCTGTGATATGGAATGTCAGAATGTTCCTTACTTCGTTGAAGTTGAGAGAGAAGGTTTGAAAAGTTATGTCAAGGTGTCTAACGGACATGAACTTTCATATAGTAATTTTGATGTATCAGGTGTAGACAAACAGCGTGGATTGAAGGCATACATTTACGGAGAGAGAAATGTATGGCGACCAGGAGACACACTTCATTTATCTGTAATTATTGAGGATACAGACAATAATTTGCCAGATAATTGTCCTGTTACAGCAGAGATATTCAATCCTCAGGGTCAGTTCTATTCAAAGAATGTCACTCGTAATGGAGAGAATGGACTTTATACATTCTCAATTCCGACTAAGGATGAGGACCAGACAGGAGTTTGGAGTGTTGTATTTGAGGTGGGTGGACGATCATTCACAGAGTATGTAAGAATTGCCACAATTAAGCCAAACAGAATCAAGATCAACCTAGAGTCCAAGGGGGATAAGATCTCAACTGGAAGAAATACAGATCTTAAGATTAGTGCAAATTGGTTGACAGGAACTCCTGCTGTTGGATTGGATTATAAGGTAGACGCAGATATCGCAGTCGACAGATGTCCATTCCCATCATATAAGAACTATACATTCATCAATCCATTCTCTGAATTCCGCAAGGCAAATGTTCGTATCGGAGATGGTGTCTTGGATGGAAACGGTTGTGATAATGTAAATGGTGTGAGTGATGATGACGACGATGATTGGGGAAAACCGAAGACATTGGCAAAATTGTTTGCCGATTCAGAAGACGCACCGTCTTTCCTACATGCGACTGTAACAGCCAGAGTATTTGAAAAGGGAGGTGATGCAAGTATCGTATCGAAGGACTTCAAGTGTTCTCCATTCTATACATACGTCGGAATTGATTTGAAGGATAGAAACTTTGAGACAGACCAGGATTTGAAGTTCAATGTGGTTGTTGTCAATGAGAATGGAAAGAAGACAGACACAAAACTTAAATATCGAATCTTCAAGTTGGAGTGGCGTTGGTGGAGCGAATACAATGGCAGATACCTACGTGATTTCGTTTCTGGCAAGCACATCAAGCCAGTTGCGGAGGGTAAGTTGAGCACAACAGGTGGAGTCGCAACTGTTCCATTCCGAATCAACTATCCTGAATGGGGAAGATTCTTTGTAGTAGTGTCTGATGAGGAAGGACAGCATGTTACAGGAGGCACATTCTTGGTTGATTGGCCTTCATCTCGTGGTATGAGCAATAAAGAAGATGCATCAGCCGCAACAATGTTGATGCTTTCTACAGACAAGGATAAATATAATGTAGGTGACGACGCTGTTGTCTATATCCCTGCATCAAACGGAGGACGAGTTCTTCTTTCTGTGGAGAGTGGCAACAAGGTGATGTCGAGAGAGTGGGTTTCTGCTACAGACCAGATTAGCAAACACACTGTCAAGATTACAAAGGAGATGACTCCTAACGTATATATTACAGCAAGTTTGATCAATCCTCATTCTGCTACAGTCGATGGAAAACCAATCCGTAAGTATGGAGTTAAATCGTTGATTGTGGAGGATCCAAAATCACATCTTGAGCCTACAATCGACATGCCTGATGAGTTGCGTCCACAGACAAAGTTCAAGGTTAAGGTTGGAGAGAAGAATGGTAGAGCGATGAGTTACACGTTGGCTATCGTGGATGAAGGTTTGCTTGATATCACATCGTTCAAGACTCCAAATCCTTGGCCTTCAATGAATTTGAAGGAGGCTCTTAATGTCTACACATACGATATGTATGCCGACGTGGTTGGCGCGTCGACAGACTATTTCCAGAATATCTTGAGTGTCGGTGGTGACGTCTCAATCAAGAAATCGGCACAGAAGGAGAAGAGATTCAAACCAGTTGTGAAGTTTATCGGACCTTTCACAATCAAGGCTGGAGAGACAAAAGAGCACGAGTTGCAGTTGCCAATGTATGTTGGTAGCGTCCGCACAATGGTTGTGGCATGCGACGGAGAGAAGGCATACGGTAGCGCAGAGAAGACAACAACAGTATCATCTCCGTTGATGGTAATGAGTTCACTTCCACGTGTCCTTACAAATGGCGAGAATGTCAAGTTGCCAGTCAACGTATTCTCATCGGTAAAATCAGGTCAGACAGCCACAGTGTCTGTCACTGTAGATGGTCCGCTTTCTATTGTCGGCTCAAATACAAAGAGTGTCAATTTCACAGTAGCGGGCGACAAGATGGTCTACTTTGATTTGAAGTGTGATCCGGCTAAGGAAGGTATGGCTCATGTTAAGATCAAGGCTAATGGAGCAATGCAGACAAGCGAGGAGATTGCTATTGAGGTTAGAAATCCACAGCCTATTATTGTCAACAGCCAGTCTAAAGTTGTAGATCCTGAGGCTTCATTCTCATGGACTCCATTTGTGAAGAATACAACAAACAATGCGAAAGTGACAATCAGTCCGATGCCAAACATTGATGTGCAGGCTTCCTTCTTGAAGATGATTCACTACCCATACTGCTGTAGCGAGCAGGTGTCGAGCCGATTGTTGTTCTACTTGAATGCAGAGAAGTTCATCAATCCAGATATGAAGCAAGCGTTGCAAAATGAGGTCAACCATTATTTGACAGTCCTTTATGGACGTCAGAAATCAAACGGAGCGTTCATCTATTGGCCAGGAGACAACAACATCAATGAGTGGATCACTAACATGGCTGGACATGCGTTGGTGGAGGCAAGAAGCAAAGGTTACACAGTGCCTGATGACGTTTACGACAGATGGTTGAGCTATCAGAAGTCGGCTGCTCGTGAATCTTCTAACAACACAACACAGGCATACCGTCTTTACACTTTGGCTTTGGCTAAGAAGGCAGATGAGGCGGCAATGAACAGAATGAACGAGAAACTATCTAGCCAGACAGTTGCGTCGAAGATTTTACTTTCTTCTGCCTACTCTTTGGCAGGTAAGAAGAATATAGCAACGAACATTCTTAATGGTGTTACTGACGAGGATATTGAAACATACAGATATCACTGGAGCCATGATTGGACATTCGGTTCACGCTTGAGAGACCGTGCTTTGTGGCTTGAGGCATTGGTAATAAGTGGAAATACAAAACAGGCATTTGATGTTGCCCAGTATATTGCTGCTAAATACAATGCTCAGAGTTGTTGCACATACGAAACAGCGTACTCAATGTTGGCGATGAACAGATTGAGCAATGTTCTTTCGTCTACTGCCAATTCATCTGTAATCCAGGGAGGAAAGACTGTCAAGTCGGTTGCTTCATCAGTGCAGAAAGATGATTCTGGCAAAGCTACACAGAATACTCCTACTGTAGAGCTTGATCCTAACGCTGGTGAGTGTGTAGTCAAGAATAACAATGCATCTACAACTTACGCTACGCTATGTCTATCACGTAAACCATCTCCTACAGAGACATTGTCGGCTCAATCACAAGGATTGGAGATCAGTGTAGTATACGAGGATGAGTCAGGAAAAGAGATTTCAATCGCTAATTTGAAGCAGGGAACAGAGATCACAGCAAGAATCGTTGTGAAGAATGCTTCAGGAGTCGAGGATTCACGTTTGATGGCGTTGTCGTATGCATGGCCTTCAGGATTTGAGCCATGGAATGATATAGCGTCCGACAATGATGAATGCGAGTATGTCGACCAGCGTGACGATAAGAAAATCTGGCATTTTGAATTGTACAAATATAGAGTAAAGACATTCAAGATGAAGTTGCGTGCCGCATACTGTGGTGACTTTACAGTACCGTCGACTTTATGTGAAGATATGTATGATTCTTCTGTAAATGCTCATACATCTTCTTTGAAGATTAAGATTTCAGAGTAATCTTATCTAAATTTGGAATAACGTAGAGACGGGGCATGCTCCGTCTTTACATTTTTTGAATTGATCGTATTGGATCGTAAGAAAATAAAGAAATATCTGATCATTGCATTATTGGCAATATCCGCAATATCCGCAATATGGTTGTGGATAGTGCCTTGTCGTCTATTTTCCGATGTCAGTTATTCGACAGTAGTGGAGGATAGAAACGGTCAATTGATCGGAGCAAGAATTTCTCAGGATCAGCAGTGGAGATTCCCTTTGCAGGATTCTTTGCCAGAGAAGTATGTGAAGTGTCTGGTGAGGTTTGAGGATAAAGGGTTCTACTATCATCTTGGAGTAAGTCCGACTGCCATCGTAAGGGCAATCAAACAGAATCTCGAAGCTGGGAAAATCAAAAGTGGAGCCAGCACAATCACTATGCAGGTGGCACGAATGAGCGACAGGCAAAAACGTACTTTTGGACAGAAAGTGATTGAAGCCTTTGAGGCAGTACGTATTGAGGCTCAATATTCCAAACATGAGATACTTCAACTCTATGCTGCTCATGCTCCGTATGGAAGCAATGTGGTTGGTTTTCCTGCCGGATGTTGGCGTTACCTAGGGCACAACGGAAGAAATCTGTCGTGGGGAGAGGCTGCTGTGATGGCTGTTCTGCAAAATTCTCCATCGATGATCAACCTTGCAAAGAAGCGACCATTGCTTAAAGAGAAGCGAAACCGTCTGCTTAAATCTCTTTATGAGAGTGGCGACATTAGCCAAAGTGATTATGAACTGGCGATAGATGAGCCGTTACCATCGCATCCGAATAAGATACCGAGTGCCGCATCGCACTTGGTTGAGTGGTATGCCCAGAAAAACAACGGTGAATACGTACGCTCTACTGTCGACCTTAATCTCCAAAAAGATGTTGAGGCTATTGCAAAACGACGCAATGACGAGTTGAGAATACGAGGAATCCGTGACCTCGCAATTGTGGTTATTGATGTGCAGAGCGGTGAGGTAATTGCTTATTGTGGAAATGCCAATACATCGGTGAAAAGAGAGGGCGTTTGTGTGGATGTAGCAAGATCTCGACGCAGCTCAGGAAGTCTGCTCAAACCATTGCTATACTGTGCCGCACTGCAAGACGGATATATTTTGCCAAATACATTGCTTCCAGATATCCCTATAAATATCAACGGTTTCCGTCCTCACAATTATGATAAAGAGTTTCGTGGAGCAGTGTCCGCTTCAGAAGCATTGAGCAGATCTCTTAATGTGCCTAATGTCTTGCTTTTGAGAGAGTATGGAATCGACCATTTTATCGAGATTCTACGACGTTGTGGACTCTCTACTATCAATCGTACGGCGGAAGTCTATGGATTGTCTTTGATTCTTGGTGGTGCGGAGATCTCGTTGTTGGATATCACACGAGCATATGCTAAAATGGCAAGGAACTATGAGTATTCTGTTGCGTCAAGAAACAATGATTACGACAATCCAGGGAATGTGGATAATTTTGAAAAATCATTCATTTTGACGGATAAAGCGGCTCTATTCCACACAATAGAAGCAATGAAACGAGTGGAGCGACTTGACCATCTTGATATGTATAAGATCAGCGGATATCGTGATATCGCGTGGAAGACCGGAACAAGTTTTGGCGCCAGAGATGCCTGGTCTGTCGGTTTTGACCATCGTTACGCTGTGGGTGTGTGGGCAGGCAATGCAGAAGGACAAGGAGTGGCAGAACTGACAGGTGTCCATACAGCTTCACCGGTGATGTTTGATGTGTTCAACCATCTGACATACAGCAAGAAAGATGAAAAGAAATGGTTCTCTAATTTGAAAGTGAGTGATGGAGCAGAGATGAGTGTATGTCGACAATCAGGAATGTTGGCAAGTTTGGAGTGTCCGGATCAGATCACACAAGTTATGCCAGTCAATGGTGTCAATTCAGGAATTTGCAAGTATCATCACGTGGTGAAAGTGAGTGAGGATGGCAAGTATCGTGTCGACAATACAGAAGAGCAGAGCGTCAACGCCACATATTTCACATTGCCAGCCAATATGGAGTATTTCTACAAGAGAAATCATCCTGAATATGCCACATTGCCACCATATCGCAGTGTTTTCTTCGGAGAAAAGAGCAAAAGTAATCTTGGATTCATCTACCCGGAGAATGGTGCAGTGTTGTCGTGTGTCGGCAAATCTGAAGATGAAGAGAATGGAGTGCTTTTTGAGTTGGCACATAAACGTCCGATGACCGAAGTCTTCTGGTTTATTGATGGCAGATACCTTACGTCGACAGTCGGCGAGCATAAATTGCAGATAGAGATGGAAGAGGGAAAGCATAAGATTTCCGTGGTGGATGAGAATGGCGACAAAGCCGAAGTGAGAGTGGAGAATAGACGATGACGATGACGTTAACGAAAACGAAAAAACGAACTGAATTTGATATATTGAGAATTTATGGAAAATGACAATGTTTGATTTGTGTAATGGAATATTTTAGTTTTTTGCAGAAAAATCATTGGAAAAATGTATTTTTGTATTATAAACTAAAGTTTATGGAGATAGAGAAAATAAGATTGGCAGTAAAAGAAGACCTGATTAGGTGGTCGGATCATTGTTTGGAAAGAATGCGTATTAGGAAAATCCCTGTACGTCGAGTGTTGGATTGTATCATGAACGGAGAGATTATTCGAGAATATCCAGAAGATAAACCTCATCCGAGTTGCCTAATATTTGACAAAGAAGGTATTGATGTCGTGCATGTAGTTGTCGGAGTATCTGATATATATGTTTATATGATAACGGCGTATCGTCCTAATTTGGAGATTTTTAATGATGATTTTAAAACAAGGAGGTGATTATGTGTGCTTTTTGTGATTGCAACAAACATATTAATACCACAACGACTTATATGGTTGATTGTGATGGCGTGTACGTTATCGTAAAGAATGTGCCTTGTGAAGAGTGTGCACAATGTGGAGAACATTTCTATACTACAGATGTCGTTTTGCGTTTAGATACAATTATTGAGTCTGCTAAAAAAATGATGCAGGAAGTTGTCATTTTTGATTACAATAAGGCTGCTTGAGATCTTGAAATTTAGAGTGTTACTATAGGAGTACTTTGTTGTGCTCCTTTTTTGTTTATGAGATTAAAATTGTCAGCATCATCTAAAATATTTATTTTTGTAAGTAATAATATATAATATGGAAAAGCAACGTGCTGGAAGAAATAGAACGATGACGCTGAATGACGCGGAAAGAGAAGAGTTGAGGAAAGAAATCTCGATTCTTTCGGATAATTGTGCCGTCGACGACGCAATCGACAAGACATTTAATCAGGATTTATTCGAGGCTTTGGATTATCTGCCTAAGCATTTCGCAGATCTGATCATCATCGATCCTCCTTACAATCTATCGAAGAATTTTGCCGGGAATAAGTTTCTTAAGACAGACGACGCGGCCTATATCGAATATGTAAGAAGCTGGTTGCCAAAGGTGATGGAATTATTGAAGCCTAATGGCAGCGTCTATATCTGTTGCGACTGGAAATGCACCAGTGCCATCTACCAGGTGTTGAGCGAGTGTGCTGTGGTCAAGAATCGTATCACATGGCAGAGAGAGAAGGGCAGAGGAGCGAAGTCTAATTGGAAGAATGCGATGGAGGATATATGGTTTGGTGTAGCCGATGACAACGACTATTATTTCGATGTTGAGGCTGTAAAGCAGAAACGACGAGTGATAGCACCATATAAGGAAGATGGCAAGGCAAAAGATTGGGAGGAGACCGACGACGGCAAATTCCGTCTTACTCATCCGTCCAACTTCTGGGACGACATCAGTATCCCATATTGGTCGATGCCAGAGAATACGGACCATCCGACGCAGAAACCAGAGAAGTTGGTAGCCAAACTGATTTTAGCATCGTGTCCAGCCGACGGAATTGTCTTCGACCCATTCTTAGGCAGCGGCACAACCTCCGTCGTCGCAAAGAAGTTAGGTCGCCATTATTGTGGAGTGGAGATCAACGAAGAGTATGCCTTGTTAGCCGCCAAACGACTACGAATAGCCGATACCGACGTCGACATCCAAGGCTATACCGATGGCGTGTTCTGGGAAAGAAATACGCTGAATCTGCAGAAGAAGAAACGATGATGAAAATGCTAAATTATGAATGCGAAATGCGGAATTAACGAACACGGATCGCACGGATTTAACGGATTTAATTTCACCACAGAGACACAGGGTGCACGGAGGCATTTCGTATGATTGTAGGGGCGGGTTTCAAACCCGCCCGATTTTTATGATATGAACACGGAGAAATCCTTACGGATTTAGGATGTAGATAATTGAGGATAGAAAACGTAAAATTTCCGAAAAATGATTCGTAAAATTTGCGACG
>JAZUIF010000098.1:0-73213 GCA_045642085.1 Paludibacteraceae bacterium | reverse complement strand
CTTTAGAATAGGGATTAAAATTATACATTTATGCATTTTTTATCAAAACAGTCAACATTCTAGATATATCTCATGTTTTGAGAGATAAGAACATAAAAAGAAGTAAAAATATTGCATATTTTTTGCATAAAAACAGTCATTTTATATAAAAAACATAAAAAATAGAATAAATATAAAATAACTAAAAAAATGCTTGTATAACACAAAAAAGGTTTATCTTTGCACTGATTTTGATGATGACGTGAGGATAGAAGACTAAATTATTAATCAATTGTGAGGTTGACAAAGATTAGTTGATTAAAAAACTAAAAAAACAAAATGAAAAAATTATTTGTAATGTCTTGTGCAGCACTTGCTTTGGCTGCATGTACAAGCGAGGAGGAGAATAGCCTACTTGGAGGTGACTCTTCAAAGCAGAACGTAAACCTAAAAGAGGTTTCTGCAATCACTAGAGGAATGGGTGATGGATCAATGAATGTTGCATCTGCACGTAAGGCAGGAAATGACATGAGTGTCGTTTATGTTCAGAAAGATCAGGACAAGGAAGTAGGTCGTGATAACCTACTAGAGGTAGACAACAACATTTCTTGGAAGTATGTTAATGTAATCTGTAATAAGGGAACTGGATTCTTCCACGGAGAGAATGGTTGGGCTGTTAAGAATTCAGCAGCAGGTACACTTGACAACAATCGTAAGACATATTCTTGGTTCGTAAACGAGCAGGGTGCTCAGCAGAGTATCGAGCCTAACGATCAGGGCTTGCTTCTTACTGGTTCAAACTGCAATCTTTCAGGTTTGAACAAGAACGGTGGTAAGCGTGCAATCGTTTCTGTAGGTGACGAGTGGTTCGACAACTCATTCGACCGTGCTCAGCAGTTCATCGATGCAGCTTTGGCTACAGAGGGAACAGTTGTCAACTACGGTGGACAGAACCCAGGTCAGACTTCAAACTACACTTACACTGAGTATAGCTATGAAGGATACAAGGTTATCGTAGTAGATCAGACTTACTTCCAGAATGGTTCAGTAGCAGGATCTAACGATCAGGCTAAGGCACCTTGGTGCTGGGGTCACTGGAACACATTCGCTAACGACAATAACCAGGAGACAATTGATCACAATGTAGTAATCGTTCCAACAAGCGACATCACATTCGATGGTCGTTACATGGATTGCCACATCTTCGCTCCAGGTAAGAAGGTTTCTCTTTTGAACGGTGCTTGCCCAAGCGGTCTTGTAATCTGTGATGAGTTGGTAACTTCTTCTGAGATCCACGGAACATGGACTCCAGAGTTCCCAGGCAGCAAGGATCCAGAGCCAGGTGAGGAGATTGAAGATAAGTGTGAGGCTAACTTGCTAATCGACCTAGGTATCGACGCTCAGTACATCGTTATCGCTGACGACTTCGCTATCCAGAACGGTGACAAGCTTTACATGAACGCTGCTATCGAGGGTCAGGAGCACGCTGGTGTTGTTAACGGTGTAACTGGTGAGAACGCTTACGTATTCGTAGAGAAGGGTGATGGTGTTCAGATCAAGGTTGACGATATCTGCTCTCTATATCCATCATACGTTGGTAAGGTTGACAACGATGGTATTCCATACATCAACGAGGTTGGTGAGTTGACTCTAGTAGTTTACTTGTGGCCAGGTATCTTGAACGAGGCTGGTAACTTCGTATCTCATATCTTCGAGAACGAGGGTTACATCATCGGTGAGGAGAACGAGCCAGTTTCTCGCTACCTAAACAGCGAGGATTACAATGTTAAGGTTTCTGCTTACGTTGGTCGCCAGGGTGTTGGTGAGAAGGCTGACGGCACATACGATGAGAAGGGTTGGTCTTACGTAAAGGTTTCAATCCACATCGCTCCTAAGGCTAAGGCTGAGATCGCTGAGTAATTTTTGAAAACTCACAAAATAAAACGTGCGACGGGAACTCCGCCGCACGTTTTTCTTTTATACATATTAAGCATCAAAAGTTGATGAAAAATCATTATCTTTGCGACCTAATTTTATAAGTTTATGGAAAATACAAGATTAAATAGAATTGAAAGACTGCTACAGAAAGAGTTGGGAGACATGTTCATCCACGTCTCTTCCACATTCAAAGGCACTATCCTTTCTGTATCAGAGGTGAGAATATCTCCAGACCTTAGCGTGGCTAAAGCCTATATCAGCGTATTCCCTCAGAATCAGAGCGAATATGTGATCGAGACTCTTAAAAACAGTAGCCGCAGCATCCGTTATGAACTTGGAAAGAGAATCAAGAATCAAGTACGCGTCATCCCAGAGTTGATATTCAAACTTGATGAGACGCTTGACAAACTTGAGACTATCGACCGTCTGCTTGCAGTAGACAGAGACGCTGTGAACGCAGCAACAGAAAACGATTCAGAATCTAACGAAGATTAATCGATGCGCTTCGAACTACGAGTTGCCCTACGCTATCTCTTTTCCAAGAAGAAGCAGAATGCCATCAACATAGTCTCTGGAGTTTGTGCCACAGGCATTTGTGTGGCATCATTGGCTCTCGTATGTATTCTTAGCGTCTACAATGGGTTTCAAAGCGTAGTTGGTGATCTATATTCATCATTCGACCCTGATTTGAGAATCCAGCCCAAAGAAGGCAAAATATACCCCGATACTCTCCCCCAGTTTGCGGAAATCAAAAAGATAAAAGGCATCAAGAATCAAGCTTCCGTTTTAGAAGACGGTGCGGTTCTGATGAATGGAGAAAAACAAACATCGTCCACATTATGTGGTGTGGATGCCAACTACTACAATATAATCAACAAAGACATCGTCTACGCTGGCGAATTCAACGTCGGCAAAGATGATGTGCCTTATATGGTGCTAGGAGTCGCCCTTGCTGCCCAACTGAATGCCAGCATACACTTTGTCCAGCCTATCACTCTATATGCCCCGATCCACGATGCCAAACTAAGCATTTCCAATCCAGAGGGAGCATTCAACCAGATGCAGATATTCGTAAGTGGGCTTTATTCGGTCAACCAACAGGAGACCGACTCCAAATTTGCCTTTATTCCGATCAATGTTGCCAGAGAAATGTATGGCTACGGTGAGCACGACATATCTCATATCGACATAAAAATCGAAGATGGAGCAAATGTATCGTCGATCAAGAAACAAATCGAGAAGATATTGTCCGAAATCGACGGATATTCATTTGAAGTGCTCGACAAAGAGACAATCCACGCCGATTTCTACCGTATGCTCCAGGTGGAGAAATGGGTGACATTCCTAATTCTTTTCTTTGTACTGATGATAGCCATTGTCAACATCATCGGCTCTCTATCCATGCTAATCATTGAAAAGAAAAACGACATTCAGACTCTCAAGCATCTTGGAGCGACAAACAGCACCATCCGAAGAATATTCCTGCTTGAAGGATGGTTGGTTACCGCTATCGGCTGCATTGCAGGTGTGGTAGTCGGACTACTACTATGCGGGCTTCAAAGTTGGTTTGGAATAATCAGATTAAGTGAAGGCACCGACTTCGTAATCGAATACTACCCTGTCGACGTACAATTCCTAGATATTATTATAATTATCATTTCTGTACTTTCCATCGGATTAATCACCGCTTGGTACCCCACAAAATACGCAGAATAAATAAAAATCAGGAATACCAAACACGATGCAGAATTATTTAGCATTCCGCATTCCACATTTTCTAATTAAAATTGTTATATTTGCAGAATGGAGATGCCATTGAAATAAGCAAATTATGACAAAGAGAATCTTACATATATTGTTTATTATGAATGCTTTTTTCTGTTCTATCTGTTACGCACAAGATGAGAACAAAGAAGAAGGCATGGTATTTCATGCCACTGTGGAAAACGGTGACACGATTATGTTGGCAGGACTTCCGACTCTATACGTATTTCCTCCACTGGAATTCAAAAACGAGAAACAGGAGAAATTCTATTGGCGCACAGTACGCGACGTGAAAAGGACTCTTCCTTGGGCAAAGCTTATCGGATCCATGCTACGAGACCTTCACACTCAGATGGAAGGCATGAATGACAAAGAGAAAAAAGCATTCATGAAGCAGAAGGAAGATGAGATCTATAAGCAATACGAGCCAATGCTCAAGAAGCTCACACTACGCCAAGGTAAAATGCTTATCACACTTGTCGACAGAGAGTGTGATATGACAGGATATGAAATCGTCAAGGAACTTCGTGGAGGATTCCGAGCTTTCTTTTGGCAAGGATTCGCAAAGATCCTAGGTGCCGACTTGAAAGTTGGCTTTGACGAGACAAAAGAGGAACACCAGATTGTCAACCGCATCATCCTACTTGTGGAGAGCGGTCAACTATAATCGCCAAGCTTTTGCTTAACAAACAAAGCTTAGGCTCTACAAAGAACTATACAATGGCAGAAGAACTAGATTTTTCAAATCAACCAGTTGCAGACAAAACTGTAATCTACGACGAGAATAACATCCGTCACCTCGAGGACATAGAGCATATCCGTCTTCGATACGGTATGTATATCGGTCGTGCGGGCGACGGTTCGCACTCCGACGATGGTATCTATATCCTTATCAAAGAGGCTATAGACAACTCTATCGACGAATACCGTATGGGTGAGGGAAAGCAGATCGAAGTGACTATGGCAGACGGCAAAGTCCGCATCCGTGATAACGGCCGTGGTATTCCTTTGGGAACCAACAAAGCTGGCGACGATGTGATGATGATGGCTGTGTCGAAACTTAACTCTGGTGGTAAATACGATTCCAAAGCCTTCAAAAAATCTGTGGGTTTGAACGGTGTGGGTTTGAAAGCCGTAAACGCCCTATCTTGGAAATTTGCTGTCGGAGCTTACCGTGACGGCAAATGTCGACGTATGGATTTCAAGCAGGGAAAACTAGTATCCGACACAGGTGTAGTAGACAATACAGAGAATGAACCACGCGGCACATTCGTCGAGTTTGAACCAGACTATACAATTTTTGAGAACTACTCTTTCCGTAAGGATTTCATAGAGGAGCAACTTCAGAATTACGCTTATCTTAACACCGGACTAGCTATTGTATACAATGGCAAAAAAGTATCGTCGAAGAATGGTCTGAAGGATCTTCTTAACGATAGAATGACATCTGACGCTCTATACCCTATTATCCACTTCAAAGATGAGGATATAGAGATTGCACTCACTCATGCCAACCAAAACAATGAGGAGTATTACTCATTTGTCAACGGACAGAACACATCTCTAGGTGGTCCTCACCAAGCTGCTTTCCGTGAAGCAATCGGAAAAACAATCAAGGATTTCTTCAATAAGAATCTCGACCTTGCAGATGTCCGCAACGGTGTTGTAGGAGCTATAGCAATCAATGTCGAGGAGCCAATGTTTGAGAGCCAGACAAAAAACAAGCTTAGCTCAAAAACAATGACACCAGGCGACGACGGAATATCAATCAACAAGTTTGTCATCGATTTTGTAGCTGACAAACTTGATAAATTCCTCCACATCAATGCGGATATTGCAGAAAAGATGTTGGAGAAAATCAAAGAGTCGGAAAGAGAACGTAAGGCTTTGGCAGGAGTGTCGAAAGCAGCAAAGGAGCGTACTAAGAAGATCAATCTTCACAATAAAAAGCTTCGCGACTGCAGTATCCATTTCAACGACACCAAAGCTCCTAAGGGAGACATCGACACTCGTGATATAACAAGTATCTTTATCACCGAGGGAGACTCCGCATCAGGTAGTATCACAAAGATTCGCGATGTGAATACGCAAGCGGTATTCAGCCTTAGAGGAAAACCAAAGAATCTGTACGGCAAGTCGAAGAAGGTGGTATACGAAAATGAGGAGATGACTCTTCTTCAAGCCGCACTCAATATCGAAGATGGTCTTGAAGGACTACGATACAACCGTGTCATCATAGCTACTGATGCCGATGTCGACGGAATGCATATCCGCCTACTTCTATTGACCTTCTTCCTACAGTTCTTCCCAGACTTGGTGAAGAAAGGACATGTATATATTCTTCAAACTCCACTTTTCCGTGTGCGCGACAAACAACGCACTTTCTATTGTTACGACGACGTGGAGAGAGAAAATGCAATAAAGGCCATCGGAAAGAACGCCGAGATCACACGATTCAAGGGACTTGGAGAGATTTCACCGGAAGAGTTCCGTGATGTGATAGGCAAAAACATCCGTCTCGACCAAGTTCAGTTGAGAAAAGAGGATGCAGTGGCAGAAATCTTAAGTTTCTATATGGGAATCAACACACTCGAGCGTCAGGAATTGATTATCGAGAACCTACAGGTGGAAGAAGATGTCCCAGAAGATTTATAAGAGATGAAAAGAATAGCTTTTATAATAAACCCAAAGAGTGGAACCAAAAGCAAGGAATCTCTTCCTGAGCTTATCGAGAAATCGTTGGACAAGGAGAAATTCGAGCCAAAGATCGTATACACTCAGTATGCAGGGCATGGTAAAGAGCTAGCCCAGCAACTTTCTGCGGAAGGATACGACGTAGTTGTGGCATGTGGTGGCGACGGTACTGTTAACGAGATCGCGTCGGCTATCGTCCATACCAATACAGCCTTGGCAATCATACCTCTTGGTTCAGGCAACGGACTTGCTCGTCATCTTGGCTACTCAATGAGTTCATCTAAAGCACTCCAGCAAATCAACGAATCCGAAGAAGAGCACATCGACTACGCCAAAGCCAACGACAGATGCTTCTTCTGCACATGCGGCACAGGATTCGACGCCCACGTAAGCCACTCGTTCAGCAACATGAAGACGCGAGGTGTGTTGACTTACGTCAAGGTGATGGTTAGAGAATTTTGGCACTACAAACCATACAATTATGTCATCAAGACAAATAGTATGGCAGTGCTACAAAAAGCATTCCTAATAACAATAGCCAATGCGGCTCAATGGGGCAACAACGCGTATATCGCACCGGATGCTAATATCACAGATGGAAAACTAAACGTCTGCATACTTAAGCCATTCACAATGTTCGCCATTCCTTTGGTGTTGGCTCAATTGATGTCAAAGTCTTTCCTAAAATCAAGATATTTCACATTCGTCGAGGCTACGGACCTTACTCTATGCAGAGAAGAGAGCGGAGAATTCCATATCGACGGCGAACCTGTATTAGAGGAAAGAGATATCCATATACGCATCATCCACCACGGTCTAAAAGTGTTGATGCCAAAAAACGACAATAAATTTTTCCTTAACAAAGTGATCGACAATCTATGATAAACAAAGTTAAGAAAATAGAATATAGCGAAGTCGAGTACGCAGAACTACCTAACGATGTAAAGGAGCTAATCGACAAAGCCAAAGAGGCTACAAAGACATCGTACGCTCCCTACTCAAAGTTTCATGTAGGAGCAGCATTGTCGACAGATGGCGGACATATCGTCTGCGGATCGAATCAAGAGAATGTAGCTTATCCAAGCGGATTGTGCGCTGAACGTACAGCAGTGTTCGCCTGTGGAGCTCAATACCCTACAGAAGCAGTCACAGCGTTGGCCATCGCAGCAGAGACAGAAGGCAAGTTTTTAGACCAACCCATCGTCCCTTGCGCGGCATGCCTACAAGTGTTATTGGAGACAGAAAGAAGAGGTGGAAAATCAATCGATTTTTATCTCTACGGGACAGAGGTGATTTACCGTATAAAAGGAGTCGGATCTTTCCTACCATTCTCATTTGATATGTAATTAGCAACCACAGGATTTTGAATGTCATGAGTGAAAAAGAAATAACTATATCAAACGAAGACATTGATGCAATGCAGCAGGCGATGTTGAATTCAAAAGAGGAAATCATCATCGAAGAAGGCCGCATGACATTGAGCACTCAAGGTTTGGTCAAAAAGTACGGAGAGCGTACCGTAGCCAACAATGTCTCAATCAATGTTAAGCAGGGTGAGATTGTAGGTTTGCTTGGTCCAAACGGAGCCGGCAAAACAACTACATTCTATATGACTACAGGTCTTATCGTGCCAAACGCAGGACGTATCTTTCTTGACAACGAGGAGATCACAAAAGATCCTGTCTACAGAAGAGCACAGAAGGGTGTAGGATATCTTCCTCAGGAGGCATCGGTGTTCAGAAAGATGAGTGTAGAGGACAATATCAAGGCAGTACTTGAGATGACTAATTTTTCCAAAGAGTATCAGAAAGAGAAGTTGGAAAGCCTCATCGACGAGTTCAATCTAGGCCACGTGCGCCACAACCTTGGAGACCGTCTTTCGGGAGGTGAGCGTCGTCGTACTGAGATTGCCCGCTGCTTGGCTATCGAACCAAAGTTTATCATGCTCGACGAGCCGTTTGCCGGAGTCGACCCAATCGCCGTTGCCGACATTCAGAATATCGTTTGGAAATTGAAAGATAAGAATATCGGAATCCTTATCACAGACCATAATGTAGATGAGACGTTGCAGATTACGGACCGAGCATATCTTCTTTTCGAAGGAAAGATTCTTTTCAAAGGAACTCCAGAGGAACTTGCAGCTAATGCAATCGTTAGGGAGAAATACTTAGGTAGAGACTTCGAGTTGAAACGCAGAAAAAGAGAAGAGTGATGAACGAGAAAGTGATGAATGAGAATTACGATAAAGAGGATATCAAAGCCGCTATAGACACTCTACGTAATGGCGGAATAATAGTCTACCCTACCGACACAATTTGGGGCATTGGTTGCGATGCAAGAAATGAAGAGGCTGTAAAGAAGGTGTTTGAGATCAAGCGTAGAGCTGATTCAAAATCGATGATTATGCTTGTCGACGCTCCAGGACGTATTCCTCTATACACAGATGCGATGCCAGATATCGCGTGGGATTTGATGGAATGTGCGGACACTCCGACTACTATCATTTACTCAAAGGCCAAAAATCTTGCGCCAAATGTGATTGCTGAAGATGGCAGTGTCGGCATCAGAGTGACAAAAGAGAAATTCAGCCACGCATTGTGTGAAAGATTCGGATTCCCGATCGTATCCACATCAGCAAACATATCAGGTGAACCGTCGGCCAAATTCTTTGCCGAAATCAGTGGGGAAATCTTGAATGCCGCCGATTATGTTGTGAAATTCAGACGTGACGATAAAACACCATCATCACCGTCTAAGATTATCAAAATCGAAGAAAACGGAGTGTTCAAGATTATCAGATAAATAAATGGGGGCAGGTCTAAGACTTGCCCCCATTATTATTTTGATAACATTTCTACAACTTGAAATGGTGTAACCACCATTGGAGTCGAAGGAAAATGTTTTAGATTACCAGTAACAAGAAAAGAATCCTCCACAGACAAAGAAACCTCGTAAAATACCCTATCCTTCTCATCTATCATAGATTCATCATAAGCAAATCTGTCAGAACTTATCCCATTTTCTACAACAAGAGACAACAACGTATCAATAATCTCCTTTCTTAATTTGAATTTTGGTCTAGACAATACATCCCTATACTCTGCTATTATTTCTTCATTGTATAGAGGAATTAAATCACCAGAATCAATATAATCATAAACAAGTCGCGTTGGAGATTCTGGATTCTTAGTGATTAAAGCTGAAACAAAAACATTCGTGTCGATAACTACAAACATGATTATATTCTTTTTTGTCTTGCAGCGTTAATTTCAGCGTTAATTTCGTCTAGAGTCAATTCATGATCCATGTTAGATTCGCGTTGAGCCTGCTCTATAGTTTCACGAAACGAGGACATTTTTATACCTTTAAGTTTCCTGTTTTTTATACAGTAACCCATTTTTTCCAACAATAATGCAACAAATTCAGCATCTGAAGTTGGCACAGAAACGATTATATCTTCCATACTGTTATTATTTAGTACCACAAAAATACGTTTTTATAAATCCAAATCAAAATTTGAAATAATAATTAATTTTACACAAGTCTTGTAAGTGACTTGCGAAACTTGAATCCCTATATTAAATTCTCTTATTTCTTTCCCTTACAATACTCAACAAACTCCTCGATATTGGAATATTTTCTTTCCGACAGAAATATCGAATCTTTCTCTGTATAGATACCGTAATTGCTTAATCTTGCGTTCTTATTGTCGGGCATATATTTTGTGATCTCATTATATTTCAACACCTTGCCCTTCAATATTCCAGGAATACCAAGTTTCCACTCCACAATCGCATCTTCTGTGGCTTCATAGATAGGTAAATTCCACACCACAAAACCAAGCAAACCGATAATCATCAGTAAGTAGACAGGCTGATCGTAGTATTTGGCAATATAAAGCACCGCCATCACATACGATATCACCAAATAAATCTTATACTGCAATTTAAGTTTTGTCTTCATCTTACCAGCGACGCAAATAAACCGGACTTCCTACCTCAATCGAATCACCACGTTTTGCCTTGTTAGCCCAACGAAGCTCCCATGGACGCATGCCAAATTCCTTTGCAAGAGTCTCGTATGTATCTCCCTTACGTGCTTCAACAGCCTTTCTTCCCTTGACTTTCACAATCTTATGATATGGGCCGACAGCAATGCTACCCATCGCACTCTCTGTCAAATACTTCTGCTCCGCCTTCTCTACAGCTTGATTCACCTGAACTGTCTTCACTACCTCTTGGACATCAGTTTTCTTGTCGTACTTATAAAGCTCATAAGTCTCAATCAAATCGATAAGACGTTCAGCATAACGAGGTTCAGTGGCATAACCGCACTGCTTCAACCCTTTAGCCCAACCCTTATAATCAGTAGGATCCAAAGTGAACAATGAAGCATAACGAGCCTTCTTCAAGAATAGAGAATGGTCAACAAACGACTCTTCGGGATTCTTATACTTACGGAAACACTCCTGCAGTTTATCGTCGTCATGATAAACTCGTTCTCCAGTCCAATCTTTATGACATTTTATACCGAAATGGTTGTTGCTTTTAAGGGCAAGTTCACTAAGTCCAGCGCCACTTTCAAGCAGACCCTGGGCAAGTGTGATACTTGCTGGCACACCGTTGGCACGCATCTCTTCAACGGCAATCTTATTGTATTTAGAGATATAGTTGGCATAAGTGCTATTCTTTTCCAATGCGTTTGCCAATACACAAACCTGCATAAGGAATGCAGCCGCCAAAATTCTTAATTTACACATAATGTTCTTTGTTTGGGAGACAAAGATATAAAAATAAAACATGTAAAATTCCTGATTTTCATCTTTTATAGAATACAAATCTCTAAAAATCGCACTTTTATATTCTATAAAATATAAAATTCACAAAATCACCACTTTTATATTCCATAAAATACAAAATTCACTCCATTTCATTCAATATCACTTGTGGAGAAGTTCCCATTAAAGATATTGCAGAAATCTTATGACCTCCATTCGCATTTAGAGAATGACCACAATGATAGAGTTGGTCATCAACAATCAACCATCTATCATGAGACTCATTTTTCCAGCGACGAATATCAATATGATTATTAGGGAACAAGCGATCATGTTCCGCTTTCCATCATTACCCATATGTTCCAAAATGGAACATGTGCTATCTTTATCAAGTTCTCCACTCTTGAATATATTATTTAAATGTTTTGTAATGGCAGGACGTTGCGTACCAAACAAATCTGCTATCTGCTGCTGTGTAAGCCATACTGTTTCTTGTTCTGCATCAAACTTAACCTCCAAACTAACTTTATCATCAATATGATAAAGGACAATTTGCGATTCCATCGAACCTGCTGACTGTGTATCAAAACTTTTATCCATAAACTTTTCTGTATTTACACCCCCTCACTCCATTTCATATTCTCCTCCCATCGTCTCTCTAACTATACCATCCATTTCCAAGTCAAATAGCATATCGGCGATCTCCGCAATCGGTTTGTTCAAATTTCTGGCAATAATATCTTTATGCGACGCTCCTGCCGACGTCAGATACTCCACAATGAGTTTCTTGTTTCCATCAAGATTAAGATCCGACAAATCAGACGGTTGTGTAGAGTTTTGCATCGGAGACACAGTATTTGCAGAGACTTTACCTTGTGCATGCATAAACACAGAATTACCACGTAAAAAAGAATCATTTTTTGTACCGGATAATATCTCATCCACCTCTTCTGCCGAGGAGATAAGATGTGCTTTTCCACTACGAATCAACGCATTGCAACCTTCACTCTGCAATCTTGTGTAGTCGCCGGGCAACGCACACAATGGCACTCCATAACGATGGCTCCAGTCGGCTGTGTACATTGAACCACCATTTCGTTTGCTCTCCACCACCACAACAACATCCGCTATGGCCGCGATAATCCTGTTTCGCTCCACAAAATTCTTATTATCCGTAGACGATTGGTACTGAAACTGTGTCATCAGGCCTCCGTGTGCTATGATATCATTGACATAGCGACGATGGTCGGCTGGATAAATCGTGGGAAAACTTGTTCCCATCACGGCAAGTGTATCTAATCCATTTTGTAAAGCCGCACAATGGGCAGTGATGTCCACACCACGAGCCAATCCACTCACAATCAATGCGTCGGAATGAGATTTGGCTATATCAGCCATAAACGATTCCGTGAATCCTTTTCCATAATGAGTCATGTTGCGAGTGCCCACAATAGAGATAATCTTACGATTGTTGAGAGATGCCTGCCCTTTATAATATAGGAAGAAGGGTGTGTCTGTACGTCGACTTGCCAACGTCGACGGATAATCATCATCGTAGATTGACAGGATTCTGACTCTCTCTCTTTCCGCAGATTCAACCTCACGTTCTGCCAAACGGAGAAGCGTCACACTATTGTTGGAGATAGCTTTTGCAGCGGAGACATTGAGTCGACAACGATCAATCAACTCCTTTTCCGACATAGAGAAAAGTTCTTCCAACGATTCGAATTTCTGAGACAATTCCTTGATTTTAGCTGAGCCGATACCATGGACGAATGTCAAGGCCAATCCATATAGGATATCTCTGTTACTATTCCACATGTTAACTAAATTTTAATCATTCATAAAAACGTTCGCTTTACAAAGATACAAAAAAGATCCAGACTCATACAAGTCCGGATCCCAAATTCATTCTTATGTTAGCGAAATCAACCTGTCACAACAAACTTCAATGCCACTCCATTAACAAAAACAATATAGATTCCATTGTTGAGCTCTCCATTCTTGCTTGTCACATCTTTTCCTGCCATGTCGAAAATCAAGAACGACTCAACACCATACACAATGATTTCTCGTCCATACACTGAGACAGAGAACGATTGCTTTTCTTCCGCTGTGGAGACTTCATCACTACCGTCTACACTTGCTGGCATTGCCTGTGCATTTAGATCAAACAACCAAACGACAGTAAACAAAAGCAATAATATATTTTTCATGTAGTTACAACTATAAATCAACTATGTTATTTTGAAATATTAGCGTTCGCAAAAAACGCTACAAAGATACTTAATATTTTGTCATAACAGTAATCTAATAGCAAAAACACACAAATCATCAAAATAGATTTACATTCTGCTTTCACTTTAATCAAAAAAGTGTAATTTTGCATCGCAAACTGGAATTAACTTAACACATAAAACGATATGTGCGGAATAGCATATGTAAGATTAAGAAAGCCGCTTAAGTATTATTACGAAAAGTATGGTTCTTGGAAATACGGTCTTGAAAAACTGTATATCCTAATGGAAAAACAACACAATCGCGGTCAGGAAGGTGCTGGTTTGGCTTGCGTCAAACTTCATGCTAAACCTGGTGAGGAATATATCTTCCGAGAAAGAGCCGAGGGCGGTCAGGCAATCGACAAAATCTTCGAATCAGTTTATCAGAACTATCAAAATCTTTCTCCTGAAATCTGGGCAGACGCGGATTATGCAGCCGACAATCTTCCTTTTGCTGGTGAGATGTATCTTGGTCATCTTCGTTACAGCACGACTGGCAAATCTGGGTTGTCGTATGTCCACCCTTTCTTGCGTCGTAGCAACTGGAAGGACCGCACTTTGGTGTTAGCAGGTAATTTCAATCTTACTAATGTCGACGAGGTGTTCGCCAACCTTACTCGTATTGGTCAGCATCCTCGTGATATGGGCGACACAATCCTTATGCTTGAGACTATCGGTCATCAGCTTGACATGGAGGTCCAGCGTAAGTTTAATGAATATGATGCTCAGGGAAAATCATACGATGAGATTTCAGAGCTTATCGAGAAGAATGTCGACTTGGGCGAAGTAATCCGTCGCAGTGAAAAAGGTTTCGACGGCGGTTACTGCATCTGCGGTATGGTAGGCCACGGTGATTCATTCATCTTCCGTGATCCTAACGGAATCCGTCCAGCATTCTACTACTACGATGATGAGATCATTGTCGCAGCAAGTGAGCGTCCTGTTATCCAGACTGTCATGAATGTCAAGATGGATGACATCAAGGAGCTTGAGCCTGGTCAGGCAATCATCATCAAGAAAGACGCTTCATTCCACCTTGAGCAGATTCGTGAGGCTGGAGAAATCAAGAAATGTTCATTCGAGCGTATCTATTTCTCTCGTGGTAGCGACATCGACATCTATCAGGAGCGTAAAAAACTTGGTGAACTTCTTACTCCACAGATTCTTAAAGCAGTCGACAACGACTTGAACAACTCCGTCTTCTCATTTATTCCAAACACAGCCGAAGTGGCATTCTACGGTATGATGCACGGCATTGAAAATGAGATGATTGAAGATAAGAAACGTGCTATTCTGTCTGGAAAGAAATTCTCAGATGAGGAGTTGAATAAGATTTTGTCGGCTCGTCCACGTCAGGAGAAGATCGCCATCAAGGATATCAAGATGCGTACATTCATCGCACAGGATAAAAACCGTAATGATATGGCAGCCCACGTCTACGATATCACTTACGGATCAATCCATCCAAAGACAGACAACCTTGTTGTGATCGACGACTCAATCGTAAGAGGTACAACTCTAAAGCAGAGTATCATCAAGATTCTAAACCGTCTTGAACCAAAGAAGATCGTCATCGTATCTTCATCTCCACAGGTTCGTTTCCCAGACTGCTACGGTATCGACATGAGCCGAATGAGTGAGTTTATCGCATTCAAAGCAGCCATCTCCCTACTTAAAAAGAGAGGTATGGAAAATGTGATCGAGGAAGTCTACAAGAAGAGCAAGGCTCAGGTTGGCAAGAAGAAAGAGGAATATGTCAACTATGTGAAAGATATCTACTCTCCATTCACAGACGACGAGATCTCAGCAGAGATTGCAGAATTGCTTACACCAAAAGAGGTCAAGACACCAGTAGAGATTGTTTATCAATCACTTGAGAATCTTCACGTCGCTTGTCCAAACCATAGTGGCGACTGGTATTTCTCTGGTGACTACCCTACTCCTGGTGGAAACCGTTTGGTGACTCACGCATTCATTAACTTCTACGAAGGAAACGTAGACAAGAGATAATTCGTAAGTCTTAATTCATAATTCGTAATTGTCGGTATAAACAAACAGAGTTGTAAGTTTCGGCAATATAGGAACATTCGTAGAGACGGGGCATGTCCCCGTCTTTATTTTTTTCGCATTGCGACCTTCCTATACATTTTCAGTAAAACAACCACAAGTACCATAAAAATCATAGTTGTGGTTATTTTTCTTGAGTAAAATGGAATTATCACACTCAAAAAGCATAGTTATGGTTGTTTTTCTTGAGTAAAATGGAATTATCGCCATTTTTTAATGTGTATTTGGCAGATTATCGCAAAGTATGACTTTCTTCACAATATTTATTTGTCGTTTTGGATGTAATCCCATATAAAAACTCCCAGCTTCATGGAAGCTGGGAGTTTTAAATTATTTTCTATAGAGACTTATCGTTTAACGTGCCATGTTTTCTAGTTCCTTTGCTCTTTCCTCACTTATATTATTAGCGATTTTGAGTTTTTCTAGAAAACGTTGATCGCGAGGCGATATTTCACCACCAGCAATGATATCTCTAAACTCATTTAGATATTCTTCCTCCTCAGGAGTTAACTTCGGAGATAACAGAGATGCCTCCAATTCTTCAGCTCTTGACTCAGAGATGCCAAGTTGAGTTCTGATTTTTTCAAGAAGACGACGCTCACGAGGAGAAATCTCGCCATCAAACAAAATATCTTTAAGTTCAGCAAGATATTCTTCTTCAGATGAAGACATAGAAATACCAGAAGACGTATTTGATAAAGTATTTTCAGAACCAGTAAGCTTACTAATTGGAGCAAACTTAACCTTTATTGCCAATACTGCATTTTCTTGCTGGGTAAACTTCGCCTCTTCCTCTTCACTAATTGACATTTTCATGTCTACATAAAGAGAGTTTACTTCCGCTTTCAATTCAGTCAGTTCTCTTCCATCTACCATCTGGCTCTTTCTGGTCTCAATTCGTTCTTCATGAGACAAAAGCCCTCCATTCATTCGTTGGGATGCAAGACGCTGCCAAGAAGGTTCATCTTCATACCAAACCATGTTTTCTGGAATCAAAGGTTTATTACAAGGAGTAAATGTTTGACGGATACAGATTTTATGACTAAGTTCATCTATCATATTTCTGCTATTATCTTGATGGTATTCTCCTTTACCCTTCAGCATTTTATTTCCAGCTTCGCCACTTATGTCCTGCTTGTTACGTCCGCTCTCATTCGAAGCTGAAGAGTTAAGACATTCAATGGAAATTTCTGTGGCTCCCAAGCTTTGAGCTAACATACAGAATTCACGAACCTTATCCTCTACCAATTCCAATTGATAGTTTTCAAATGGAATATATCTTGATGGAATAAGAGGGTGACCTACATATAGTTGATTTGCTATAGGATGTCCCATTGGGAAATTAATAGCAGGCATATTATCCATACGAATGACAGACACCCTGTCCTGATGAAGATCCACATATTCCCTTACCGGCATAATGACTTTGCGTTGGCTGTAAGGAAGATTAAGAAAACCATCTACATAATATTTTTCTGTTTCCAAGAAATCTTTATATGCCTCCTCTTTTATAAGAATATCATCTGCATTTTTTTGATCTGTTGCATATTTCATTAAAGACAAAAAATCTTTACGTGCCGATAACATATCTCCTTTTTGGTAATAGACAAAACTACGGTCATTCCAAAGCAATACTTTTATTTCGTCGCTATTCTTAAGATTTTCTTCTTCACAAGCATCTAATCCCTTGTTGCAATATTCAAATGCTTTGTCTAAATCATCCAATTCCATGTATATTCCTTCAATTTCAGCATACCAAAATGACGGAACTCCATATCCCTTATGGATAATATCTAATGCTACCTTTATAGCTTCATCATATCGTTCTTCATCATAACATTTTTCATAGTATTTTATACAATCTTCTGCTTCATTTTCCGTATGACCACCTATATTTTGAGCTATATGGTTTAAAGCAAAAGCAATTTCATTTCCCATACTATCATAATGGTATGAATTCTTTATGAATAAACCAATAGGCATAGACCTAACATTTCCGTCATAAGCTTTGAAATGCATGTAAGAATCTCTATAATAGACATTTACAATATCTTTCCAAGTACAACTGTAAACTTTACCGTCACCAGGGACATAATGATATCCGATATCTGTCATAACCAGGCCCTTATCTCTAGTATTAAACGAGCTAGTATCTCTAAACCAAATAAGTCTCTCTTCTTGGCCACAATTGAAATATTTTATTGCATATTCTTTCATATAACCAGGTATATGTGGGATAAGCATTCGATCGTCAGACCTAATATCTTCCACTGAACGAAAACCAAGCCTTATCATTTTTTCAACGTACCCCCAATCAGCATGTGATTTAGTCATGTATCCATACTTTCTCTGCAATTCTTCAGGAAGTTCATTAATTTTGTAAAGTTCTTCTTCTCTCATAATGCTTTTTGATCTTTAATAAAACACTTACCCCACCTTATCCACTTGTAAATCTACTGTATTCAAGCATCCTGCTTTCTTGATGTCAATGCCATAGATACGATAGAAAGCATCTACGACAGACTGTCCGCCATTAGTGACAACAGGATTGCTAAAACTTTGGGAAACAACTTGAACAGTCATTCCAGGTTCAATTAGAATGCCATTGACATTCCTACGATTCTTCGTAGTAATCTGAAATATAGGCATAGTTTTTAGTCCTTTTAAGCTATCGGCTCCAGATAGAAATTCAAATCACTTAAGGTTCACATATAGACACAAAAAAACGTGGAGCCAGTCCTTGTCACTCGTTCCACGTTACTTAGGCCTTCGCATTGCCCTGTTAGTCAAAACGGGAACACAGAAAACATCACGTACAACAAATGTATTATGTGGAGTTTCTGTTGCTTTGTTTTTGACTATAATCTATGAAGTTGCGAAGTTCAAGTAACGTCAAAACCAAAGCGTAAAGGTACGCCTTTTTATGTAATATGTATCTATTCCCGCTTACCCTCCAAGGGTTTCCAGCAAGTATAGATATTGCAATATTATTGATTTTTTTTGAAAAGCAAGCGATTTATCATAAGATTTTTTCAAACTTAAACAAATAAAGATATTACAGTTTAATACTCATAATTGCCTTTTGTTTCTTTCCAAAAAAATCTTTCCTTTGCATCCAAATATAAAATATTATGAATAGATTATTTAGAAATTGCATTAAAGCAACAGTCTCAGCTTGCTTATTCGGCACAATGCTAAGTTGCTCAGAGACAAAGAAAGAAGAGGTTGCTGTTGTTGAGAACGCTACTCTATCCAAGCAGGATTTATCCGTGTTAGGTGCGGAAGATCAGTTTGATTTGATCGGCAAACAGTGGATGTTAATCACAAGTGGTGATACATCTAAGTACAATACCATGACTGCCTCATGGGGTGGATTCGGACATCTATGGGATAAGGAAGTGGCTTTCATCTTCGTTCGTCCAGAGCGTTACACTCACGAATTCATCGAGGCAAATGACCGTCTTACTCTATCTTTCTTTGATGAGAAATACAGACAGGCTTTGCAGATTTGTGGAACAAAATCTGGTAGAGATGGAGATAAAGTGAAAGAGGCTGGTTTGACTCCTATCTCATTGGAATCCAATACAACAACATTCGATGAGGCACGTATGGTGCTTGATTGTCGCAAACTATTCAAGACAGAGATGACAGAAGCGGCATTCTTGGATAAAGAGGTTCGTGAACGTTATTACAATCCTCAACCGGGTGGAGGATACCACACAATCTACGTGGTGGAGATTGAAAATGTATATGTGAAATAAATTTAAATAATGGCGGCCAATGGTCGCCATTATTTAAATTTCCCAAAAATCATAATAATTAAACCATTGCTCCGGATATTGACGGACAATAGTCTCCAAAAAAGCAATGTATTCTTGCATCGACACGTTGACTTTCATCTTTCGATTCGTCTCTTGTGATGCAGCCTCAGCCTTCTTGCATATAAATCTGTAATGCTTGCCAGACTCTCTGACGGCAAAGAAATAGAAGGTGTCAGCTCCAGTCATTGTGGCGATCTGGTGTGGACCTGGAGGAAATGGTGCATCATGGCCTATAAACTGCACCGTCTTTGCATCTTCTTTTCTTATAAATCTGTCGCCTTGAAAACAGACTACTTCATTCGATGCCAATGCTGACTGGATTTTGAAAATGTGGTCGATATTCTCTGTTGAGACGGGAATAACGCCAAATGAATTAGCCCCCATCGTCGACTCTAACTTATCCTTAATCTTTTGATATTCACCGTCGAGCATCACAACATTCAGTTTGGTACCGTACTCCTTCATAAAAACACGGCTTACCTCCCAGTTTCCCACGTGGGCTCCAATCATCACTGCTCCCTTGTCGGCATTCTTCAAATGATCGATCAAGCAATCCATTCCATCGAAGGAAAAAGTGAACTCTTTCTCAAGCCCCGACGACGCAGCAATCTTGTCGATAATAACCTGACCGAAACGATAATAATGCTGGAAGATTTTTCCTATGGCGACAAGAACAGACTTGTGATGGATACGTCGCCAATATTTCCAACTGGCGGCTGTCGCTTTAGGTGCAAATGGCACGAAATATGGCACGACGACAAACAAGAACGCATACGCTACGTTCAATCCTAAATGTTTGATTAGAAAGATGAAGAAACCGTATCCGAACGACCCTCCACGCGTCTTACCATTCCATTCGGCCATGCTATTGTAGTTAATAGTTAATAATTAATGGTTAATAATTGGAACACGCTCCCCCGGCAGATTTATCGCTTCGCTCAAATCAACCATGGGCAAAGAAAAACAACCGTTCCACGGTTGTGATGAACATGACCATATTCAAAAAAATTGGGCAGACGCGATGTTCTGCCCAATATAGAATCGATTGATTATTCTGATTATGTGTAAAGACCACCGTTGACAGAGATTGTCTGACCTGTAACGTAAGCAGCCTCCTTAGTACACAAGAAACCTACAACTGCGGCAACCTCTTCAGGCTCACCGAAACGGTTAGCTGGAATCTGCTTCTTCAACTCAGCCTCATCCAAATCCTTAGTCATATCTGTACGGATGAAACCAGGAGCTACAGCGTTGACAGTGACATTCTTCTTTGCAACCTCCTGAGCCAAAGCCTTAGTGGCAGCGATGATACCTCCCTTAGCCAAAGAGTAGTTAGTCTGGCCAGGAAGACCCTTCAAACCAGATAGAGAAACCATATTTACGATGCGTCCGAATTTCTTTCTAACCATTGGCTGAAGAAGAGCACGAGTGACGTAAAGGAATCCGTTGACAGTGATGTCGATAACGTTTCTCCAATCCTCGTTAGTCATGAACACCATGATCTGGTCGCGGCGGATACCAGCGTTGTTGACCAACACCTCAATATACTCATCCTTGTGAGCCTCCTGCCAAGCAGTGATTGCAGACTCTGTAGCCTCACAATCAGCCACGTTGAACTTAATAATCTCACCATCGCTACCCTTCTCTCTGACCATAGCCAAAGTGTTAAGAGCCTCAGCTTCATTTGATTGATAGTTGATTAGCACGTAGTAACCCTGCTCTGCCAACTTGATTGAGCAAGCTCTACCGATACCTCTCGAACCTCCTGTAACAAGTGCTACTTTCATATCTTAATTGTTGAATTTTCTAAAATTTCTGCAAAACTATAAAAAACATTTGAGTTTTGAAAATGTTTCTACTTTCACTATGGATTTTCAACACTATACTTAATTGTATTGCATACTAACTTGCTTTTTATTACACAAATTCATATTTTCGCAAAAAAATAACGAGCAAAACGATACGATATGAAATCAAGAAAAGAATACATAGATGCTTTGGCGACCCACGCTGACGACATGCGTTCTCTATTTGGTGTGTCGTCAATGCGTTTGTTTGGTTCAGTTGCTCGCAATGAGCACAAAGACGGTAGTGATATAGACGTATGCGTAGATATGCCACCTAGAATATTAAAACTTGTAGGTCTCACCACATATCTTGAAACTTTGTTAGGATGTAAAGTGGACGTGATACGCAATCACTCAAATATGAATCCGTACCTAAAAGAAGAGATTGAAAAAGATGGATTATACGTCTTCGGATAAAAGAAAGACCATCGCTATTTTGAAACAGATTCGTCAGGCAATAATACAACTGCAAGAATGGAATGCCGACAAACAAAGTTTCAACGATTTCTTATTGTCTCCAGAAGGCAATAAGGACTTAGCTGCTTCAAGTATGTTAATCGAGGCTATAGGCGAAGGGTTCAAAAATGTCGACAAAATAACCGACAGAAAACTACTCCCACTACGTTCTGAAATTCCATGGCAAGAAGTGAAAGACATGAGAGACAAAATTGCTTATGGATATTTTGACATCGATGCAGAAATCATTTTTGAATCAGTCAAATATGATTTACCAGAACTTATTCCAGCTGTGGATTATTTTATAGAACAGTTGAGTCAAGACTAAAACAACCAAGCATTTGATATCAGCACTTTTTGTCACACTCAACGCATTAGGAATGATATCAATTGGATTACGCTGCATTGTAGCCGTAATATGGTTAGCAATGCTTAGCGATGCAACTGGAAGATTATTCAATGACAGGACGAATCAACTGTCCTACATAATGAAGACTGACATTCCCCAAACGTTTACTATCCTTGTCAAAATAGAAAGTAGTTGAATATAGAGACAAGTGTCGATCACTCATATTCGCACACCAATAGGCGCCATACTCATTATATTCAATAGGAGAACCCGAAGATACTCGTCGACCTCCAGCAGGAAGGAATATCGAATTATGATTATCCTTTGCCTTGCTTGATACCTTATATCCATTTATTCCATTTACACTTGTCCACCTCCAATCGCAGTAATCAACAAGTTCCTTAAACTCTGTTTCAGTAGGGGTTCTCCATAACCCTCCCCAATTAACAGAAGCCGCATCATGAGAATAACAAAGATTTCCTAAAGAATCAATTATTCCAAATGACATCAAAAAAGACCAGCCCTTATCAATATCGTCTGACATTCCCCAATAATAAGAATCCTTTTCTTCCACATCGCCCCATGAAAAGTAACTGCCAACTTCTTCCGGTTTTAGAGCACCTACGTTCTCTGTCGCCCATTTCAAACCACTCGGCAACCCTAAATCAACATACTCATGTGGATCAACATACTCTTCTGGCTGATCAGCCTCCTCTTCCTCCTCTTCAATACAAGAAATCATCACTGCTCCAGAGAAAAAAGATGCAATTAGCAACAAATAATATTTAAATTGTTTCATGATTAAAATCACCACACTATCTCCCCTTTTCCGTGTTGTCTCAAATATTCATTGGCTTTGCTGAAATGCTTGCAGCCGAAGAAGCCACGATAGGCAGACAAAGGAGACGGGTGTGGAGCCTTAAGCACCAGATGTCGCTTGATATCAATCACTTGACCTTTTCGCTGAGCCTGTGATCCCCACAACAAAAATACAATATTCTCTCGTTTAGAAGAAAGCAATTCCACAACTTTATCTGTGAACTCTTCCCATCCTTTTCCTTGGTGACTCAAAGGAGATGCTCGTCGAACCGTCAACACATTGTTCAATAGCAATACTCCTTGCTGTGCCCATCGTTCAAGGAATCCAGAGTTGGGATATGGAACATGCATATCGTCGACAATCTCCTTATAGATATTCTGCAACGACGGTGGAATCTGCACACCAGGTTGTACGGAAAAAGCCAAACCATGTGCTTGTCCGGGCTCATGATAAGGATCCTGTCCAAGTATGACCACCTTCACATCTTGGAACGGTGTGAGATCAAAGGCTGAGAATATTTTGCCTCCTGGAGGATAAACTTCTGCCTCCTGGTACTCTTTCCTTACAAATGAAGTGAGAAGGGAAAAATATGGCTTTTCAAATTCTTCCGCCAACACGTCCTTCCACGATTGCTCTATTCTAACGTCCATTTTGTTATTTTTTTTACCGGCAGTTTCATAGCAAGCTATGAAACAATCGGTTATCATAGACAAGTCTATGTGCCCCCCTCGGGGACAATGGTTGTCAACATATAAATTCAGTCCCCGATGGGGACACATAACCGCAGGTTACAATAACCGATTGCTTATGCTGTCGGCTTAAAATGGTGCTGGAACATTATCCATAAATGCAGGCACTGTTGTGTCGACATTAACAGCATCATTTCCCGACTCATATCCTGGATTTATGCTCGAAGAGACCTCCATATATTGATCTGTCGACACTGCACCACCATCATCGTAGTTGCAGAATTTCGTCTGAGCACCCATGAATCGAAGTATAACATCACCAACGGAACCATTACGGTGCTTGGCAATGATAATCTCTGCAAGTCCAGCTGCAGGAGTTGTATTGTCGGACATGAACTCCAACTTATAATATTCAGGACGGTGGATGAACAACACCATATCGGCATCCTGCTCGATGGCTCCAGACTCACGCAAGTCGGACAACTGAGGTCGCTTATCCTGTTTGTCACGGCTCTCCACACTACGGTTCAACTGTGACAAGGCAATAATCGGCACCATCAACTCTTTCGCCAACTGTTTCAATGAACGAGAGATCGTGCTGACCTCCTGTTCACGGCTACCGTATGACATTCCACTGGCGTTCATAAGCTGCAAGTAGTCGATGACTATGATTCTAACTCCTTTGTCTCGAACAAGACGTCGAGCTTTGGTAGCAAACTCAAATACGGAAAGACTCGGTGTATCGTCGAGATAGATTGGTTTTTGACCCAAATAATCAATTCCCTGATTCATTTTTTTCATCTCGTCGATATTTAGCTGACCCTTTTTGATTTTCTCCGAAGGAAGTTCAGTAACATTAACCAACATACGAGTGGCAAGCTGGTCGTTACTCATCTCCAGTGAGAACACAGCAACAGGGATGTCTTTGTCGGCAATATTTCTAGCCATTGAAAGCACAAACGCTGTCTTACCCATGGCAGGACGGGCTGCAATAATGATAAGGTCGGATTTCTGCCAACCATTAGTCATGCTGTCAAGTCGGGTGAATCCACTTGGCACACCACCAACACCCTCTTTATTATTGGCCGCAGCATCATAATTAGCCTTAACAGTTGGAAGGACATCGCTGATAGGAGTAAAGTCCTTCTCGATATTGTGCTGGGAAATATCATAAAGCATAGCCTCAGCAGACTGAATCAACTTATCCACATCCTCGTCTTCACTGAATGCACGACGTTGGATCTCTGTGGAATACTTGATCAATTCTCTTTCAAGAGCCTTAGCTGCAAGAATTTTTGAATGCTCATATACATTGGCGACGGAAATCACATTCTGAGTATACTCGATAAGTACCTTCATTCCGCCGATAGTGTCGAAAAGATCTCGTTTCTTAAGTTCTTCAGCGACAGTGAAAAGGTCAATCGACTGCTGTGTACTTCCCAAGTAAGAGATAGTCTCGTAGACGAGGGCATTCTTAGGGACATAGAATGTCTCTTTCTTCAAAATCGTACAGATTTCCGAAAAACATCCAGGATTAGTAAGGATTGCTCCAATCACAGAGTTTTCAATCTCCGGTGCCTGTGGAGGCACTACACCACCCATATCTCTGACCTCAATAATATCAGGAGCTACACCTTTCTTGGATTTTTTTGTTGATTTAGATTCGCCGATTGCCATTGTAAAAGTTCTTTTTTATTTCCGTTTGCAAAGATAAATAATCTTTTTAGAAATGCTAAAATCAAAATGCCAAATGCTAAACGGAAGAAACATAATCAAGTCTTAAAAAATTTGACAAAAAAATTATATTTTTGCAACGGCTAGTCTATTAAGTCAAACAGAGTTTATAATCTCAAAATCATTTGAAAAAAGGACAATAACATGATAAAAGGATTTACACGATTTCTAACAACACTATTTTTAGTGTGCTGCGCAATCAGTGCTCTAGCTCTTGAAAAAGATTCCACAGGAGCTTATCTTATTTCATCAGGAGCAGATCTTAAAGAGTTTGCCAACAAAGTCATCGCAGGTGAAACCAAAGCAAATGCAATACTCACTGAAGATGTTGACATTTCGGAATATGTAGATTGGAATCCTATCATGGGAGTAAAAAAACAATCTTTTATTATCACATACTACACTAGAACTCCCTATTCAGGAACATTCGATGGTCAAGGGCATACCATCACAGGTTTGACTATAAAAAATGACAATTCCAACAACGACCATCATCTTGGTCTGTTCGGCAATAATAGCGGTACAATCAAAAATGTAACAATCGTAGACGCTAACATCACAGTAAGCACAGCAAGCGCTGATGTCAAACAAGGAGCCATTGCCGGACAGAACAGTGGAAAAATCATCAACTGCCATAGCATCAACTCTACAATGGACAACTTCTCCACGGGCTATGCTTCCAAAGTTGGTGGTATTGCCGGAATAAACAGTGGAATAATCGATGGATGTTCCACAGATAGTGGAAGATGCGTTGTAAGAAGTCTTTCTGAGGTTGTCGGTGGTATAGCAGGAACGAATACCGGAACAATCAAGAATTGTGAAAATACAGCAAAAGTAGAAAACACGTATGATGCTCTTTCATTAACTAACCACACTGGTGGTATCTGCGGAGCTGGAGATAATGGAAAAATTGAAAATTGTTTCAATGGTGGTGAGGTAACAGGAAACAGTGGAAATGTCGGAGCTATCGCAGGTACAACAAACGATAAAACAGAAGTGGAAGATTGTGCTTGGGATAACACAAAAACCGACGCAGACGGTATCGGAAACGGAAATGGTCAAAGCACAAACCTTAACGGTTATACTACAGAAGAGATTGAAAATGGAGCTGTTGAGAAAGATTCTACTGGAGCTTTTGTTGTAAATCATACAGTTAACAAATATGACTATTGCTGCGTGTATGGTACTCCAGAAGAGATTTATGGTACTGCAGATATCTTCAACTATGAAAATCATTATGGTGAAGATTCTATCATTGTAGCAAAAGAGCCAACATGTACAGAGGAAGGTCATACAGAAGGCAAACTTTGTAAAAGTTGCGGCCACTATATTATTGAGCCAACTCCAATCGCAAAGAAACCTCATAACGAGGAAGTCATTCCTGGTGTTGAGGCTACATGCCATTCCACTGGTTTGACTGCCGGAGCATATTGTACTATCTGCGGTGACACTGTCGTAATGCAAGAGGTCATTGCCAAAATCGAACACACTCTTGACACACTTAAAGGTATCGCTCCTACTTGCCATTACGCAGGTATTTCAGATAGTATTTATTGTAGAGTATGCGACTCTGTGATGCAGATGCCAGATTCCCTTCCTATGTTGGAACATGTAGCCGACACAATCCACGCAACAGAGTCGACATGCTTAATTGAAGGGCATACAGAATGGATCCATTGTAGTCTATGCGGAGACACTCTTGTCGCTCCTGATTTCTTCCCGACGATTCCTCACGACACTGCAATAGTAGAAGGATATGAGTCGACTTGCGAAAAGGCAGGAAAGACAGACAGCGTATTCTGCAGCCTTTGCAACACTGTCTTCCATTCTCACGAGGAGATTCCGGCGTTAGGTCACGACACAATTGCAGTCGACTCGATAATGCCGACATGTCTACTTGAAGGTTCTGCCGACAGTACATACTGCGGAAGATGCAATCATGGTCTGCATGCTTTGACTATCCTTCCTGCACTTGGCCACGACACCGTTGCAGTCGACACTATAAAAGCTACATGTACAACTAATGGTTCATGCGACAGCACATTCTGCGGAAGATGTCATGAAGGTCTGCACGAGTCGACTGTCATCCCAGCACACGGACATGACACAATATCAGTAGGAGGAAGCAAGCCTACTTGTACAAGAATCGGATTCTCGGCAGCCACTGCATGTTCGATATGTAATGAAATCTTTGACGCAACAGAAAAAATTCCTGCACTTGGTCATGAACTTGATACAATAGCTAAAAAAATCGAGCCGACTTGCTCTTCATTCGGTTCGACAGAGGAAATCAAATGTAAACGATGCAATTATCATGTAGAGCCAAGCATCATCCCTATGGTGGCTCACACAGATTCAATCATTCCTGATGTCGCTGCGACTTGTACCACTAAGGGTTCAAAGGGAGGTGTAATCTGTAAGGTCTGCAAGAAGGTAACAACAGAGTCGACAGTGGTTGCTCCTCTTGGACACGACACAATAGAGACAATCAAACATGTAGACGCAACATGTGTAGCCGTAGGACACACTCATCAGACAGAATGTAAGCGTTGTAAAGTGACGCTTGCCGAAAGCAAAGAGCTTCCTTTGGAAAAACATAATTTTGTAGAGGATAAGGCAGTTGAGCCAACTTGTATGAAGAGTGGTTTGACTAAGGGAGCACATTGTAGTGTCTGCAACCTGGTAATCACAAAGCAAGAGGTTTTGGATAAAGTTGACCATAAGTTCGATATGATCATAGAAGATTCTGTTGCAGCCACATGTACAGTCAAAGGACACACAGCAGGATACAGATGTTCAATCTGTAGAATAGCGACAAAGAAGGCAACTGTGATCGAGGCTCCTGGCCATAATATGGAAACAATTCCTGCTGTGGCAGCAACTTGTCATAATGCCGGAAATACAGAAGGAGCATATTGTACACGTTGCAACGATACAATCACAAAGCCGATAACAATTGCTCAACGTGAACATACAACAGAAAAGATTCCTGCCATCGCCGCTACTTGTCACTCTCACGGAATGAGTGAAGGATCTTTCTGTACTGTCTGCAATGACACTATCGTCGCTCCAAAAGAGATGGACCAACTTAATCATATGGTAGAGACAATTCCAGCAATAGCTGCGACTTGCCACTCAACAGGAGTAAGCGAGGGTTCATATTGTACTATATGCCATGACACACTTGTTGCTCCTAAACAAACTGATAAACTCGAGCACAAAATTGTTGAGATTCCTTCAGTCAAGGCGACTTGCCACACATACGGTTCAGCCCACGGTCTGATGTGTTCATTATGTAAAGACACTCTATACAAACCTACACAGACAGAGAAGCTTAACCATGTATCGGTAACAATCCCAGCGATTGCTGCGACATGCCATGATTATGGCCATACAGAAGGTCTATACTGCAGTGTCTGCAACGATACATTTGTCGCTCCAAAACAAACTGATAAACTAAGCCATACAATTTCTCTAATTCCTGCTGTCCCTGCAACTTGCCACACTGAAGGAAGAAGTGAATTCGCTGTATGTTCCGTTTGCCACGACACTCTTGTCACTCCTAAATATACAGAAAGACTAAAGCATGAGACTGAGACATTGCCAGCAATCGAGCCTACATGCAACTCATTCGGATGGAGCGAAGAGGTTGTTTGTAAACTTTGTAAGGATGTTATCACTCCAAGAACAAAGGTTGAGAAAATAGCACATAAGGCAGTAGTCGATCCAGGTGTTCCTGCTTCTTGCAACAAACTAGGAAAGACAGACGGCTCACATTGTGAACTATGTGGAGAGATTATCGAGATGCAAACAATCATCAGTATGTTGCCTCACGACACAGTCATCTCTGTCCCTGCAGTTGAACCAGGATGTGAGGCTCCAGGCTATACAGCAGAATTGAAATGTAATGTTTGCAATAAGATACTTAGAGAAATACAGATGACTCCGTCGTTAGGTAGACACGACACTATAGAATCAGCTCCAGCAATTGAACCAGGATGTTTGACACCAGGTCACACTGCAGAACTAAAATGTAGCACTTGCGACAAAATAATTAGTGAAGCAAAGACTATTCCTTCTCTAGGCGGACATAATGGTGAGTTGGTTGGATTTATTGAAGCTGTTGATAGTTTAGGCTATACAGGAGATTTGATTTGCACAGTTTGCCACGACACAATCGAACATGGTAGAGTGTATGGTACAATTGATGTCCACCAACACGCAGCCAATAATATTCATGTGATGAGTGCCGACGGTAAAATCATTGTCGACAATGCACCATACGAGACAATCGAAGTATTCTCTATGTCAGGTGAAAAAATCATCACTTCGAAGAGCGTAAGCTACAGACATGAGATTGCGGTTAGACGTCAGCAAATCTACTTGGTGAAGGTTGCAAACAGCGTCTTTAGAATATTGGTGAAATAAGAGATATTTCTGGTTTAGATATCAACAAACTAACCCTTTTCGATTGGGTATTTACTACGTAGAGACGCGGCGTGCCACGTCTCTACTTTTTATTTTAACATGTCTCGTCATCCGCAAATCAATTTGCCATTACGTTCTACAAGTTTGCCATCATTCATCAAACTTGTAATTATATATTGGAGTGTATAATCCACATTGGAAGATCTACGGACAAATCCCATTCTTTTGGCAGCGACCAAAATCATTCTTTCCTCATCTATAGAAACATTCTGCTCTACTACTTCAAGAAGAGCAACCTCCAACTCAATTGATGGAATATCCTCAATTGATCGTTTCTTTGTAGAATCAGAAATATTAGGTCGATAAGAATTCCAACCATCTAGGATTGATTTGTCTGTACAGACAACTATATTTTCTCTATCTTTTTCCTGATAGTACTGTGCACTTTCAATCGTTAGTGTCACCTTTTCCTTTAGACTAGGTGTCACTTTCTGCATATTCAACAACGTAGCGATTCTCTTGCAAAGAAGAGAGAACATTATCGGCTGCTCATGCTTGACAACCTCCTCTATAGATTCTATATCGACACTCTGGTTTGATGGTATCGTATAGTTTTCAATATCCGGATACTCAATCGCTTTTGTCACAGGTCTAGGAAGAATCGCAGAAACTGGCACACTAAAATCTTCAGCGATATCCACAAACTCAGAAGATCCTATCATAATAGGAGCATCCTCATGCTTTTTTTCATTTTGAAGATCTGCAATTAACGAAACCAAACGAGAGATGACCTCTGACGGATCTTTGTACCAGCTTAAACTCCATACTCTCACAACATTCCAATTCAGATGTTTGAGTATCTCCGGCTGTACAATTTCTCGGTCACGCGTAGTTTGCGTATTTCGGTATACGTCACCGTCAAGTAATATTCCAAGCAGATAATTCGACTTGGTTCTTGGATCCTTGACCGCCACATCTATTTTGAAGTCGGACAGTCCGACTCCAGTCTCCACTTCATAACCTTCATTCTCGAGAGCTTGAGCAATATGGAATGCAATTGGAGACACATGCGTGTAATGATTATTTTTGGATGCATACAGAATTCCATTCTCCGCAAATTCCAGAAAATGTTTCAAACCCTCAACACCTTTTGATTTTGTGTTATTAAGGTTAATCTGACTGCCTGTAAGCGTAGAATAGACAATCATCTCTTTTCTTGCACGACTGGCTGCCACATTAAGTCGACGTTCTCCACCGTCTCGATTCAACGGTCCGAAATTCATACTGATCTTTCCGTTGGCATCTGGGCCATATCCAATAGAGAATAGGATTATATCACGTTCATCACCCTGCACATTTTCAAGATTCTTGACAAAAATTGGTTCGTACATAGACTCAGCATTATTTATCAAGCCATTATTTTCTATTTGAGCCATCAACATATCCTCGATCAGTGACTGTTGCGCTGTGCTGAACGAAATGATTCCGATACTATCTTTTCTCAGTTCTTCATCCCTCAACCTTCTTATCACTTCACTTACAATAGCCTCAGCCTCACCCTTGTTGTATCGGGTTCCGCCTTTCTCGTAAACACCGTCGACCTTTACAAATTTCACTTTTTTATCTTGGTCGTCAGTAGACGGGAATGTTATCAGATTACCATCGTAATACTCATTATTACTGAATGCGATCAAACTCTCGTGTCGTGAGCGATAGTGCCAGTTCAATTGTAGAGACGGGATTCCTAATGTCTGACAATCCTTCAATATGCTCTCCGAATCCTCCATGCTTTCATATTCCTCCGAACTGTTCACATTGAAATAGGATGTTGGAGGCATCTGTTTAGGATCGCCCACTACAATAAGTGATTTTCCTCTGGCAATAGCACCAATAGCTTCACACGTCGGCATCTGCGAAGCCTCATCGAAGATAACCAAATCGTATTTTTCCTGACTCAAATCAATGTATTGGGCCACCGACATCGGACTCATAAGCAAACATGGACAGAGCTTTGGAAACAAGTTAGGAATAGACTCCAGCAATTGTCTGATAGACATTCCCCTACCCCTATTTCTTATATTTTTTTGTAGTAGGCCCATCTCTCCGTTGACATCCAAATCTTCATACACATATGGAATCTTAGATGAAAGACGAACATACAATAGTACCTTTGACAACTCTTGATATTGGGCAGTCAGATCTTTGTACATCTCAACTTGCATGTCAAACAAATCGCCATCAAACGCAGCCAAACTATGATTGTCGTCTATCTTCTGTTCTGCCAAACTCTTGTATAATCCTTTGAAGAACGAATCAGCTAACTCCTTTGGTTCAATTTTCTTGTTTTCAAGTGTTTCGACAACAGATTCCAAACCAAGATCAAGGAATCTCTTTCGCAGATCTTGCCATTCTTGCCATTGCTTTACCTTTGATACATTATCTTTCCATCTAGTAACAACCGCATTGACCGACGTGGAGAAATCATCTTCAGGCAATGAATATCCTACAACCTCAGATAAATCAATCTCAAGTTTTTCCCACTCTTTATATGTAGTCGTTGCTGCTTTTGCTTTATCCAGAAAATGTTCATCAATAGATTGCATCAAGGAAACGCAGATCTCATGCTTCGAGATATTCGTACTTTCCAAGAGTGCATTAATGCAATGCCATAAATCGGGAAGTTCTCCCAAGAAAGAAGACAACTCTTCTATATTGAGATTTTGATTAGTATATTCTTTGATAATATGCTCTTTGTCAGAACAATGCTTTGAAAGTTTTTGGTAATTAAGAATTTGATTCAGTATCGACTCTACATTACCCTTATTGATATTCTTATTATACCCCCTAAGTTTCTTCACGAAATCGTTTGACGCAAAGAATCTAGGCAAGAACCATTTGCTTTTTATCTCAGACCACTCATTCAACAAAGGTAAAACGTCTTTCTCCAAGAGTTCTATTCTGTTGTCCGACGCAAGTTCATTATAGAGAGTGTCCCTCTCTTTCATCTTGATGCACAACAGACTAAGTGACATGCACTTGTCATCGTCGAAAACAGTCTCAATAACTGTCTGATTAACAACCGGCAAAGATGATAGCTTAGAAAGCACATCTATTCCTTTACAAAACAGAGTTTTAGTGTCAGCAAAAGAATCATCAAAACAAGACACTAGAAATAGACGATGTTGAGCAAAATCCGACGAAATTCTGCAACCTTCGTGCAATAAATCAGTAAGAACATCCTCTTTCTTAATTCCATCAGATTTGAATTTAATCTCTTTAAGAGGATGCTGGCTTGGTTGCCCAATTCTCTGAATGATATCTGGCAAATGCTTGTACAGTTCTTCTTTATAGATATCCAACTGTTCTTTTCTAAATGAAGACAATTGAGCATTCCTCTTAAAATCAAGCGGTGCGACGGTGTCGTAAGCGTCGTACTCACTGATACACTCATATAATGAAAAACCATCACTTCCCTTATCGTTATGGAGTGCATCCAGATACCAAATAAGCAACTGACGTTTCTCAAAAAGCTGTTCAGATAACGAAGAAGCGTTTTCTGGCTCCCTAATACGCATACTAAGGAGAGCATTGTTTAATTGCTCTAGTATATGTTTTTTTGCGACCTTGTTTGAATGCAGCTCCAGACAGAAAGGACCAAGGCCAATCTTTTCCAAACGGTTTTGCACAACATTCAAAGCAGCCATCTTTTCTGCCACAAACAAAACTCTTTTGCCTTTATATAATGCGTTTGAGATGATGTTGGCAATTGTCTGCGACTTTCCTGTACCCGGAGGTCCATAAAGGATGAATGTCGAACCATTTCCTGCTTCCAGTACGGCGGCCATCTGCGATGAGTCGACAGGCAACGGAACTGACATACTCTCCGGAGTGAGATTTCTGTCATTCTCACCTAGATTAGCTGTAAGAGGCAGAGGCGACCATGTCAATCCTCCATTTACAAGACTTGAAACGACAGAGTTTTCCAATAGTTTGTCTCTATTAGAATGAATGTCATTCCACATCATAAACTTATTAAACGAGAATGTTCCAAGCACACTTTCATTTAAAAGTTCCCATCTCTTTTGATTTTTTATCGCTTCCCTGATACGTTCAAAAATCAGATCAACATCTACACCATGATCGTCTAACGGCAGTGGATCGATTCCATTAACAGTAATTCCAAATATCTGACGCAGATATTCGAACAATGTCATGTTCAACGAAATCTCTTCATCTCGCTTTTTGAATCTATAAGAATAACCGGAGAAAAATGTTACAGGCAACAATAGAATCGGAGCATACCGTGGTTTTGGACTGTTGCCTTTTTCATACCATTTCAACAGACCGATAGCAAGATAAAGGGGATTAGAACCAGTTTCTTCTATTGATAAGTTAGAGACATGGTGAATGTTCCATATCACAGACCTAAATTCATCTTGACTTTTGGCAGAATAAAGGATACCTTTTTTCAAGCCGGCATTGACAATTTTTTTTATGTCTGGAGAACTAGAATTAATCAACACATCGCCATTTTTTGGTGCAATATCTTCTGGGAACGTAGTGATAGTATATACTTTATCTTCCTGAAGGTAATCCTCTATATATCCAGCATCAATAGAAAGTATCTGTATTGCTCTCGACCTAAAAGACAAATTCAAAAAGGTGTTTCTCAGTGAGAAATCAAGCAACTTGGATTCCCATAAATCAAATTTCCTTTTTGAAGAAACTCCTGTTTTGTTTAGATTGTATGACGTTGGCTCTGCCACCATAAGACCTTGCGACTGGTTTTCTACAGGAAGCAACCATCTACCTCCATCATATATTCTTGTGGGCAATGGATGTACGCCTTCAAGTCGGCATCGCATTATATCAATATACAAGCAGGAGTCGTCGGTATCTAAAATATGACGCATTGCTATCTCCTGTGCTTTTTCAAATGAAGAGTTACGTCTTGTGATCTCCGTACAATCAATAACCGTCATTTCTGAAAATTCATCAGAACATTTCTTGCGGATAAAGGAGATATCATCCAAAATACTGTGCTGCGAACAAAGTTCTTCAATCCATATGGCAAGGAACACATGCCCCGGAATAAAGACTATGCCACTATATATACCTACAGCTTCGAGAGCGGAAGCCATAAGCAGCGTCAAATCTAAAGCGTTGCCAGATTTTGACACTAGAAGTTGGTCTGCAAAAATGATTCTTTGTCCTAATTTCTCTACATCTAACGACGAGGCATTGCACTGAATATTCTCATCTTGAAAAGTTGCAAAAATCGCCGCTATCTGCTGACGGACAGTTTGCGAGTCGCCATCCTCGTATCCAATAAAAAAAGAAGTTCCGCTTATCTGTTGCAGTTTGGCAGCAGATTTTATGATTATGTTTTTGATTGCCTGCTGATCAGGCACTGAGAATGACGCGAGACATTGTGGTAAAATATTAGTTCCCAGCCAATAATCAAACGCCATAATGTCCAACACAAAATCCTCACGATAGATTGTTTCATCATTTGAGGTAATCTTTATTTCAAACGACGATACTACCTTATCTGATAGGTTGAACAATTCATCAGCATTAAGCGTGATGTCTAGTTTTGATATCTTAAGTGATTTTTCATTTTTTACAAGTCCATAAACAATCGAACTAGATTCAAGCAAATAGTTGCCAGACACATGAATCTGTATGTTTTCTATATCTCGACCTGAATTATTGTTGATTTCAAAGTATCTGCATATCGGAATATGGTTGTGACACAAAGAATAATTTACAGGATTTATATAATCAATAGAAACAGACAAATTGTTCATTGCTTTGACTTATTATTTGGATTCTTGATATGGCATCTATTATAAACAAATCACCTTAAATCAAAGATAATGCTTTTTGACCGAGCAACAAAATCAAAAGAAAAAATAGCTTATAATTCTTAATTGTAATATTTCTTTTACAGAAAACAAAAACACCATTATATAACCCCAGAATAACACATTTGAATTAATTTTTATAGTGTTCACCATAAACATTTTTTCTTTTTCTGACTCTTACGTAAGGATCTTCTTTATCTAAAAACGTCAGCTTTAACAAAAATTAACAAAAACATAATCCGCTAATTTTCATCAAAATACAATATCCTGACTTATTTTTTTGAATAAAAAGTACATGTCTAGCCCTGCATATCAACCCTTTATTTTTTTGTTCATACGTTCTCTTATATTGACATTTTTTTACAAAATCAACATGGAGTGAAAATCCTATTTATTGGAGTAATTTTAAGGTCCTCTTCTTTGGGTTTGCTCTATCTTTGCCTATGTAAACGGGGGGACACAAAATTACCTGAACACACAAAAACGCATTCATTAACAAAAAACTTTACAATTATGATGACAACATTTTTTAAGACAGTTTCAATCGCTCTTGCATTCATCTTCACTCCAATATTAGCAAACGATTTTGACGCAGCTTCAGTAGAGAAGACATACGTAAAATGTACTATTAATGAAAAAGGAGAAAGAGTTCCTAACTATTTCGTTGTAGTTGACGGTATCGCTCGCCAGACAGACTCTCGTACTTTTTTTGAGATAAAAAAGGTAAAAGCTGAAGTAAAGAAAAACATGGCCAACAATGAGGTCGCAGGAAACATGGAAAATGTAGAAACCACAAACAACGAAGAGGCTAAGATTAACTAAGCCTGTTGGTTCTATTAACTTTGGAGTATATAGCAGTTATCCCCAATGAGGATTGTTAAGGAGCCATGTTTGATCCTATTTGGACAACTCGTAATATAAATACTATTGTTTATCACAAACACCAAACTGCATATAATGGAACGGATTTAATCCCATTTTCAAATCCAAAATTCTTAGTTGAAATTCGTATGCTATACTCAGGTTGAAAGTGTTTGACAAAATAACTTAAACTCTTAGCTTTTACATTGTCATTGCTTTTAACCTCAATCGGAATAATATTTCCGTCAATTCTTGTGATAAAATCAACTTCCGCGTCTGATTTATATGTCCAATAATACAAATCCAATCCTTTACTTCTAAGTTGCATATCAACATAGTTTTCAGTAAGGCCGTCCAAGAAATTACTCATCAATGGATTTTCAGAATGAATATCCTCAATTAAAATTCTCTGACTCGCACTACAAAGCCCTATGTCATTCATATAAAACTTAAAATCAGTTAGGGATTTATACGACTCTAATGGCAACTGTATCTGTTCCACCCGATACACTTGATGTGCTATACCGGACAAGCATATCCATTCTATTGCCGATTCAAATTCGCTTGCACGTCCTCCAGATTTAATCATCTTGTATTGAAATTTATGATTCTCCTTGGACAACTGCGTGCTTATATTCTTATATACAATTTTTGTCTTAGGTATTTCGCTTTGTTTATTATATTTGCCCATATCATTCATATATGCGGCCAAAATATCAGTTTGTTTGTCGACGACAAGATTATAATTTTTTGTATTGACGTATGTAGCCACAACCTCTGGCATACCTCCAACAAATAGATATTCACGATACAACCGAATTGCTTTCTGATGAAAGGCTTCTTCCAAAGGTTTATTTGAATCAAAACATTTACGAATTTCTTCCAAAAGGAAATCCTCTCCACAAGCTTTTAGAAACTCTTCAAAATCCATAGGATACATCTCCATGAATTTCACCTTACCTACAGGGAAAGAATTGTCACCCCTATTCACCGACACTCCTAACAATGATCCTAATGCAATGATATGATAGTCATTAGCCTCTTCACAAAAATATTTCAACGATGTGATTGCAGAAGGACATGCCTGCACTTCATCAAAAATAACTAAAGTTTGACCTTTTATAATCTCTCTTCGATAATAACCAGATAATTTTCTAACAATTTCTTCAGGATTAAGTTCAGTGAAAAAGGACTCTAGTGTTTTATCCTTTTCAAAGTTGAGACAAACACAATTTGAATACTCCTTAGATGCAAATGTATTCACAATCCATGTTTTGCCTATCTGTCTTGCACCTTGAAGAATAAGGGGTTTTCTATCAGAAGAATCTTTCCATTTCTTTAATTTATCTAAAATCTTGCGTTCCATGCCACATAAATTTTAGATAAAAATGCAAATTTTATATTAAAATTCACACTTTTTACTGTAGTTTTTAAGTCAAAATTCACACTTTTTTTAGAAGTTGTGTTTTTCTACACTTTTTTACACTCTATTTCAACTCGGTATCGAATCATTTTCCCCATCCGCCATGTCCTCCACCAGAAGAACTACGTGAGTTTACGGATGACTGACGGACTGATTTTGAAAAATCATTGTAACGTCCACTATTTCTCATGTTACTGAAAAATAAAGCAGTGAAGATATGACCGTAACGTCTATGATGATGATTGTTAGAGTTTGAGCTATCAAGCGAGTCAGCACCATAAGTGTTATATACATGCAAAGATTTAGCAAATTCTTCAGTGCTTGAGTTAGCATGGTACAAAGGAACAGACGAATTATCTGTCATCCAATCTTTATCACACAAATGAACCAATGTTTTATTTGTTATTGAATCCCTATAAACGACACAAAATTCATCAGGCGTTACAATAATCACAGATGACGAATCTACAGGGTTTTCTATAACTTGTGTTGTATTACCCTCAATATGAGCAATAATATCTTTTGTCACTACATCAATAGATGCTCCACGAGTAGAACTGAATACCTGAGCATACTCTTTGTCTACTCCGGTCAAATAAGTTTTAACTGTATATTTGCTATTTTCCGAAAGCCCCGATTCAATCGTTGGTGGTGTTGAAGACGAAGAACTACAATACTCAAATCCCAAGACCGCAACAATTATAACCAACAGATATTTTAATAATCCTAAATTCTTTTTTCCTTTCTTTACTATCTGAATCTTAGACGGATCAACCTTGCTACCTGAGGAATATTCTGTCTCATCATCCCATTTCTCTACTGAAATATAGGACCTTTCGTCACGCTTGCAATAGTCTTTATATTCAGCAGTATCGCCAACTTCACAATCAACATCACCTATAGCTTTCTTTACTATTTCAACTCCACTTTCAATTACTTCATATCCACTTAAATTTGGAGTATATCTCAAAACTTTCCACAATAGACATTCATCATCGACACTCAACCAAAATTCGACATCATCTGGTAGACGCATCATGTAGTACTCCGGCCATGAACCTCCCTTCTTTGATGAAAATTCAAGAATTCCTTTTACAACATAATAGGTGTCATTTATAGTTATAATATCGTCTTCATTAAATCTCATTTTCATATCAATCTGTTTTTAATAAAAGTTCTTTTCCGCATTCATGTAATAATCAATCAGAATCGGTTTAGAAAGACTATTTACACACAGTTCCTTCTGTGGAAGTTCATCTTTGCCAAACACAAAAAGGGAAGGAACCTTATCCGAAGACAAGAACTTAGTGTCTTCAATTATATCAAATTTCTCATCAAGCGGTTGCATTGAAGCCATATTGAAACCCCAATCTCCAAAACTTGGGACTTCAAGATGATATGGTAACACATTGAACCCCTCACTCATTATAGTCTTGTTGATACACCAAAATGCATCCGACGCATAATAAGGACTTGTCGACTGAACTGTCAGGATTCCAGAATCTGTCAAAGCAGACTTACACAAACGATAAAACACATTTGTATATAACTTATTCAACGTCTCATTGTTTGGATCTGGCAAATCAACAAAAATCAAATCGTATTTATATCTGTTTTCTACCAAAAACTTATAGGCATCATCATTGATTATCTCCATTCTGGAGTCGTCTAACGAGTGATTGTTCAAATTCGCAATCTCTTTGTTTTCTCTGCAGACATTAATTATCTCCTTATCCAAATCAACCAATGTCAACTTCTTTACATCTCCGTACTTAAATATCTCTCTGGCGGCCAAACCATCACCTCCTCCCAAAACTAGAATATTCTCACGTCTGGATGCCTTCGACATTGCCAAATGAACAAAGGCTTCATGGTATCGATACTCATCCAAAGAGCAAAACTGGACATTGCCATTGATAAACAATCGAATATCATCACGATGCTTTGTAAGCACTATATGCTGAAATTTGGTCTGACGAACAAAAACAACTTTATCCCTGTACAATCCATCCTCCACAAATTTGGAAATATTCTCCGAAAACAATGTCCCTATCACCATTGCTCCTAACACAGACAACGAGATAAAGAGAAATCTTCGGAAATGAGACAAGCGTTCCTTATAATTCAAAATGATGATAAGCGATACGATTATATTCAATGAACCGACCAAAAAGGCTGTACAAAAATATCCCAAATGTGGCAATAACAAAAGTGGAAACGCAATGGAGCCAATCAAACCTCCGATATAGTCGAAACTGAATATAGACGATAGAGTTACTCGAAGGTTTTTCTCGTCGTCTTCTATGATACGTGTAAGAATCGGAATCTCCATTCCAACAAATATTCCTATCACAAGAATGATTGTGTACATGACAATCTGATATCTGACCAAATATATATTAGCCAAGAATAGAATCAACGTACTCAAACCACCTACAATTCCGACTCCTAACTCTACAACAACAAACCAATTAAAAAGATGTGTTTTTATAAACTTACTCAAATATGAACCTAATCCCATCGCTGACATGTAGATTCCTATAGTCACGGAGTATTGCAAAACACTGTCTCCTTTAAGGAAAGAACTCAGTGCACTAATAATCAACTCATAACAAATCGAACAACCTGAAATAATCAGCGTCGTCAACATCAACAATCTATATTTCCCAGCCTCTTGTACAGATTCCATAAACATCCATCATTAAACATTTCTTTTGATGATACTTACCTGATAATCCTTCGCATGAAAATCTGATTTCAACTCCTCCACAAATTCATGCGGAAGATCATCCTCACACGAAAACACATCTAATGCTATGGTTTTCTTCTCAGGCCATGTATGTATGGAAATATGAGATTTTGCAATAATAGCAATATAGGTAATGCCATACGGCTTAAATAGATGATAGCGCTCCTCCACTATCACCGAATCTATCTTATTTACTATCTTCCTTACTATTGCAGCCAACACATTGATATCATTCAATACTATATCATCGCAATCGTAGAAATCTACCAACAATTGTTTAGCCATTTACCGTATAATTAAAATCCAAACATCATCATTCGTTATCCCACTTCGACGACGGTAATTCCAGCTCCACCAAAATCCACATGCTCGTCTCGGAAGCTCTTCACTTGTGGCATTGTTCTGAGATATTCTCTGATGACCTGACGTAGCACTCCAGTGCCTGTTCCGTGAAGGATTCGCACTGTACCTGCATCAAGCATAATGGCATCTTCAATATAGTAGCTGACTGCCTGCAACGCCTCGTCGGCTCGCATTCCACGCACGTCGATCTGCTGCTTAAAATTCTTTGATCGCTCATGCACAATGTCTGAATTGTGCGACGATACAATATTGAAACTGAATTTTTGTGTCTTCTGTGCAGCCTCCTGAGTCAACTGAAGATCTTTCAATTTGACTGTAGTGCGGAGATTTCCAAGTGCGACGTCGGCACTATTACCCTTGATCTCCAACACTTTACCTTTGGCTCCACTACTCTTGATCTTGACTGTATCGCCGACAGAAATCGGTTTCTCCTGCTTCTGCTGCACAGGTGCCCCACTCTTCTGCTGGCTCTTGGCATTAAGTTTCTCAACCTTCTTTGCAAACTCATCCGTCTCGTCGCCATTGACAAACTCATTCTTGAATTTAGACAAATCCTCACGAGCCTGACGTGTTGCCTCCTTCTCCGCCTTAGCCTCCTTGATCAATTTGATTGTACGCTCAATCTTGGCATTAGCACCGTCGAGCATCTCTTTGGATTTGGCTTTAGCGTCTGCAAGGATTCTCTTACGCTCTATATTGATACCGTTGACATCAGCTGTAAGTTTCTCCTCAAGTTCCTCAATGTGCTTCTCTTTCTGGCGGATATTCTGACGTTTATTCTCCCAATAACGTTTATCACGAACGATATCCTGGAGATACTTCTCCATATTCACGTAATCGTTGCCGACAATCTCAGTCGCACGGGCAATAACGCTTTCTGGCAAACCAATTTTTCTTGCGATTTCAAGTGCGAATGAACTTCCCGGATTTCCTATCTCAAGACGGAATAGCGGACGCATCTCATGACGGTCGTAAAGCATCGCACCGTTGATGATGCCATCTGTATCTGTCGCAAACTGCTTTAGATTAGTAAAATGTGTAGTGATGACTCCAAACGATTTCTGTCGGTTGAAATGGTCAAGCAACGCCTCAGCGATAGCTCCACCGATTCGTGGCTCCGTACCGCCTCCAAACTCATCTATAAGCAAGATGGTCTTGCCATTACACTTCTTCGCAAACTCCTTCATGGAAGTCAAATGCGAACTGTAGGTACTCAAATCGTTCTCAATACTCTGCTCATCACCGATATTGATTAGGATATCGTTGAAGATTCCGACTTCACTGTCGGCATGCATCGGCACAAGCATTCCACACTGAGCCATATATTGAATCAATCCTACGCTCTTCAAGCAGACACTCTTTCCACCGGCATTGGGACCGGAAATAAGTAGGATTCGATTATTCTTATCAAGACGAATATCAAGTGGCACGATCTCCTTGCCCGATGCCTGATGCGATAGGAAAAGCAACGGATGGATGGCGTCACGCCAATCAATAATCTGCTCATTACGCAATTTCGGCATCACACTATTTGTCTTCAACGCAAACTGTGCCTTTGCTCTTGTGAAATCCACAACTGACAGATAATCAACCGAAAACAGCAATTCATCTGTACGTGGACGCAATATCTCTGTAGTGAACTCAGTAAGGATTCTGACAATTTCTCGCTGCTCCTCAGCCTCTAGTTCACGCAACTTATTATTAGCCTCAACAATGATTTCCGGCTCGACGAACACCGTCTTACCTGTGGCAGATTCATCGTGGACAATACCACGTAGTTTCTTCTTAAAGAAAGGAGAGATTGGAATCACAAGTCTGCCATCACGCACGGCTGGAGTCGTTCCCTTCTCCACAATTCCATCTTCCACAGCCTTACGAAGAATCGACGACATATTTCTTGATATACTTCCCTCCGTAGCCGCTTTCTCACGACGAATCTCACCAAGTTTTGATGACGCGGTGTCCTTAATCTGACCGTATTTATCTAGGATTCTTGCGATTGCGCGTTGGATATCGGGGAATGTGAAGACATCTCTCGACAACTCCTGCAGATAGTAGTACGTTCCCTCCTCTTTGTTGGCGAAGAAACTGACGATGCTGCCGATTGCCTCGACAACACGGCTTAAGTCAAATAGTTCAGCCGGCTCGATATAGGTGCCGACAACCTTTATTCTCTGGATTGCCTCACGGACGTCGTAGAATCCGTCAGTTGGGAAATCCTCTTCCTGAAGGATGCGAACAAACTCATTAGTACGGTTTGCCTCCTCCAAGATTGTATCATAATTTGTAAGGAACGACATATCGTCGACCTTCTCCTTACCCAAGTCAGACAAACATTCCGACTTAACCAAGTCGCGAATCTTGCCGAATGAAAGTTTGCTTTCTGTCATCTGTTGACGGTGATCAAACTAATAAACTCTTCTCTTGTCTTTGCTGTCTCAAACACACCTGTGAAATCAGATGTAGTAGTGACTGAGTGCATCTTCTGCACTCCACGCATCTGCATACACATGTGTTGAGCCTCGATAACAACCATTACACCAAGAGGCTCCAATGTCTCCTGGATGCAATCCTTGATCTGCGTTGTAAGTCGCTCCTGAATCTGAAGTCGACGTGATAGGATCTCCACCACGCGCGCGATCTTGCTCAATCCAGTTATCTTGCCGTTAGGGATATAAGCAACGTGAACCTTTCCGAAGAATGGAAGCATGTGGTGCTCGCAAAGTGAGTAGAAATCAATGTCTCTAACGATCACCATCTGGCTGTAATCCTCCTCGAACACAGCACTCTTCAACACGTCACTTGGATCGATTTTGTAACCGTAAGTCATAAACTGCATTGCTTTTGCAACTCTTTCTGGAGTCTTTAGCAATCCCTCACGGTTGACATCCTCACCCAACAGCTCAAGCTCCTTTCTTACGAGAGGAGCCAACTCAGCTGTCAAATCTTTGCTGGGATACTTAGCGATATCCCATGGTTTTATCTCTAAATCTTCGTTCATTTACTTCTTTGCCTGAAAACTCTTTGCAGCAGCCTGGAACTTCTGCAAATACATATCAATTTCCTGGTTTGCCTTAGATGTGAAGCAGTAGTACTTACCTGTTGTGAAGACAACCATAGCGTATGATTTCGACTTCACTGCTCCGTTCTCTGTCTCAGTGATGAAATACTCATAACCAGGCAATCCATTTACTTCAACTGCATTATCAGATGTGATTGTCTCGTTGTCCGAAACCAATGCCTTAACAACCTCTGTAGCAAACATCTTCTGCTCTTTAGCCTTAACAGCATCCTCATTCATCAACACCTTAAAGTATACCAATCTACCTGTAGCCTGCTCCTTAGCGAAATCACCCGACTCACAGAATGCCACTAGAGTTGAGCCCTCTGGTTGAGCGCGGAAACCTTGGTTAGCGATGCTATATAGTGAATTTTCAAAGATTGGATTGTCAGCAGACTCTGCAGGGTCGATAAACACTACTGAAAGAAGAGCCTCTTTAGTCTTCTCAATCTCTGCCAAATCATCTGATGGAGTCGATGCAGTAAGCATCACCGAACCGTTATCCTCAGGCACAACAAGAGTTGTGAAGATTCGTCCGTTCTCTGCTTTGCTCACCAAATAATGCTCTGCATCGTTGATGAACACAGTCTCATTTGTCTGGTAACCAGACACAAAATTGTTGAAAGTCACCTTAAGCAACTCATTCTCGCTTGAAGCGTCAAGAATCATGTTAAGATGAGAGATAGAAATGCTCGACTTCTTATCCGCATTTCTAAACTTAGTTCCATTATCAGTTAGCTCGTAGCCTGCTGGAGGCACAATAGCGTATGAATAGTTGTCAAACTTCTTATGTTCTGCTGTACGCTCGTTGCTCTTCTCTATCTTAGCCGACGCAGAAAACAATGTTGCTACAGTCGCTACAAGTGTAATAAATCTCTTCATATTAGCCCTTTTTTATGTTATTTCCTATTTTTTCTTAGCTGGGGCAGCACTTTTATTGCTAGCCACGTCTTCTTTTTTAGTTGCAGTCTCATCCTTCTTCAATGTTGAAGGATCGACCTCTAAAGTGACATCTCGTACTTCATCATCTTTTACAATCAAGATTTCTGAACTTAGTTCAGGGAAAGCCTCACGAAGTTTCTTTGCCATAACAAGTGCATCAGCGTGAGTACGGAAATCACCCACACGAAGCTTCCAAAACGGAGATGAGAAACTGATATAAGTTGTAAGATCCTCAAACTTCTCTTTCAACTTCTTCTCTCTTGCGTAAGCCTCATCCTTAGATTTCTTCTGATTATTATCCATATACACTTGGATTCTGTAACCAGAGAATGTGATGTATTTCTTTGCTTCATTATCCTTTATCTTTCTATTTACCAATAGATTGACCTTGGGATTCTGTTGCAATTTAACAGTACCATAGCCAGGCTGAGTCTTGGCCAAATCCTTGAAAATATCTTCGTGTTTTACCTTCTGCGACTGTGCCGACAACGCAAGTGTAAGCATAGTCAACAATATAGTCAAACCAAATTTTATTCTACTCATAATCTATAAGTTCATTATATGCCACAAAGATATAAAAAATGTTTCAAGTTTCAATAAAAATGAGTGCAGAGACGTACAGACATGCATGTAATTTAAATCATTCATTTGACTATTTTTCATACACATACCTATACATTTCTTCCACTGCTGTTTCTATTTCATTTTCGCCGACAACTCCATACGTCATCAACGCCATTGGCAAACTCTGTTTATCTTGCGAATATGGAGGTTGGATATATGGTCGGGAAGACAATCTGAGACCATTTTTCTCGTAGAATGCAATTCGTTTGATTGCTTCTTGTGTCGACGGCAGCTCTACCTCCAAAATCAATTTTGATGCTATAGTTGACGTTAGCTTCGCCAATGCTTTCGACCCATATCCATGTCGACGCAAATCGTCTGAAATGGCAAAATGCTCCACGTATGAGATTCCAGACAATGTCCAGATGGTAATAAACCCAACGTTCACGTCGCCATCTTTAATCAAAAGACATTGCAACTTCTCATTACAATCGACATTATGACGCTGTTTGGAATTTTCTCGTCTTTCATCAGAAGGGAATGCTGAATACAGTAGTTCTTCGACAAATTGATAATCAGTGGATTTAGTATTAATCTTTATAAACTTCAACATTTTTCTTAAAGATTTTTACATAAAAGAAAAGAGACGCGAAAAAATCGCGTCTCTATACAAAATATGGTTTATATTCCATTATTTCTTCTTTGCTGGAGCTGGCTTGGCATTATTCTTAGCTGGTGCAGCACTTTTATTTGCCTCTGCCTCACGAGCAGCCTTAGCAGCACGTGCCTCAGCAGCCTTCTTCTTCATCTCCTGCTGCTTACGGTAAGAGTCTGAGTTATCTCGACCGATAGTCTTGATCACAACGATTGTATCTGCAGTTGGATCATACTTCTCAACGTGCATAGTATACTCATATCCACTCTCATAGTAGAAGTTACGGAATCCACCACAGAATGGTTCCCACTGTGTCTTATCCTTACGGCTGTAACCGCGACGGATCTGAAAACAACGCTGATTGTCCTCAGTAAGAACCTTTTCAGCACTCACTTTCATAAATTCCTGAGCGTTGATACCCGACATACCACAAAGTAATGTCAAAGCAGCCATTATTATCTTTTTCATATCCGAATTCTTTTTTAATTTTCAATTGGCAAAAATAAAACATTTAGTTTGCCGACAAAAAAATTCAGCCTTTATTTTACCAATTTTGTTAATTATTACTTACTCAATATACGATTAAATGTTGTTCAGCATGTTTTGTCAAGGATGAACTGTTCGTTCAATCTCTGTCAAATAATCACGAACATCATTCCAGTTATAGTAGTTGCCAACGACAGGCTTCTTTGATTCTGGAAGTCTAACCTCACGCTCATTTAACAAAAATTTCACTAGATACTGGCTTCCTGACACGCTTGGATCATTTTTACGATAAAATACCATCTGCAAGTTTCCTGCCATAGGAATCACAGAGAAATCCTGCCAATAATTGTGAAGCAACTCTAGATCCTTGTGAGACTCTCCTGCTCCATCTAGATTAAGAAGGGCGACAAGAGGAAGCAAACCAGTATCGTGGCCAAAACGTAGATTGGCAGCTACACCATTGCCTGCGATTGCTGCGTCGGCTTCAATTCGAATCTGCTCTACCAAAAATCTTGCCGATTTGATTCCTACACCTCCGTTAAGCGGGCAATTAGCATAATCCTTGTACCAATATAGATTCTGTGCTTGCCACTGTGCAGCCATCTCCTCAAGAGTGAAAACTTTAGTCAACGTACAATTACGCTCATCTAGATTATCCACATCAACACCCTGCAAAGAAATCAACATATAATAAAGAGTCTTCACAAACTTCTCTCTATTCACGTACTTCTTTATGACATTCTTATTTGAGAATATCTTGTTAAGCAAATCCTTGCCGACATCTCTTTTCTCATAGAAAGCAGACAACTCTGGATTACTATTGCCTCCTGAAAAATCGCCAACCACTTTTCCATGACACATGTATTTCTGATATCTTTCGCTCGCATCGTTGTCAATGGCTAAATTTGGACAGATTTTACTCAATTCCTGGCAAAAAGCAGTCATACTCAAAGCACAACGTACCACCACTGTACTTTTAGCATCAATTTTCTTATTTTCACCTGAAAAGACAGATGGGAAATTCTTCACCATACGTCTTGCTATACCACGATGCTGCTCACGTCCTAGCGGAGTAAGATCTCCAGCTCTCTTGTCGGCATCCTGACGTATCTGCTCCATCTCAATAAATAGCTGCATGCCAAATGGAGTAAGTCCAGATTCAGCTGCTGCCTTCACGAATATATCAGCCACATAATTGTAATCCTCCTGGCTATAGTGATAACGTGAGCCATGACGGCCATAGTGGCTGATATAGAATGGAGTATAACCTGCAGGAGCATCAGAAAGTGTAGGGAAATCATAAACTCCATTCTGCACCTTATTGATTCCCTTCACACTTGCTTCGTAAGAAATATAGTTTGAGCTGAAGAAATCAGGTTGTGATTCCAATTCAGCATTTGTAACAGCTGCATACATACACTGAGATATAAAGAGTGTTGCAACAGACGATGTTAAAAGTCGTAACGCATTCATATATTTAATATTATCCTTTCGGCATTTGTTGCAAAGATACGAAAGTCAACGCAAAATGAAAAATGCCAAACACAAAAAAGGGGCGAACTCACGTTTGCCCCTCTTCACATATATTATAAATTATCTTGATTACTCTACAGTAACGCTCTTTGCAAGGTTACGAGGTTGGTCAACATCACAACCCTTAGCCACAGCGATGTGGTAAGACAATAGCTGCAATGGAATTGTTGCCAAGATTGGAACCAAGCACTCAACTGTATCTGGGATAACGATTGAGTAGTCTGCAATCTTACTTGCAATCTCGTCGCCCTCAGATACGATTGCGATAACCTTACCCTTACGAGACTTGATTTCCTGGATGTTGCTGACAACCTTCTCATATGTAGGAGAGTTAGTCGCAATAACTACAACTGGCATCTCTGCATTAATCAATGCGATTGGTCCGTGCTTCATCTCAGCTGCTGGATAACCCTCAGCGTGGATGTAAGAGATTTCCTTCAACTTCAAAGCCCCCTCCAAGGCTACTGGGAAGTTGTATCCACGGCCTAGATAGATGAAGTTAGAAGCGTAAGTAAAGATTCTTGCGAAATCCTTAATCTTATCGTTCTGAGCCAAAATTGTCTCAATCTTCTGTGGCAATGTGAACATCTCCTCCAATACATGGCGGTAGAATGCGTTATCGATAGTCTTCTTCTCCTTTGCAAGAGACAAAGCCAACATGATCAAAATCTGTACCTGAGCAGTGAATGCCTTTGTTGAAGCAACTCCAATCTCTGGACCCACGTGAGTATAGCATCCTGCACCTGTCATTCTGGCGATGCTACTACCTACTACGTTACAGATACCGAATAGAAGAGCTCCGTTATCCTTAGCCAACTCAAGAGCTGCCAATGTATCAGCAGTCTCACCTGACTGAGAAATAGCAATCACAACATCTGTTGAATTGATAACCGGCTTACGGTATCTAAACTCTGATGAATACTCTACCTCAACAGGAATCTTTGCGAACTCCTCGATTGCATACTTACCAATCAAAGCGGCATGCCAGCTTGTACCACATGCAGTAATGATAATACGGCTTGCATTCATGAAACGCTCCTTATTGTCAATGAAACCACAAAGTGCAATATTGTCCATATCAACATTGATACGTCCGCTTGTAGCCTCCATTACTGTACGTGTCTGCTCGAAGATCTCCTTAAGCATGTAGTGCTCATAGTCTCCCTTCTCAAGCTCTGATAGGTTCAACTCTAGCTCCTGAATCTTTGGAGTCTTCTCTACGTTAGCAATAGTCAACACCTTGATTGACTTACCCTTTGTAAGGATGGCGATCTCCTCGTCAGCCAAGTAAACAACCTTATTTGTATATTCGATGATTGGTGTTGCATCTGAAGCCAAGAAATACTCGTCGTTACCGATACCAACAACTAGTGGGCTACTCTTTCTTGCAGCGATGATTGTCTCAGGATGTCCCTTCTCAATAACTGCGATTGCGTATGCTCCAACTACCTGGCTCAACGCCAACTGAACTGCTGTACAAAGGTCACAATTGTTCTCCTTCTTAACGAACTCAATAAGCTGAACTAGAACCTCTGTGTCTGTTGTGCTTCTGAATGTGTATCCCTTAGCAATCAAAGACTCCTTGATAACAGCGTAGTTCTCAATGATACCGTTGTGAATCAATGCTAGATTCTCGCTCTGAGAATAGTGAGGGTGAGCGTTGCAATCGTTTGGTTCTCCGTGTGTTGCCCAACGAGTATGTGCAATACCGATGTTTCCGCTCAAATCCTTATCTCTTGCGAATGCCTCCAAATCAGAAACTTTTCCTTTTGATTTGTAGACGTTCAATCCACCTTTGTCGTCAATCATAGCGACTCCGGCGCTATCATATCCTCTATATTCAAGACGGTGCAAACCCTTTATCAAAATAGGGTATGCTTCTTTAGTTCCAATGTAACCTACAATTCCGCACATAAACTTTCAAAATTTTCTTAATTTCTTGCAAAATTATACATTAATAATTAAAAAGCAAAAGTAAATGAAAGCACAAAGTTTCCAATTTTCTTAAATTATGTTAACATGTCTTGACATTTTGGCAACTCTGATAAAGTATCATCAACCTAGTCTCGACATCGCCTCCTCTACATCTGACTTTTCCGAGAATCCTGAGAATCTGACATAGCCCTCTCCTCCTGGACAGAATCCGACACCAGGCGTGCAGACTATCGATTTTTCATAAAGCATCTGCTCAAAGAATCTCCACGAGTTCACTCCATCAGGTGTCTTCACCCATAGATATGGAGAATTGTCGCCTCCAGCCACTGTCAAACCAATGGATTGCAACTTCTCTTTAATCATCTTGGCATTTGCTATGTAATAATCGGCTATCTGATGCATCTGTTTCTGACCCTCTGGCGTATAAATAGCTTCAGCCGCACACAGACCTAAATATGGGATTCCTGAAAATTTGGATGTCTGGCGACGTCTGCACAACTGGTTAAGCGACATTGCCTTGCCCATCTCCGTATATGCCACCACTTCACTAGGAATGATAGTGAAGCCAAAATTAGTACCGGTGTATCCTGTCGTCTTTGAGAAGCTTCTCAACTCGATAGCCACCTTCTGTGCTCCCTTTATCTCATATATCGAACGAGGTACTTTTTTCTGTCGCACATAATGAGCATGGGACGCATCATAAATAATAAGTGTATGCGTATCGTTGGCATATTTCACCCATTTCTTCAATTCATCAGTAGTGAGAGTTGTACCTGTAGGATTATTCGGCAAACTCAAATATACGACATCCAATCTCTCCTTGGGAATCGATGGCACAAAATTATTCTCAGCATTACATGGCAAATAGACGAGATTGCTCCATCTTCCGTCTTCCATCTTCTGCCCAGAACGTCCACTCATCACTGTATTATATATGAATGCAGGATACGACGGATCAAACACTCCGATGATATTATCCCTACTCAACAATTCCAACACATCCGCAGCAGCATTGCGTGGATCATCGTTGATGAAGATATCATCCGTTGACAGCTTTATCCCATTGCTTTCATAATCAGTTTTTAGAATCTTTGTTTCCAACGCCTTCAAACGCTCTGGAACATCTGTCGATTTGGTAGCATGAGACGACGCCATCATCTCTAGATTTTTGCGGAATGAGTCAACATACTCTCCTTGAAGAATATGGTTGGAATCACCCGCATCGAGATGAATGACTTTCGAGCCAGGACGAGTAATCTTAAAAATATTTACTTTTCGATGAATTTCCGTAAAAAGGTAGTTTTCCGGAAGTTTCAAATAATCTTCGTTCAATAATGCCATCAGTTCGACTTATATATCTTTTCTAAAACTCAAAAAAAGGAGACTCCGACTAAGATGTCTCCTTATATACGTATACTATTTCTGTGATAATGGACGAATATCCTTAATCATCAACTGTGTGTTAGAGCTACCATTAAAGTTGTTCTCCTCTATTGTGTAGCAGATATCCACTGGATTGAATGCCTTGATATAGTCGTTATACTCCGACAATCCGAACGCTATACCATTCATGATGCACTCACTCTGAGAGTCCACCAACTCAAGCTTCAAATGCTCCTTCTCCTTTCCAACCACACGGCTTGTTCCATAATCAAGCACTTTGCGTGTTGCAAAAACTGGCTTCATATTCTCAGGTCCGAATGGACTGAATTGCTTAAGCAGACGCACAAACTTAGGAGTGATCTCCTTGAAGTCGATAAACGCGTCAATATCCTGCTGTGGTTTCTGCTGCTCTGTAGTGATGTTCTCTGTGACATACTGCTCCATTCGTCTGCGGAACTCCGGCACGTTCTCCGGTTTCATACGCAATCCTACAGCATACATGTGGCCACCGAAATTCTCAAGCAAATCACTGCAGTTCTCTATCGCCTTATACAAGTCGAAACCTGAAACAGAACGACCTGAACCAGTGGCAAGATTATTCTCCTGCGAATATGTCAATACGATAGTAGGCTTATAATGCAATTCAGTAAGACGAGAGGCAACGATTCCGATAACGCCCTGATTCCAGTTTGGATTATATATCACGATAGAGTTGCTACCGTCTAGTTCCTCTTTCTTATCCTCAAGTTGGGCAATGGCTTCATCTGTGACGCTCTTGTCCAAATCCTTTCTTTGCTGGTTGTATTTATCGATACAGTCACTCTTCTCACGAGCAAATGTCAACTCCTTTGAAATCAAAAGTTCAACCGCCTCAGATGCGGTCTTGATTCTTCCGGATGCATTAAGTCGAGGACCTATTTTAAATACGATATCAGAGATAGTGATTTCCTTGCCTGTCAATCCACAAACATCGATGATACATTTCAAACCAAGGCTAGGATTTGAGTTCAACTGCTTCAAACCATAATAAGCCAAAATTCTGTTCTCACCTATGATAGGCACGATATCCGACGCGATACTTACCGCTGTCAAGTCGAACAAATCTGTAAGTGTATCCTGGGAAATACCATTGTTCACAGCGAACGCCTGCATCAGTTTGAATCCGACACCGCAAGCCGACAAGTTAGAATCTGGATAAGTCGAGTCAGCACGTTTAGGATCGAGCACAGCTACTGCATCTGGAAGATTGTCGTCTGGAGTATGGTGGTCGCAAATGATAAAATCGATACCCTTCTCCTTTGCATACTTAACCTTGTCGACAGCCTTGATACCACAGTCGAGAGCCACAATTAGCTTGACATTCGTCTCTGCGGCGTAGTCGATACCTAAATACGAGATTCCACTACCTTCAACATATCTGTCTGGAATATAAAAATCAACATACGAATAGTTGAATTTCAAGTATTTGTAGACAAGTGCTACAGCTGTTATTCCGTCGACATCATAATCTCCATACACTAGAATACGCTCCTTCTTTCCCATTGCCTGGTTAAGACGATCGACTGCCTTGTCCATGTCGTTCATCAGGAACGGATCGTGAAGATCCTCGATGCGTGGACGGAAGAACTTTTTGGCAGCCTCAACTGTCGTGATTCCTCGACGCACAAGTAGCTGACAGAGAATCGAACTAATGCCGAGTTCCTCAGACATCAGATCTCTCTGTTTATTTTGCTCTTCGGTAAGAGAAGTATATACCCAATTTGCTGCCATATCACTATCATTTAATTCAAATGCATGAGTGCGAAATAGACGTTCTACCGCAATCAACACATTATGTTTTGTAAAATTACAAAAAAAGATGATAAAATCACAACTCCGACGTAAAAAATCCATTCATTATTAAAAAAAGGAGAAATCGAGGAAACGGAATGGAAAAATAGTTGTAATTTTGAGATTCAATTTTCCGTTTGGAAAAACAAGGAACGGAAGGTATAAAAACTACTATTAGGATGTATAATTTACAACATAGATTTCAACGATTTCTGGTTTGGCGAGAGAATGCCATCTCAGCGAAATACTTCACGATGATTTTAAGTGCTTTCGTTGGATTTTTTTGTGCATTGGCAGCCCACGTTTTGAAAAGCATCATCGAATATCTTCATGAGTTGGTAAGAAACACAGTGGAAGCTAGCGCCGTCAACTACCTATATTTTGTTATGCCAATCGTCGGCATATTCCTAGCCAGCACTTTTGTCCGCTACATTGTCAAAGACGACATCAGCCACGGAGTGACAAAAATCCTTTATGCGATTTCTCAAAGAAAGGCGGTCATCAAAGCTCACAACATGTGGTCGTCTCTTGTTGCCAGTTCCCTGACTATCGGATTCGGTGGATCAGTCGGAGCCGAGGCCCCTATCGTACTTACTGGTTCAGCCATCGGATCTAATCTTGGCAAGGCTTTCAAGATGGATAGAAAGACACTGATGCTTCTCGTCGGTTGTGGTGCGTCGGCAGCGGTGGCAGGTATCTTTAAAGCTCCTATCACAGGTGTCATCTTCACTTTGGAGGTGTTGCTTCTCGACCTTACCATGGCGACAATCATCCCTTTGTTGATATCGTCAATCACAGCCAGCCTTGTGACATACTTCCTTTCTGGCTCTGAATTCATGTTTGGTTTCACAATCAACGATCCTTTCACTCCGACAAGAACGCCTTTCTACATTGCTCTTGGAATGTTGTGCGGATTCATATCCCTATATTTCACACGTGGAATGACAAAACTGGAGGCTAGCTTCGGAACTGTGTCTTCACCCACAAAGAAGATGGTGATCGGTGGAATCATGTTGAGTGTGTTGATTTTCCTTCTTCCTCCACTTTACGGTGAAGGATATACCACTATCACTGCCCTACTCGACAACGACGCTGTGAAAGTGACTGAGAACAGTGCATTCTATCAGTTTAGAGACCATTTCTGGATGCTCTTCCTTTTCCTAGCCCTACTTGTCATGCTGAAGATTTTCGCGTCGGCAGCGACAAACTGTGCAGGAGGAACCGGAGGAATCTTCGCCCCAAGTCTGTTTGTAGGATGTATCACCGGTTATCTAATGGCGATGCTTGTCAACTACACTCAGTGGTTCCGTCTACCTGAAAAGAATTTTGCGTTGGCAGGAATGGCTGGTGTCATGGCTGGAGTCATGCACGCACCGCTTACCGGAACATTCCTTATCGCTGAGTTGACAGGAGGCTACGGTCTGTTCGTCAGCTTGATGATCACTGCCACTGTGGCATACATGACAATCATCGCATTTGAGCCTCACAGTTTGTACGCTCAACGTCTTGCACTTAAAGGAGAGCTTCTTACTCACCACAAAGACAAGACAGTGCTTACACTTCTAAGAATGGACGACGTGATCGAGCAGGATTTGCAGAAGCTTCGTCCAGACATGTATTTGGAAGATCTAGTGAAGGTGATTTCACGCACAAAACGAAATATATATCCTGTCCTTAACAAGAAAGGTCAACTTGTGGGTATCATCACTCTTGATGAAATCCGCAATATCATGTTCCGTCCTGAATTATACACTAAATTCCAGGTGAGCGACCTAATGACCGCAGCTCCTGAGATTCTTTCTCTACACGACTCTATGGAGTCTGTGATGAAGAAATTCGAAAGCACTCAGGCTTGGGACCTACCAGTCGTGGAGGACGATAAATACGTAGGATTCGTTTCTAAGGCGAAGATATTCAACGAATACCGTAATATCCTCGTTCAGTTATCAGAAGAATAAATCAATATAACGTGGTGGCAATATCCAAATATTGCACCTACATTACTGGGCAAGCACAAAGCATTGCCCCTACCATAGAATAATCATGGCAAACGATATTAATAACGATATATTCCACCGCGTCAACCTCGTGTTGGGAGAGGATTTTGTAAAGAAAGCAGGAGAGTTAAAGGTCATTGTGCTTGGTCTTGGCGGTGTGGGCAGCTGGTGTACGGAGAGTCTCTTCCGCACTGGATTCACCAACATGACCATTGTCGACTGCGACACTGTGAATGCTACTAATATCAACCGCCAGATGCCAGCCCTTACAGCTACAGTAGGCAGAAAGAAAACAGATGTAGTTAAGGAGCGTCTGCTTGCAATCAATCCTGACGCCAACGTGACTACAATCGACAAAGCGTACACTCAGGCCGATCAAGCCGACTTTCATCTTGCCGACTACGACATCATCATTGATGCCATCGACAGCTTAACAAACAAGGCTGCATTGATTTTGGAGGCGTCTTCTTACGACAATAAGATATTTGTATCATCAATGGGTGCAGCTTCGAAAATAGATGCAACACAGATCTCTATTGCTGAATTCTGGAAGGTGATGGGATGCCCGTTAGCAGCTGCCATACGCAAGAGATTCAAAAAATTCAAAACAATGCCTAAACATAAGTTTAAGTGCATCTACTCACCTGAGATTCCATACCGTAAAGATGAATATTTGACAGAAGAGGATAAATCATCAGCAAAGCAAGTCAACGGTTCTCTTATCCACATCACTGGCATCTTCGGATTCATGATCACCAATGTGGTGGTGAACGAAGTCATGAAAACACTACGTTAACGTTGACGCTGACGTTAACGTTAAGGTCAACGTCAACGTTTTAAACAAAAAAAAGGGTTTGTAAAGAATCTTTACAAACCCGCAAGGTGAGATTTATTATAAACTAAATTGTTTCTTACTGTTTCTTCACACGCTCAATTGAGATTTCCTCAATCATGTATGAATTCTCAAATATACCAGTCTGCTTTGTTCCGCTGGCAAAGATATAAACACCCTGTCCATTTCTCTTACCCTCTAGGAACTCACCCTCGTAACGGTCACCGTTAGCGAAACTGTATACTCCAGTACCACTTGGCATACCATCAACAAAGTCACCAGTATAGATGTCTCCAGTAGGATAAACATATGTACCCTTTCCATGGCGCTTACCAGCCTTGAACTCACCAGTGTACTTAGCACCTGAATTATAAGTATATGTTCCCTTACCATCAAACTGGCCGTCTACGAATTGTCCATCGTACACTTCGCCATCTTCGAATGTGTAGATACCCTTACCGTTTCTACATTTTCCCTTACACTGAGAATATGCATCTACACTGAACATCATTAGCGAAACTATCGCGATAAATAAAACCTTTATCTTCATAATATTGCTTACTTTTCAAACAACAGCCTCAAAGGTAAACACTTTTTTGAAAATGTGTGTATATTTATTAGACTATTTTTAAAAATATGTTGTAGAAATACTTTTTTGACCGAGTTATCAACCGCGGAACATTTTTACCATGCTTTTTTTCGACTCTTCGTAGTCGGATGCTTTTGGCTTGAATCCGTCGCTTTCCATCAACTTTTCCATCTCCTTTTTCTCATCCTTCGACAAGTTCTTTGGAATAAATACGCTGACATAAACCAACAAGTCTCCGCTTCCGTATGCGTTCAAACGTGGCAAACCTTTGCCCTTGACTCTCAACAGTTTTCCATGTGTTGTGCCTGGTTCTATCTTAACCTCACACTTCTTTCCGTCGACTGTCGGAACTTCAATCTTTCCTCCACATACTGCCATTGGAAGCGAAATCAAAGCATTGTAGATCAAATCCTCATTGTCGCGGAACAAATCTGGATCCTGCTCCTCCTCTATCTGGACAATCAAATTACCTTTCTCTCCGCCTCTGCCTGCTGCATTTCCCTGACCAGGTACGCGTAGGCTCATGCCGTCCTGAACTCCTGCTGGGATCTTGAACTTCACAGTAGCCTCTTTCTGAACAACTCCTGATCCGCCACAACACTTACATTTATTCTTTACTATCTGACCTTCACCTTCACAATCCGGACAATACGACTGTGTTCTCATCTGACCCATGATAGTACGCTGCACTCTATATACAACGCCCTTACCTCCACATGTAGAACACTGTGTTGTCTGTCCGTCTGCAGATCCGGTTCCGTTACACTCTGAACACTCTTCGTTGCGCTTCAACTTGACTGTCTTCTCAACTCCATTCTGGACGTCTTTCAAAGTGACTTTCACTCTCATGCGTAGGTCGCCTCCTCTACGTGTAGGTCGACCTCCACCTCCGCCGCCTCCAAAGCCGCCGAAGCCTCCCATGCCTCCGAAGATATCGCCAAACTGTGCGAAGATATCTTCCATTGACATTCCACCGCCGAAGCCGCCAAAACCGCCGCCTCCGAAACCATCTTCTAGTCCTGCATGTCCATACTTGTCGTATCTAGCACGTTTGTTCTCGTCGCTCAACACTTCGTATGCCTCAGCTGCCTCCTTAAACTTCGCCTCTGCCTCTGGATTGTCAGGGTTTCTATCGGGGTGATACTGAATAGCTTTCTTACGGTATGCTTTTTTCAACTCATCTGCTGTGGCAGTCTTTGAAACGCCAAGCACTTCGTAATAATCTCTCTTCTCTGCCATGACTTTATGCTCCAATTACGACCTTGGCAAATCTTACGACCTTGTCACCCATGATATAACCTTTCTGAGTGCAGTCGATAACAATCCCTTTTTTGTCGTCTCCCATTGACACTTGAGCGATTGCTTCATGGAAGTCGACGTTGAAGGGCATGCCTACAGTCTCGATTTCTTTTACATTGTTACTATCTAAGAATTTGATAAACTTGTCGTGAATCAAACTCATTCCTTCTTTCACTGCGTCTACATTGTCGGCACTCTTAACTGCGTCCATCGCGCGCTCCACGTCGTCGATTAGCGGAAGCATCTGTCCAAGGACGTTCTTTCCAGCTGTCTGGATAAGCTCTGCCTTCTCCTTCAATGTACGCTTCTTATAATTGTCGAATTCTGCGAAAAGACGCAAGTACTGATCTTTCTGAGCTGCGATCTGAGCCTCAAGCTCGGCAATCTTAGCCTCTTTCTCGTCGACAGGCTGTGCCTCCTGTGCCTGAGCCTCAGCCCCTTCTGCTGCAGCTGACTCAACATTTGCAGTTGCCTCAGTTGTCTGAGCCTCTGCGTTTTCTACTTTCTGTTCTTCTATATTGTTTGTTTCTTCTGCCATAATATCTTAAGTTTTTCTGTTTATATTCAATTTAGCTAATACATATATGAATAATCAAAAAGTTTGCCAAACTTGCAAAACTGCAAATTTGGCAGACTCTCGTATTCTTTCGTATGACATTTGTGTCATGCTGTCATTTCCCCAACGTGTTAGAAACAACAAACCAAGATGATGCTGATTATACCAACTATGATAGGAAACCAGATTCGTGATAAGCTTTGCCACATTCGACTTCCGTTCTCTCCCAAAAATCTTGTCGTCGTCTCTACATATTTATCGAATCTCTTTGGATTGCGTTTTTTTTCGGCAAGATTATATACTCCGAATGCGATGGCTATTATGCCGATCACAATAAAGAAAAGACTGTCATCATTCATAATTAACTATATTAGTTCAAACGATTTAGTCAAACACATTACCATTGTTAGATGTCAAACGCACCATCTCATCATACTCAGCAGGATTCAAATCCTGGAAATAGTAGTTGCGTGGGTCTGTCACCTTACCTTTATAGTGCACCTCATAATGTAGGTGGGTACCTGTACTCTTTCCGGTATTTCCCATGTAGCCGATCACGTCGCCACGATTAACCTGCTGGCCACGCTTCAACTTAAATCCATCCATATGGCCATATAGAGTCTCATATCCGAAACCATGGTCGATGATGATACAGTTTCCATAACCCTGCTTCCAACCTACGAATGTAAGAGTTCCCTTAGCTGTAGCGAAAATCTCCGAACGATGAGCTCCAGAGAAGTCCATTCCCGCATGGAACTTAGGAGTCTTATAGATAGGGTCGATACGCATACCGTATCCTGATGCCATACGCTTCATATCTCTGTTTAGCACAGGCTGGATAGACGGTGTACGAAGAAGACGCTCCTCATGATTCTTTGCAGCGTCGAACACCTCATTGAAAGATTTGCTCTGAACATATAATTTACGACGCAACTCATCCACCTTCTGTGTAGTCAACGTAGCGATAGCAGAAGATGTTTTCTCACGTAAATCCTTATATTTTACAGATGTCTTATCAATTTCTCTAGCCTCACTAGGCACTGGATCGGCGTTAACAACCACACGATAAAGGTTATCATCACGCTGCTGAATATCAGTCAACACCTCCTGGATCTCCTCAATCTGAGAGTTCAACAACTCATATTGAGCTTCCATCTCCTGTTTCTCGCTTCGTAGCACTTTTTCATTTGGACTTTCAAACAACATCACAAATGCCACGAAACAAGCTAATCCTGCAAACACACTCGACACCAAGTGCGAGATAATATTGGAAATCCTATACTGTATCTTGTTATCGATACGGAAATAGGTCATAGTTTTCGGGTCAAAATGATATATTGGTTTCGCCATTTTTCTCTATTATAGTTACAATTAGCACGCAAATATATCTTTTTTATCGGTTTTTATAAAATATGCTATGCTAAAATGCTTATATTTGTAGATAAATATAAAAAAATCGGTGAAATGGCACGTTTTAAGAGAATTCTATTGAAGTTAAGTGGAGAGTCGTTGATGGGAGCAAAAGGCTACGGTATCGACGAGACTCGTCTAGCAGAATACGCACAGCAGATTAAAGAGATCAAAGAGATGGGTGTCGAGATCGGCATCGTGATCGGTGGAGGAAATATCTTCCGTGGTTTGAGCGGAGCAAAAGCTGGTTTCGACCGTGTGAAAGGCGACCAGATGGGTATGCTTGCCACAGTGATCAACGGTATGGCTCTTTCTTCAGCTCTAGCGTCTATCGGTCAGCCTGCTAAGGTGTTGACTGCAATCAGAATGGAGCCAATCGGAGAGTTCTACACTCGCGACAAGGCTGTTGAGACAATGCAGAGCGGAGCAATCGCAATCATGACAGCTGGTACAGGTTGTCCATTCTTCACAACTGACACTGGTTCAGCTCTTCGTGCAATCGAGATCGGTGCAGACGTGATGTTGAAGGGTACTCGTGTCGACGGAATCTACACAGCCGACCCAGAGAAGGATCCTACAGCCACTAAGTTTGATGAGATCAGCTACGACGAGATCCTTAACCGTGGTTTGAAGGTGATGGACGTCACTGCCACTGCTTTGGCAAAGGATAACAAGATGCCTATCATGGTGTTCAACATGGATGTTGTCGGCAACTTGAAAAAGGTGATGTCTGGCGACCAGATCGGTACTTTCGTACATCCTTGATCAGTTTAGACGCCGTAGAGACGCGAGATCTCGCGTCTCTACTACAAGATCTTCGCATCTTGGCATTAATGCGTCTTACAACAAAAGATTCATAAAAGACGCAGGGGTGTTGCCTCTGCGTTTTCTTATTTTAGGGTATGAGGATTGCAAAGGGAGGGTTTCAAACCCTCCCCTACGATATCCCAGGATGTAGGGGCAGGTTTCAAACCTGCCCGTTTATTAGATACAATAAAAATGAAAACATATTGGTTTGCATTCAACGAGAAGATGGAAATCGTCGTTGAAAAAATCGCTGACGACTCATATAAGATTCCGTTTACAGAAGAGGCTCCGTTCGCAATCAAGTCGGAAGTCATCGTATTGCCAGAGTTGAATGGATGTCCTGCCAAAGCAGTCACGTTGGATGGCGAGTTGTCGTCGACATACATCTTTTCGGGATTACGTGACACCTATTCCAAACTTCCATTTGAGGAGTATTATGCGGCAGGAAAAGCATCGGAATTGATCACTTTCCACACCAACAACCGTTTCTGTGCGCGATGCGGAAAGGAGATGGTAAAAAAGACAGAGATCAGCCGAGTATGCACAGGATGCGGAAAAGAGATCTGGGCACCGGTGCAGCCAGCCATCATCGTGCTCGTGTCGAAAGGCAAAGATGAAGTTTTGCTTGCGAGAGCCAAGAATTTCCGACGCCCTTATTATGGACTTGTCGCAGGATTTGTGGAGACAGGCGAAAGCATAGAGGAGACTGTACGACGCGAGGTGATGGAGGAGACAGGATTGAAAATCAAGAACATCCGTTATTATAAATCACAACCATGGCCCTACCCTAACAGTCTGATGCTTGGATTCTTCGCAGAATACGAAAGTGGAGAGATCAAGGTGCAAGAGGAGGAACTAATGGATTGCCGCTGGTTCAACCGTCATGCGATGCCGGACATTCCTGGCAAATTGTCCATGGCGAGAATGCTGATCGACGAATGGCTTGGGAATAAATAAACTCCCTATGATAATCTGGAATCCGTGGCACGGTTGTCATAAAATAAGCGAGGGGTGCCAGCATTGCTATATGTATTTCCTGGACAAGAAACGTGGCATCGACACCTCTAAGATCTATCGCACAGAGAATTTCAATCTCCCTGTGCAGCGACGTCGCGACGGAAGATTCAAACTGCCTTCATGGATGCAGCTATACGTGGGATTGTCAACAGATTTCTTCGTGGAGGAGGCTGACCAATGGCGTGACGAGGCATGGCATATCATGCGTCAGAGACCAGATATCATATTCCGTCTGCTCACGAAAAGAGCAGAAAGAATAGAGAAATGTCTGCCTAAAGATTGGGGCGACGGTTATGAGAATGTGCTTATGCAGGTGACGACGGAAAACCAACGTCGTGCCGATGAACGATTGTCCATTTTGCTCGACATCCCAGCCAAACACAAAGGGTTCATGGCAGCCCCTCTTATTGGCGACGTCGACGCGGAGAAATTTCTTGCTACGGGACAATTCGAGGAGGTGCTTTGTGGCGGGGAGAATTACGACGGAGCCCGCCCGTGCAATTATGATTGGGTGAAAAAACTGAGCGATCAATGCCGGAAATACAACGTCACTTTCGACTTTATCGAGACAGGCACCGTCTTCATTAAGGATGGCAAACAATACAATATTCCAGACAAAAGGACACAATCGCTTCAAGCATTCAAATCGGAACTGAGTTTCCAGGGAAAGAAACCGGATTATAAGCTGTTTAACCCGGAGCCTGGCATCTTCGACATCGAAGAATACACTCCTTTTTTCCGTGACCATTGCCACACCTGTGGCTCCAGACTGACATGCAACGGATGCTCCAATTGCGGAAACTGTGAGGGGTGACGATCAAATAAATTCACCACAGAGACGCAGAGATCACAGAGAAATCCTGTTGTATTTAGATGGAGATTAGGAGAATGTATAACGAACACGAATTATCATTAATTGGACACGAATTTTCCAAAAATTGTCACATTTGCAAAACCACAGCTATAATAACAAAAACAGTGACGGGATTATTAACTTCCCGTCACTGTTTGCTTTTCCTCGAATATCCTACATCTGCTTCAAATAATTAAGCAGATCTTGGACTGATATTGCATTGTCCAGCTTGACATTTTCAAACACCATGAAATAGCTATAGTCGTCTCCTGCCTTGTTGTCCCAATACTTGCCCAACTCTATTTTGTCTCGACTGTCTGAATTATCTCTGTCGTCGCCCTTTGTCTCTACCAACACGATTTTTCCACTTTGAAGATAGATGATAAAATCAGGATAGTGATTGATAAATCCGTTTAGGCAGAATCCTTTGCCTCTCTCTGGATTACGATGCCAGAATACCACGTTGTCCAAATTTGCGACTTGGGATATAACTCGGTATTCAAAATCATTCATATCTCCCTCATCTGTATAAAGGCCTTTACTCAATCCGACAACGGTCTTATTCAATGTCACTGGTTCTGGAAATTCATACTGTTGAATACATTTTATCTGGCCTATATCCATAAGCTCTTTGAACTTCTTTTTCTGATGATCCAAAATAAGACTCTTTATCTTCGTCTTAAATGCCGACACTGCAATATAGTCATTTTCATACAATTCCACCAAGTACTCGTCGGAAAGTCCATCCAGCACTTTCTTAATATAATTAGAAATATGAGGTTCGTGAATCTCATCAAAGTTGAGCTGCTTTGCAATCTTGCCCGTCAACTGAGTTCGCTTCAAATCCACATTGTAGCCAGTAAACAACTCTCTGACCATCGCCACTTGTCGATTATCAAAGTTGTATTGCTTTGGGATATACTCGTCATCCGTTCTTTTCTCCAAATCAATCTGCACAGCCTCTTGCTTCGTCCTTGTGAAATCAATATTGGAATCCGCTTTCTCAAGCATAAAACCTTCAGCGAGCATTGTTTTGGTCACATTCACATATTCTCCCATGCCAAAAAGAGAATTTGTCTTCACTTTTTTCTGGAATACAGGAAGTTTGACACTCTTCGCCAAATCCGCAAAATCATCTTTGATTCTATATGTTTTCACGATATCTCTTATTTCTGATGGAACTACATTCGTTGTTTCTTCTTTTTTGTTGGCCGACTCATAATCAGCGTTCTGTTGCTGAGCCTTAGCAAGCATATCGTCGACGTGATTAATGGCTGATTCTGTTTCGCCCGACGTCGCTTCTTTAACTAAATCTATATTGAATGAGACTTCCGCCTGATCTTCTTTATTTGCATCCGTAGGCTGATTATCAGTCTGACTTTGATTAAATATAGGCGACTGCATCACCAATTCCTCTCTATTTTCAGACGGTGCGTCATTGTCAGCCAGACGATAATCCTTTTTGCTGAATCCTGCCCTATTCAAACTTCTGATCACACTCTCCACAGTCTCCCTGAAATTTGTCGACGCTGTGAATACATAAGAGTAATTCAAAAACTCGTCGGCATGGTGAGTTGTGTATGGAAGTCGTAGAATTCTGCCCAATATCTGCTCCACGTCGATTCTGGAATTCTTGTTTGCAAGCGACGCAAGGATATATGCGAACGGACAATCCCAACCTTCTTTCAACGCATTGATTGTGATAATGTATCTTATTTCACATTCTCTGCTCATAAGATTGTGGTTCTTCAGTTCATTCTTCTCTGCTGTCTTTATTGCAATATGACTTTCTGGAATGCCTGCCTTCACAAGACTTTCCTTCACTTTGTCGAAGGTTACAGTGTCTTTGTCATTCTTCGGCTGAGCCTGGAACAAGACAATCGGACGGATGTATGCACCTCCGTTTTTCTCCATTTCAACGGCTCTTTTCTCCAAATTGCGCTGCATTTGGATAGCGTCGATTATCACCTCCTCTGTACTGTTTCTGTTGTAGAGAATCACGGGAAGCTTCACCATGTTCGCCAGCTTCAGTTTCATGGCATCCACGAAACTGATGATGTTACTTTTCTTGCGTGGTGTGGCTGTAAGGTCAAGAATGAAGCGAGGGTTGATATTATTAAGCATATCGACGCGGAGATCTGCCTCGAAGTTGTGGCTCTCATCAATGATGACGACGGGATTAAGATGCGCTATGGCTTGTATGAGCGACGTCTCATCTGCACCGTCTATCTTGTTTCCTCCACCAAAGGCATTTGAATACTCAGCAAGGCTGGAATTCTCACGATAAACACGTCGTCCGTCCTTGTTGTTGGCGGCAAACGACTGCACACTCAACACGAATATCGTCAGCTGATTCTGTATCTGGGTTGGCTTGATACCCTGACCGTTGAGAGCCGACTCCTTATCCACCACTTGCACAGCATGATTGAAAAGAGTGTCTATCTTTTGTCGGTAGGGATGCTGTGGATTGCTAAGATTCTTGTACGTCTGCACCAATATCGGGTCGCTCGGCACAAACCATACGACCACACGGGGAGCGTCTGCCGGAGTATGGTCGAAGATGGTGCGCAAGGCATTGCAGGCGATAAATGTCTTACCTCCTGCAGTAGGCACTTTGAACATTACTCTTGGCACTCCTTTAATGGTATTGTCGTAGGGATGCAGCACATCATTTCCTATCCCATAAACATCTATTCCTTTCTGCAGCCAATAGTTGCGATATGCATGGCTGAGATTATTATCTTGATTAAGCTGCTCCATAAACGACACAAGATCGTTGAGCACCTCCTGCTGATATGATTTTAGTTCCATTCTGTTCCTTTTTTAACTTACGCAGATTAAAACTTACGAATATCTCTCGGTATCTTCTTGAAGATGATGTTCTTAGCAAGCAAGTCTTCTTTATCTATCAGACATTGGTCAGCATAGATGATGTACTGCTCTGCCCTCTCCTCAACGATATTCAGAGTGTCATACGACAATGTGGTGATGCTATCCTTTTCATAGTAGAAATAGTATCCAGCCCCATTATGATTGCCAAGGAAATACGACCTTTCCCTACCCTCATATTTAGAATGAGTCTCGCTGTACCAGATATATTCCTTAATTTTCTCCACTGGCTGATTCTCGTTGATGTAGTCGCCGTTCATTATCGGTTCACCCAACTCATAATAGGAGAACGAACCGCCAGTTCCCTCCACAGCGTTCTTGCCCTCGCCATAGCCGTTTATGACACGCTTCACTCTCTCAGCAGTGATGGTCTCTGCATAATCTTCCATCTCCACCAAGATGAATTTTCTATTGCCTCCGTCCTGCTTATTTAAGTTTAGGACTGCGTGGGCTGTAGTGCCACTACCAGCGAAGGAATCGAGAATAATGGAGGATTTATCAAAATGCTTAAACAAATTTTCTAGTAACAGTGTAGGTTTTACGGTATCAAATCCAACCGCTTTATTCATAATTTTATTAAGCAAATCTTTGCCTGATTGTGCAGTGCCATAATTAGATGAAAAATGAGACCAAAAAGGAACATAATTTTGTTTGTCTATTTCATCTTCTGGGTAAACAGCTTTTTTAACAATACCTTCTACAATCTCAACTTTCCCATCTTTTTCTAATTGGCGAGCAGTATCTTCTCCAATTTGCCAACGCTTACCAGGACGAGGATACTGACCAAGAATTTGAAACTTCATTGTGTCTCGCTTTGACCCTCCTGCATCTGATTTTTCTATAATCTCAAATCTACATTTACCAAATTTTCCTAAATGAGGATATTTACTCTCTACTCTATTTTCCTCAACAAGAAATTTATGCGATCCATTTTTGTACAATAGCACAAATTCTGATTTTTGTTGTAAGTTGTATTTTGCTGATCCAGAATTAGCTGGCTGAGTTGTAGATTCCCATGTTATAGTTCCCACAAAATTCCCCGCTCCAAAAATCTCATCACAAAGCAGTTTTAAATTTGCCTGCTCATTATCATCAATAGAAATGAAGATAGCACCGTCGTCAGCAAGAAGCTGATGAAGGAGAGTAAGGCGAGGATACATCATGCAGAGCCATTTGTCGTGACGTGAAAGGTCTTCTGCCTCCTTACCAACCACCTGGCCCAACCATTTCTGTATGCGTGGGGAATTCACATTGTCGTTGTACACCCAACCTTCATTTCCAGTGTTGTATGGAGGGTCAATATAGATACATTTTATGCGTCCTTCATACTCAGGCAGAAGGGCTTTCAAGGCTTCAAGGTTATCGCCATGTATGATTTTGTTTTCCGTAGAGACGGTGTGCACACCGTCTCCACAATCGTCAATAACAGTTTTACCGTTATCGAAAGTGTATTGTTTTTCCAATGTCTTGAAAGGCACATCGTGATGATGGTTCACCACCGATTCCTTTCCCAACCAGTTGAGTGTAGGCATAATGTATATTGTTTGCTCACATTGTCCTACTACTCACGAGAACGCATAAAAAAGGCATGAACCTTCTTATGCGTTCGTCGAGGCTGCCTCGGAATGGAACCTCATCGCCATATAAGATATGCTCATGCCAAAACATGAACATTGATTTCTTATAAATGGCGATAAGGCACACTTCACCCAAGGAAGCTGCCTAACCACTATCTTTTGTGTTCTTATTCCGATTATAGTTTCCGAGGCTATTCAGACGAACGCAAATAATAGTCAATGCGAATATGTTAATATTTTAGTTTACTTAGTTTCTGTGTTTTTATTTTTCAGTTTTATTGTTAAGTCTGTCAAGCTCAGCCTGAACTAAACTTTTAAGCTCACTAATTTCTGGCAAATATAACTGATATTTTGCAACAAACAAATTAGCGTCCATACCGTATGTGGCATATTGCACCATCACATCGTTTTTGTCAGCGGCAAGAATAATACCAATGGGAGGATTGTCTCCTTCTGTATTCTTGTCCATCGCAAAATAACCCAAATACATATTCATTTGCCCAATATCCTCATGCTTTACTTTACCACGTTTTAAATCAATAATCACATAGCATTTAAGTATGACATGGTAAAATACAAGGTCGGCATAATAGTCGTCATTGTCAATAGTCAACCTATACTGGCGACCAATAAAAGCAAATCCCTTACCTAACTCCAGAAGGAAATCTTCCATGTGCTTGATAAGAGCATCTTCCAAATCTCCTTCACTGTAATCTGGAGCCTTGAGACTTAGGAAATCAAAGAAATAAGTATCTTTGACTACATCTTTAGGTTGGGTTATCTGTAATCCATTATTGGAAAGAGAAAGAATATCTCCTGCCTCTTTTGATGTTGCCAACTGATAAAAAAGGCCACGAGTTTTTTGTTCGTGTATTTGTCTGTAACTCCAATTTTGATTTATAGCTTCAATAGTATAGAAATTCCTTTCCAACTCATTATCTATTGGAATGATTTCAAGCAATTGAGTCCAGCTTAATTTTCCAAGCACTGCTTGGAAAATTGGAAATCGAAGATATAACAGCCTCATATTTGCCAAGTTACTTTTTGAATAACCGTTTCCTAATAGAAGAGTCAGGTCTCTTGAAAGCTGAGGTATCAGTTTAGCTCCATATTCCGCCCTTGCGTTACCGTTCTGTTCAAACTCCACAATATATTTACCAATATTCCAATTCATCTCCACCAAGGCAGAATTTACCGCATGCATAGCCTTTTGCTTCGACAATGCAACCAACTCCGATATTTGCTTTACCAGAGCATCGTAATGAAGATCTTGTATTTGTGGTTTCTTATCCATATAATGATTTCAGAATAGCAACAACCGAGATGATTAAGCACTATTTAGTTTTACTTAATATCTGTTCAAGTGTTTTTTGTTAAGCCTGTCAAGCTCAGCCTGAACTAAACTTTTAAGCTCACTAATTTCTGGCAAATATAACTGATATTTTGCAACAAACAAATTAGAATCCATACCGTATGCAGAAATTCCAACCTACAATTAGTCAAAAATTTCATCATTCGATTTGACATATACGTCAAATTTTCCGAATCATTTCCGAAAATTTTCCGTTTTAAAACAACAAAAGACGGGGCATGCCCCGTCTCTACGTTCATTAATTCTCAATCATCTAATCGTCTTCAGCCTTTTCTCCATTTCCTGCATTACCGGCATCTCTACACCTTTCGCCAAGCCTAATCGGATCGGACGGGAATAGATTGCCTCCACCTCAAGTCGACGACCATGCTGATAGTCGACATGCATGCTTGGGTAGTATGGCTTCATGTTGAGAGTCATCTCTATCATCTCGTCGGCAAAAGTTTCGTCGACATCAGCTCCGTTTGCCTGGGCTGCTTTGATGATCTCTAGCATTGCTGGCTTGACGTACATGTCTTTCTCTCTGCCAAGAAGTAGTTCCTCGGTGTTCTTGCCAAACAACACAGACTGGCCGTTGAATCCGGTATTCCAAACCAGTTTCTTCCATCTGGCTGTGTTCAAGTCGTCGGCACGGACGACTTCGATGCCTGCCTCTTCCATGTCGGCTATCATCGCATCGAATTTATCACATGGTTCATCGCCAAGCATTGCCAACGTCAGTTTGCCATAGTCGTAATGGGTGATCTCCGCTGGAGCTGTCTTCTCTGAACAGATGAATGCCAATCCTCCACAGACTCTCGCCTCTGGAAACTCATCCTGGATCTCCTGCTCGTAGCCTATTCCGTTCTGTATCAACACGATCAACGTGCCATCTTTCACAATCGGATCAAGCAATTCGGGAATAAGATGGTTCTGAAGCGACTTCAACCCTATCAAAACGACATCCGCTTTGGGCATCGAAGCTGTGGAATTATAGGCGTTGACATGCTCTATCTCAAAATCCCCATTACAGGAGTTGACACGCAATCCATTAGCATACGCAGCATCAAAATCAGAATGGAATAGGAAATGTATGTCGGCGTCGGCATTAGCCAACATACCGCCATAGTAACCGCCAATAGCTCCTGTCCCAACTACAGCATATCTCATTTCGACTATTTTTACTTAAAATATTCTATATTTCTGACAGTGACATAAAGTGGCTTATTTCCTTCATACTCAACACATTTCACCCAGTTTTTATGATCATCATACTCATATTTCCAAGTGTGAGGTATGAATGCCTCATTCTGTCCATCCACAGCTGTTTGCGACACCGCATTTCCATTATCATCGTAAAGGAATGATGCGACCATCACAACACTTCCATCTGGATCTTTCACTGTCAACTTCTCTAGCAATCCTTCGCCGTTGTATTTCTCTTCACGCCAGTTTGCCAAGTCGCCTTCACGTCCATAAATCTTTGTCACAGCAGGAAGTCCACGCTTAGACATACGCTGCTCGATTGTCTGAAGAAGTTCTCCTTTGAAGTTATAGAATCGAGTATATTTCATGTTGTTGTCATCATCATACTCATAGCTGACACGTCCTGAAATATTCTCATCTACAGTATATTTCTCAATTCTGTCGAGTTTCTCCTTCTTATAGAAGAACACCGACTTATCTATAGGATTACCTTCTGCGTCAAAATTTCGTTCACATACCTTTCTTCCCTCTTTGTCGTAGGCATAGGTAATGCTTCCTACATCATCACCGGCACTAGTCATCAAACGAACAGTGTCGAAAAGTCCTGCCTGGTTGAAGATCACGTCACGATCCCACTCTCCCTCTTCACGATAGGCATCACCGTGGATCACGTCTCCGAAATTCTCAACCGCATTATATTTGAATTCTGTCAACTTGTGGACCTTACCAATAAGGTTCATATCTTCTGCATCAGTATGCTGCTTTTCACCACAAGATACGAGCCCCATCAATAAAGAGGCAACTATATAAATAAGATTTCTTTTCATACAATTTATTTCTTCTCTACAAGTGCAAAATCAAGCTGTTTCTTATCCAAATCAGCACGGGCGATCTTCACTACGACCTCGTCGCCAAGCTGGAATTTCTTTCCTTTTCTGCGACCTGTGATACAGTAGTTCTTCTCGTCGAATACATAGTAGTCGTCGTCTAGCTCACGGATCGGAATCATTCCCTCACACTTGTTTTGATTCAACTCTACATAGATTCCCCACTCTGTCACACCAGAGATCACTCCATCGTAGATCTGACCAAGACGCTCCTTCATATACTCCACCTGCTTGTATTTGATAGACGCGCGCTCTGCATTTGCTGCAAGCTGCTCCATCTTTGAGCTGTGGTCGCAAAGATCGTCGAACAATAGTTTATCTGCACTCTTCTCGCCCTTAGCGTATCTATCAAGTAGACGGTGCACCATCATATCTGGATAACGGCGGATTGGCGACGTGAAGTGTGTATAGTAGTCGAATGAAAGTCCGTAGTGGCCAACATTATCTGTAGAGTAGATAGCCTTAGCCATCGAACGGATTGTGATTGTCTCGATCAAGTTCTGTTCACGTGTACCCTGTACCTTATCAAGCAAGTTGTTGATTGAAGTCGACACCTCCTTGTTCTTTCCTGTAGTGTTCAACTTGTAGCCGAAGCGAGAGATGAACTGAGATAGGTTGTTCAACTTATCGGGATCTGGATTATCGTGGATACGGTAGACGAATGTCTTAGGATTCTTCTGTCCGCCGATATGCTCAGCCACAGTTCTGTTGGCAAGAAGCATAAACTCCTCGATTAGCTTATTGGCATCCTTGCTCTCCTTAAAGTATACGTCGACAGGCTTACCATTCTCATCGATTTCGAATCGTACTTCTGAACGCTCAAATGCGATAGCACCCTCTTTGAATCTCTTCTCACGAAGCTGTTTAGCCAATCTGTCGAGAGTAAGGATTTCATCCTTCATATCGCCCTCTTTAGTCTCGATCACGCTCTGAGCATCCTCATAAGTGAAGCGACGATCCGACTTGATGACTGTATGTACGATCTGATAATTGATCACCTTAGCGTTGTCGTCCATCTCGAACATCACTGAATAACAAAGTTTCTCCTCATCTGGACGAAGAGAGCAGACTTTATTACACAATCTCTCAGGGAGCATAGGAATTGTTCTGTCGACAAGATAAACGCTGGTAGCACGACTGACAGCCTCCTGCTCGATAATATCGTCAAGATGTACATAGTGTGTCACGTCGGCGATATGAACACCGACCTCCCAATTGCCATTATCCATCTTGCGGATAGACAAAGCGTCGTCGAAGTCTTTTGCGTCACGTGGGTCGATAGTGAATGTCGGTATACCACGACAGTCAAGACGCTTAGCAATCTCCTCAGATGTGATTTCGTCGGAGATAGTATCAGCATAAGCCTCCACCTCTGCAGGATAGCTGTATGGCAAACCAAACTCCACAAGGATGGCATGCATCTCAGTGTTGTTGTCGCCAGAGTTTCCAAGCACCACAGTCACCTCACCTACAGGGTTTCTACCCTTCTCAGCCCAGTCTATAATCTTAACGATTGCCTTATCACCCTCTTTACCGCCATTAAGTTTGTCAATTGGCACGAAGATATCGTTTCCAAGAATACGGTTGTCGACAAGCAAGAAAGCGTAATTCTCCTTCACATTTAGTTTGCCGACGAAAGTGTCACGCTCGCGTTTCAACACCTCCATCACCTCGCCTTCCTGCTCTTTACCCTGACGACGAGCGAACAAGCGAACCTTCACTGTATCGCCGACAGCAGCTTTATTAAGGTTACGGTCGCCGATGAAGATTTCATCTCCACCGTCTTCAGGCACAAGGATAGCTCCACCACCACGTTTCACAGTGATAGTGCCGACAAGTGAGCCCATACGAGGATTCAAACGATATTTGCCGATAGGGCCTTCGATTAGATATCCAGTCTCAGCAAACTCCTGAAGCACATCGATAATCTGCTGACGTGCAGTCATACCTTCATAACCAAGAGTGGCAGCCACCTCCTTGTAAGAGATTGGATCGCCCTGGTATTCAGAGAAATATTTAGATATATCGTTGATTATTTCCTTTTTACGAACAGAAACAGCAGATTCTCTATTCTTATCACGATTCTTATTATTCTTCTTATTCTGACGCATCACATTCTTACCGATGCTGAATGCCTTATTTGATTTTTTACCTTTTTTCATAAGCTATCATTTTTAATATCTCAAAGATAAGAAATAAATCCGTAAAGAAAAACAAATATAGAATTACATATTTATTAAAATTTGGAGAATTCCTCGTAGAGACGCACGGACGTGCGTGTAATTATAAACACCGGACGTGCATGCAATAAAACATACCAATAATAATAAACAAGCTCAAACACACGACATAATAAAATGGACACAAAAAAAGGAGCGGACAATTTGTCCGCTCCTCATGTTTTGTGTCAAGACTCATTGTGTCTTGATATTACGTGCAAGAATTACTTCTTGATGATCTGACCTGTGATTACACCAGCCTCTGTGTTAACCTTAACAACATAGATACCCTTAGCCAAGTTAGCTACGTTAACTACGTTAGACTCAGAAGAAGCAACCAAAGAACCAGCTACAGTGTAAACAGCTACGCTCTTAACACCCTCGTTAGCTACAGTGATTACGTCAGAAGCAGGATTAGGATAGATTGAAA
>JAZUIF010000097.1:0-14343 GCA_045642085.1 Paludibacteraceae bacterium | reverse complement strand
CTCTTTTCAAATAAAACCACTCTCTACGCCATTCTAAAATTATCCGATTTTGCATTCGGTTTTAGAATATTATTCTATAATTATCGAAATTCTTTTGAAAATATTCTTTGTTATCTCTTAAATTTGCACTGTTATTCTGATATTTCTAATTTTGCAGTATCAAAATAACAAGAAAGAAATTAAATTATGACTGTAAAGAATTTTATATCCAACTCACAGAAACCTGTGTTTTCATTTGAGATTCTTCCACCTCTTAAAGGAAATGGAATCGATCGTGTGTATAAGATTGTCGACAAACTACGTGAGTTTGATCCTAAATATATAAATATCACATCACACCATAGTGAGGCTATCTATCGCCCACAAGCCGACGGTTTGCTACGTAGAAGCATGGTACTTCGTCGACCTGGAACAGTGGCAATCGCTGCTGCAATCCAAAATAAGTATGGAATCCAGGCAGTGCCACATATCATTTGTAAAGGATTCACTAAGGAAGAGACAGAGTATGCTCTTCTTGACCTAAATTTCTTGGGAATCCATAATCTTCTTCTTCTTCGTGGAGATTGTAAGAATGTGACAGTGCCAGCAGGTCAGGAGCATCTTTACAATGATTTCGCATCTGATTTGCAGAAGCAGGTGAATGATTTCAATAACGGACTTGATATATATGGTGATAAAATCGAAGGCATCGAGGTCCCATTCTCATACGGAATGGCTTGCTATCCAGAGAAGCATGAGGAGGCACCAAACCCAAATTCAGACTTGCGTATAGCAGTGGAGAAGGTGAAGAATGGAGCTCAATATCTTGTCACTCAGATGTTCTTTGATAATCAGAAATACTACGATTTCGTGGATAAATGTCGTGCGGCTGGCATCACAGTGCCTATTATTCCAGGCATCAAACCAGTGGTGCTACGTAATCAGTTGAATGTGTTGCCAAAGGTATTCCATACAGATATTCCAGAAGAATTTGCAAACGAGTTGGCTAAATGTAAGACTGATGAGGAGGCAAAAGAAGTAGGTGTAGAATGGGCATTGGGTCAGTGTCGTGATCTTCTTGCTCACGGTGTAAACAACCTTCATTTCTATACATTGATGGCTTCCGATTCTGTAGCCCGTGTTGCAAAAGAGATATTCTAAATAATAATTGATGTTTTATGCGGGCAGGTTTGAAACCTGCCCCTACAAGTATATAACGGATTTCCGTAGGGGAGGGTTTCAAACCCTCCCGTAATTATGAAAATTCCAATGAGAAAACAACTCCAAAATAGAATCCTTATCCTCGACGGTGGATACGGCACAATGATTCAGGCATGTGGTATCCAGGGCAACAATGATGCGTTGCCAATGGAGAATCCAGAAGTGATTGCTAAGATTCATCGTGGTTATCTTGAGTCGGGTGCTGATATTGTATCCACTTGTTCGTTCGGTGCACAACGTATATCGCAGGCTGAATATGGAATGCAGGATAGAATCCATGAGATGAATATTGCCGCAGCTAAACTGGCTCGTGAGGAAGCAGACAGAATGACGGCTATCACTCCTGATCGTCCTCGTTTTGTAGCTGGTAGTGTCGGACCAACAGGCAAGATGCTCTCAATGTCGGAGAATGCGGATGATCCCGCAGCACGTTCTATCACTTTTGATGAACTTGTCGATGCGTACGAAGAGCAGATGTCAGCGTTGATTGAGGGTGGAGTTGACGCATTTCTTATTGAGACTATCTTTGATACACAAAACTGTAAGGCAGCTCTATTCGCGGCAGAAAAATCTATGCAGAAGATGGGCCGACGTGTGGAACTTATGGTTTCTCTTACAATCAGCGATAATAGCGGCCGTTCATTGTCGGGACAGACAATTGAAGCCTTCATCGCCAGTGTTTCTCATGCACCATTATTGAGTATCGGACTAAACTGTGGACTTGGAGCAGAGGCATTATTACCATACCTTCGCCGCATCTGTGAAGTGGCACCTTGCTATGTTAGTTGCCATCCAAATGCAGGATTGCCTAACGCACTTGGCAAATATGTCGACACTCCGTTTAAGATGCGTAGTGAATTGGCTCCATTCTTCGATGAAGGTCTGCTAAATATCATCGGTGGATGCTGCGGTACAACACCAGATCATATTGCCGCAATCAACGAGGAAGTTCAGAAAGGTCATGCTAAAATACATAAAGTCAACACAATAGACGATAAAAACCTTGTGTTGTCCGGACTTGAACCGCTTTCTGTCGCAACTCTTCCAGAGGATGATAAGTTCCTAAAAATCGGAGAGCGATGCAACGTGGCTGGTTCACGTAAATTCCTAAAACTGATTAATGAGAAATGTTATGACGAAGCACTTGAAATCGCCCGCAAACAGGTAGAAGGAGGAGCTAATGTCATCGATATAAATATGGACGACGGTTTGCTTGATGCGAAAGTGGAGATGTCACATTTCGTGCGTTTGATTGCGTCCGATCCTGAGATTGCCAAACTTCCACTGATGCTCGACTCATCTCGTTTTGAGGTGATTGAGGAGGCATTGAAATGGACTCAGGGAAAATGTATTGTGAATTCAATCTCACTAAAGGAAGGAGAAGAGAAATTCCTTGATCATGCACGTGTTATCCGTCAATTCGGAGCTGCAGTGATCGTCATGGCATTCGATGAAGAGGGTCAGGCGACAACCTACGACAGAAAGATTGAAATCTGTGGTAGAGCATACCGTCTGCTACGTGAAAACCTTGATTTCCCACCTGGAGATATCATCTTCGATCCAAATGTCTTGACTGTGGCGACAGGAATGGCGGAACATTTCGACTATGGCAACGATTTTGTGCGTGCAGTCGACTGGATCCACGCCAATTTGCCAGGTGCGAGAGTGTCAGGTGGATTAAGCAACCTTTCATTCGCATTCCGTGGAAACAATTATGTGCGTGAAGCTATGCATACCGTCTTCCTTGATGAAGCTATTCCACGTGGAATGGATATGGCAATCCTTAATCCATCTACGATGATGCCAATCGAAAGTGTGCCAGAAGCGTTACGACTGGCCATCCGTGGAGTGCTTTTCACACGTCGTGATGAAGAGGCAACTGAACTTTTGATTGCTCTTGCAGAAGAGATTAGATTGAGAAAAGAGGCTGAAAAAGCCAATAAGAATGGAGTAGCACCGACAGTGTCATCACCAGTTGCCGCTGCACCAGTAGCCACAACATGTGATGACCGACTACGCAATGCCCTAAAAACAGGTAATGGGTCTACATTAAAGCCAGATCTTGAAGAGGCTATGGCTAAATATGGTTCGGCGTTGAAGATCATCGAAGGACCGTTGATGGAAGGAATGAACGAAGTGGGCCAACTATTCGGTGAAGGCAAAATGTTCTTGCCACAGGTGGTGAAGACAGCCCGTACAATGAAGCAGGCAGTGTCGATCTTGAATCCGTATATCCAGAAATCTGATGGAGAAGCACATTCGGCAGGAAAACTTGTCATTGCCACAGTTAAAGGCGACGTTCATGATATCGGCAAAAACATTGTAGGTGTAGTGCTTACATGTAATGGATATAGCGTCACAGATTTAGGAGTGATGGTGCCACCAGAAGATATCATCAAAACTGCGATTGAGGAGAAATGTGATGTCGTATGTTTGAGTGGATTGATCACACCATCGCTTGAAGAGATGTGTACAGTAGCGAAGATGATGCAGGAAGCAGGATTAAATATTCCGCTTATCGTGGGTGGAGCCACAACATCAGATTTGCATACAGCGTTGAAAATGGCTCCATTGTATCCGAATGGAGTAGTGCTTAGAGCATCAGACGCAGCACAGAATCCTGTCGTTGTATCAAAACTCCTTTCTGATTCTAAGAATGGATATATTGCTGAGATTAAAGAGTATCAGCAGAAATTGCGTGATGATTATCAGAACGGTAAAGATGAGAAATCACCAGCAGAGGCTCATTCAATTCCTGCTCCAGAGAAAAAGGAGATTGAGAAGAGTGTCGAGCCACCGTATTCAGGAGAGAAAATCCACGAGTTAATCGCACTTTCTGAGGTTAGACCAATCATCGACTGGAGATATTTCTTCCACGTTTGGAGAGTGAAAGAGGGAAGCGAAGAGGCAAAATCACTACGTGAGGATGCAGAGAAATTGCTTGATAAACTACAGGTGATGCCTGGATTTGGTATCAATTCCTTAGAATCCTTCTATCCGGCTTTCGTCGACAATGATGGATTGAAGATTAAGAAAGATAACGAGACATTGCAATTATGCGATGCATGGGCTCCAATCTGCTGTCATATCAAAGCAGAGGGAGATATTCTTGGATTCTTTGCAGCGACAATTTCTAAGCCATTCATCAGCCATATTGAAGATTTGAAGAAAGGCGACGACAACTACGAAGCCTTGCTTGCACAATCACTTGCAGATAGACTTGTGGAGGCTGGAAACCAATATCTTGCGAAGAAGCTATCACAGTTTGGCTGGACAGGAATCCGCCCAGCGGTAGGATATCCAATGTGGCCAGAGCAGAGTGACATTTTCAGATTGGCAAAAGTAGTGCCATTCGACAAAGTTGGAATCTCTTTGACTGAGAATGGAGCAATGTATCCGCAGGCATCCGTCGCAGGAGCAATATTGAAATAAATGCTGAATGATGAATTAAGAATGCTAAATCATTATAAATAATTAAATTGATGAGTTATTGTTATGTCAAAATTAACACCGGAGCAGATAGCGAAGATTCGTAAGAAAGAGGCTGAAACTCCAGATGCTTTGAAAAGAAACCCTCTCAACAAATACACAGAGGGTTATTTTCATGTGACTCTTAACGTAAGAGGTGATGCTCCTGTATTGGGATATATTGTGGGAGATCGGAAACCGTGAATTGCTATTTGCTCCACACAAAGTCAGCCTAATCTGTCATAGAAAAGATGCTCTATTGTTTGATAAGCAGAAAGATGCTGTTATGAATGCCGCAAGAGATGGAGCCGTAGTTGTAAGTGCATTTATTAGCCCTAAGGAACGTTAGATTATGAAACAACTGATGTTGGAACAACTTCCTTTCATAGAACTGATGGATAATGGTTTTAGCGATCGTTATAAACCAATCGGCAAATCATTCTATTCCACAGCAGAAAACAGGCATGTGCAGATGAGTTGTTGGGTTTATGAGTATCAACAGAATTCAAAATCTATCAGCAGAGAGATGTGTTTGGTAATGAATGAATTGGTTAGAATTATTGGCGGTGTTGAGGATAATTGGTGGAATTCTACACCAGTATAACCGATATTTATAATATGATGCTCCTAAATCTACAACAAGTAAGGGAAAGAATCTAAAAATCAACTCTTTTGTCATGAAAATTGTGAAAATCAAATACAGTTGACACATTGTTTGCGGATTTCGGAACAACTGTTTTAGGAGTAGGAACAGTCTCTTTTTTGTTTCATTTTACCATATTAAATTTGCAGAAAACAGATAAAAAACAGGTAATTATGACTCAATTAAGCGTAAATATAAATAAAGTTGCCACAATTCGTAATGCTCGTGGCGGAAATATGCCAAACTTGGTGAAATTCGCATTGGATTGTGAACGTTTTGGTGCTCAGGGTATCACTGTTCATCCTCGTCCAGACGAGAGACATGTACGCTATGCTGATGTCCATGATCTTAAACCGTTGCTTACTCAGGAATTCAATATCGAAGGCAACCCAGTGCCTAAATTCATTGAATTGGTAAACGAAATCAAACCTGCTCAGGTCACTCTTGTGCCAGATGCAGAAGATGCTATCACAAGCAACGCAGGTTGGGATACAATCAAGCACGAGGATTATTTGCGTAAGATTGTTGCAGATTTCAAGAACCATGGAATCCGTGTTTCACTTTTTGTGGATCCAAAACCGGAAATGATTCGTAAGGCTGCTGAAATCGGTGCAGATAGAGTAGAGCTATACACAGAAGCATACGCAACTAATTATGCTGCAGATCGTGAGAAATCTATCAAACCATATTTAGAGGCTGCAAAAGTGGCTCGTGAATGTGGACTTGGTCTTAACGCCGGACACGATTTGAGCCTAGAGAATCTTGCATATTTCCATCAGATAATTCCTTGGTGTGATGAGGTGTCAATCGGTCACGCACTAATCAGCGATGCACTTTATCTTGGTATTGAAGAGACAATACATCAATATCTTGAATGTCTAAAAGCCTAATATTTTTTAATCACATGAAACCAGAACTTATTGTAATGCTGACTCACAACGACCTTACCGTGGAGAATGCATATGAAATATTTGAACAATGTAAGGATACAAAGGCTACATACTGGGGATTTAAGGAGCAGCCACTTTCTCTTGAGGAGATGCAACGTATTTATGCCAGAATGAAAGAGTGTGGCAAACGCACTGTTTTAGAGGTGGTTGAATACACTGAAGAAGAGGGATTGAAAGGTGCTGAGATGGCAGTGAAGTGTGGTGTCGACTTGCTTATGGGCACAATGTTCTCTGAGAAAATCCTTGAATACTGCAAAGAACACAATCTTGCTTATATGCCATTTGTCGGCGAGATTGTCGACAGGCCATCTGTGCTTAAAGGAAGCATAGAATCGATGGTGGAAGAGGCTCAAAAATTGAAGGAAAAGGGAGTCTTTGGTATAGATCTTTTAGGATATAGATACATCGACGACGCTGAACAATTGATCTCTGATATGGTATCTAAGACAGGGCTTCCTATATGTGTTGCAGGTAGCATCGACAGTTATGAGCGTCTACAATTCATAAAGAATGTTCAGCCATGGACATTCACAATTGGTAGTGCTTTCTTCGATCAGAAATTTGGCACATCAATAGCTGAGCAAATCAATAAAGTGTGCGACTTCATCAACACAGAAAGAAGAGGGAGTGTCTCTAAGTTTTTTCCCCAAGCAAGATTGTCTGGAGTAGGGGCTTAAAATTTTAAGAAACATCATATTGAAAAGGAATCAGTCTAAATTGGCTGGTTCCTTTTTTATAAAGATTTGCCAATATTGTATCACAAGATTTTGAGGCGTTTGTATATCTGTTGTCTAAAATGAGGATTGTTAAGGGCGGAACGCCCTAACTCTTCCACCAAGGCGAGTCGGGAGGATGAGCGTATTAAAAAGGCGAGTTTTGACAACTCGTATATAATTTTCTATTTATATTCATTTATAATTTTCATATTTTTACTTAGAAATAGAAATCAATCGTAAAACACATGAATTATTGAATTTTATGGAGAATAAGAAACATCATCAAGTTGTAGCCGCAATTATTGTTGATAATGGAGAGATTCTCTGTATGCAACGAGGCAAAACGAGGTTTGAATACACAAGTTTCAAATGGGAGTTTCCAGGAGGCAAAATTGAACCAGGTGAAACTCCAGAAGAGGCATTACGACGTGAGATTCGTGAGGAGATGTCGATGGACATCAAAGTTGAGAAGCATTTGATAACAGTTGATCATGAATATCCAGATTTCCGTATTACAATGGCTGCATATATCTGCACTCCCGTTTCAAGTCGACATTTCATAATGAATGAGCACAACGATTATAAATGGCTCACAACATCTCAATTAAACTCTCTTGATTGGGCAGCAGCTGATGTCGGAATCATGGAAGCAATGATAGGGGAGAAGGATTAAACAAAAAAAGACGGGGACATGCCCCGTCTAATATATAATGTTATCTCATTTATCTTACGATCAATCTTTGTCCAATCGACAATCTATCTGAACGAAGATTATTCCATTTCTTGATTTGTGCGACTGTAACTCTATTGCGTTTTGCAATAGCACCTAAAGTATCTCCCTGACGCACTCTGTAAACTCCGCCTTTAGCTGGTCCACCATAAGCATAACCTTTACCGTAGGCTGGCTCAACCTGTATACGCTGTGGACAAAGCTCCTCTTTCTTATAGTTGCAGATAGTGTCCTGATGCTCGATAAATCCGTTGACTGCTGAACTTGGCAAGCAAACGGTGTAATCCTTTGAACCAGGGATGATATCGCGTCTATACTGAGGATTCAAATTTCTTAGCATCTCAATATCCTGTCCTAAGATGGCTGCAATCTGCTGTAGACTCATACGTTTGTTAGTATGAACAGTGTCGCAGGCAAGAGGGAATTGAATATTAGCTGGACAAATCTTATGCTCCGCGTAATAAGTCATAGTATATGTCGCTGCAATAAATGCAGGTACATATCCACGTGTCTCTTTCGGTAGGAAAGGGTAGATTGCCCAATAATCTTTCTTGCCTCCAGAACGACGTATAGCCTTATTCACATTACCTGGTCCACAGTTGTAAGCAGCGATCACAAGCGACCAATCTCCATAGATTCCATATAGATTCTTCAAATATTTAGCTGCTGCATGTGTTGCTTTGAATGGGTCACGACGATCATCCACAAGGCTGTTTCCATCAAGACCATACATTTTTCCAGTTGAGAACATGAACTGCCACAAACCAGAAGCTCCGGCTCTTGAGAATGCTCGTGGATTTAATGCCGACTCAATCACAGGAAGATACTTCAACTCGATTGGCATCTGCTCTGCGTCAAGCACATCCTCGAAAATAGGGAAGTAGTATTTGCCTATTCCAAGCATATACTCAACCTGTTTTCTCTTCTTGACAGTGTAAAGCTCAATGTATCTTTTGACAATACTGTTATAGTTCATCTCCATGATTGACGGTATAGCCTTCAATCTCTCGATATAGACACTATCCGCCAAAACCTCACCTATAGAATCTGTTTCACAGTCAGACTTCAGATAATTCTTTCGATAAGCACTGATAAGACTATCCAAACTGATTTCCATTGCCTCTGGCACATGTAGACAAGCGACATCCTTAATCTCATCACATTCTACGGAGTCTTTTTGCGCGATTATTGAGTCGACAGGAAGGGATAAAGTATCATCTTCCTCTTCTGTTTCAGTTTCTTCCGTCTCAACTGCCTCTTCACCAGCATTATTATTTGTCGCAGCGTATGTATAACTTAAAAAAGAGCTGAAGGTAACTGCCGCAACTACGGAAATAAATTTCTTGATCATTTTATTTTCTGTTTCCAAAATTCAACGTGAGTTTCAATCCAAGCGATTGCTGTGAACCTCTCACTGTTGCAAAATTTTCGTCGTGTTTTATTTCTGGTCTAATATTAAGCGATAAATCCTCAGAGATGGAAAAATCATAAAGATGAGCGTCGACAAAAGCATCCAAAGCATTTCCGACATAAAGCAATACTGAAGCGAAAATACACATGTCTCTGTATCTTCTGTATGTGTTCATCTTTCGCTCAAGCACAGTCTTTTTCCAACTATCATCCACATTACCTAATCCTTCAAAAATTGGATTAAAATCATTGGTCATAGGGTCATTATCTACCAATGAATAATAGGCTGAAGAGTATTCTTTATACATTCGTCCTTGGAAAGACACAACATAAAAGCTGCCTACACCCAGTCCATAAATCAATGGTACTTTCCAATAAGATCTGTTGTAGATCTGTCCCGCACCAGGAAGTAGAAGAGATAGCCACATTGCCTTTGTTGGATTTGGCATCCAATATTCTTCGTAGTCTCTCTTTCTTGATTTTTTTTGCTTTGGAGTTGCAACCTCATTATTATTAGCCTCAAAGTGAATAACAGAACTATCGGAAATCATAGTGCTGTCAAATGCTTCAAATGACTCATTTATAGTTTTTACACTATCCAAGCCAGTTTTCGCTTGCGAATAAACACTGTCAGCTTTTATAGCGGCTTCTTCGCCAACGACAACAAGAGAATCATTGCAAAAAGCATTAATGCAATTCGCAATGACAAATAAAAGTGAGATTAATATTTTTTTAGTTGGTTCCAACTTATTCTCCTCTCTTGATGCTATCCAATGTTTCCATGATCTTTTCTAGTTCATCATCACTTCCAAATGGGATAGTGATCTTTCCAGCTCCTTTGCTGTTGCGAACCAAATCAGATTTCACATTGAAGATTTTCTGCAATTTATTTTTTAATATTTCGTACTCTTCCGGCAACTGTTTTGTATTCTTCACAGGGCTTTCCGACTCATCAAACTTCTTAGCCTTCATGTCCTGAACCATCTGCTCAGTCTTTCTTACAGACATACAGTCTCTCGACACTTTCTGATAAGCCTGAATAATCTCATTCTCATCTTCAAGACCAAGTAGGGCACGGGCATGTCCCATCTCGATTTTGCGTTCTTTCAAGCCGACTTGAACTGGAGCTGGAAGACGAAGAATACGAAGGTAGTTAGTGACAGTCGATCTGTTCTTTCCGACTCTCTCGCTGACCTGCTCCTGAGTATAGTCGCCGACCTGCATCAAATTCTGGTAAGCCATAGCAATTTCCACTGCATTCAAATCCTCTCTCTGGATATTCTCCACAAGAGCCATCTCCTGCATCACAGTCTCGTTGACATCTTTGACGTAGGCTGGAATTGTAGTTAAACCAGCAAGTTTGGATGCTCTGTAACGTCGCTCACCAGAAATAATCTGATATTTATCGCCAACCTTGCGTACAGTGATTGCCTGGATTACACCAATCTGCTTGATGGAATCGGCAAGCTCCTGCATCTTCTCCGAGTCGAACTCGCGTCGAGGCTGATCAGGATTCGCTTCTATTAGATCTAAAGAGATCTCCTCAAGAGAAGAAGACCCTTTTAGATTTTCAATTTTTTCTTCAACTTCAGCCTGTTTTTCCTCGGTCATATTCTTGTCGCCCAAAAGAGCTCCAAGACCTTTACCTAAGCCTCCAGGCTTAAACTTATTATTTTTATTGTTGTTAAGCATCAGATGTTATTTAAGTTCTCCGGAATAGGTTTTAGATGCGTTGCGAGCAAGGAACTCCTGAGTGAACTGCATATAGTTCTGAGCACCCTTACTTTCAATATCATATTCAATAATGCTTTGACCGAAGCTTGGAGCCTCTGCCAACTTCACATTTCTATTGATTACAGTCTGGAATGTCATCTCACCGAAGTAGCGAGTGATCTCCTCGATAACCTGACGGCCCAATCTTGCGCGTGGATCGTACATAGTAATAAGGAATCCTTCGATCTGAAGAGATGGATTTAGTTTCTTCTTCACAATCTGCATAGTATTCACCAACTTAGCGATACCCTCAAGAGCGAAATACTCAGCCTGAACAGGAATAAGCACAGAGTCGGCAGCTGTTAGGGCATTAACAGTAACCATACCAAGTGAAGGAGAACAGTCGATAAGAATATAGTCATAGTCGTTCTTGATTCCGGCAAGCACCTTCTTCAAGACACTCTCTCTTTCCTCCACCTGAAGAAGCTCGATTTCAGCACCAACAAGATCAATATGAGAAGGCAAAATCTTCAAGCACTCAAGATTAGTGTTCTGCACACCTTCTTTTGGATCAGCACCGTCCAACATACATTCGTATATAGTGTTGCTAAGTCCAGAGATGTCCAATCCTAATCCAGAAGAGGCATTAGCCTGAGGGTCCGCATCAATTATAAGAACCTTCTTGTCAAGCGAAGCCAAACAAGCACCCAAGTTCACAGTCGTTGTTGTTTTACCAACACCACCTTTTTGATTAACTACTGCTATGATTTTGCCCATAAATTCTTTGTTATGTAAAATTCTAAATCTTTTTTCTTCGCAAATATAGTGAGTTTTTTTTATTATCATTAATTCTTTGTCGCTTTATTGTCTTAAGTTTTTGTTTTTGCACTACTTATTTATTCTTCCTCAAAATAATAAATGAAACATTTCTTCTTCATTTTCTCGCACAATTCAATATCATGTTTCGTGCCATGCGACTCTCCATCCCAAAAGGCAAAGCAGACGTCGCAATTCTCGATAATCTGCACATTTCTAATGATTCCAGCCCGCTTGCCATATTTGTTCCATTCTGCTAGGAAGACGACGGTGGGTATGCCATAATCCTTTGCATATCGTTCACCTAGACGGTCAGCTCCGATTGCTCCACCGCTTACGATTGTGTCGATTACTATATTCTCTCTTTCGCAGACTACATTAATAAACTCCTGCAACTTGTTGTAATCATTAAATGTTCTGCTTCCTACAATTGCTACTTTCATAATGAAATAAGTTTTTTGTTGCGAAGATAGGGAAGAGATGTGCAAAATGGTGGCAGATGTTTTCATTTGTTGGAAATTCGTTCTTTATTCTTATCTTTGTCAAAATCCAATGTTATATTAAACACTTAAATTTATGTAAATAATAATGACATCTGGGAATCCGTGAACCTTATGTGTCAGGATTTTGATTAAAATATTTTCATAATTAATGGTCTTTATAATGAATAAAATTAAATTATCTGCTATTATTTGCAGTATATTTCTGATGTCTGCATGCTCTAACGTTACAATTTCCAAAGAGCAAACAGAAACAAACTATAGTACGAGTATAATAGACAGTACAACCAAAATATCAGACACGTTGTCAAATAGTGTGAAGGCTCATGAAATAGAAATTACTGACGAACACGACCTGTCAAGTATTGACGATTCTACTGATGACTGCTTCAAAATACCAGTGGAAGACATTCAGATTAATAGTAAAAACTATTCCGACAGACTTATAAGCCAATCAAAATACGAATTAATGTACACTTCAGCCGAAGGTTATAAATGCAAAATCATAAGACACGGAGGCTGTAGCGATAACGGGTGTGTTCCTGCTTGGCAAAATTTCAATTTGATTGCATACAACACTTCTAAAGAGAGTTGGAAGAACGAAAAGGAACTTATAGACTGGTTCAAAAAGGAAAGCAACAATTTTAAATGGATTATGGATTACTATGTAAATGAATTGCTTGATGCACCTCATGTCATTGAACACCAAGATAATATAGACTGGTTGCATTGCATTGATGGAGACTCAGAGAAATTCGGTATAACAATTTCTAATGATAGCACTGAACTGTACTATAATTGGTACTAACAACATACCGCAGAAACTCAATCTGTTGGAAATGAACTAAATTTGAAAATCATTAATCAAATAAAATCACTACCGTCCCGTAAAAGTGAACAAAAAGTTCTTTGAAATAATTGAAATATAGTCTATTAGACGGTATTTTTAAATGAAACGGATTTGAATTCATACATTTGTGGCTAAATGATAGCTGCATATGAATCAAGACAAATACGTTTTTTCTCAACTTACCGCATTTCTAAACAGGACACAATTCAATAACTATGTTCGCAAGTATGAAGGAAATCGTTATGTAAAACACTTTACATGCTGGAACCAGTTATTGGCAATGATGTTTGGACAACTTAGTAATCGAGAGAGTCTTAGAGATTTGATAGTTGCATTTGAAGCCCATAGGGCAAAGCAGTATCATTTGGGACTTGGACGAGAACCTATTGCGAGAACGACTCTTGCCTCTGCCAATCAGAACAGAGACTACAGGATCTTTGAAGACTTTGCTTTCTATATGATGAAGGAAGCATGCGAGAAACGTGCCACCAACATAATAGAAATACCAGGAAGAAAATACGCTTTCGATTCTACAACTATCCCTTTGTGTCTCTCCACATTCCCATGGGCTAAGTTTAGAAGCAGGAAAGGTGGCGTAAAAGCTCATGTCCTATATGACATTGAGGCTCAAATTCCTGCCTTTTATACTGTGACAACAGCATCCAAACATGATTCAAAGGCAATGCAGATAATTTCTTGTGAGCCAAATGCTTATTACATATTCGATAGAGCTTATGATTCATTCAAAGAACTCTATAGAATACATCTCACCAGTTCTTTCTTTGTGGTTCGAGCCAAAACCAATTTGAAGTACAAGACTGTCAATTGGAAACGAAGGTTGCCAAAGAATGTTTTGACAGATGCAGAAGTAAAACTTACAGGCTATCTTTCCGAGAAGAAATATCCTGAGAGTTTTAGACTCATTCGTTTTTATGATGACGAAGATGACAGAGAGTTCACTTTTCTGACAAATGCAAAACATATTTCTGCTTTGGATGTCGCTAATCTATACAAAAAGAGATGGCTTGTTGAACTGTTCTTTAAGTGGCTCAAGCAACATCTCAAAATCAAGAGATTTTGGGGAACTACAGAAAATGCGGTACGCATTCAGATCAGTGTTGCCATAATCACTTACTGCCTTGTTGCCATTGTCCAGCATGACATGCAATTAAAGCGCTCTACTTACGAGGTTTTGCAGATTCTTAGCATCTCATTGACAGACAAGACACACTTACGTGACCTGTTTGATAAGACTAATTTCAACGATGTCAAAGATCTATTTATTCCCATTATTCCGGGATTATTTGATTAAATTTTATATGTCCCATTTTAACGGGACACTAATGA
>JAZUIF010000096.1:0-12382 GCA_045642085.1 Paludibacteraceae bacterium | reverse complement strand
TGAATCAGTCAGAGCATACGAAGGGAACAAAAGAATAGGATGATGATTGACGTATCGAAGATATTAAGGCTATTCAGAGAGTTCTGGTCAAGCAACGACACAGACCTGGCAACTCCAGAGAACGTTGAATGGAAGTTTTGGGAGGATTGCTCCGACTACTGCAAGAAGAACGGAGTGGAGATAACACCGCAAGCGATAAGAAAACTTGTCATCATGCAACGAAACCCGCAACCCGGCGACACAGACCCGGACGAATACCCTTATGGGATAAACTAATCAAGACCGCCTATGGATTTCGAAGACTTACATAAGGAATACGCACAGTATGCTATCGAGATGAAGAAGTTGATACACAACGACCTCCCAAAAATACTTGGGAATCTTGCGTCTTCTCTTTTCAAATCAAACTTCCGGGATGAGGGGTTCTTCGGCAACAAATGGGTGGACACGAAACGCAACCGATACGGATCAAGGAGAAAGATACTGACAGGAACTGGAGACTTGGGACGTTCGATTAATTATCAGACAGGCGACGCACAGGTAACCATCTACTCCGATCTTGAATATTCCGCCATACACAACGAAGGTGGAACAGTGTCACCAACGAAAACTGCAAAGATGAAAAAGTTTGCATGGGCGAAGTTCTACGAGGCTGGTGGAACAACCAAAAAGGCTGCTGTTCTTAGTGAGGAGGCTCAAATGTGGAAGGCTATCGCTTTGACTAAAAAAACAAAGCTCACAGTAGTCATACCAAAAAGACAATTCTTGGGAGATTCTCCTATACTACAGGAAGAGATAGACAAAAAGATAAACAGTGAAATTGAAAAACTAAACAAAAATTTATAATGGAAGAATTATTTTTGTCAGTCATGGAACGACTTTCAACCTTGAGTGGAATTTCTCACATTGATGAGAACAAGGGACAGCTTGATAGTTATAATGACGGGTATCCAATCACGTTCCCGGCAATACTATTAGATCTTCCTTCCGTAGAATGGGATGATGCAAGAAGAGACTATCAGACAGGTACCGTTACATTGTCAGTCGCTCTTGTGATAGACTGCTACCATGACACGCATTACGGAAGCACGCAGGAAGAAGATGTTAAGGATCATCTATCGTTGTTTAAGTCAATGCACGAACTCTTACAGGGGTTTCAGCCAGACACTAATTGTGGCAGATTATGTCGTCAGTCAACCAGGATGTACACGGCAGAACACGGAATCAGGATATACGAACACACATACCAGTGCAAAGTTAATGAATCATTCACTCTTCAATACGATGGGATGATGTCTGCCGGAATGCTTCCAGACAAAGGATAATCACATCATAAAATCGAATTCCAGTTGCTTGGGCATACTGGCCTCCTGTTCCGTCACTTGTTCAAACCTTGACAGACAGCGGAAGAATGTTCTTTCCGAGATTCCAAACTTTGGCTTTACGATGTGCCGATACACCCAGAGTTTGCAACGGCTCTGTGTTCCTTCCTCGTAATTGTCTTCCACTATTTTCTGGACTTGGATTGCTCTTGTCTTTGTGCTATTGTACATAAATGGAGAGTTTTATTGAACTATTCAACAAATATATATAATAGCACTGATACGAAGAAACAAGAAAGGAGACTTTGCAAGTCTCCTTTCTCTCATTATAAAGGCAAATACGCAACGACACAATCTCCACCTATTGTGTCTTCGTATGTCGCTCCGTATTTTGCGAGCAGTTCTAGCAGTGGATTTCTAAACAGAGAGCCTTTCGGGTATTCACTTGCGATTGTGACAACCCACGTCTTTTTTACCGTATGTGCTCCCATAAAGCAAGCTATGTCAACCGGTAATCTGTTTATGTCTGCAATGAAATTTTCAATTTTCATCTTCCTCGTCGTCTTCCTCTTCCTTTGTATAGTTGAACTCCTCTTTTCTTACGATTCTAAGAAGAATTTCACACAAACCAAGGTATAAGAACAATAATATCGCAAAGACTGCAATAATTTTTACAAGTAAAACAATCGTTTCCATCACATCAGCCCTCCGTCATGCCGAGAGACACAGGAACCCATTCCCCGTTATCTCCTTTCTTATCCGCTCTAATGAATGTCTTCGAAGTAACAGGTGAATACGACTCCTCGATGATTGCAACCCCCTTCTTGAACAGGTCAGACCCGCTCTTGTCTGCCATCTGTTTAAGCTGTAACACCTTCGACGCTTTTAGAATGCCTTTGTTGTTGCGACTTAACAACTTAATCAACGCCTCTACTAGCATTTTGCTTTTGTCGTCACTTGCAAGTGACTGGATGTACTCATTCACCATCGAGATTCCTTCTTCTACAGTGTCCGTGTAACTGTCCAGGACATAAAAGCCGATTGTAATTCTCATCGTCCCATCCGATGATGTGAACGTGTGACTCCTCTGGTCTTCCACCTTCTTGTTATACAACACCTCTTTTTTAAGGTCAAGAACAGCCTTGAAGTTGTCCATCACCTCCTTCTTTGTCTTACTGATAAGCTCCGACACGTTAACAAGCATAGCCATGTTTTTGTTGATCTCGTCATCGACCATCATTCTGTACTCTTCTCTTTGCTCCTTCGCCTTTTCCTCGGCTGCCTTCCTTGCTTTAAGCGCACGGTATTCCTCCAACTCTTTGCGCTCGTCTTCTGTCAATTTCTCTAATTCCATTTTTTATTACTTTTTTGTATTAAGATTCCTGTATGCTATGAATATTTGTCTCTTTTTCATCTGAAATGGATTACATTCATTTTTCAACGCGTGCTTCATGCGATCGATAATCTTTTCTGCAGTCGTCAACTTAGCGTCAATTGATTTTGCTTTTAAATAACTCATGTTTAATTAATTTTTTATGATTGTTTAATATTCGATTGTTCTCTCGATTGTTACTGTCTCTTTGTTGTTATCTCTTCTGTGACAAGAAGTGATCTTTGTACCTTTTCTGATTTCTTCTTCTACATCGAAGACGACAGAGTCTACTTCTGTTTTCTCAAAATACTCAACATAATAAGTGTTTGTGTTCTTGTTACGAATAGTTACTACTTCCATACGCTTTAGTTTTTAATTGTTCTTTTTATTTTTAGTAACGAATCTTTGACGAGTATAAGCTGAGATATTCTATTCATGTCGTTTGAATACCGTATCTCTGTATCGACAGTCTGGATCTGTCTGTCTATGTCTTCTGCTTTTTGCGAATAAGTCTTACTGCATTGTAGAGAAACTACTACCGCTACAATAATCAGTGAGAAAAGTGCTATTACTCCGTCTTTCATTTTTTTGATGTCTTTAAGTTAATAAATAAGCCTACTGCCTTTCACAAGTTTTCGCTTGATAAATGCATATATTCTAACTTCTCTGATTTGCATTGTCTGAATCGTTGTTTTCGTAATATAAGCCAAAACTTTTTGCAAGCTCTATACGTTCTTTTTTGAACTGTTGAGTCTCTTCTCTTAATTTAGCCTCTTTTTCTATATTAAGCTTATGAATAATGTTCTTTGCATCATCTATAAGTCTTTTGTACTTGCCATTTATCATATCGACACGTTCAAGGTGGTTGTCCTTTAAACATTTTTTTTGAAATTTGTAATCATCTTCGCTTTTCCCGTTTGCGACAATGACTTCGATTGAACTTATTTTCATACTTATTAAATATTAAATTTATAGTTAGTATACACAGCGGCTTTCTTGTTCTTACCTCTGCTTAGTTTCGCTAACTTAACGGTTAAAAAATTAATCTCCTTCACGATTTCGTCAGAATATTGTTCAAGCAACAACTTCTGTAGTCTTTCGATCCTGGTTCTGTAATCTTCAAAAACGGAAGCTCTTTTGGATTCTATTTTTATATTTAAATCTTTAAAATGTGCATGAGACAAATAACTTCTTATTTCGTCGATACTGAATCCTGTCTCTTCCGATATCTTAATGTCTGAATAGTCAAGACATTTAAGTTCGTATATGCGATATTTTTTCACCATACTCCCATCTCTTTTTTCTGTGCAGCAGACAGTTGACAGATAGGAAGGTAATCTGGGCATCTCCCTTTATTCAGTTTTCCATCGACAGCACCTTTCCCTTTCCCATATCTCGGATGTCTTGCACAATGCTTGTCACACTCCTTGTTGTTGCACCAGTATGCGGAATAAATGTATCTTGTCATATGTCCATTTTTTTAATTTCGTTCAAAAACTCTTCAACTTCTTTCTCTCCGACAAGTTCTTTAAGATCCAATAGATTGTTCATGAACTCTCTGTGCAGGTTCTTGTTGCGTTCTTTCAGTCCTTTCACCCTGTCTTCTTTCGTTTGCGTCTTCCAGCCTTCCAGTTTTGCATACGACCTCACATTTGCGTCGAATGCGTTAAAGTCCTCGCTGAAACACTTCATTTGTTCCGCACTGATAAGAGGTTCCAGGCTTTCCCTCCATCGTTCAAAGTAGAAGTTAATCGACTTCGTGTAGTCTCTAAAGTGCTTCGCCTCCTTTACCTTCTTGTCTAGCATTGCGTCCGCCTCGTCCATCAGAAGGATTGCCTCGGATGTTAGCAGGTGAGTCATTGAGAGCAACCTTCCAAGTCTTGCTGATTTCTCCTTGATTGCCTTTTCCCCATCAACAGCTTCAATGATGGCATTGTAGGCGAATCCTTTCTTGTATGCCTTTCGGATGGATGGTCGTTGGTTAATACCTCCGAATGTCTTTAAGATTTCTTGTGTTCTTGCAGCTGAAGCTGCTGTAATATTACTTTCCATTTGCCTTGTTAATTAGATTGATAACATATTGGTCTTTTACTCGGATTAGTTCTCTGATGTGTGCCGATGAATAGATGATCGTACATCTGTCTCTGTTGCAATCTTCTGCTATCTGCTCATTCGAGAACTTCTCATTGCTCAGAATCCAATGAACGATCTGTCTCTTAATCGCCATCTTGAATGGTCTGTTCCTCTTTCTGTAGTCTTTCAGACTCATTCCTATGTTCTTCAGCAGCATCTGCCGAACTGGTATTAGTTCTTCGTCTGGCCTCATCTGTTTTGTGTTTAAATGTGTAAAACGCTTTCATCAGTTGCTGTTTTGTCAGGTCGCTGAACTTGTCAACCTTCGCTGATGTGATAATTATATTCTTAACATAGTCTGCATTAATATTTGGATTCTTAATTGCTATGAGATACTGATAGGTGACCGCCATTGCTCGTCTCACCCATTTGGATCTTGCGCCCTGCTCAGTGTCTTCCCTCTCATTGAGCTTGTCGATCGCATCTTTAAGCTCGTCGGCTGTCATCTCGCTCGTGTGCTCTCTTCCGTAACTGGCAAGTATCGTCATTTTCTCCTCTGTCGTTATGCCTTTACCATTACAACATGCGTAAAACGCTTTTACCATCCTTCTGTGATGATGTCCCGACAAAAGAACTTCTTCTTGTATTTTATTCTCTATTTCCATATTAGAATTGATTTTAGTCTTCGATATCTTCGTAATAGAAATCATACTCCAAAGTCGTCGCAAGCTGATACTCTACAATCGCTCCGTGACTCTGTTTCCAGTTGTTGAGCATGTAAATGGCTGTGCATGTCGTCATAAGGTTGACCGCCTCTCTCATATAGTCCGACCACTTCTTGCTTTCTTCCTCCTTAACAAGCTCTGCAGGGTTTACAACTTCCCAACCCAAATCTTTTAGATATTCTTCCGCTTCCTTGAACTTATCCTTGTATCCGGGATCGTTCGTGATAGCTCCACTGATGTATATTCTATTTTTATTCATATCTGCTCCTTTTTTTGTTTTCCGAATTTTTCAGCACCCTCTTTCCATATTGTGAAAGGTTCTCCTCCTCCATATCTGCTTTGCGTGAATGCCTGATAACCTTCAACGTATATCTTGACAAATGCATCGTACCTTACACTCTTCGCAACTTCTCCTTTAGGTGACCTCCCATCCGCGTGACTAATGAAGACGAACAGCCTGTTTGGAAACTCTTTACGTAGAGACTTATAGTCTGCATACGTCATACCAGTATATTGCAAGGAATCAACGAAAACTATCTTTGCCGTGCGAGGCTTTCGTAGTATCTCCTTTAGTTCTTCAATATCAACCTTGTCCAATAGACTGAATCTGTACTTTATCTTCTTGTTGATGCTCTGTCTACATATCGCATCCTGCATTGACTGGCTCATTCCCTCCTCGATGGAGTCGTATATCACTTTTCCGAACTGCGTCATGTATAACGCAAGCTGCAAAGCGAAGGATGTTTTTCCGTTTGAACTGTTTCCCCAGATGATCCAAGATCCTTTCAGCTCCGGATTGCCAATAGCCTGTTGGAAATCTCCGTCAAACTCAGCCTTTACAGGCTTGTAGTTCGATACGTCTGATAATCTGTACTCCTTCTTCATTCGTCATCCTCCTCTAAATCCTTCGCTCTCTCTATCTTCCTAATAGATGACAATGCGTGAATCTTTCTCTTAACACGTCTAAGGTCGCTCTCGCTTTCATCTATAACTGAGTCTATGTCCTTTGAGTCTGTAATTCCGTTCGTCTCGCATATCTTAACGATGTCTGCGCTCGTCACGCCCTTTAACGGTACGCATTTACGACCTAATCGGCTCCATATCTCTGCATATCCCTTCTTTGCAAGCTTTACACCTCTCTTCAGTTTCTTCTCTAAATGTGATGTGGCTATCAGTACAATTGCGCATTCATCTTCCAATTGGTTGTACAGTGTGATGAAGAAGTATAGCACATTATCGTTGAGCTTGTCTGCCTCGTCTAGAATGATCATAGGCTTGTCTTGCATCTTCAAACATCGTACAACCTCCATCATCATCTCACTTACTGAATAGCCGGTAAAATCACGACCCATGTTCAGTAGAAGTTCAGATAGAAAAACCTTCTTGTTCCAGTATTCGCTACAACATAGATGGTACACCTGTTTGTTTCTGCTTGCGTATTGTTTACAGGCGAATGTCTTACCAGTCCCTGCATCTCCTGTCACTCCCATGACAAGCGAATTCTCCTGTGCGTCGCCTAGTATCTTGTTCAGTCTCTTGTATCCGCTTGTCTCGACTGCTTCCCATTTCTCTTCCTTATAGCCTATTTGTGCGGCCACGTTCCTCCACATCTCGTCTTTTATTAGGTCCCATTTCCCGTTAATCATCTGACTGATTGTCGCAGGACTTACACCTCTCAATGACGTTGCTGCTCGTGTCTGACTGTCATACCGCTCGCAATACTTGACAAGCTGCTGTACGATGTTTTGTTTTTTTATATTTTCCATGTTTTAAATTTTGATTAATAATCGTTTAAATAATCGTTATCATCTTCTGTCACATCGGTTGTTGTCTCTTGTTTTACTTCCGATGTGCCGCATCTGATATCGTTAAGTGCGTCCTTGTGCCTTCCGTGTTTGTCGGTAAGAACCATTTTCTGCAGGTGTTCAGCTCCATCTATGATGGATGGGTTGGTACCATCTTCGAGCTTTCGTGAAGACATCAACGATTTGACTGTTCCGCTTGCCTCACTGACGAACTCAATTGCGTCAGCCATCATCTTTTCATTAAAGTCCCTTATCCTCTGCAGCTGTTCTGCGTCTCCCGGTCTTCTGTCTGCCAACGCCATTGGTTGCTCATACTTCTCCTCCAATTCGTAGACCAGTCTTCCATCCTCACTGATTGCCAAAGCTCTGCTTATGTCTCTCGGATCGTACTTGACTGCCCACCTCTCTGATGGGTGACGTCGCATCGAACTGTCGAAACAATCGTAGGTCCGTTTTACTCCGTTGATTGTTATCACAAGTCCCGGCCCTCTAAGCAATGCTCTTGTCGGTGTCTCTTCTCCCCAGAGTGTTAGGTAATCTCTCTCACTAAGCTCTACAAGATGTTCCTCTTTCATCTGCCTGAAACCTTCAATCATCTTGTCTCGCTTGCTATCACGCTCTGTCGTTATCATCTCCTCAATCTGCCTAATGCATTCCTCGCGTGTTGGGAACTCCTTGTTTCTCATCTTCACGAGATCTGGGTTGGGCTGCAATTCTTTTTTGCTTGTAACGCCATATCCGCTCCAGTTCTTCTGTTTTGAACAATAGGTCTTGTTCAGATGTTTGAAGTAAGGCTCAACCACTTTCGCTTTCGCATTGCCAACGGCTGCTGGCGTGAAGTGTTTGGAGATGTACTCGTCTATTTCCTTCATTCCAGTTTTCCCGTAGTTGTCGCTCTGTAGTTGATGAACCCTGTACATGTGTCCGAACAGTTCCTCCGTGTGCTTCACTGCGTTGCGCATTGCCTCGCTTATCAGTTCAACGCCCTCCCTGTCTGCTATCGCATATCCGATTGGATAGTCGCAATAGGTGTCCAGGATAACTTCCAATGTAAGAGAGTTGTAGTTGTTTTCTTCTGTCCTGTAGTAAAGTTCGACTTTCCAACCATCTCTCGTCCAATAGAGAAGCGGTGTGCTTGGTCTTGTCCTCTTCACCTGCATTGTAAGCTCGTTCCTGAATGCGTTTTTCCCGTGTCTTGCTGCGTATATTTCCGTTTTGTGGAATGATTTGTAGTTGGCAACTGTAGCGGCTGTAATCTCTTTCCATCCGTTCTGGCGTGCAAGCGAGTTGTAATATCGTGCCACATCCTCGTTGTCCCAGTTCTGAACTGTAAGAAATTCTGTGAGTGCTTTTTGTTGCACATCTTCCGACACCTTCGCTGCATTGCGCTGATCGTTAACGTATGCCTTATGAACAAGACTATCATATCCGTCTTCGACATATCTTCTCCATTTCCTCTCCAGACTTCTCGTGTTGTCTGGCAATGAGAACGGAAAATTGTTTCTGTCAACTTTTTCAAGGTTCGACACTATTGTGTCCCAAGCCTTCCCAGCTCGTGCACCCATTGCTGTCCGTTTCCCTTTACGAACGTTGACGAATTCTGTGATTGCGTTCAGAACACACGCAGTCGCATAATACTCTCGTCTCTTCTCTGAAGGAAGCCTCTTGCCATCTCTTGTCGTGTATGCGTCGTAGAACTGTGCTGCTCTTGCGTCGTGCTGCACGTCAAGAAGACTAGTCTTCATCGCTTCGTAGATGTCTCCCACCATGTCAATGATCTTACTTTTAAAACGCATCGGCATGTTGTCCGCATAGACCAGCGCCGTCTGTCCCTTGCAAGCCCTTCGTGCTTGCTCTGCGTCATGTCTGTTAAGAAGAATCTTAATGTTAGACATGCTGATGATTCCGTTTTCAACCATCCATGCGACAGAAGCAGCAGGTCGTCCGTTAATCTCTTCTATTGCTGCCATAGTACGTTTCTTTTCAGTTTGTCGGGGGGTGCGGAGTCGAACCACACTCGCGTTCCAGACTATCAGGCGTGCTTGGTTTCCCAAGTGTCGATTTCATTTCGGGCTTCCCTTTTCCGAATCTTCCCCCGTTGCCCGCCTACAAGTCCGTCACGGATGAATAGACGGCAAAGTAAAGTGTAAATCTGTTAGTTACAACATTATCATAAAACGTACTTATATGGTTTCTATTCAATGGAGAGGATCTTTTGCAGCTGTTCTATCTGACCGATACTCTTGCTGCTGAGATCGATAACGGAGCCGTCTATATCAAGCCAGCATTTCATTTTGTCGGTGTTGACGTACATCTTCAATCCGTCGTGTTCTGTACTTGTCATCTCGGATGCTCCTTCTCTGTATCCTCTCATTTTTCCTTTTTCTTCTTGCAGAAGTTCTTCAATAATCTGAATCTTTGCGTTCAGATCGATGGAATCCACGTAGTACCTGTGGTCCGTGATTTCTTTTTCTGAAATTTTTTTTCCAAGTTCATCTTTCAACAGATGAAGCTTGCTTAGTTTTTCTTGTAGTTTCATATTTTTCAAATTTTTAAATTACAGGAACGCGGCGGGGGGTCGAACCCCGCAAAGCGGTGGTAGCTTACAATCGCCAGTGTAGTTTCCTACACCGATTGCCGTTCGTTGTCGGGCTTCCGTTATCCGACACTTACGCGTTCTGGTTTCTCACGACCTCGAATGGGAAACTGGCGGGGAGTCGAACCCCGCAAAGCCTCCGGGCTTTTAATCCTGTCGTGGCTTCCGTTATCACGACGTTTCAGTTTCCAGCAATGGCAATGAAACCGATGGCTCTGCAAAAGCCACAAAAGACATTGCCTAGTGTTGTGCGGATGCGAATCAGGAGTCGAACCTGACAAAGCCTCCTACGCTAGCGTGCCGCGGCTTCCGTTATCGCGGCGGTTCTCGCACCAAGGGACGCTATCAGTCTTGTTTGCGCCCTTCACGGGTTACGGCCAAGCACCTCGGAATGAGTGGCGGTTCGGGAACTCGAACCCCTCCGACCGCTGTCGGAGTCCTGCGCTTTCACTGAATACAAATAAGCATAACAAACTATAAACATGCGCTTCCCCGCCTCGACTCTGTCACTCTCACGAGTGTTTGAGTCTCTGTCTGAGAATTAAAAAACAATTGCTATGAACTTTTATTTTCGTCATTCTTGTTTAAACTATTGAAGTAATCTTCATTGATAGCTTTTGCTCTGTTGCGAATCGCTACATGAAGTGGAGTTCGCTCGCTTCCGTTCAAGGCTTCGTTCACAATAAGCCTTGATGTTTTGAATTCAGCTGTCAATTGGTGACGAACACCTCTATTCACATTAATTTTATCCATATCATTTCTTTTTTTAATTTATCTTTGTATCTTTTAAATTGTTTTCGTTCGTTTGTTATCGAAAACGATGCAATATTATAGAGAATTTCTCTAATAACAAAACTATTTCTCTATTTTTTCTAGAGAATTTTTATAATTTATTGATTATGAGTACAAAAGAAAGACTTAAATTATATTGTTCAGAAATGAACATCAAAATAAAGGACTTTGAAACATCAATAGAAGCTTCTAATGGTTACGTTAATAGCATTAGTAAAGGTATAGGAGAAGATAAATTATCTTTAATAATAGAGAAATACTCTAACCTGTCTATTGGGTGGCTTTTAACTGGTAAGGGTCAGATGTTAATAGACAATAACGATTACAATTCTGGAATTATTCAGAAAGGAAGTACAGGTTGTCATGCTTCCATCACGACAGATAATTCAAAAGAAGAGAATGATCGTTGTAAAATGTGCAAAGAAAAAGACATCCAAATAGAAGAACTAAAAGAACGCATTGAAGGACTTAAAGAACGCATTAACGATCAGAAAGAACATATCGAAGAATTAAACAACAGAATAACGTCACTAAAAGAGCAGTTAAAGGGAGGTTAAAAGGGGGAGAGGTAGGCAAAACAGGCTATTTTTACACCTAACTATCTATATATAAGAGGTATACCACAAAACAAAACTATACATTTTGTGTATATTTTTTAATGTTTGACATTATTTTTGTGTAGTTTTTAGAGGTTTTGACGGTGTTTTTTTTTAAAGAAATGTAACCCCATTTGTAACCCCATTTGTAACTTCAATGTCTTTTTTGTAACTCCATTCCGTACTTTTTAATTTTGATTTATGTTTTATAACATAAAAAAAAACACTCGTAAAGGTTATAAAGTCCTTTTCGAGTGTTTTTTTTGCGTTAAAATACTGATTTTCAGTTATTTTTATTTGATTTTATTTGTATATTTTCAAATATTTTTGTATATTTGTAATGTAATCAAGAGGGGGTTACAAAAGGGGATTCTGAAAACCTTGAAAAGAGTAGGAAAAACAAGCCAAAAGGTCAATAAAATGGAGCTAAAAGAGTTTAAAATTAAGCTTAAAATTGGCAAGGCTACAATCACAATAGAAATTAAATTGTAAGCCTTCGGGAGGTGTTCCAGCACCTCCCACTTTTGGACTTGTTTATGTTGCAAATATACACATAAAATATGGAAAATCAAGCAGAAAAGCCACAAAGAGGTGGCAAAAGAGAAGGTTCTGGACGTAAAAAGACAACCAGCAAGACGTATGGTTTTAACGCTCCGCAGGAAGTCGTCGAGATCCTCGAAAAGGTACCATCCAAGACCGATTATATCATCGCATCGATAAGGGAGAAATACGAACGAGAAAAGGGGCTTTTTTAGCCCCTTTTTTAATGCCTGTAACGAAACATCACACAATTATACTATACACACCCCATAATGTAACCCTCTTGCCACCCTTTTGTACTTTTTATTTTATTTTGTGTTTTTTGTAATTATCTACAAATCAAATGTTTGTTAAATTTTGTGTTGTACTTTTTATTTTTATGCCCGTAGGAAAATTTGAGATTTGTAAAACTTTATCCTATGTTTATGTCCACTACACAGCTTAACGACAACGAAGTAACTACTGTTGCTATTTGGGGTTGTAAAGGTGTAATCTACGTAGACAATGCAGTTTCTGACATTTACGTATATGATCTGTTAGGCAGATTGGTTGAGATTGTAG